>JAAFIF010000005.1 GCA_013298625.1 Myxococcales bacterium
AGCGCTTCGCTCAGCGAGCCGCGCAGCGAAGCGAGCAGCGCGCGTGCGTTGCGCGCGAGGGCGTCGACGGCGAGCCGAAAGCCGAGCCCGAACTCAGCGGCGTCTTCGAAGAGCGAGTTGTTCCACGCGGGGCCGCGGCCGTGCGAGTCCTTGGTGTACGGGGTCGTCGGGAGATTTCCGCCGTAGATCGACGAGCAGCCCGTCGCGTTGGCGATCAACATCCGATCGCCGAACAGCTGCGTCAGCCACCGGATGTACGGCGTCTCGCCGCAGCCCGAGCACGCGCCGCTGAACTCGAACAGCGTCGGCAGCATCACGGACCCGCGCGCGTCCGTCGGGATCTTCGACCGCGCCACCTCCGGTCGGCTCTCGAAGTACGCCCATCGCTCACGCTCGCGATCGCGGTGCGACTCGACGTCCACCATGTTGATCGCCTTGCGCCGCGGCTGGCGCTTGTCCTTCGCCGGGCACACCTCGACGCAGAGCCCGCAGCCCGTGCAGTCGTCGGGCGCGACCTGCACTGCGTACGCGAGTCCGTTGACTTCGTCGCCCAATTTACAGGCGATCGTATTGAAGTGCTCGGGCTTGTCCGCGAGCGCGCCGGGATCGAACACGCTCGTCCGAATCGCCGCGTGGGGGCAGATCATCGAGCACTTGTTGCACTGAATGCACAGGTCCGACTCCCACACCGGGATGTCCGTCGCGAGCGAGCGCTTCTCGTACTTCGCCGTCCCCGTCGGCCACGTCCCGTCCGCCGGAAACGCGCTCACCGGCAGCTCTTCTCCTCGCCCTTCGAGCAGCAGCCGCGTCGTGCGTTGCACGAAATCTGGAGCGCTCGCCGGCACCGCCGCGCGTCGCACTCGGGCGCTCGTCACGGCGCCTTCGACCGAGACCTTGTGCAAGTGCGCGAGGCACGCGTCGATGGCTGCGACGTTGCGACGGACGACCTCTGGACCGCGCTTTCCCCAGGTTTTTGACACGGATTCTTTGATCTTTGCGATCGCTTCGTCCCGCGCAACCACGCCCGAGAGCGCGAAGAAGCACACCTGCATCACCGTGTTGATGCGACGACCGAGGCCCGCTTCTTCAGCGACTCTGCCCGCGTCGATCACGAACAGCTCGCACTTCTTCTCGATGAGCGCCGCTTGCACCTCGCGCGGAAGCGAGGCCCACGCCCCCGCCGGCTCGCCGGGCAGGTTGAGCAGCACCGTCGCCCCTTCGTCCGCGCGCGACAGCACGTCCTTGCGGTCGAGCAGCCCCGGGTCGTGCACGGCCACGAACTTCGCCCGCTGGATCTCGTACGTCGACCGAATGGGCCGGGGGCCGAAGCGCAGGTGCGAGATCGTCGTCGAGCCCGACTTCTTCGAGTCGTACACGAAGTGCCCCTGCACGTAGCGCCCGCCCTCTTCGCCGAGGATCTTCAGGCTCGCCTTGTTGCTCGAAACCGTCCCGTCCGAGCCGAGGCCGTAGAAGATCGCGCGCACCACGTCGCTCTTCTCGACGTCGAACGTCGTGTCTTCGCTGAGCGAGAGCCGCGTGACGTCGTCGCGAACGCCCACAGTGAAGCGCGTCTTCGCGGAGCGATCGCCAGCCAACGAGCGCGACAGCTCATCGAACACCGCCTTCACCATAGGCGGAGAGAACTCTCTCGACCCGAGGCCGTATCGACCGCACAGCACCTTCGGGAGCGCGCTTCGCTCGCCCGTCGTGTGCGCCCACAACAGCGCTCCGCCGACCTCGAGCGCCAGCGGATCCGCGCTCGCGCCGGACTCCTTCGCGCGGTCGAGCACGGCGATCGCGCGAACGCTCGCCGGAAGCGCCGCGAAGAAATGCCGCATCGAAAACGGGCGAAACAGCCGCACACGCAAGAGCCCCACGCGCTCGCCGCGCGCGAGCAGCGCGTCGACCACCTCCTGCGCGCACTCGGCGCCCGAGCCCATCATCACGATCACGCGCTCGGGCTCTTCGTGGCCGGTGTACTCGAAGGGTGCATACGAGCGCCCCGTGATCGCTGCGAAGCGCTGCATCACCGCGTCGAGCTTCGACGGGCAATCGTCGTAGAACGGGTTGCTCGCCTCGCGCGCAGGGAAGAACGCGTCGGGGTTCTGCGACGTCCCGCGCAGCACAGGCGCTTCGGGCGTGAGTCGCCGGGCGCGGTGCGCCTCGATCGACGCGGGGTCGACCAACGATCGCAGCGATTCGTCCTCGAGCGCCGTGATCTTCTGCACCTCGTGCGACGTGCGAAAGCCGTCGAAGAAGTGCAGAAACGGCACGCGAGACTCGAGCGCCGCGGCGTGCGCGATCGCCGCGAGGTCCTGCGCTTCTTGGACGCTGCCCGAGCAGAGCAGCGCGAAGCCCGTTCCGCGCGCGGCCATCACGTCCGAGTGATCGCCGAAGATCGAGAGCGCCTGCGTCGCGATCGCGCGCGCGGCGACGTGGATCACGCAGCCCGTCAGCTCGCCGGCGATCTTGTACAAGTTGGGCAGCATGAGCAGCAGGCCCTGCGACGCCGTGAAGGTCGTCGCGAGCGAGCCCGCTTGCAGCGCGCCGTGCACCGCGCCCGCCGCGCCAGCTTCGCTCTGCATCTCGACCACGTCCGGAACGACGCCCCAGAGGTTCTCGCGCTTGGCCGCAGCCCAGTCGTCGGAGAACTCGCCCATCGCCGACGCCGGCGTAATCGGATAGATCGCGACGACCTCGCTGAGCCTGTACGCGACCGATGCGACCGCTTCGTTTCCGTCCAGCGTCGTGAACTTCGCCATCACCGCACTCCACCTGTGGGATCGCCCGTTGAGGGAGAGACGCGCGGACTTTGCGCACTCACACGCAAGTCCACGCGAAGGTCGCGCGCCGACCGCGTTGTTCGCGGACGTTGCGCACCATCGGCGAGCGCTACGCAGCCCCCGTGCCAGCGAAGCGGTCGAGCGGCCCCTATCGAAGCAGGCCGCGCCGCTTCAGGTCCGCGAGCAACGTGAGCGTCAACTCGGAGGGCATGTTGGCCAAATCGAGGATGTCTTCGATCGTCGAGAAGCCATCGACCAGCGAGAGCAAGAAGCCCGCGCGGTGATCGAGGTCGAGCGTTCGAATCGCAGCGGAGTTGGCGACCAACGAGAGCACGCTGGCCATGCCGCCGAGCTCGTCGAGCGGGTCGCTCTCGGGCAGCACTGCGCTCGGCGCTGGCGCGGCGACGGGCGGAGCAAACGGCGTGGGAGGCGACGCGATGTGCGAGCTCCTCGGCGCCGAAGGGACGCTCGACGCCGGCGGCGGCGGAGGGAGCGGCGCGGTGAAGATCGGCGCAGGCCTCGCTGCGGGCGCGGGCTGCTGCGCCGCGCGACACTCGCGCTCGAGCTCGTCGGCGAGGCCATCGTCCGCCGATGCGCGCAGCAGCTCGATCAAGTCGAGCGCGTCGGCGAACTCGCGCTCGGCGATGAGCACGCGCACGCGGCTGGCCCGGTCGGCGCGGCGCGCGGCGATGTCGATCTTCGGCGAACTCGGCGACTGCTGATACAGCGAAGGCACGGGCACCGACTGCATCACTGGCAGCTCGATCTCGAGCGCGGGTTCGCTGGGTGTCGCCTTGTGCGCGACCTGCTCGAACTCGGGCAGCGGCCCGCTCCACACTTCGGTCGCGTCGGCGAAGTCGAAGGCGTCGTCCGGCATCAAGTCGGCGTCGGGCTTGGCTTCGATCGGCTGCAAGTGCGACGGCTGCGAGTCCTCGAACACGAGGGTCGTCTCGACAGAGGGCCCGTCCTCGAACGGCGCGTCCATCGCGGGCATCGACTGCTCGATGGGCCTGGAGAAATCCAAGTCCAATCCAAAGTCATCCGACCCGTCAGCCGCGAGCGAAGTCAGCATGGGCGGCGGCGGCGGCACCGGCGCCGGGAGCGTCACCCGCTTCATCGCGCCGACCGACGGCGACGTGGGCTTCTTGCTCGGGCGCGTGGCGAAGAGCGCGTCGCTCGAGTAGTCGCCGCTCACAGAAAGCGCGTCACGAGCCGGGGCGGACGCGCTCGACGCCGTCGGATGAACCACCCCCATCTGCTTCGAGTCTCGTTTCGCGCTCATCGAAGATCAGCTCAGAACCGAAACAGGATACCTCGAACGCGGCGACATTTCACGTCCTTGCAACAACTCCTTTGAACACGCGCAGCGTGCGGGAGAGCGCGTCGGACTGCTCCTTGAGCAGGGTCACGTCCTTCTTCGACACGGCCTGCCGCGCGCGTTCGATCACGCCGCGCGCGCGTTCGAGGGCGTCGCGGCCGAAGTCGCTCGAGCCGACCACCTTCTCGACCGGGACGAACATCTTCTCGACCTCGTGGATCAAGCCTTCGACCTCTTGGCGCTTGGCCTCGAACTCTTCGCCGGCCTTGCGATCGACGGCGAAGCGCTTGCCCTCTTCGACCATCGAGCGGATCTCGTCCTTCGTGAGTCCCGAGGTCGCCGCGACAGTGATGGACTGGTCGCGGCTGGTCTCGAGGTCCTTGGCGCGCACCGACACGATGCCGTCGGCGTTGATCTCGAACGTCACGTCGATCTCGACCGCTCCCGCGCCAGCGCGGCGCAGGCCGTCGAGGATGAACTCTCCGAGCAGCTCGTTCTCCGCAGCTCGCTCGTGTTCGCCCTGGATCACCAGGATCTTCACCGCGGTCTGGTTGTCGCGCGACGTGGTGAACGTCCGGGTGCGCGCCGTCGGGACCGTGGTGTTCTGCGGGATGAGCGGCTCCATCATCCCGCCCGCGACCATCACGCCGAGCGTGTGCGGCGTGACGTCGAGCAGGATCATCTTGTTGCCCTGCTCGACGAGCGCGGCGCCCTGGATCGCGGCGCCGAGCGCGACGACCTCGTCCGGATGCACGCCCTTGCTCGGCTCGCGCCCAAAGAACTGCGCGACCGCGCGCTCGATCGACGGGACGCGGGTCATGCCGCCGACCAGGACCACGTCCTCGATTTCGTCGCGGCCGATGCCGGCGTCGTCGAGCGTCTGCTCCATGATCTCGACGGTGCGCTGCACGAGATCGGCGGTCAGCTGCTCGAACTCGGCGCGCGTGAGCACCCGCTGCAAGTGCAGCGCTTCGTTGCGCCCCGACGTGATGATGAACGGGAGGTTCACCTCGGTCTCGCGCTGCGAAGACAGCTCGATCTTCGCCTTCTCGGCCGCGTCCTTCAGGCGCTGCAGCGCCATGCGGTCGCTGCGCAAATCGACGCTGTGCTCGGCTTTGAAGCCGTCGACGAGCCAGTCGATGATCCGCGTGTCCCAGTCTTCGCCGCCCAAAAACGTGTCGCCCGCGGTGGAGATCACCTTGAACACGCCGTCCGAGCTCATCTCGAGCACCGAGATGTCGAAGGTCCCGCCGCCGAGGTCGTACACCGCGACCTGCTTGTCCATGCGGCGGCCGAAGCCGTACGCGAGCGCCGCCGCCGTCGGCTCGTTGATGATTCGAATCACCTCGAGCCCAGCGATGGTGCCAGCGTCCTTCGTGGCTTGCCGCTGGTTGTCGTTGAAGTACGCCGGCACGGTGATCACGGCCTTGTGCACCTCTTGCCCGAGGTACTCCTCCGCGATCGCCTTCATCTCCGAGAGCACCATCGCCGAGATCTCGGGCACCGCGTAGGAGCGGTCGCGCAGCTCGACGCGCACGTCCGAGTGCGGCCCCTCGACCAGCTTGTACGCAGCGGACTTGAGCACCTGCTTGATGGGCTCGCTGTTCCACTTGCGGCCGATGAGGCGCTTGGCGGCGTACACCGTGAACTCAGCGTTGGTGATGGACTGCCTCTTCGCGAGGTGTCCGACCAGCCGCTTCTTCGTCTCGGTCATCGCGATCATCGACGGGGTGGTCTTGTACCCCTGTCGATTCGGCAGGACCGTGGGCACCCCGTTTTGCACCACCGCGACGCACGAGTTGGTGGTCCCCAGGTCGATCCCGATCACGTACTCCATCGTAGACTCGGTGCTCCTCGTACCACGGAGCGCGATGCGCGCTCGCTACGGTGTCAGCGTCGACACCCGAAAGCCCTTCGTGGCAGTTCACGCTCGCACACGCGAGCGGCTCACCGTAGGCGAGCGAGCAAGTCTTTCACAGCCGGTGACGTGGGGTCTAGCTTTGCCGCCTGATCCGCCGCAGACCGCGCGCTCGCCGGCTTTCCCGCGGCTTCGAAGATCTCGGCGAGCAAAAGGTGCCCCTCGATCCGCCGCGGCGCAGCCGTGACCGATCGACGAGCGGCCTCCGCGGCGCGCGCGAGATCCCTGCCGATGGTCAGCAGACAGCGGCCGAGCCGGTAGTTCGACTCGAAGTCCTCGGGCAACACAGAGGCGACCTTGGTCCACAGCACCGCGGCGCGCTCGAACTGGCGGTTTCGTTCGGCGTCCTTCGCGGCCTCCACGTTTTGTGGAGCCATGTGAAGGTTGAGCCGCCGCAGGATGTCGCTGGCCTCGGTCTTGACCGTCGCGTCTTCGGGCGCCATCGCGACGGCGATCTGCATCGTGTTCGACGCGCCCAAGAAGTCCCCCTTCGCCGCGAGCTCTTGCGCCGACCGACGCAAGTTGTCGAGCTTGTTGCGCTGCGCGAGGTCCTCGCGGTTGGCGAACTGCGCTTGCAGCGACGCGCCCGCGCTGACCGCGCCAGGCTGCACCGCGGGCATCGACGGGTGAGACAGCGTGCGCGACCCAGCGAGCTTGCGCGCGAGCGCTTCTCGAGCAGCCCGCTGCGCTTCTTCGCTGGGCGCGACGGCGGGCATCGACGCGACCGAAGGCTTCGCGATCGGCTCTCTCGTCGCGGTCGTCGCGCGGGGAACGATCGGCGGCGGACGAATCGGCTCGCTCGTCCCAGTGACGGGACGCACCGGCGCGGATTGTCCCGTCGTCCGCAGCGGGTCGCTCGGCGGCTTGACCGCGGCTTGTTGGCTCGTGCTCATCGAGCGCGGCGGGACGACCGCGGGCTGCGTGACGCTCGTCGTGCGCGGCGGCGCCATCGGTCGCACGGGGCCCGTCTGATCCGCCGCGGCAGCAGGCTCCTTCGCAGGCTCTGCCGGCGGCGCCGCGCTCACCAGCGCCCGCGTCGGGTCGAGCCCGATCGAACGATCGTACTCGGCGCGCTGGTTCTTGTTGGACAACACGTCGTACGCGTTGGTCAGCGCGCGAAACACCGACTCGAGCCGCTCGCGATACGAGCCGAGATTTCGCCCGTAAAACGCGTCTGGATGAAACTGCTTCGACAGCCTGAAGTACGCATCGCGGATCGTCCGCCGGTCCACGTTGTCCCGCACGCCGAGCAGCTCGTACAGCGTCCCCCCCTCGACCACGAGGAAGATCCCCTCGATGTCGGCGCGCTCGGTCGCCGTCAGATCTCCTGGTCCGCTCGACTCAGCCATCCTCTCGGTCGAACGTACCACCGACGCGACGCCGAGCGCACACTACCGACACCCAACAACGCGCTCAGCGCACCAGGTACTCGAGCAGCGCCTTCTGGGCGTGGAGGCGATTTTCTGCTTCGTCCCACACGGCCGAATCCGCGCCGTCGAGGTAGCAGCCGTCGATCTCTTCTCCGCGGTGCGCGGGCAGACAGTGAAGCACCATCGCGCCCTCGCGCGCTCGAGCCATGGTCTCGGGCGACACGATGTACCCCTCGAAGGCAGCCTTGCGCGCGGCGGCCTCGCCCTCTTGCCCCATGCTCGCCCACACGTCCGTGATCACCACGTCCGCGCCCGCCATCGCCTCGCGCGGGTCGCGCACGATGCGAATGCGCTTTCCGTCCACCGCCACCGCGGGGTCGTAGCCCTTGGGGACCGCCAACGTGAGCTCGAGATTGAGCAGCGTACACGCCTCGATCCAGCTGTTGGCCACGTTGTTTCCGTCGCCGACCCACGCGTACCGAAGGCCTTCGAGCGTGCCCTTGCGCTCGCGAACCGTCTGCAAATCCGCAAGGATCTGACACGGGTGCCCCCCGTCCGTCAGCGCGTTGATCACAGGCACCGTCGCGTACCGCGCGAGCTTCGCGAGCAGCTCGTCCGAGAACGTTCGAATCACGATCGCGTGCAAATACCGGGACAACACCCGCGCGGTGTCTTCGATCGGCTCGCCGCGCCCCATCTGCGTGTCCTTCGCGTTGAGCACCACCGGGTGCCCCCCGAGCTCGAACACGCCCACTTCGAAGGACACGCGGGTGCGCGTGGACGCCTTCTCGAAGATGAGCCCGATGCTCTTGCCCGCGAGCGGCTTCGGCATCGGCTCTCCTGCCCGTCGCAGCGCCTTCAGCTCGTCCGCGCGGTCCAGCACCGCCAAGATGCCTTGCGCCCGCAGGTCCTCGAGCGTCAGCAGGTCTCGCTTTTCTTTCATCACTTCACCCTCAATTTCGACGGGTCCGAGAGCACCTTGTCCAGAGCGTCGACGCCCTCGTCGAGCTCGCGGTCGGTCACGATCAACGGCGGCGCGAAGCGCACCACCGTCGTGCCCGCCGAAGAGACCAGCACACCGAGCGCGCGCAGGCCGTCGAGCACCGCGCGCACATCGATGTCCTTGGCGAGCTCGAGCCCGCACAACAACCCCCGACCGCGCGCAGCGACGGCGACGCCAGGGTGCTTCTCGATCAGCACGCGAAGGCGATCGAGAAGGTGATTTCCACGGTCGCGAGCGTTGGCGAGCAAGCCGTCGCGCTCGATCGTGTCCATCACCGCCAGCGCCGCGGCCGACGCCAGCGCGCTGCCGCCGAAGGTCGTCCCGTGCGATCCCACCGGAAGCGCGTCGGCGAACTTCTCTGTCGTCAACAACGCACCCATCGCGAGCCCCGCGGCGATCCCCTTGGCCGAGCAGAGAAGATCCGGCTGCACGCCGTCGTGATGCCACGCCATGAACGCGCCCGTGCGCCCGACGCCCGTCTGGATCTCGTCGAACACCAGCAGCGCGCCGACGCGATCGCAGAGCGCGCGCAGCCCCGCCAGGTATCCCTCTGGCGCAGGAAGCACCCCGCCCTCGCCCTGCACGGGCTCGACGAACACAGCGGCGGTTCGGTCGTTGACCCGCCGCTCCATTGCCGCGAGATCGCCGTACGCCACGTGCGACACGTCCGCGATCGGCGCGCCGAAGCCCTCCCAATACTTCGGCTGCCCCGTCAGCGAGACCGCGCCCATCGAGCGACCGTGAAACGCGTTGAACGTCGCCACCAACCCCTGCCGCCCGACGTCCCCCTTCGCGTAGTGAAACCGTCGCGAGAGCTTGATCGCGCCCTCGATCGCCTCGGTCCCCGAGTTGGTGAAGAACACCCTGTCCATCTTCGCCGCAGCGCACAGCCGCGGCGCGAGCCGCGCGTTGGGCTCGTTGTAGAAGTAATTGGCCGTGTGAACGAGCTTCGCTGCCTGCTCGGACACCGCCTTCACCAGCGCAGGGTGGCCGTGCCCGAGGGCGCTCACCGCGATTCCGCCGTACAAATCCAGGTACGCGCGCCCGTCGGTGTCCCAGAGCCTGCACCCCTCGCCTCGCTCGAGCACGAGCTCGGGCTGCCGATAGGTCTTGAGCAAATGCCTCTTCGCGCCGTCGATCAGCGCTGCCGTGTCCTTCGCCATCGCAGGCGGTTTCATAGCACAGCGCGCTCGCTTGTTTTCGACCGTTTCGGGGTACTCTGCCCCGCTGTCGAGCCTTGAACCGCGCCGCTCTCTTCACTGCGATCTTCGCCGCGTCCGCGCTGCACGCCTCCGCTGCGAACGCGCTGCGCTGCGCGCCCGTCGCCGCGCCGATCGAGACCTCGATCCCGCTCAACCCGGGCGAGCAGCTCGGCCGCGTCGCGCTCAATCAATCGCCCGATCGCACGCTGTGGTTCGCCGCGCGCGTCGCGCCGCCGAGGTTCGCACGCAGGCCGCGAACCCGGGTCGTCGCAGGCGCGTTCGACCTGCAAAATCAGCGATGGATCGTCGCTCCGACCGAGGTCGCCTCGCTGCCCGGCAGCGCCGACCTGCCCCTCGCGATCGCCGCGTCCAACGACGGCGCGATCGTCCTCGTCTCGCGCCCGCGCGCGGTGCTCGCCCGCGCCATCACCCGCAGCACCGCCGCGCTCTCTGCGCCGACCGAGTGGAGCGCGCCCCGCACCATCACCGGCCCCGCCCTGCTCGACGCGCGCAACGAGTGGTACTCGATCCTGTGGCGCAGCCCCGCGCGGCTGTCCTTTGCGCGCGGCTCTGCAGGGGCGCTCTCGCTCGCCGCGCCGACGGTGGCCCACGTCCCGCGACGGGGCTCGCTCGCCGGCGACGGCCTCGTCGCGACCATCGCGCGCAACGAGAGCAGCTCGTGGGCGCTCTTCTCGCTGCGCTCGGGGGCGCTCTCGCTCGTTCGCGTCGACGACCGCACGATCGCCGAGCGCGTCGCGCAGCCCGCGCACTGCCCCGACCGCTGCGAGCGCACCGACGTGCAGACCACGGACGACGGAGCGGTCGTCACATACGCGATGAAGACGCAAGGAGACCGCACCCTGCGCGCGTTTTGGGCCTCGCGCATCGCCGCCGCGTCTCGGGGACACTCGCAGAGCACGATCCCGCTGCTGCGCGCTTCAGCCGTGCCGTTCGGCGCGCAACACGCGGCGCTCGCCCAGTGGTCGCGCCCCATCGTGCTGCGCGCGATCGAGCGCCCCATCGCGCTCACGCTGCCAACGAGCTCGATTCCCCGGCAGATTCGCTCACGGATCGACGGAGACGCCACGCTCGTGCTCTCGGCGCACGACCGAGGAGCGCTGTCGATCTCCCGTGTCCGCTGCGAGTAGCGAGCGCTACTTCGCCGAGCGGGTGATCTCCGTTCCGACGCCGGTGTTCGTGAAGATCTCGAGCAGCACCGCGTGCTCGATGCGGCCGTCGAGGATGTGCGCCTTGCGAACGCCGCCCGCGATCGCCTCGAGCGCGCACTCGACCTTGGGGATCATCCCGCCGTCGATCACGCGCTGCTCGATCAGCTCGCGCGCCTGCGAGGCGCCGAGCGAGCGGATGAACTTGCCCTCGCCGTCCTTCACGCCCTCGACGTCGGTCAACAAGATGAGCTTCTCGGCGCGCAACGCCTCGGCGATCTTGCCCGCCGCGGTGTCCGCGTTGAGGTTCATCGCGCCGCCCTCTTCGTCGACGCCCACCGGCGCAATCACCGGAATAAACCCAGCCCGAGTCATCTCGACGAGCACGTCCGGGTTGACCGAGCGCACCTCTCCGACGCGGCCCATGTCCACGTCCGTCCCGTCTTTGTCCCGCTGCGGCGCGACCTTGTCGGCCAGGATGAAGCGATCGCTCTTGCCCGTGATGCCGACGGCGCGGCCGCCGTGCTGGCAAATCAAGCTCACGATGTCCTGGTTGGTGCTGCCCGCGAGCACCATCTCGACCACCTGCATCGTGTGGTCGTCGGTCACGCGCAGGCCGTTGACGAAGCGCGATTTCACCTCGAGCTTCTTCAACATGTCGCTGATCTGCGGCCCGCCGCCGTGCACGACGACGACGTTGATCCCGATGTACTTCAGCAGCACCACGTCGCTCGCGAACGACGCCTTCAGCTCGGGCGCCACCATCGCGTGACCGCCGTACTTGATGACAAACGTCCGGCCGTGAAACCGACGCAAGTACGGCAGCGCCTCGTGCAGAACGTTCGCCTTTTCGATCAGCTCTTTCACAACGATCGACGCCCCTACCACGGTTTCTGCCCGCGGCGCGAGAGCGCACGCGATCGTTCGAACGCCTGTCGGATCGCAGGGCGTTTTCGACGCATACTCCGCGGCGCCTTGCCGTTCTCACAGCTCGCGTCCCCTGCATCGATCGACCCCGAAGCCGCCGAAGCCGCGCTCGAGCACGCCCGCGAGGCCGGCGTGAGCGCCGAGACCCCGTCGGCTCGGGACGTCATCACCCGCACCGGAGCGGCGGCGCCCGCGGTGCTGCCGCTGCTGCTCGCGCGCCCCACGTTGACCGCGCAGCTCGCCCGCGAGCTCGACGTGCACGGCAGGCTCGCGCCCGCGGACGTGCGCCCGGATCGACCGCTCGAAGACAAAGAGTCTGCCCAGCGATTTCTCAGGCAGGCGCGCGACGAGGCCCTCGTGCGCACCGCGCTGCGCGAGCTGTACGGGCACGCCGACGTCGATCGAACCGCGAAGGAGTGGTCCTCGGTGGCCTCGCGCTGCACCGACGTCGCGACGTCCGTCGCGCGCTCGATCGTCGAGGCGCGCCAGGGCGTCCCCCTCGACCACCACAACAAGCGCGTCCCGTTCACGGTCCTCGGGATGGGAAAGCTCGCGGGCGAAGAGCTCAACCTCGGCTCGGACATCGACCTGTGCTTCTTCTACGAGACCGACGAGGGCGCCGCGGGCGAGCGCACGATCCACGAGCATTTTGCCAGGGTCGGATCGCTCGTGACCGCGCTGCTCGACGACGTGACCAGCGACGGGTTCGTGTTTCGTGTGGATTTGCGGCTGCGGCCCGAGGGCTCGCGCGGCGCGATCGCCAACGCCCTCGCCAGCGCCGAGCGCTACTACGAGACGTGGGGTCGGCCTTGGGAGCGCGCGGTGCTCTTGCGCTCTCGGCCATGCGCGGGCGACGTGGAGTTCGGTCGCGAGCTGCTCGAAGCGCTCTCGCCCTTTGTCTTTCGCCGCGCCGTCGACCCGATGATCGCCGTCGAGGTCGCGCGCATGCTCGACCGCACGCGACGCGAGCAGCTGCAAGACGACGAGCGGGATTTGAAGCTCGGCCGCGGGGGTATCCGCGAGGCAGAGTTCTTCGTGCAATCGCTGCAGCTCGTGTGGGGCGGGAGGCACCGAGCGCTGCGCGTTCCGGGGACCGTGCAGGCCGTGCGGAGGTTGCAGTCGCTGGCGCTCATCACGCACCGCGAAGGAGAGGATTTTCTCGACGCGTGGGCTGTTCTGCGTCGCGCAGAGCACCGAGTGCAAGTGATGGCCGCGTACGCGACGCACTTGATCCCGACCGAGGCGTCCAGGCGCACGGCCCTCGCGCGATCGCTCGGCTACGACTCGACGGACGCCTTCGACGCAGAGCTCGCCCGTGCGCGCTCGACCATTCGCACGCTCTTCGCGTCGCTCTTCAACGACAGCGACGGCGTCGCGGGCGTCTCCATCGCGCGCCCGGCTTCGTCGCCGCCGCCACGGTCGCCAGAGGCAGCCTTGTGCGACGCCGTCGCGCGCGCGCTCGACGACGAATCGCTGCGAGAATCCCTGGCCAATCTCGCGATCGACTCGCTCGGCGTGCGCGACGGCGAGACCGCCGCGTACGCGCTCTTGCGCCTCGCCCGCAAAGCCGACGCCCCGCTCGGAACGATCGGTCGCGAGCGCACCCCCGAGCTCGGCCCGCGCCTGCTCGCCGAAGTGCGCGACGCCCCCGACCCCGACCGCGCCCTCTCTCGCCTCGCCGATCTGCTCGAGCGCGTCGGCAGCGCCCTGCCCCGCTACGCCTCGCGCCTCGCCAACAACCCCGACACCACCCGCGCCCTCGTCGGACTGCTCGGGACGTCCGACGCCCTCGCCCGCGCGCTCATCACCCGCCCCGAGCTCGTCGACGCGCTGCTCACCGTCGGCGTCGAAGCGCCGGACGAAACCGCCATCGACGCCGTGCTCGAGCAGCGCACGCGCGACGCGCTCGCCACCAGCGAAGACGACCCCATCGAAGCCGCGGTCGGCGCCATGCGACGCACCATCCGCGAGGTCGAGCTCGCCGTCGGGCTCGGCGACATGGGCCAGGCGTTCTCCGCTGGAGAAGTAGCGCGAAGGCTCACCGCGCTCACCGAGGGCGTCGTGCGTCGATGCTTCGCGCTCGCCGCGCGCGAGGGCGCAGAGCGCTTCGGACTGCGCGCCGGCAGCACGGATCCGCTCGACGGAATCGCGGTGATCGCCATGGGGTCGCTCGCTGCGCGCGAGCTCGGCTACGGCGGCGACGTCGACGTGATCGTGCTTTACGAGGGCGACGAGGACACCGTCGGCGGCCGGCGCGCCGGCGTCTCGTTCGCAGAGTTCGTCGCGCGCGTCGCGCAGCGCGCGATCGCGTTCTTGTCCGCACCGCACCGCGAGGGGCCTGGATACTCCGTGGACGTTCGGCTGCGGCCGAGCGGGTCGCAAGGCACGCTCATCACCACGCTCGGCGCCTTCGATCGCTACCACCGAGGAAGCACCGCGGAGCCGCACGCCATGGGCTGGGAGCGACAGGCCCTCATCCGAGCGCGCACCATCGCCGGCGACCCCGCGCTCTGCGCTCGCGCGCAAGACCTGCTCGCGTCGATCGCGTTCGAAGGCCCCGCGCCGGACCCGAGCGAAGTGCGAAGGCTTCGCACGCGCATGGAGCGCGAGCTCGGCCAAGAGTCCCCCACGCTCTTGTCGCTCAAGTACGGCTTTGGATCGTTGGTCGACGTCGAGTTCGCCGCGCAAGCGCTGCAGATGCTGCACGGCCGCGACCCTGCGCTGCGCTCGCCTACCACCCGCCTCGCGCTGCGCGCGCTCGTCGCGGCGAAGCTCGTGTCCCGCGAGGACTGCGACGCGCTCTTGCACGGAGAGAAGACCCTTCGCCGCGCGCTGCTCGCCGCGAGGCTCGTGCACGGCGAGTCCACGATTCGCTTGCACACCAACGAAGCGCAGACGATCGCGCGCAAGCTCGGCTACCGCGCGCGCGGAGACCGCACCGCAGCGGACGCCCTCTTCGCGGACATCGAGCGCGCCCGGAGGTCCACCCGCGCGGCCTTCGAGCGCGTGCTCGACGGGATCACAGCGAACCCGACAACCCGCGCCGGGATGTGATATCAGCGCTCGCCGCCTCTCGAAGACGACGACGACGAAGTAGACGAAGAAGAAGGAGCTCGTTTGCGATGGAGAAGCTCGATGCGATCTGGCTCGACGGAAAGCTGGTTCCCTGGGACGACGCGCGCGTCTCGGTGCTGACGCACACGTTGCACTACGGAGTGGGCGCGTTCGAGGGGATCCGCGCGTACAAGCGCGCGTCCGGCGAGACCGCGATCTTTCGGCTGCGCGAGCACATCCAGCGCTTGTTCGACTCGTGCAAGATCCTCTCGCTGAAGATCCCGTTCACGATCGAGCAGGTCGAAGCTGCGTGCGCAGAGACCCTCCGCGCCAACAAGATGGACGAAGGCTACCTGCGTCCGCTGGTCTTTCTCGGCGACGACAAGATGGGCTTGTACGCCCCGGACAACAAAGTCCACCTGAGCGTCATCGCGTGGAAGTGGGGCGCCTACCTCGGAGACGAAGGCCTCGAGCGCGGGATCCACGCCAAGGTCAGCTCGTTTACGCGCGCGCACATCAACAGCACGATGGCCAAGGGCAAGGTCGTCGGTCATTACGTCAACAGCATCTTGGCCAAGCGCGAGGCCAAGGCCGCTGGGTACGACGAGGCCATCATGCTCGACGCCAACGGCTACGTCGCCGAGGCGTCCGGAGAGAACCTCTTCATGGTGCGCCGCGGAGTGATCCGCACGCCGTCCACCGCGCAGTGCATCCTCGAGGGGATCACCCGCGACACGGTGATCACCCTGGCCCGCGAGCTCGGGCACACCGTGGTGGAGGGATTCATCTCTCGCGACGAGCTCTACACGGCCGACGAGGTGTTTCTCTGCGGAACGGCCGCAGAAATCACCCCCGTCCGAGAGATCGACCACCGCGAGATCGGCACGGGTACCCGCGGCGCTGTCACCAAGCAGATTCAGTCCCGCTTCTTCGAGGTCGTGCGCGGCTCGACGCCCGACCACGCCGAGTGGCGCGCGAATCTCTGACCACCCGCGTCGCCGTGGGTCGCCAGCAACCGGGGGGGTAGCTGGCGACGCCGGCCGTGAAAACTCGTTCACAGGGATCGACGCGCGTTCACGGGGGGAGCTGCTGCGAACCGCGGGCGGTCTGCGAATTTCGCGGCAGAGCGCAGTAAATCGCGCGACGTGGTGGCCGCGGCAGGGGTTGGCCCTGCCATTGCTATAATGCTCACCCGACGCCCGTCGAAAGGAGCAGTCGCCACTATGAACAAGACCGCCTTCGCTGCCCTCTGCCTCTCCCTCGGAGCCTTCGCCCCTGCAGCGTCCGCGCAGTCCTGCCCGCCGGGCTCGATCCTCTGTGCGAGTGCCACGGTGACCATCGGAACCGGCCCGGTCGCGCAGCCTGTGTACGTCCCCCAGCAGCCCATCGTGCAGCCGGTGTACGTGCAGCCCGTCGCGCCCCGCGTGTACGTCCAGCCCGTGCCGCAGGTGATCGTCACCCCAGCGCCGCCCGTCCGGTACTACGTCCAGCCGCGGCCCAGCTACTACTACGTCCAGTCGCAGCCGATGTACTTCTGGCGCTCCAACGTGATGTGGGGCGGCGGATTGTCCGCAGGCGTCTCGTACGTCGGCGGCCGCTACGCGGACCAGCCCGGCGTCATGGGCCTCGCCTCCGCCGTCGGCCGCGCGCGCGCCGCTGGCCACTTCGGCGGTGAAATCGCCATCGGCGCCGCCTACGGCCGCGATTGGAACGGCGACGAACGCTTCGAGATCCCCTACTGGCTCTCGGCGCTCATCTACTTCAACCCGCAGCACCGCGCGCAGTTCTACGGCGTCATCGGCGCCAACGGCTCGTTCGCGGGCGTTCAATACAACGCGCTCAACCGCGCTGCCGGATCGCACGGCGGCCGCTCGATGGGCGAGTACGCGTACCTCGGCGGCCACGTCGGCCTCGGCCTCGAGTACCAGATCACCCAGCGCTTCGTGCTCTTCGGCGACGCGCGCGGCTTCCTCCGCACGCGCATCGACGAGGACATCCGCTCGAACCCCGAGTTCGCCGAGAATCAAGCGGACGGGACGACCCGCACCACCAACACCTCGATGGGCGTGGTCACGCAGTTCGGCGCGATCTTCTACTACTGATCCCCAGCCGCTCAGCGCATCGTCGACGGCCCGTCGCCCTCTCGTGGCAGCGGGCCGTCCGCGTTTCTCCCGTCGCGCGTCACTCTCGATCCACCAGCGAATCGCCAGTGAACCGATCGTTCACTGCACGAGCGTGTAGAGCTTCGCGAGCGCCTCGTCGATCTTGGTGACGTCCGTTCCGCCCGCCTGCGCCATGTCCGCGCGGCCGCCGCCGCCGCCGCCCACGACCGCAGAGAGCTCCTTCACGAGCTTGCCCGCGTTGTGCTTCGTCGTCAGCGCCTTCGAGACAGTGCACACGATCGAGACCTTCGCGCCGTCCACGCCCGCGACGGCGACGACCGCGTTGCCGAGCTTGTCGCGCAGCTTCTCGGCCACCTCGCGCAGCGTCGCAGCGTCCCCGACAGGGGCCTTGTACGCGAGCACCATCACGTCGCCGACGGCGCGCGCTTCGCTCGTGGGATCGCTCGCGCCCGAGCCGCCTTCCGCGAGCTTCTTCTCGAGCGCGCGCACTTGCTTGCTGAGCTCCTTCTGCTCGTCGATCGATCGCTTCACGCGCTCGACCAGCTCGCTCGGGCCCGCCTTCATCGCAGCCGCCGCGTCGCGAACGCGGCCCTCTTGCTCGCGCACGTACGCGAGCGCGTTGAGCCCAGTCGCGCCCACCACGCGACGAACGCCGCGCGCCACGGGCTCGTCGCTCACGAGCTTGAAGAGCCCGATGTCGCCCGTGCGATTCGCGTGCGTTCCGCCGCACAGCTCGACGCTCTCGGAGCCGATGTGGAGCATGCGCACGACGTCGCCGTAGTTCTCTTCGAAGATCATCATGGCGCCCGCCTTGCGCGCGTCCTCTTGCGAGGTCACGTCCGTGCGGATCGGCAGGTTCGCGAGGATGTCCTTGTTGACCAGGTCTTCGATCTCGACGATCTCCGCCGCGGTGAGCGCGCGCTCCGTCGCGTAGTCGAAGCGCATCGTGTCCGGGCCCACCTTCGATCCGCGCTGGGTCGCAGTGGGTCCGAGCACCTTGCGCAGCGCCCAGTGAAGCAAGTGCGTCGCCGAGTGATTGCGGCGCGTCGCCGAGCGCGAGTCGTGATCGACCACGAGCTTCACGTTCGCGCCCTTGTGCGCGGTGCCGCTCTTGATCTTCGCCACGTGCACGACGAGCCCGTCGACGGGCTTCTGCGTGTCCACGATCGTCGCAGTGAAATCGCTGCTCGAAATCACTCCGCGATCACCCACCTGCCCGCCCGACTCGCCGTAGAACGGCGTGACCGGCGTGACGATGTACACCGCGTCGCCCTCGCTCGCAGAGGGCACAAGCGCGCCGTCCTTGATGATCAACGCGACGGTGCTCGCGTCCTCTTCGCGGTCGTACCCGGTGAACACGACGGGCTTCTCCAGGCCCAATCGCGCCTGCTTGAACACTTCCGCGGTGCCCGACGCGATCGTGCCGCGCTTGTTCTTCGAGAGCTCTGCGAACGCGTCGCGCGCGCGATCGAACTCCGCGTGGTCGACGACGAAGCCCTGCTCTTGTCCGATGACCTCGGTGAGGTCCAGCGGAAATCCATAGGTAGAATACAGGTCGAACGCGAAGTCGCCCGGCATCACGCGCGAGCTTCCCTCCGTGCGCCAGCCCTTGAACTCGCTGATGAGCTTCTGCCCGAGCGGGAGCTTCTCGCGAAACAACACCTCTTCGCTCTTGGTCTGCGCGACGATGAACTCGCGCTGCTCGCGCAGGCTCGGGTACGTGTTGCCGAGCATGTCGATCACGCGCTCGCACATGCGATGAAACTGCACATCGTCGATGCCGAGCTTCTTCGCGTGACGAATCGCGCGACGCATCACCGAGCGCAGCGCGGAGCCGCGGCCTTCGTTCGAGGGCGTCTCGCCTTCGCTCAAGCAGATCGCGGTCAAGCGCGAGTGGTCCGCGAGGACGCGCATCGAGACGTCGGCTTCGCTGTCGGTCGCGCCGTATTTCTTTCCTGCGATTTCGCCGGCGAACTCAGCGAGAGGCCGGAGCAGATCCGTGTCGTAGTTGCTCGAGACGCCCTGCATGACCGCGCACAGGCGCTCGAGGCCCATGCCCGTGTCGACCGACTGCATCGGGAGCGGCGTGAGCTTTCCGTCTGCAGAGCGATCGAACTGCATGAAGACGTTGTTCCAGATCTCGACCCAGCCCTTGCCGTCCGCGCCGGGCTCTTCGCCGAAGGTCTTGGGATCGGGCTCGATCCCGCCCATCGCGTAGTGGATCTCTGTGCACGGGCCGCACGGGCCGGTGTCGCCCATGGACCAGAAGTTGTCCTTCTTTCCCATGCCGATGATGCGGTCGTCGCCGAAGCCCGTGACCTGCTTCCAGATCTCGCGCGCCTCGTCGTCCGCGGGCAGCCCGTCTTCGCCGCCGAACACCGTGATCACCAGGCGCTCGCTCGGGATCTGACAGACCTTCGTCAGAAACTCCCACGCGAACGCGATCGCGTCGCGCTTGAAGTAGTCGCCGAACGAGAAGTTTCCGAGCATCTCGAAGAACGTGTGGTGGCGCGCGGTGCGGCCCACGTTCTCGAGGTCGTTGTGCTTGCCCGACATGCGGATGCACTTCTGCGCGGTCGTCGCGCGCGTGTACGGGCGCTTCTCTTTGCCCGAAAACACGTCCTTGAATTGCACCATCCCCGAGTTGGCGAACAGCAGCGTCGCGTCGCCCTTCGGAGCGACGCCGCTCGACGCAACGACGGTGTGACCCTTGGACTCGAAGAACGACAGAAACGCGCGGCGGAGCTCGTCCGCAGTTCGGGGTGTACTCATGGCAGTCGTGCGTGGCCTCGTAACGCCATTACCGCGCGGACGCCAGAGGATGCAGCACCCTGCGAGCGCTCAGCCCCCGGACGGAGTCGCCCCGCCGCCCGCGGCCGCCGCGGGAGCCGCCCGCGAGGGGACCCGCACGCCGAACGCGTACGAGACGCCCACGTGCACGCGCATGAAGTCGTCCACGGAGTCGCTGCCGGTGCCCACGTCCGCCCGGCCCGCGAAGGACGTTCGGTACCGCAAGAACTCGCCCGTCGCGCGCACGGCGAGGCCAGGGACGGCGCCGTCGAAGCGCAGCTCCATGCCGCCGCCGCCGCCGAAGGCCCAGGAGATGGGCGCGTTTTCGCCGTACGCCGAGCGCGCTTCGCTGCCCACGGACACCACGCGCAGCTCGCCCATGAACAGCATCGAGAGCTCGATCGAGCCGTTGGCCACGAGCGGAACCGCCCCTTCGCTCCGCGCCCTTCCGCCGATGTACGTCATGCGAACGACCTGCGCCGCGAGCGGCAGTCGCATCGTGTTGACGTCGAACGTGTGATACGAAAATCCAAAATCCCCGCGAAACGCCCCACCGCCTGGCGGCAGGTACGCGACCGCGAACCCGCCCCCGACGTCGAACGCCGACGTCGGCAGCGCGACGACCTGGTTCTCTGGCGTGGTCCCGCGCGACGAAATCACGATCGGCAGCGTCCCGTACGCGAACGCGCCGATGCCGAGCCGATCGTTTTGCCCGCGGTACATCACGCGAACGTCGAGGCCGCCCTCGAAGAAGCCGCCGTTTTCGTAGCCGCGCGGAGAGCGCTCGCCGAGGATCGGCATGCGCCACGAGCGCGTCGACCACCCCGCGTGCAGCCCGAGTTGCAAGAACCCCAGGCCCGGAAGCGCGCGCACGCCCTCGGTCGGCGCCGGCCCCGACGGCTCAGTCGACTGCGAACTGTCCGGCGGATTGCCGTTGGTATTGGCGTTGGCGTTGGCCGCGTTGGTCGCGACGGGCTGCCTGCGACCTGCGGCGTCGCGGATGTGCCTCGAGAGCTCCTGCCAGAGGTCTGGCTCGAGGGCGTCGAGGTCGTCCACGCGACCGATCTCGAGGTTGACCGTGCCGATGATCGCGCCGTCGCGGCCGCGGGCGACGCGCAAACGCAGCGCCAGCCGGCGGCCGTTGCGCGAGAGATCGCCGATCACCACGGCGTCGAGGCGCAGCTCGCGGCTCACCACGGCGATGTCTTCTTCGCCGACGCGACCGACGACGCCGAGCCGCGAAGCCACGCCGAAGTACGTGCTTCCAGGGATCGACTGCACTTCGCCGGCGTGCAACTCGAGGATGGTGTTGAGCTTGTCCGCGAGCGCTTCGGACGTCGGTCCCGAGACGGGGCCCACCGCGACACGCGCGGGCTGCGCGATCGCGTCGCGTGAGGAGGCGAACGCACACACTGCAGCACTCGCTGCGAACGCCATTCGCCACCATGAGCGTGAACGCATCGTCAACCGAAGGTCAGCGTACCAGAGTCGCGACGCGGGCGGACAGGAGTCTTTTTCGCGGCGGCCGATGGGGCTATACAGCGCGCACTCAACACTTCCATGCGTGTCGCACACTTCTCATTGATGGCCGCGCTCTGGTGTTCGCTCGCGACGCCAGCGTTGGCGCAGAGCCGTCGTAGACCGCCTCGCAGGCCGCGCGCTGCGGCGAACGAAGGCGTTGTCGTGCGCGCGAGGCCCGAGCAAGTGCCCGCGACGCGGATGAGCTTTCGCGGCGCTGAGACCAGCAACACGCCGGGCACCGCGGGGGACGCGACGCGCGTCGTCGCGGCGCAGCCTGGGGTGATGCGATCGCCCTTCGGCGTGGGCTTCTTCGCGGTGCGCGGGACCAGCTTCGAGAACACGGGGCTGCTCGTCGAGGGGTTTCCCGTCCCGGTGCTCTATCACTTCGCGGCGGGGCCTTCGGTGTTGCCGACGCGGCTCATCTCGTCGCTGGATTTCTACCCCGGCGGATACCCCGCGCAGTTCGGGCGCTACTCGGGCGGCATCGTGTCGGTGGAGGTCGCCGCCCCCGAGGTCGACCGACGCACGATCGACGCAGAGGTGAGCATCTTCGGCGCGAGCGCAGCGGTGACAGCGCCGCTCGCCGGCAACCGCGGAACCGTGTCGGTCGGCGTGCGACGCAGCTACTACGACTTGCTGCTGCCGATCGTGTTTCCCAGCGTGACGCTGAATTTCGGCGACGCACAAGCGGTCGTCGACTGGAAGCTCAGCGATCGAACGCGCGCGCAGCTCATCGTGATGGGCTCGACCGACGTCTACGACCGCAGCGATCAGCGACGGGCAGCGGGCGCATCGACGCTCAACCGCGACGGCATTCAAGTGCACTTCTTCCGCGTGATCGCGAAGATCGAGCACAGGTACACGGGCGGGTTTGCGCTCTCGTTTTCGGGGATGGTCGGCGCCGATGACATTCGCTTCGCGAGCGCAGACACGGGCAGGCCCGACACGAACATCCGCTACGGCGGAGCGACGGTGGGCGAGCGCGCGAGCATTCGAGTTCCGCTCGGCGCGCAGTGGTCGCTCGGCGCGGGGATCGACACGCTGGCGACGCTGTTTCGCTCGAGCGTGACGTTTCCCGAGCTGCTGGGGGCGTCGATCACGCCGACGCCGCAGGCCAACCGGTACGCGACCTACGCCGAAGCAGACGTCACTCAGTGGGACGTCACGCCGTGGGCCGAAATCTCTGGCCGCGCTGGCATCCTCGACGCGAGTGTCGGCGGCCGCGCGAGCTACCTGCACTCGGGCGGAAAGAACTACTGGCTCTTCGACCCGCGCGCGGTCTTTCGCCTCGCGCTCGATCGCAGGACCACGCTGGTGCTCTCGTCGGGGCTCTTCAATCAGCCCGCGCCGTTCTTCGCGCTCGTTCCGCTGCTCGGCAACGGGGCGCTCGGCCCGCAGACGAGCTGGCAATCCTCGGTCGGCGTCGAGTCGCGGCTCGACGAGGGGTACGACCTTCGCGCCACGTTCTTCGCCACGCGCTTGTGGAACCTCCCGCGCCCCACCAACCAGCTCATCGAAGAGCGCGACGGACGCGTCAGCCGCATCCTGCTCACGGACAACGGAGAGGGGTTCGCCTCGGGCGTCGAGCTGTACGTCCGTCGGAGGCTCGCGCGCGGCGTGTTCGGCTGGCTCTCTGCCACGTGGTCTCGCGCCGAGCGCTGGCTGCCCGGCGGCGCGCCGTACCCGTTCTCGCTCGATCAAGCCTTCGTGCTCAACGCCGCGGCCTCGTGGGAGATCAACAGCCGTTGGCGCATCGGAGCGCGCTTCTCGCTCTCGACGGGCACGCCCACGAACCGCGTGTACGACGCCACGTTCGACACCGACGCGAGCACGTTTCGCCCCAACTACTCTGCAGAGGGCGAGCGCCTGCCGCTGTTTCATCAGCTCGACCTGCGCCTCGACTACCGCTTTCGATCGCTCGGCGCGGACATGAACTTCTACGTCGACGTGCTCAACGCCTACTTCGCGCGCGGCACCGAGGGGTGGAACTTTCAACACGACTACCGCGCCCAGCAGCCGCTGCAGGGCCTGCCCCTGTTGCCCGTCGTGGGGCTGAAAGCCCAGTGGCGATGAACAGCTATTTCTCAGCCCCTTTGATTCTGTGTGCGTGTATCGCCAGCGGCTGCGCCCCGCCCTTCGCGTCGCCCGCCGTCGTCGTGTACCCGCGCGTGCTCGCGGTGATCGCCACGCAGCCCACGGTCGCCCCCGGCGCGACCGTCGCGCTCGAGCCCATCGTCGGCGGCGCGACGAGCGAAGGCACCTTTCGATGGACGCTCTGCGTTCGTCCCGAGCAAGCTTCGACAGGGTTGCCGCTGAGCTCGTTTGGCGCGTTCGAGCCCGAGCTCGGCTGCGACTCGGCGGGCGCGGTCGCCATCGCCGCGGCGCAGACCGATCGCGCGCCGCGCTTCACGATTCCCAGCGATCTGTTCGACGACGAGCGTGTGTTGCGCGCGGCGTTCGGCGCGGACCTGCGCGTCGAGACCGCGCGATCGCTCGCGAGAAGAGCAGGCATCTCGGTGGTAGCCAGCGTCGCGTGGAGCGTCGACGGCGCCATCGCGACGGCGTTCAAGCGAGTGCTCGTGCGCGAAGGAGAGCGCAACACCAACCCTCCCCCGCCGAGCGTTCGCATGAAGGACCGCGAGCTGCGCGCGGTCGCCTCGCGCGCCGATGAGCGCTGCGAGTTCACCGACGGCAATGGCCCCTTGCGCGTGACGCAGGGAGAGCGGGTGTTCTTGCAGCCCGACACGAACGACGCGTGGCTCGAAGAGTTCACCTTCGTCGACGCGAGCGGCAACGACGTCACAGTGAGCGAAGGCGTGTTTCGCAACTGGTTCAGCACCGCGGGGAGCTGGGATTTCGGCCGCGCGCGGGCTCCGGACACCAACCCCACGTGGGTCGCGCCCAAGCGCGCCGGCGACGTGTCCCTGTGGCTGATCGTGCGCGACGGGCACGGAGGCACCAGCGCTTGCCGATGGTCCGCGGTCGTCGAGTGAGCGCGCAACGCTTGCGCGGGGGCGCGTTGCCTGAGACAAAATGCCCCCTATGAACCACCGCAGTATCTTCGTTGCCGCTGTCGCGGCCATCGGCACCTTCGCCCTGTCGACCACAGCCCTCGCGCACTCGAACGGCGTCACTGGCTCCTCTGTCGGCGGCTGCGCCGGCGGCGCGTGCCACGGCGGCTCGAGCGCGTCGACCATGGTGACCATCGAGGGCCCGACCTCCGTCGTGCGCGGCTCGATGAACACGTACACGCTGGTGATCGCCAACATGGGCGCAGACCAGTCGGGCGCGGGGCTCAACATCGCAGCCACACAGGGCAGCCTGATGGCGGGGACGCCCACGACGCTCGTGCGCGGCGGAGAGATCACGCACTCCAGCACGATCGCGAGGACGGCGGGGACGACGTCGGTGCGCGTTCCGTTCACGTGGACGGCGCCCGCCGCCGCGGGCAGCGCACGCATCAACGCCGCTGGCAACGCCGTCAACAACAGCCGCACGTCGGCTGGCGATCAGTGGGCCGTCGGCTCGCTCGCTATCACCGTCACCGACACCATGATGGCCGACTCGGGCGTCGCTCCGCCGGACAGCGGCGTGGCTCCGCGGGACAGCGGCGTCGCGCCGGTGGACTCGGGCGTGGCCCCGCAGGACAGCGGCGTCGCTCCGCAAGACAGCGGCGGCGCCCTCCCGCCGCTCGACAGCGGCGTCGTCCCCCCGCAGGACAGCGGCGTGGCTCCCCCGCGAGACAGCGGCGTCGCGCCCGCCGATGCTGGCACCACGCCGATGAGCATGGGCGGCTGCGGCTGCACCACGGTCCCGACCGCCGTCGATCCGCGCGGCGCGCTGCTCGCGGTCGCCGCCCTCGGCGCGATGGTCGCTCGCCGCCGCAAGCGCTGAGCGCACACACAATCAAGTCGACTGGGGATTCGCGAGCTCTGGGTCGACTCGGCCCGCCCGGACGCGCCACGCTCGCACGCACTCGCGCACGATGGCCACCGAGCCCCACGAGAGCGCGAGCACCACGCCGAGGTCCACGCTGCCGCGCCACGGCTGGGGGAGCTTTCGCACGATCAGCACGATCGTCACGATCCCGACGAGCAGCACCCACGCAGAGAAGAGCCTGCGCGGCGGCGTGTCGAAGAGCGAGAGCGCGTGCAGCGGCGCGAACGCGCGCCCGAGGCTCGTGCCCTGCGTGGACAGGTGCATCAGCCGCGCGGCCATCCTCGGCGCCAGCACGCTGCCGAACGCGCGATAGCCCTCGCCGTACACGATCACCAGCGTCCACACGACGGTGAACGCGAGCTGCGCGCCCGAGAGCATCCCGTGCGAGACGCCCTCGTACGCGACGCGCGAGAGCCGCACGATCGCGTCGAGCAGCGAGAGCAGCACCGCGCCTGCGCCCCAGAAGAAGACCCACGCTCGCGGACGGTCTCGATCGCTCATGGGCCCTCATGAAAGCGCACGGTCACAGCGCCGTCCGAGCCCTCGCGCGCGCCCGCGACGAGCGGCCCTGCGAGCGCTTGTTGCACGCAGTCGCGCAGCGCGTCGGTGGTGTCCGACTGCCAGGCGATGCCCGCGGCGACGAGCGCGCCGGCGGCGTCGCGCGCGAGCGTGATCGAGGCGGTCGCGCTGCGGTTGCAGTCCTCGATCAGCGAGCGCTCGTGACAGGCGGCCATCGCTTGCGCGCGCGCCGAGAGCGCGTCGCTCACGCGCGACGCATCGACGCGGACCATCGGCGCTTCGATCGTGACGAGCCGCGAGGCTTCGCTCTGCGCCGAAGGGACCGCGCACCGACGCGCGAGCGCGGGCAGGTCCCTTGGCGCCGCGCCCGCGACGGCCGTCGTGCGTCCCGCGATCGCGTGCGCGAAGCCCTCTGCGCCCGGCGCGAGTGGCACACGCTCGAGCTCGCCGCGCAGCGCTTCGCACACGTACAACGTGGACATCCCCCCGTCGTCACGCGCGGCGCGCACGAGGATCTCGTCGCGGCGATCGCCGTCGATGTCGCCCGCGTCGACCAGCGTCACGCCGAGCACGCCCGCGCTCTCGGCCACGCGCAATACGCGATCGGGCGTGAGCCAGTTGCCCTCGGAGCGACCGCGGTAGACCAGCACGGCGCGCAGGACCGGGTCGGCGATGACGATCTCGTCCCGTCGGTCGCCGTCTTGATCGCGCACGACGAGCACCGAGCGGCCCGCGGCCCCCTCGGCGCCGGTCGCAGAGGGCGCAGAGAGCGCGCCTTCTCTGCGCAGCGACGCGAGCACGTCGTAGTGAACGACCCCGGCGCGCGCCACGCCCTCGGACGCGCTCGAGTACTGAAAGGTCAGGACGACCTCGCCGTCGCCATCGCCGTCGACGTCGCCCACGGCCACGTCGCTCCAGCGCTGCGGGTCGTCGTGCGGGTCGTCGAGCTCGACCGCAGGAGCGTCTTCGAAGCCGCCCGCGCGTCCGCGGTAGATGAGCACGCGCGGCGGAGCGAGCACCACGAGGTCGGCGTGCGCGTCGGCGTCGATGCGCCCGACGACGACGCGCGTGACCTCGCCTTGCTCGATGAAGATCCTCTGCGACGGCGAGCGCGTCGCGCCGCGGTACACCCAGAGCTCGTCGCCCTGGCAAAACTCGCTGCGCGCAGCGGGCGCGCCGGCGTCGGTCGGGGCGCGCAGGACGCGCGTGCGGCGGGCGCTAACCACGAGGCCCGACGAGCGCGGCCCGTCGATGTCGTCGACCCGCGCGAGGTGCGCTCCGACGAGCGCGTAGTGATCGGTGCCCTCGCCCATGGGCGTTGGGTCTTCGAGCCACCACGCGGGCTGCGGAGAGAGGCCCGTGGCCGAGCTTCCGTAGTGCACGCGAACGCCGCCGTGGGCGCACGGGTCGTCGCCGCGAACGGGGGTCTGCGCGATGGCCACTTCGCTGCGGCGGTCTCCGTCGAGGTCGCCCGCGAAGGCCATGGTGCCTGCTCGGACACGGGCCGGGTCGTCGACGCGGACGGTCCATCGCCAGCCGACCGTCGCGAGCGCGTTGGAGCGGGCGCCGAGCAAGAGCTGAGCGCCGAGCGGGGCGTCGGACACGAGCACGTCGGACACGCCGTCGCCGTTGGCGTCGTTGACGATCGAGTGCGGTCGTTGAGCGGCGACTTGATTTCGTGTGCTACGGCCGTGGCGCTTGCGCTTGCAGCCCTCGACGCTCGACACGAGCGTGACGAGGACCAGCGCGGCGATGAGCGAGCGAGGGCGCATGGGCACTGCTCAGTGACCGCCGCCCTTCTTGTTGGGCTTGGCGTTCCAGATGCGGGTCATCAAGAAGGCGCCGATGAGGGAGAACGGGATGATCGAGAAGACCCAGACCTTCGCGTCGTGCGGGTGGTGTCCGGCAGCGCTTCCGCCGCCGTCCCAGCCGTAGGTCTTCAGGATCCAGCCGAGGCCGAAGCCCGTGAGTCCCGCGGCGATGTACTGCACGCCGTCCAAGATTCCCGCTGCGGTCGCGGCGGCTTTGCGTCCGCCGAAGTCCATGCTGGCTGTCCCGCTGAGCATCCCGTGCACGCCGAAGATGAACATGCACGAGAAGCCCACGAGAAACGCCGCCACCGCGCCCGATGGCGCGAAGCCCAACGCGAGCAGGACCAGCGCCTGGCCGATGTAGAAGATGAACGCGACGGGTGGACGTCGAGACTGAAAGAACCGGTCCGACAGGACGCCGCACACGAGTCCGCCGGCGATTCCGCCGAGCGTCGGGCCGACGCCGGCCCACGCGTGCACGGAGCTTCCGGGGCGGACGTTGTGCACTTCAGCGAGGTACTCGAGAAAGTAGATGAGCAGCCCTTGCCGCACGAAGCCCGTGCAGAACTCCGCGGCGGCGATCACGCGAATCACGGGGTCCGAGAAGATCTTGCCGAGCAGCGCGCTGAGCGGCAGGGGCTTCTCGTCCGCCGGCGGCGGGGCGTTGTCTCGGTAGCCCTTCTTCTCGTCCTCGTCCGGGTGAAAGCTTCCGTCACCCGTGTCGAAGTCCTTCTGTCCTGCGGCCGAGGGGCGGTCGCGCACGAGCAGAAAGTCCACGACGAACATCCCCAGCAGCGCCATCGACGGGACGAGAAACACCCAGTACCAGGGCAGCTTCGCGATGATCACGCCGCCGATCGAGAGCGCGAGCCAGTAGCCCGACGAGATCATCACGCCGAAGATCCCGCCGAACACGCCGCGCTCGCGCACGTGAAACCACGACGAGTTGACCTTCACCACCGAGAGGGCGCCGAAGGACTGAAAATACATGTTGATCGCGTACAGGACGCTCAACCCGAGCACGACGTTCTGCTGCCAGCCCGAGAAGAACAGCAGGCCGATCACGCCGTTGAGCGTGGCTGCCCCGAGCGCGCCGATCAGGATGGCCCTGCGGCCGCCGATGCGGTCGGCGAGCGGGCCGTTGACGATGACGCTCAGCGCGTAGACCCAGAAGCCCACGGTGAAGATCACGCCCATCTGGGCTTTATCCAGGTGAAACGTGCGCCCGAGGGTGCTCTTGGCCGCCGTGAGGTTGTAGCGGCCCATGTACAGCGCCGCGTACGTCAGCCCCAACGGAAACCAATTTGCGAACCGCCGCAAACGATACGCCGACGAGTGCTCTGGCGCTTCGTGATGTTCGACCGTGCTCTCAGCCATGACTTGCGGCGCCAACGGTACACCGTGTTAATCCCCCCGGCGCTGCAATGACAGACAACACCATGCTCCATCGCGACGAACTCATCCCCGGCCACTTGTCGGTGAGCGTTCACAGCCACGACGTCTCTGCGCGCGATGGGCTCGTCCCGTGCTGGAGCTTCGTCTCCGACGGCTTCGCCGCGCTCGGCCACCCCGAGCTGGTCTTCACGATCCGCCGCGCGCTCAGCGATCGCCGCGAAGATCCGCCGAAGGACGCGATCAAGCTGTTCACCGCGGTGTGGCACCGCGTCCACACGGTCGAAGGCGCGGTGTTGCAGTCCGGTGACGTGCTCGCGATCCAGCCGGGGACGTTTCTCGGCCGCGACGACGTGCGCGGCGTGGGCGTGATCGACGCGATGCCGCTCGATGAAATCTCCCTCGATTCTCGGTACCGAACGCTCGTCGCCCTCGTGGGAGAAGAGCTCGAGGTCGGCCGCGACTACGGGCTGTCTCGCGTGGTGGCGAGGCTCGGACAGGACGAAGGGATGTTTCCGTGCGCGCCGTGGTTCGACCGAGGACGAAAGAGCGTCGCGCGCAACGACCGCAGCGAGCGGACGATCCTCGGCAAGTGCATGCGCGTGACGGCGCGCGCGGGCAGCGCCTGCGTCGAGGGCGACCGCATCGTGCTCGACCTTCCGACCACCGCCGCGGGCGCGCTGCGCGAGCCGATGGGCGAGCTGCCCGAGGACACCGCGCTGGTCGTGTTGGTCCCCATCGACGCGAAGGCCGACGGGCTGCTCGTCTGGCGCCCCGGTGACAAAGAGCTCACCGCCATCGGGCCCGCGGACGCAGTGGGCGCGAAGGTCAGCGGCAACTTCATCGCCCTCGTCCCCAACCAGCCCGCGGACGGAAGCAACCCGCTCGAAGACGGCTTCGCCGTGCGGCTCACCAGCGAGAGCTGGGCCCGCGTTCGCCGCGCCATCGCCGCAGGAGAGCCCGCGGACGTCGCGGCCACGGACGACTCGTTGCCCTTCGCGCTGCGCTGGTTCTCGCGGGATTAGCGCGCGAGGCGCCGCGTCAGTTGAGCGTGGTGCTGTCGTTCTTGGCCGAGCGCGACGCGGCTTCGATCAACGCGCGGTGGTAGAAGATCAGCCTGAACTGCTCGTAGGCGATCACCGTGGCCCAGCCGCCGAGGATCCACATGAGCACGGACTCCATCGGCAGCTGCGCCCAGGCGCCGATGAAGACGCCGATCATCTCGTTGTGGTGGTAGTTCCACCAGTTGTAGGGGACGCCGAGGGTGGCCTCCCAGAGCAGGCTGACGAGCTGCAGCACCGAGAACATCAGCGTGAAGGCCTGCCAGTTTACGAGCGGCCCCGCGGTCTCGAGCATCATGGTCGTCGGGATGAACCCGATGCACATGAGAAAGATAAAATACCCGGGAAATCCCGGCTCGCTCACGAAGAGCTTTCGGTAGAGCACCGCGAGCACGCACACGATCACGCCCACCAGCGCGACGCGCCAGTCGATCTTGATCACGGGCTTGTCGAACTCGCCGGCCCACACCTTCGGGTTCTTCGCGTGCTTGCGGTGAGGCATCCACGACAGGTCCGCCCAGACGTAAAGCCCGAGCATGAAGAACGCGCCGAAGATGTAGAAGCCGAACTCTTCGATCGGCAGGTAGTCGGGCACCCAGCGAAAGGTGCTCACGTCCAACGCAGGAAGCCGGATGCCCAGCGTCGCGCCGCGGTTCGCGTACGTGAAGAACTTGTACGCGAACACGAAGTCCAGGATGCACCCGACGCCGAACACCGCCGCGAGCGTGGAGAAGAACGCCTTGCGCTCGATGGGCGCTTCTTTGTGCCGCAGCAGCCACAAGAGCAGCAGCGCGCCGGGCATGATGAAGAGCAGCAGCGAGATGGTGTAGCCGAGCGGACTCGGGTTATCCGTGGGGATTTGCAGGGTCCCCGGCTGCTTGATCGTGTTGAGCGTCAGCGCCGCCGGCAGCACGATCGACGAGAAGCCGAGCAGCGCGACCGGCAGACCCTTCTGAAGATTCTCGTGCTTGGACATCGCCGATCACTCTTCTTTCTTCACCGAGCGACCGAAGTCGACGCCGATGATGTCTTTGCGCGCGGGGTATCCGACGAGCGCGTTGGACGCGAGCATTCCGGACATCACCACGGCCTCGACGTTGCCGATGTTGAAGCCGTTCTCTGTCCAGTCGCCGGCGATCACGAGGTTGTGAAAGCCCGTCTCGCCAGGGGCGATGCGGTACTTCGTCTTGCCGTGCTGCGTGAGCGTGAAGAGCTCGCTCGGCCAGTAGTTGGCGCGGAAGTACTGCGCCTCCATGCGCTCTTCGCCGACGCCCGGCGTCTCTCGGTTGTCCACGAGGAGCTCCCAGTTGAGCGGCCCCGCGCTGCCCGGCGGCGTCGTGGCGTTGGGCAGGATCCAGCCGATCGCGTTGCGCACGAGGTCCATGCTCACGCGGCGGTTCTCTTCGATCGGGTCCTCGGTCGTGAGCAACGGGCCGCAGAAGTACGTCTGGTTGAGCGGGTACTGGCCCTTGCCGTAGGGCCAGCCCTCGCGCACGCCGACGTCGCTCATGTCCGCCCACGTATTCAAGGGAGAGCGGTGAAAGCCCGCGAGCAGCGGCTGGCCCATCCGGGTCCAGCCCATCTGGTACGCCGTGGGCTTGAGCCAGAGCTGCAGGCCCTGCGTGCGCACGCCCTTGATGTTGTCGACCATCGCCTTCCAGCGCGGCTCGAAATCAATGAGCTCTTTGGCGAGAAACGGCAGCGTGCCGATGGGGGTCGCCAGGACGATCGCGTCGTAGTCCTTGCCGAACTCGAGCGTGTACGTCGAGAGCGACGGGGACGCGGGGTTCTCGAAGTTGATGCTCTGATCGGTGGGCTCGGCGATCTGATCCCAGAGCGTGTCGCTCGGCCAACAGGGCAGGCCGTTGACGTCGACGAGCGGCTCGTACTCGCGGCCGTCCTTGGTGAGCGCCTGCACTTCGACGTCGACCGAGGTGATCGTTCGCTGGTCCAGCCCGCCGAGGTGCAGGGCCTTCACGCGGTTGAAGAACTTGAACGTCGCGCCGCGCTTCTTCAGCGCTTGATAGAAGGGCGCGAACACGGTGTCGCCCATGCCCGCTTGCATCTTCCAGATGAGCGCGCCCTTGAAGGTGAACGCCATGCGGATGAGCGTGCGCAACGAGGCGCCCGCGGCGATGTCGGGGCGTCGCGTGTCGCCGTCGACGTAGGCGAACTCGGCGTCGTACATGAAGTAGCCCCACGGTGAGTCCAGCGTGAGGTTGTTGTCGTCGATCGCGTATTTCGCGAGCCACTCGCGGTAGTCGTACTCGTCGAGGACGTCGAAGCCGCGCTCGAAGACGTTGCAGTCGAACGCCCCGCGGAGGTTCGCGAAGGCGAAGTTGAGCATGATCCACGCGCGGCGCGTCCCGGTGTCGTCGAGGCGGTGCTTGACGATGTCCCAGACGAGCTCGAGCAGCTCTCCGATGAGCGCGAGGACGATCCTCCAGACGGGCAAGAGCGCTTCAGCGAGCCCTTCGGCGACGCGGAAGATGATCTGCTCGACGAGCGTTCCGATGATGCTCTGGTGCTCTTGGGGGATGGGCGTGGTGGGCGTCCCGGTCTTGTCCCTGAGCGCGAGCCCGGTGGGGTCGAAGAGGCCCTGCACGACGATTGCGATGAAGCGGACCGCTTCGCTCGCATAGGCCCACAGCGAGGGCGCGAGCGCGGCGTCGGCGTTGCCAGGGAGCTGCGCGTTGGTGGGCAGGCGGACCACCCACGGCAGCCACTCGCCCTTCCAAAACTCGTCGAGGACGATGATGTCGTGCGGCTTGAAGCCGTCGAACGCGCCCGCGAGAGGGGCGTCTGGCGCGCGCTGAAGCTCTTCGTACGCGCCGCGCATCGCGCGAAAGGCGTTCTCGTACAGGCCGCTCCACACGTGGACGCCGTGCTCTTCGATGCGCGCGCTGTACGCCGGGTCGAGGTTGCGTCCGCTCGCGCCCTTGCCGCCGAGGCGCCAGCCCATCTGCAAGATGGTGAGCTCGACGGGTTGGTTGGACGTCGCGAGGGACCACGCCGCGGCCATGGCGCCTGCGCCGCCGCCGATGACCAGGATCTTCTTGGGCATGGCGTCGCCCAGGGGTTTGACGTCGATCGGGTCGGTCATGGCCGCGCTCACTCTTCCGTTCCGGCAGGGGGGACCGGGGGGAGGCCCGAGCAGTTCCACGCGGACCAGTCCTTGGTGAGGGGCTGCGGCAGCGTGAGGGACCAATCCGTGACGAGCTTGTAAGCGCCGTTGTTCTTGAAGTCGCTCGTGCCCGAGCCCTCGAAGGGGACCTTGGGCATGGGGACGCCCGGGAGCAGATACGGCGTGATGTTTCCCTTGAGCGACGCGTCGGTGATCGTGGCCGTGTCGAGGTTCCACCAGAAGCCCGACGAGCTCCACGAGCCGTCAGCTTTCTGCGAGACCGACGGCTGCTGCAGCAGGTTGGTGATCATCTCGCGCCCCTGCGGCGTCACCGACGTCGTCGTGTCTTGAATACTGGTGCGCACGTAGTCCGACGGCCACTCGGTGTCGAGCACGGCGTACGCGGTGTCGCTCACCGAGAACTTTCCGATGCGCTTGGGAAACCCGTACACGACCTCGCCGCCGAACGAGATCAGGTCCTTGTCGACGAAGATGATCGGCGTGAACAAGAACGGGCCGTTGTACGCGTACTTCGGGTCCTTCCAACGGATGTACGGGATGACCAGCCCGAACTCGTGGTACGTGACGCCCGGCAGCCACTTGGTCCAGTTGACCTCGACGTCGGTCTCGTAGCCGAAGAGCAGATTGGCCGGGTGTTTTCCGGGCGCCGAGTAGGGGTTGGGCATCGGCTCGAGCTCGGGCGGCAGCCACGACGTGAGCCACTCGAGGTCGAACTGGTGCACACAGATGTGCACTTCGTAGTGGCCGATCATGTAGAGAAGACCGGGGTCTGGGGCGGTCTTCTTCTGGCTCTGCACTGAATCGGGCGTCGTCGTCATCCGCGTAGCTCCTCTGTGTGTCCCGGGAATGACCACGAAGGGTATTCGAGCGGAGGGTCCCCGAACGAGGACAATCACAGCGCGACGGCCGTCGAGTTATTGTGTGTCAGCGCTGCGCGTCGCGACGGCTGGCGAGCAGCGCCGCGACGGCGTCTGCGCGCGTCTCGCACACGTTGGCGTCGACGCCGTGGATCGCCGCGGACGTGAGCACCGAGATGGACGTCGCGCGGTCGGCCCCATAGCGAAACGAGTGGATCGCGTACGTCCCCAGCACGCGCGAGCGGGCCTTGCCGAAGAGCGCGCTCACCGCGGGTCGCACGAGGAGACCGCTCATGTCGATGATCAGGTCCACCCTGCGGCTGAAGGTCGAGAGTCGCAGCGAGACCTCGCGCTCCCAGCGCGTGACGTCGGCGGCGGTGCTCAGCACGCAGTCGGTAAACGAAGCGTGCACCGCGTCGATCGTGACGTCGTAGTCGAACCGCATCGACCAGGGCATCGGTCCTCGCTTGGGCCCTTCGGCGCTCAGCGCGCGCTCGCTCCCGTGACGAACGCCTCGATGATCGCCGCGGTCTCTGCGGGCCGCTCGCACTGCGGATAGTGACCGGCGCCGGGCAGCACGGCGAGGCGCGCACGAGAGAGCTTCGATACGACAGCGTCCTGCAAAAACGCTGGCGGAAGAAACGGGTCGTCCGTCGCGAGCACGAGCGTGGGCGCGCGCACGGACGCCGCCTGCGCTTCGATCGCGCCGCCGGTCCACGCGTCGAACGCCTGCTCGATGCACGGCGCGCAGACGGTGGCTGCGGCGTCGAGCATGCGCTCGCGCTCTTGCTCTGCGAGGGACGTGCACGCGAGCGACAGGATCGTGCGCTGCTTGTCGCGGTCACCGGCGCTCGTTCGAAAGAGCCCCGCGGCTTCGGGCGGCAGCGCCATGCCCGACGGGGGCACGGGGCAGAGCAGCGCGAGCGCGCGCACGCGGTCTGGCGCGAGCGCCGCGAGGGCGAGCGAGAGCTGCCCGCCCATCGAGTGACCGACGACGATCACCTCGCGGCTCGAGACGGCGTCGAGCAGGGCGACGAGGTCGCGCGCGTATCGCTCGATCGCGTAGCCGCTGTCGGGCTTGTCGCTCTCGCCCGAGCCGCGCTGGTCGGGGACGATGAACCTTCGGCCTGCGCGGTCGAGGCGCGCGAGCGCGCTGTCCCACACCGCGCCGGACGTCATCCAACCGTGGACGAACAGAACATCGACGGGGCCTTCTCCTTCGATCCTCGCCGAGACCTCGAGACCGCTCTCGACCGTGACGCGCAGACGATTGCTCATGTGCTGAAGCCCTCCGTGCTTCGAGCAGAGAGTCTATCGCGCAACGCGCATCGATTGCCGCGCGCGGGCTGGGATTTCACAAGCGTGTTGGGGCGCCTGTGGGCGCGGATCGGCGTGCGGTATAAGCGTTCGCGACGATGAGCTACGCGGTGAAAGAGCTGTTCTTCACGCTGCAGGGAGAGGGCGCGCAGAGCGGGCGCGCGGCGGTGTTCTTGCGTTTCACGGGGTGCAACCTGTGGAGCGGGCGCGAAGAGGACCGCGGCAAGGGCAGCGGCGGGTGCGCGCGCTGGTGCGACACGGACTTCGTGGGCACCGACGGGGACAACGGCGGTCGCTACGAGGCGACGGAGCTCTCGAAGCGCGCGCGCGCGTTGTGGGACGGGGCCGTGCGCGAGGGGCGCGGCGCGCGGCCGTACATCGTGTGCACGGGGGGCGAGCCGTCGTTGCAGCTCGACGAGGCGCTGATCGAGGCGCTGCACGCCGAGGGCTTCGAAGTCGCGATCGAGACCAATGGAACGCGCGCGCTCCCACAAGGGATCGACTGGGTGTGCGTGAGCCCGAAGGCAGGCGCGCCGTTGGTGCTGACGGGCGGCGACGAGCTGAAGCTGGTGTACCCGCAGGGCACCGAGGACACCGAGCCCGAGCGCTTCGAGGGGCTCGCGTTTCGGCACTGGTTTGTACAGGCAATGGATCGGACTGCGCTGAGTGCGTCCCTCCTCGCGCCTCGCACAGCCTCGACGCTCGGCGACTCAGCGCAGTCCGAGGGGGATCGGACTGCGCTGAGTGCGTCCCTCCTCGCGCCTCGCACGGCCTCGACGAACGAAGACGGGCTGCGCGCGTGCGTGGCGCTCTGTCAGCAGCGGCCGCGGTGGAGGCTCTCGCTGCAGACGCACAAGCTCGCGGGCATCCCGTGAGATCTTCGTTGCGCGCGGGGCAGAAGGCACTATCGTCCGCCGCTCTTTTGTACGGTTGAGAGCGCTGCAGACTGTGTTTCTGCGTGCGGAGAGCGAGAGCGAGCGATGGAGACAGAGATCTACAAGGAGTTCACGTTCGAGTCGGCGCATCGGCTGCCGAACGTTCCGGCGGGGCACAAGTGCGCGAGGCTGCACGGGCACTCGTATCGGGTGCAGATCCACGTGCGCGGCGCGGTGCACGAGACGCTCGGGTGGGTCGTGGACTTCGCCGAGCTGAAGGACGCCTTCGAGCCGCTGCGCGCGCGGCTCGATCACTACTACTTGAACGAGATCGAAGGGCTCGAGAACCCCACGAGCGAGAACCTCGCGCGATGGATCTGGGAGCGCCTTCGGCCCTCGCTGCCGCTCTTGTCGAAGGTCGTCGTGCGCGAGACGTGCACGTCGGGCTGCGTGTACGAAGGCCGCTGAGCCGTCGCGAAATCCCGCAGCGAGAATGCGGTGAATCGCGCGACATATCCTGTCCCTAGGCTCACTGTACATTTGTACAGTGCTGCTATGTTCATCCTCGGAGCGGTGAGTTGCTCCGAGGATGGTGTTGGATGGGCGCGGCCGTAGAACTCGCACCGATTGCGATCGTCGAGCAGTGCACGCCGGGAGAGCCCGGCGCGCGGCATCGATGGACTTATGCGATTTGCATTCTATCTCGTCGCGAGCCGCGGGTGCTGCACGAAGAGCACGGCGAGGGTCCCCTCGGGCGGCTCAGGGCGTTGCAGCGCGCGCGGGACTACTGCGCGAGCCAGGGACTGGCGGCGACCGAGATTCCCTTCGAGACCGAGCGAAAGGGCCCTGTGGCGCGCTCGATGTACTGGGCCAAGCTGCTCAACCGCCTGCGATCGCAGGGCGTCTTGTGAGCCTCGGCGCGTGAAGGGAGCGACGAGCGCGAAGGGCGTGAAGGGCGCTCAGAGGTCGAGCGGCGCGGTGACGCACGCGTGCGCGACGCACGCGACCGCGGGGGGCGCGGCGCAGCGGACGACGGGGCAGCGCGACGACCAGCGCGAGCACACGCGCTGCCAGGCGGCCTGGTTGCTCTCGGCCGTGCTGGTGTTGGTGACGGCCGTGGGGCAGAGGGCGCAGTAGCAGTCGGCCGTTCCGGTCGGGGCCGAGCCGTACGGGGTGCGCACGCACTGGGCGCTCGTGTCGCAGAACTGCGCGTCGCGCACGCCCTCGCTCACGCGGAGGTAGACCTGCGTGGCGGCGATCGAGCGCTCGGTGCTGCCGTTAACCGTGCGCGAGCGCACGGGCCCCGCGACGATCACGCCCGGATCGCCGAGCTGCTCGTTGACGTTGTGGATGTCCGAGTCGCTCAGGCCCGCGATGCCGTCGAGCTTCACGCCGTGGATGGTCATCCGCAGGTCGTAGTTGAGCCGCGTCACGTCGATGTTCGCGCACGGCGCGCGCAGACAGCGCGTCCCGTTGTCGCGCGCGCTGTAGAACGGCCCCGTCGGCGCCGCGTCGGTGAGCGCCTGCCAGCCCTCGGTCACCACGAGCTCGCCGAGCGAGCCGAAGGTGCCAAACGCCTTGTTGCGCAGCTTCGCGCGCACGATCGCCTGCCCCGCCGACGCGCGGCTGCTGAAGGCGTCGAGCGCCTCGGCGCCGAGCCCGAGCGCGCTGTAGTCCACCTCGGCGACGTAGCACTCGCGGGCGAGCGAGCCGTCCGCGCACAGCGTGCTCGAGCGGTTGACGCGCGAGACCCACACGCCGCCGCACAGCGGAGAGACGCAGCGCCGCGTGTCGTGGCGCAGTCGGTACATGACAAACGACTCGGCGCGCACTTCGTCCGCAGCCTCTGCGCCGAACTCGCCGAGCTCGTCACCCTCACCCGCCGGCGCGCACCCGAAGGACACCGCCGCCATCACCACTGCAACCAAACCAACGATCGAGCGAGCCATGAATCACTCTCCTCGCCGCGGAAGGTCTGCCAATCATCAGCACCTGTCAACACACGGTCGCCGAATAAAGTACACTATCCTACACTGCGACAAAGACATTGATTTCAATGACTTGCGGACTTGACGCTCACTTTCTCTGCGATTTGTGCGCCTGTTGCGCGCGACGCACGATCCGCGTGAGCGCATGGGCGCGTTCGCGCTCGAACAAGCGCCGGAGTCGATCGCCGAGCGAGTCGTCCGCGACGATGCGCTCGAGGAGCGAGACGAGCGTCTCGGGCCAACGCTCGCGCAGCAGGGTGACGCAGCGAACGTAGAGCGAGTCGGGCTCGCGCTCGGACTCGGCGACGTCGAGCACCCAGCGAGAGAGCGCCTCGCGCGCGTCGAACGAGGGAAGCGCTTCGAGCATCGCGAGCGCGGCGGCGCTGCCGACCCGAAGGGGGAGCGCGCGGATCGCGACCTCGCCGATGAGCGCAGCCTCGGCCTCGGAGGCCTGCGGCAACAGGTCGTACACCTGCCAGAGCACCTGTCGCAGGCCGACGTCGCGCTCGAGGTCGATGAGCTCGTGGATCTGCGCGCAGCTGCGCTCGATGGGCGAGCGCGTGTCGAGCGGCGAGCGGCCGAGCGAGACGACGGACTCATCCAGCGCGAGCGCGAGCGCCGAGAGCGTGGCGCGGTCGTCTTCGAGCGAGCGAACGACGAGCGCCTCGTCGCCGCTGAACCCGCAGTCGTCGAGGACCTTGCGGTAGCGACGCACCTCGTCGTCGTTGCGCGAGAGGACCGCCGAACGCGCGCGGCGACGGCGGCGGGACGAGAGCCACAGCACCGGCGTCGGCAGCGAGCGGGCGTTGAACGCGAGCAGCGCGGCGCGCTCGCTCGGGAGCACCGCGACGCCTTCGAGCGCGGCGAACACCACGGCGACGAGGGGCTGCGAGGGGTCTTCGACGCTCGCGGGGCGATCGGGCTCGAAGGGCGCGAAGCAGTACTCGCGCAAGGACGAGGCGAAGGACAGCTCGCTGTCACGAGCGCCGGCGACGGCGTACAGGGGACCGACGCGCGTGGCCGCGCTTCCGACGAGGGCGACGCGCACGCGAGGCCGACCGAGGTGATCGCGGGCGGGCTCGACCTCGGCGCTCGCGTCGACGGCTTCGCCGCGGGCGATGGCGGCGCGCACGGCGACCGCGCGCATGCGCTCGTCGAGCACACGCTGGACCTCTGGGCGATCGGTGAAGGCCTCGGCGTTGCGCGAGAGCAGCTCGAACGTGGCGACGAGGTCGACGTCGAGGGCGCAACGAGGGTGGTAGAGCCATGGCCCGTTGGCGCGCTGAACGACCCACGCGCGGGCCGCGAGCGGCGCTCGACAGCGCGCGCAGCTCGCGGCGAAGCGTGGCGCGCGGACCAGCGAGAACACAGCGAGCGCTCAGCCCGGAGGGCACTCGAAGGTGAAGCGGACGCTCGCGCGGGGATCAGCGCGCAGGCGCGCGCACGTGCTCGGGCAGAGACGAACGATGTCGGACGAAGAGGACGCGCCGCCATCGACGCCCGCGTCGCTCGAGACGCCGCGCACGGGGTAGAAGCCGTCGCCGCACGCGGCCATGTTGGCGAGGGGGAGCGAGGTGGAGCTCGTTCCGTCTTCGAGGGTGAGCTGCATGCGGGCGTAACCGATGTCCGGCGTGCGTCCGTCGCTGAGCATGGGGACGCCGAAGTCGCACGGGACGCGGACGTTGGAGATGGCTTGCGCCGCGACCGCGTCGAAGAGCTGCGAATACTCTGCAAAATTGCAGAGCGGAAAGCGATATCCCCCCGTCTCGATCGAGAGCGACTGCAGCTCGACCGCGGGGTTCGCCGCGAAGCCCGAGCACATCCCGTTGACCACCGGCGCGCTCGGCGGCCACGGCGCGCTGCTCGGCATGTTGGCCGAGAGCCCCGCGACCGTGTGAACCACGTAGCGACGGTCCTCCATGGTCCCGAAGTACTCGACCAGATCCGGCGCGGTCATGCCCATGTAGAACTGGCTGCGCGTCCCGAGCACCGAGCCCGACGGGAGCCAACCGTCATCCGTGAAGTCCATGACGGCCTTGAGGGACTCGCGGCGAAGGACGGGCAGCGTGCGACGCAAGTAGCCGGGCAACGAGCGCAAGAGGTCGGTCGAGCCGACGCCTTCGGAGACCGAAAAGTACCGAGGATTCAGCGGCGGAGCGGTGATCGCGCCGCCGACCACCACCACGCGATAGTCGACCGACGCGGCTTCGAGCGCGCGGATCAAGCTCGACGCGAGGGTCGACGAGATCGCAGCGCGAGGGCGGTCGAAGGACGGCGAAGAGTCCACGACGACGATGACGTCGAGCGGGCGGCGCACGACCGAAGCCATCGCGGCGACCGAGGCGCACGAGCTGTCGTTGGGCGCAGCGGCTTCGCGCGGGGCCACGTCGCTCGGCGCTGCGACGTCGACGGCCATCGCGTCCATGAACGCGGTCGCGTCGAGCGCGGCGTCGCGGTCCGAGCGGGCGTCGGACGGCGGCGGAGGGGCGTCGGTGCACGCGAAGGCGGCGGACGAGAGCAGCGCGATCGACAGGAATTTCAGCGATGGATGCGTCATGCGAGGCGGTGATGGTAGCACCCGCCCGCGGCGATCACAGCCCGCGCACGAGCAGCAGAGACTCTTCGGACGGGACGCCCACGCGCAGCGGAAAGCCGTAGTGCCCGTTGCCCCGGTGCACGTAGAGCCGATCGCGGCCGCGCGCCCACAAGCCATGATCGGGGATCTTGGTCAGCGCAGAGACGAACGTGTGCGCGAGGCCGAAGCGCAAGAGCCCCACTTGTCCGCCGTGCGTGTGCCCGGACAGGACGAGGTCGGCGCTGCCCTCGGGCATGTGCGCGAACGCGCCCGGGTCGTGAAGCATCGCGATGCGCGCGACGCCGGGCTTGCGTGGAAGATCAGCGCACACGCCCTCGAGGTGCTCGCGACGACCGCGGAAGCGAAAGTCCAGGCCGAGCACTTCGACGGGCCCGAGGCGAGTCTCAACGGTGCGAACTTCGTCGATGAGCAGCGCGACGCCCGCGCGACGAAGGCCCTCGCGGACGGTGGCGGGGGCTTCGTGATCGTGGTTGCCCATGCACGCGAAGGTGCGGCCCGACAGCGGCGCGAGCGGGGCGAGCGCGTCGGCGAGGAGGTCGGGGTCCGACTGCGATTCCATCGTGAGAAAATCGCCGGTGAGCAGGACGAGGTCGGGATTGGTCGCCGCGGCGCGCTCGCAGATGGCGCGGAGGCGCTCGACGGACATGAAGGTTCCGAGGTGGGGGTCGGTGATCTGAACGACTCGCAGCGCGCGCTCAGCGCTCGCAGCGTCGTCCTTCGCGCGCGGCAGCGGCAAGCGCCCCAGGGGGCCTTTGTCCTGGCGATCGAGGGTGATTTCGTACACGTCCTCGCGCGTGCGCAGCGACTCGATGAGCCCCGCGGCGCCGAGCGCGAGCGGGACCGTGAGCAGCAAGCTCGACGCGCCGAGGGCAGTCGCCGCGACGAACGGCAACGCCATCAACGTCGTCGCCGACACCGCATGCGCCGGGACGCTCACCAGCGCGCGGTACCACCGCGGCCTCCACGACGGGCGCGCCAGCATGAAGAAATGCGCGTACACCGCGGCGTTGGCCACGCCGAACGCCACTTGCAGCGCAGGCGTCGTGAGCGTGGCCGCGAGCGCGGTCGCCGCGAGCGTGTGCACGCCCACGAAGACCCCCGCGAACGTCGCGAACAGCCGCCCGCGCCGAAGCGCCGCGTGGGTGACAATGGCGGCCGTCGAAGCCGCGCCGAACACGAAGAAGCTCGCCATGCGATGACCGCTCGTACGATGGTGCCTGGCCCGCTGCGTGGCGGTAGAGAAGTGTGAATTCTGCGCTCACTTGATGATCGCGAACGTCTGGTGATTGACCGCGACGAGCCTCCCGTCGTGTCCCCAGAGCTCGCGCGTCTCGATCGCATAACCGCCGGCGCACGCGGCGCTGTGCGCGCGGTGATACAGCGGCGCGTCGGGGTCGAGACCGACGAAATCGCCGACGATTTCCAGTGTAAACGCGATGGTCGCCGTGGGGCGCGGCGCGCTCGACGCGACCAGGGCGCACGGCCACCACGCGTCGACGAGCGCAGCGATGTACGCCCCGTCCCTCGCCTCGCTCGGGTCCTTCGCGCGCACCCATCCCTCTGCCACCGGCGCGCCACCGGAGAACGGAAAGCCCGACACAGGACGAAACTCGAAGTGCGGCGCGAACACCGGACCCAGCGGAGGTCCGACGGGGATCACCTCCGCCGCGCGCCAATCTCCGAGCGCAGGAGGCTCGAGCCGCTGCCATCCCTCGAGGTCCACCGAGCGATCTTTCGCGAAGGTCCCGATCGCGTGCGCGCACACCGCGCCGTCCTGCGAGAGCGACGCGGTCGCTGCGGTGAGCCCCGCGCCAGCGCGCAAGATCGTCGTGGTGACCGACGAGCGCTGCGCGAGCACGGGGGCCGCGATCGACGCCGTCATCGCGCGGAGCTTGCGCGAGGGGTCCGAGATCGCGCGCTCCATCGCGCGCACGAGCGCCGCGAGGACGAAGCCGCCGAACACGCCGCGGCCCTGCTGCCAGCCATCGGGGATCTCGATCTGCTGCGCGCCAAGCTCGTCACCGGTCGGGGTCACGAGCACATCCAACGAAACACTCACTTCGACGATTTGCCTTTCTTCGCCGCAGCAGGCGCAGACTTCTTCGCGCTCGCCTTGCTCTTGGTCGCGGCGCGCGGGGCTTTGGGGTCCGCGCTGGCAGAGTCCACAGCGGCGCGAGACTTCGCGGCGGGCTTGGGCGCAGCGTCGAAGAGCTTCGGCACAGAGAACACTCGGAGCTCTGGGTCCGAGCCTCCGACGACGAGCAGGGCGTTGTCCTTCGAGAAGGCGAGCGCGTCGATGCTCCCGCGCGCGACGCGCAGCGAGAAGCCGGACTTCGGCTCGCCGCGGCGGGCGAGCAAGAGGGTTCCGCTGTGGGTTCCTGCGGCGACGAGCGAGCCGTCGAGGGAGGTGGCGACGCAGCTGATGTTCGAGCCCTTGAAGGCGAAGACCTCGGGCGCGCTCTTGTCCGACTCGTCGCCGAGCAGCGTGATCTTCGTCCCCGCGGCGAGCGCGACGCGACCGAGCGCGTCGACCGCCATCGCGTTGGCCTTGGACACTTTGGCCACGTCTCGAACGGTCCGCGACGCGACGTCGATGCGCACGATCTCTGCGCCTGCGAGCGCCACGAGCAGCGATCCTCCGGGGCCGAAGTGCACGCGCGCGTGCTGCCGCACCTCGGGCACGTCGACCCGCGTGCGCTGATCGCCGAAGAACACCACGCGCTCGCTGGCGACGCAGACGGTCCCGTCGTCCGAGACCGCGGTCACGCCCGAGAGCGGGCTCGACGCGACGGCCTTCCAGGTGCGCGTGTCCAAGATGGTCGTGACCATTCCGTCGTACTTCGTGCCCGAGAGCGCGACCTTGGTGCCGTCCGACGACAACCCGGTCGACCACACCTGCGCGCCGCGCGTGCACTGAAGTTCGCCCGTACGAAGAGAGCCCCGCGCGAGCGCGCCGTAGTGATGCACTGCCACCACCGTGTCGTCGTCGAGAAACGCCACGTGCTGACAGCCGCCCGAGACGCTGGGCCGCTCGATGGTCCCCTCGGAGACAGAGACGCGCACGATCGCGCCGCGCTCGTCGTTGAGATAGAGCGTGTCGCCGTCGGGCCCGAGCGCCGCGCCCGTGCCGAGCGAGCCCACGCCGCTCACCGTTCGCTGCAGCTTGAGGTTGCTCGGCGACAACACGTGCGCGCCGCCGTCCTCCGCGCAGCACACGAGCGACTCGTTGTCGCGCGTGACGAACATCGCGTGAATGGACCTTCGCGATCCGAGGGCGTCGCGCTCGAGCTCGAACGTGCCCGTGCGCGGGTTGACCAGCGCGACGCGGCCCACGTTGTTGCCGACGAACAAGTCTTCGCCATCTGGCGAAAACGCCGCTCCTGCCGGGCAAAACTCGGTGTCTGCGACGCGGCCGAGGTGCGTGCCCGAGGGCACTTCCCACAGGTCTGCGCCCTCGTACGTGACCGTGACGAGCCGCGCGCCGTCGGGAGAGAAGACCGCTTTGTGCACGTACGGCTTGCGCGATTCAGCGGTGTGCTCCCAGTGCGGAAGCTCGCAGACGATGCGCCCCGCGCGCATGTCCCACAGCGCCGAGTGCTGCTCGAACCCGCCGGTGAACAGCAGGTGCGGCGCGCCTGGGCAGCTCGCGAGCGCGTGCACTCCGCGGTGCCCGGTGTCGAGCGTGCGCACCAGCGAGAGCGTACGCGCGTCGAGCACGAGCACCGTCGCCGACCAGCCCGCGATGAAGAGCAGGACGCCGTCCGAAGCGAACGCGCAGAGCTCGAAGCGCTCGTCGCCGCCGAGCTCGAGGACGCGCAGGGTCGCGCCGTTCGCAGCGTCGAGCAGCTGCACGACGTGTTCGCCCACGGTGGCGACGGTCGCTCCGTCCGGCGAGAGCGCGAGCGAGCGAGACGACGAAGACACCCTGAACGGAACCGCGCCGAGCTCACGAACGAGGGCAGAGTGTTCGAGCGGCGCGCGCGACTCAGTCACTGTCATGCGCGAGAGGGTCGCCCGACGGGCGGTCGCGCGTCGAGAGACGAGAGGCTTCGACCTCGTCGATCACGGCGCGCGCGGCGTCGAGCGTGCGGGCTTCGTTGATGGCCTTGCGCATCTTGGCTGCGCCCATGAGCCCGGCGAGGTAGCCGCCGACGTGCCTGCGCGCGGCCATGAGCGCGGCCTTCTCGCCGCCATCATCAAACGCCCACTGAATGTGCAGGCGCGCGAGCTCGAAGCGCTCTTCGCGCGTGGGGCCCGCGATGGCTTCTGCCTTGTCGAGCAGGGCGCGCGCTTCGCGAAAGACCCACGGATGATCGATGGCGCGTCGGCCGATCATCACGCCCTGGCAGCCGGTCTCGTCGAGGGCGCGGCGCGCGTCGGCAGCGGTCTTGACGTCGCCGTTGACGAGGACAGGAAACGTCACGTTCTTCCGAGCGCGCGCCGCCCACTGCCAATCGGCGTGGCCAGAATGGCCCATTTGCGCGGTGCGACAGTGAACGGTGAGCGCGGCGACGCCGACGTCTTCGAGCCTGCGCGCGAGGTCGACGATGGGCATGTGCGACTCGGGTCCGAGCCCGATGCGGGTTTTGACGGTGACGGGGACGGACACCGAGCGCACGACCATGGCGGCCATCGCGACCATGGCGGACGGCTCGCGAAGCCACGCCGCGCCCGCGCCGTTGCCGGCGACCTTGGGCACCCAGCAGCCGCAGTTGATGTCGACGAAGGCTGCGCCTGCGCGCTCGGCGACGACGGCGGCTTCGGCGAGGCGCTCGGGGCTCGATCCGTAGATCTGAATGGCCGTGGGCTGGTCGTCGGCGGACAGCGTGATCTTCTTGAGCGCGACGGCGGCGCCGCGGAGGAGGCCCTCGGTGTTGACGAACTCGGTGAAGCAGAGGGTCGCGCCGAGGCGGCGGCAGACCGCGCGAAAGACCGCGTCGGTGACGTCCTCCATGGGCGCGAGCGCGACGGGAAGCGCGCGGTAGATGGCGTCGAAGCGGGCGAATGCGCGCTCGTCACGCGCTGAAGGATCGTTCACGACGCGCTGTGACGTAGCACACAAGCGATGAACATCGCAGGCGCTGGGGTAGAGTCGCGCGCCGAGGGACACAGACGCTGATGACGACGACGATGGAGAACCCCCTGCGCGCAGGGCTCGATGACGAGCGATTGGCGCCGCCGTGCGCGATCGTGATCTTCGGTGCGAGCGGGGATTTGACGCGGCGAAAGCTCGTTCCTGCTTTGTATCACTTGCAGCTGTCGAGGATGCTCGCGCCCGGCAGCGCGGTGGTGGGGTTCGCGCGAAAGGACGTGGGCGTCGAGGAGTTTCGACGCGAGCAACGCGAGGCGACCGCGCAGTTCGCGCGCAGCAAGCCCGTGGACACCGAGGCGTGGGCCACCTTCGAGCCGTCGCTCTCGTACGTGCACGGCACCTTCGACGAGCCCGAGGCGTACGCGCGACTCAAGGCCCACCTCGAGACCGTCGACGCGACCATGGGCACGCGAGGCAACCGCTTGTTCTACTTCGCGACGCCGCCAGAGTTCTTCTCGGTCATCGCGAAGCACTTGAAGGCCGCGGGGCTCGTCGCAGACGCAGCAGATCGCTCGCGCTTCACCAGGGTGATCGTCGAGAAGCCCTTCGGCAGCAACCTCGAGTCCTCGCGCGCGCTCGACCGCGCTCTGCACGAGGTGCTCGACGAGTCGCAGATCTACCGCATCGACCACTACCTCGGAAAAGAAGCGGTCCAAAACCTCCTCGCGTTTCGCTTCGGCAACGCGATCTTCGAGCCCCTGTGGCGGCGAGAGTTCATCGACCACGTGCAGATCACCGTGGCCGAAGAGATCGGCATCGAGGGCCGAGGAAAGTTCTACGAAGGCGCCGGCGCCACGCGGGACATCATTCAGAACCACTTGTTTCAGCTCTTGATGCTCGTGGCGATGGAGCCGCCGTCCGCGTTCGACGCCGACGCCGTGCGAGACGAGAAGGTCAAGGTTCTGCGGGCGCTGCGGCCGATGAGCCGCGACCGGATCCCCGAGCTCACCGCGCGCGGACAATACGGGCGCGGGACGCTCGGCGGAGGGCTCTTGCCCGCATACCGCGAAGAGCAAGACGTCAGCCCCAACTCGCGCACCGAGACGTACGCCGCGATGCGCGTCGAGATCGAGAACTGGCGCTGGCAGGGCGTGCCCTTCTACATCCGCACAGGAAAGCGCCTGACCCGCAGGGTCACCGAGATCGCCGTGCGCTTCAAGGGCATCCCCGTCGCGCTCTTCGGCCGCTCGCAGGCGGAGACCGCGCCCAATGAATTGGTGCTCAGAATTCAACCCGACGAGGGGATCACCCTGCGCTTCGCCGCCAAGCAGCCGGGCTCGCACATGGTCCTGCGCGACGTGAACATGGACTTTCGCTACGGCGCGACCTGGGGACGCACCAGCGCCGACGCGTACGAGCGGCTGATCTTGGACGCGCTGCTCGGCGACGCGACGCTCTTCGCGCGCGACGACGAGGTGGACGAGGCGTGGCGCTATGTCTCGCCCATCCTCGAGGCGTGGGCCGAGATGCCCGCGCCGTCGTTTCCCAACTACGCCGCAGGGACGTGGGGGCCCGCGAGCGCAGAGGCCCTCGTCGAGCGCGACGGGCGCCGATGGAGGAGGCCGTGACGGCCACCAGCGTTCCGCCTGGACCGATCGAGGTCCCGATCGACCAGGCTGAATCCGCGATCAACCGCGCGTGGCTCTCGCTCGGCGACCCCGCCCGCGCGCGCACGCTCAACCTCGTGTGCGTCTGTCAAAACGACGCAGAGCTCGACTACGCCGTGCACGCCGCGCGCGACGTCATCCCCGGCCACCCCGGCCGCGTGATCGTCGTCAAGCTCGACTCTCCCGTGGGCGACGCGCCGGTGCTCACCCGCGTCGGGCTGCTCGAAGACGTGTCCAAACCCGGCGCGTACGTGGGCGAGTCCCTCGTGCTCACCGTCCGCGGAAGCGCGCGCGAACACGTCGCCACCGTCGTCGAGCGGCTGCTCGCGCCGGGCGTCCCCGTGGTGCTCTGGTGGCTCGGCGACGTGCCCGACGAGCCCTCTGCGTTCGTCCGGCTCGCGGATCGCTCGGACGTCGTCACCGTCGATTCATCACAAATCGACCTCACCGATCTCACCACGCTGCATCGGTACGTCACGCAGCGCGCCCGCCCGACGCAGAGCATCTCCGACATCGAGTGGCTGCGGCTGCGCCCCTGGCAAGAGTCGCTCGCGCGCTTCTTCGACGACCCCGCGACGCTCGCGGGGCTGAGCCGCGCAGAGTCGCTCGAGCTGGCGTTTCACACGCCGTCGCGTGGGGACTTCGCCAGCGCGAAGGCCGCTCTCTTCGCAGGCTGGTTCGCCGCGCGCCTGACGCTGCGTACGCCCGCGACCATCCGCTGGGCGCCCCGAGAGAACGGCCGCGCCCTCTGGCTCTCGCGCCCCGACGGGCAGCCCTTCGCGCTCACGATGACCATCGACCATCGACCCGGCCTGCACGAAGGCGCGCTCACGCGCGTCACGGTCTCGTCCGCCGTGGGCGATCGCTTCGAGCTCGAGCGCGAGGGAGCATCGCGCGTCCTCGCGTGGCGCGGCGCGTGCGCAGGAGCCGTGCTCCCGGAGGCGGTCCTGCGCATCGGGCCCCCGGACACCCCACGCATGCTGCGGCGCCTGCTCGATCGCCCCGAGCGAGACGAGCTCTTTCTCGAAGCGCTCGCGCAAGCCGCGCCCTGGTTCGGCGGAGGCTATCGATCGTGAGCGAGCTGCGCGTGCACTGCGAAGAGAGCGCCGAGCGCGCCGCGCACAAGGCCGCACAGGTGTTCGCTGAGGTCGTCGCCGAGGCCATCGCCTCGCGCGGTCGGTGCAGCGTCGCCCTCGCCGGCGGAAGCTCTCCCGCCGCGATGCACGCGGCGCTCGCGGACGCGGACGCACTGCAAATCCCATACGCACCACAAATCAAGTGGGACGCGGTGGACTTCTTCTTCGGCGACGAGCGCGCGGCGCCGAGCGACGCGGACGTCAGCAACTATCGCAGCGCGAAGGCCTCGCTGCTCGACCGCGTCGCCGTGGACTGGCGCAAGGTGCACCCGCTCGAAGCGTGGCGCACGGACATGGAGACCGCGGCGAGCGACTACGAGCGAGCGCTGCGCGAGGCGTGTCCCGGCGGAGCGCTGGATTTGCTGGTCATGGGCGTCGGAGAGGACGCGCACATTCTCTCGCTCTATCCGCGATGCCCGGTGATCGATGAAGACCACGGCGCGCTCGTCGCGGCGCTGCGCGATCCGCCGATGAACCCCGCGCTCGATCGGCTCACGCTCACTCCGACCGCGCTCGCTGCGGCCAAGAGCGTGCTGGTGCTCTTCGTGGGCGCGAAGAAGGCATCCGCGTGGCGAGCGCTCGGACGGGACGAAGGGTCGAGCCGCGAGCACCCGGTGCGACTGTTGCGCGGGCACCCTGGGGTGGTGCGCTGCGTCGGCGATCGAGAAGCGATGCCGTGAAACGCGCTGGTCGTTGACGAGATCGCTCGAGAGGGCGGATCGTGGCGAGCATGAGACTCAAGCACTCTCTCTTCGCGCTGGCTGCGGTGGCCGCAGCGGCGCTCACGCAGAGCAGCGCTGCGCAGGCGCAGTCGTGCCCTGCAGGCCGTACGTGTTTCTACGTACCGCCGGGGATGCCGATCCCGACGAACTACTCCGGCATCGGCTGGGACATGGTGCTCGCTGCGCCGCGCGGAACGATCACGGGCACCTACCGCCTGGGATTCACGGGGATGGACACGCCGTTCACGGTGATGCCGGGCACGCCGTTGATCGTCGCGCTCGGGACGGACGCGGCGGCGCGGGGCATCGCGACGGCGTACGCGACCACGCAGAGCAACGGGATCTTCATCGTCGCGTCGAGCGGAGAGCTCATCGTGGACCACCGCGAGATCGTCGGACCGTGGCAGAGCTCGTCGACGATCAAGAGCAGCAGCTACTCGCTCGGGACTCGCTTTCGCGCGGCGGGCTACGCGCTCAACCAGACCAGCACGCCGAACACTGGCCACGACTACGTGAGCGTGTACTCGCCCAACGGCGCGACGGTGACGTTCACGGCTCCTCCCGGGGTGACCGCTCCGTTCTGGGCCGACGGGATCGCGGGGCTCACGCACACGGTGACGCTCGCCGCGGGACAGACGTACATGATTCGCACGCAGCCCGGCTGCCGCGAGCTGCACGGCGCGCTGGTGACGTCGACGGACCCGGTGAGCGTCGAGTCCGGCGGCCGCGGCTGGTCCGGCGGGACGGGGTCGTGTCAGGTCGGCGGAGGCTGCGGCGACGACGGCGCCGATCACTTGATCCCGAGCACGGGCATCGGGCGGCAGTACGTGGTCGAGGACTTTCCCACGAGCGGCGCGGACGGAGAGCGCGTGCACGTGATCGCCGACGTCGACGGGACGTCGTTTACCATCAACGGCGGCGCGCCGATCACGCTGATGGCGGGGCAGACACACACATTCAACCCGTCTGGACTTTCGTACATCCAATCCAACGTCCCAGTGTACGTGTACGAAGAGTCCGGCCTCAGCGGCTGCGAGACGGACCTCGCTGCGATCCCGCCGGTCGTGCTCGCGCCGGTGGGCACGTGGCAGACGGACTTCAACGTCGTGGGGACGGGGCAGATCAGCGTGATCATCGCCACCGCCAACGTCGCGAGCTTCACGCTGCGGCGCGGGATGACGACGCTGACCGCAGCAGCGACGACGGCGGTTCCGGGACGCGCTGACCTGACGCGGCTGAGCTTCACAGGGCTTTCGGCGGGCAACTACAGCGCGCGCGCGAACGGAGACTTTCAGCTCGGGCTTGTGACGTCGGCCGCCGGCGGGACGGGGTTGTTCGCGTACTACACGCCGTTTCGTATTCCTGGCTGCGGCGACGCGATGCGGTCGATGACCGAGGGCTGCGACGACGGCAACCTCGAGAACGGCGACGGCTGCAGCGACGCGTGCCGCATCGAAGTGGGCTCGCCGCTCGTCTGCGGGATGACCAGCGACTGCGTCCCGACGGGCCGCTGCGATCCGACCGGGCGCTGCGTCTCGCGCTGCATGACCACGGCAGACTGCGACGACCGCGACGAGTGCACGACCGACGCGTGCACGCTCGCGACGGGCGTGTGCGCCAACACCGCCCTGCCCCGCGGCTCGATGTGCACTGGAGGATCGTGCGGCATCGCCGCCGCGGGATCGAACATCGTGTGCGTCTCGTTCGCCAACGACCTCGACCGCGACTCGATCGCGGACAGCGTCGACGCGGACGACGACAACGACGGCATCCCCGACGCGGTCGAGGGCAACAGCGACCCAGACGGCGACATGATTCCGGCCTCGCGCGACACGGACTCGGACGGCGACGGGCTGACGGACATGTTCGAGTCGGGCTCGGCGATGCTCGACGCCAACGGTGACGGTCGCATCGACATGCCGACGGACAGCGACGGCGACGGGCTCGCGTCGGCGTTCGACACCAACGACATGGACCGCGCGGTGATCTCGTCCCGCGTCGCGCCGCGCAACAGCGACGCGATGGTGCCCGCGAGCGATGGAACCGCGGACATGCTCGCGGACTTTCTCGACAGCGACGACGACGGCGACGGCGTGCTGACGCGCGACGAGCTCGGCGCTGGCGGCGTGGCGATGCCGGCCAACAGCGACGCAGACGGAAGCGCGCCGGACTTTCTCGACACGGACAGCGACAACGACTGCGTCCCGGACCGCGCGATGAGCGAAGCGGGCGCGGCGCGCACGGACCCCGCGATGCCGAGCGCGATGGCCAACGCGAACTGCACCGACGCGATGTTGCCGATCTGCAACCGCGCGACGGGGCGGTGCATCGCCGACAACGACTCGGACATGGATGGCATCCCCGACATGGTCGAGACGCGCATCGGGACCAACCCGATGAACGCGGACAGCGACATGGACGGCGTCCCCGACGGCGCAGAGGTCGGCGCGGGACCCGCGTTCACGACGCGCGACACGGACATGGACGGGATGCACGACGCGCTCGACAACGACGACGACGGCGACGGCGTGCCGACGCGCGACGAGCTCGGCGCGGGCGGATTCATGATGCCCACCAACTCCAACGCGATGGTCGCGATGGCAGAGGGAACGAGCAACATGTTGCCCGACTACCTCGACCCGGACGACGACGGCGACGGGATCCCGACGCGCGTCGAGCGCACGCTCGAGGGCATGACCGACCGCGACGGCGACATGATCCCCGCGTACCTCGATCGCGACAGCGACGGGGACACGGTGCCCGACGCGACCGAGCGTGGGATGGACGGCGCGACGCCGGCCAACACGGACGGCGCGATGGACGGTGCGGACTTTCTCGACACGGACAGCGACAACGACTGCGTCCCGGACCGCGCGATGAGCGAAGCGGGCGCGGCGCGCACGGACCCGGCGATGCCGAGCGCGATGGCCGACGGCAACTGCATGGACCCGACGCCGGTGAGCAACCGCGCGACGGGCGCGTGCGAGGCGCGCGTGGCGACGGACGCGGGCGTCGACGGCTCGAGCGGCGATGGCGGCGCAGCGATGGACGCGAGCGCGGACGCGTCTCGTGATGCGGGCGGGGCGATGGACGCGTCAGGCGACGCGGGCGGGGCGCCTGGCGTGGTGAGCGGTGACGGGGCGTGCGCGTGCCGTGCTCCTGCGGCGCCGATGCGCGCGAACAACGCCGCGCTGCTCGCGGCTGTGGCGGCTGCGGCGTGCGTGGCGGGCGCGCGTCGACGCGCGCGACGGATCAGCGCGTAGTCGCGTTCTGCGAGGAAAATCGCGGCTCTTGCGGGGGGATCGCTCGGGTGGTGCCCCACGTGTCGTCTCAGCGGGGGACGCTTGGCGTGCTCTCGTTGCGAGACGAGCAGAAGGAGCACGAGCGATGAAGACGAACCGACGGGCCGGCTGAGCAACCGGACCGCGCCGAGCGACAGCAGCGACAGCGACGAGCGGCCCATCGACGGTCGCGCAGTGAGCTCACGTCAGCACCGCTGCCACTGGCGCCGTACGTGACGCCACATACGACGCAGCGCGCCGGCGAACTCAGCGCTGCCCATGCCGTGCAACGTGTGAAACAGTCAGCGTCGTCGAGGGTCAAGTTGTAGCAGCCGACCGAGCCAACAACTCTGCGCGCAGCGCTGCACCGACCGACGCCGAACGCGCGTCGGTGTTATCCCTCGCGAGTTCACACCAACAGCACTCCCTTGAAGGACCAATGACTTGATGAAACGAACTTCACTTTCAGCCCTCTGGAGCCTCGCGACGATGCTCGTCGTGTTGCTCTTCGGCTCCGTCGCAGAGGCGAGCCACTTTCGCTTCGGCACGATCGCCTGGAGCGTCCCAGACCCGGTCGGCGCGCCGCGAACGGTGCGCTTCGTCGTCCAACACGCGTGGCGTGCTGGTGTCGCGGAGTCCGTCGTGCTCAGCCCTCAAACGGGAGTCAATCTGCCAGCGACGCTGGGGACCCGGATCGGCACCGGCACGGACGTCGGCGGCGCGGCCTACGAGGTCTACGAGTTCACGGTCAACTACACCTACGCCGCCGTCGGAACGTACACCGCGTTCTTCCAGGGCTGCTGCCGTGTGTCCGGATTGGTTAACGGAGCGGACCTGAACTACCGGATCGAGGCCGTCGTCTCGCTCGCTGCGGGCAACACGGGAGGCCCTGCAACCTCGTCCACCTCGACGATCGCGCTGCAAGCGGGCGCCCCCCGCACGTACGTGTTTCCGGCGAGCGACCCCGACCTCGACCCGGTCACGTGTCGCTTTGCGACCGCGGCTGAGGCAGGTTTCCCGAATCCGATCCCTGCGATTCCCGCTGGCGGCGCGCTGCCCACGGTCATGGCCGTCGCGGGCGGCTGCCAGGTCTCGTGGGACCTCACGCGCGCGGTCGCGAACCAGCGCTACGTGCTCCACCTGATCCTCGAGTCGACGCACGGCGGCGTCGTGTCGAAGGCGCCGATCGACCTGATCATCGAGATCATCGGCACTGCGCCTCCGACCTGCGCGGGCAGCGCGACGATCCCTGCCCCGATCGGCATGGCCATCGTCCGCACGATCACTGGGACCACTGGCAACATGGCCGCGCCGATGGAGAACCTCGTGTTCACCCAGATCGGAGCTCCTCCCGGGATGACCTTCGCGCCCGTCTCGGGCACCACGCGCCCCTCGCCCTTCGCCGTGACGGCGACGTGGACGCCCGCGCTGGCAGATCAGGGACGCACGTACGTCGTGCTCGCGAACTTCCGCGACCCGCGCAACGCGACCGGAACGTGCTCGCTCACCTACCAGGTTCCGCTCTGCAACGACTTCGGTGACCCGTGCACCGTCGGCGTTGGCGCCTGCCAGCGCACCGGCATGCGCGTGTGCTCGGGCATCGGAATGTCCACGTGCAACGTGATGCCCGGCGCTCCGACCGCAGAGGTCTGCAACGGCCAGGACGACAACTGCAACGGAAGCACGGACGAGATGGAGGCCGGCTGCGCCGCGCCGACGCCGTTCTGCTCCGTCGCGCGCATGCGCTGCGAAGAGTGCCGCACCAACGCCAACTGCCCCGCGACGCGCCCCGTGTGCAGCCCGATGACGGGCTCGTGCACGGATCCCGACTCGGACATGGACGGCATCCCGGACCGCGTCGAGGTCGCCAACATGACCAACCCGATGAACGCTGACTCGGACATGGACGGCGTTCCTGACGGTCGCGAGTACGGCGCGGGTCCGATGTTCACGCCGCTCGACACGGACGGTGACATGACCATCGACGCGCTCGACACCGACGACGACGGCGACGGCGTCAACACCCGCGACGAGCTCGGCATGGGCGGCATCATGAGCCCGCTCAACACGGACGCGATGGTCCCGATGGGCGAAGGCATGTCCGACATGCTGCCCAACTACCTCGACGCCGACGACGACGGCGACGGCATCCCGACGCGCACCGAAGTGACCGCCGAAGGCATGGCCGAACCGGACATGGACATGGTGCCCGCGTACCTCGATCGCGACAGCGACGGCGACGGCGTGCCCGACGCGGTCGAAGCGGGGATGACCCCGACGATGCCGCGCGACTCGGACATGGACATGCGTCCGGACTTCCTCGACGTCGACGACGATGGCGACACCATCAACACCGCCGACGAGCTCGGAACCAGCGGGTACACCATCCCCCGCAACAGCGACTCGTCGCCGCCCATGGGCGCGGGCACCGCGGACATGATCCCCGACTGGCTCGACGCCGACGACGACGGTGACGGCATCCCCACCGCCGACGAAGCGCGCCTCGACACCTCGATGGCCGACGACTTCGACGGCGACGGCATCCCCTCGTACCTCGACCTCGAGAGCGACAACGACGGCTTGTTCGACCGCGTCGAAGGCGCTGGGGACAGCAACATGAACATGCGCCCGGACTTCCTCGATCCGTCCGATGACTCGGACGGCGACGGCGTGCCCAACTCCGTCGAGCGCGGCGGATGCGGCGGCATGATGATGGGCGAAGGCGACGCGGGCGCCGCCGATGCTTCGGCGGACGCCGCTGCGGACGCTGGCATGGTTCGCTGCGTCGGCAACGACCGCGACACCGACGGCGACGGAACGCCGGACTACCTCGACCCCGACGACGACGGCGACGGCATCCCCACGACGGTCGAGCGCAGCCTCGATCCCTCGATGGGCGACGACCTCGACGGCGACGGAGTCCCCTCGTACCGCGACCTCGACAGCGACGGCGACACGGTGCCCGACGCGACCGAGCGCGGCATGGACGGCATGACGCCCACCAACACGGACACCGTGATGGACGGCGCGGACTTCCTCGATCGCGACAGCGACAACGACTGCGTGCCCGACAGCGACATGCGTGAAGCGGGCGCGGCGCGCACCGACGTGGCCATGCCGAGCGCGTTGGCCGACAGCAACTGCAGCGGCGCCACGCCGATCTGCAACACCGAAGTGGGCGCGTGCGTCCTGTGCACCACGCGCATGGGCTCGTCCGTCGGCTGCGCGATGAGCACCACGGGCAACGCCTGCATCGTGACCGACAACATGGGCATGGAGTCTCGCGCCTGCGGCTGCCGCATGGACAGCGAGTGCGCGGCCAACCAGATGTGCGACACGGCCATGAACCGCTGCGTCGCGCGCTCGTTGCCGGACGCGGGCGCAGAAGCTGGCGACGCTTCGACGGACGGCGGCAACGTCGACGGCGGAGCGATGGACGGAGGCTCTGTTCCTCCGGGAGTGCTCAGCGGCGACGGCGCGTGCAGCTGCCGCGTCCCAGCCGCGCCCTCGCGCGGTGAGAACACCGCGGCGATCGCGATGGCGCTGCTCGGCGGCGTCGCGCTCGTGACCGCGGCTCGCCGCCGCGCCCGTCGCGCGGCCTGATACGCCGCCGCGCGCAGCGGCAACGGGGGCAACGAACGGGGGGACGAGCGATCTCTCAGCGCGCAAGCGCTGCGGGGACGCTGCCGTCACGGGGTGCGCTACGCTCTCGCGCGCAATGGCCACACGAGCGCTGAGTCTGCTGGCAGCGGCGATCACCGTCGCCGCGCCGTGCACGGTGACCGCGCACCCGATCGTGCCGGACGGCGTCGCGAGCGAGTGGGTGACGCGCGAGCCCGCTTCCGCCGACAGCGCGCGCATCGTGCGCGACCGCGACGAGCCCGCAGAGCTCGTGTGGCGCGATCGCGTCGGAGACGCCCGCGGCGCCGACGACGTCACGCAGCTGCGCGCTCACGGCAACCCCGACGGCGTGGGCTTCTTCGTGCGCTTCGCCGCCGCGCCCTCTGCGTGCGCGCAGCTGCAGATCGCGATCGACCTCGACCGGGCGGCGGGCGTTGGAGCGCACACGTTTTCAAGTGAGCCCAACACTCGGCTGCGCGACGACGCGCGGGCAGAGCTGTTCTTGATCGCGACGAGCGCGGGCGGGGTGGTGCGCGACGGCGCGGGCGTCGAGCGCGCGCGCTTCGGCGCGGGGGTTGGAGCGGACGGGCTCGAGCTGTTCGTCCCGTGGAGCGCGATGGGGCTCGCGGGCTGGCCGCGCGGGCTGCGCATGACGCCGGTGCTCTTCTGCGCGGCCGACGGCGTGACGCCGGTCGCGCCGAGCGACGGCGTGGCCTCGGCGGTGATCGACGCCCTCACGGACTACGGAGGGCCATCGCCTGCCGTGCGCGCGACGCGCGACGAGGTGAGCGACGCCGTGGTGAACCACGCGTTTGCGATGCACTTCGGCGTCTCAGGAGCGATTCGAGAGGGGATGCACATCCAACGCGTCGCGCTCTTGGCGAGCGCCGCGCGAGGAGGCCCTTGGGTCGAGCTCGTCAACCGCAGCGACGAACGGCTGTCGCTCGATCGATTCGCGATCGGAGACGAGGCGATCCCTGGCGGCGGTGACGGGCTCGCGCAGCTTCCGGCGGGGCTCTCGGTGGACGCAGGCGGGCGCGTGGTGATCGCGCTCGATGGCGCTGCGTATCGCAGGGCCTTCGGCGTGGGCGCGGACGTCGAGCTCGAAGGCAGCGACCCGATGACGCCCGACGCCACGCCGCTGCCAGCGCGCGGAACGGGCTCGGTGCGCTTCGATCGCGCGGGCGACGAGCTCGCGCTCTTCGACGACGAGCGGACGCTCGTGGACGTGCTCACGTACAACGCTGGCGGCTACCCCGCGATCCGCGCGTATCCGGGGCTCGTGGAGGACACGGTGATCTCGCGCTCGCCGTCGGGGCTGGACATCGACGACTGCGCGCTGGACTTCTACGCGGTGGGCGCGGTGTGCAGCACGAGCGCGGACTGCCCCGACACGCAGTGCAGCGAGTGTCGCGAGCGAGTGTGCGCCGAGCGCGCGGACGGCCTCGCGTGCTCGATCGGCGGATGTGCGATCGGTCGTTGCTTCGCGGGCGCGTGCGCGCCGCGACCAGACGCGAGCGTTTGCGCGAGCGACGCTGGTGAAGACGCGCGCGACAGCGAGGCGCCGGCGGCCGACGCCGGGACGCTCGACGTCGTGGCAGACGCGAGCGGCGCAGAGGCCGCCGTGGACGGCGCGGTCGACGCGCAGGCAGACGTGGTCGCAGACAGCGCGGACGCGGCGGGCTTCGACGCGACGGGGCTCGACGCGGCGCGCAACGACGGGGCGATGGACGCGCGCGGCGATGACGCAGCGGACCGAATGGACGCAGCGATGGTGGACGATCGCGGCGCGGAGCGGTCGCCCACGTGTGCGTGTCGGGCGCCGGCGAGCGGCGCGAGCGGCGGGCGAGCGCTGACGCTGCTCGTCGCGTTGGCAGCAATTTTGCGAGCGAACCGCGCGCGGCGCAGAAACTGAATGGCCATTCAGAATTTCTGAATCGCCATTCAGTGCACTTGCGCGCGAGGGACCATGGCGGGAGACTCCCGGTCGCGCGCGGTGGTGTCGCGCGAGCTATGCCGCGCCCGCGACGGGCATCGAAGATGCCCAAGCGGATCAGCGCGGTCGAAATCAACTCGAACCAAGACCGCGGACAGAGAGAACTACGACGATCGTCGCGGCATTGGTTTAGTCCACAGCAGTCTGCGAGGTTCTGTGATGAGCGAGCTTCGGTTCGACGGTCGCGTGGCGATCGTCACGGGTGCGGGAAATGGCCTCGGGCGTTCGCACGCCCTTCTGCTCGCGAGCCGCGGGTGCAAGGTCGTGGTCAACGACCTCGGCGGCGCGCACACGGGCGGAGGAAAGAGCAGCGAGGCGGCGGACAAGGTCGTCGCTGAGATCAAAGCGGCGGGCGGCGACGCGGTCGCCAACTACGACTCAGTCGAGGACGGGACGTCGATCGTGAAGAGCGCGGTGGACGCCTTCGGTCGGCTGGACATCGTGATCAACAACGCCGGGATCCTTCGGGACACCAGCTTTCAAAAGATGTCCGAGCAGGACTGGGAGCTGATCTATCGCGTCCACGTGCTCGGGGCGTTTCGCGTGACGCACGCCGCGTGGAACCTCATGCGCGACCAGGGCTACGGCCGCGTGATCATGACGGCGAGCGCCGCGGGGATCTACGGCAACTTCGGGCAGGCCAACTACTCGATGGCGAAGCTCGGCGTGGTGGGCTTCGCCAACACGCTGGCGATCGAGGGCGCGAAGAAGAACGTGCGGGTCAACACAGTGGCGCCGATCGCGGGCTCGCGCATGACCGAGACGGTGCTGCCGAAGAACCTGCTCGACGCGCTCAAGCCCGAGTACGTCTCGCCGCTGGTGGCGTACCTGTGCCACGAGAGCTGCGAAGAGACCGGCGGGCTCTTCGAAGTGGGCGGCGGCGTGATGAACAAGCTGCGGTGGGAGCGGACCGCAGGAAAGAACTTTCCTGTGGGAAAGGCCTTGTCGATCGAGCAAGTGCAGGGCGCGTTCAAGCAGATCACGGACTTCGCGAAGAGCGCGCATCCGAGCACGATCCAAGACTCGCTCGAGAGCGTGCTCGACAACGTGAACAAGCCCAGCAAGGGCGGCAACGAGTTCATCGACGTGGACGCGGCGCTCGGCTTCGAGTTTCCCGCGGTGCACAGCGAGTACTCGCAGCGCGACGTGTCGCTGTACGCGTTGGGCGTCGGCGCGGGCCGCGATCCGATGGACACCAAGGACCTGCCGCTGGTGTACGAAGGCGCGTCCGAGGGGCTGCGTCCGCTGCCGACGATGACCGCGGCCATCGCCGTGGGCGAGATCATGAAGGCCGCGATGAACGGCCTTCAGGCGCCCGGGATGAACTACGGCCTCGACCGCATCCTGCACGGCGAGCAGTTCACCAAGGTCCTGCGCCCGCTGCCGCCCAACGCGAAGCTCGAGCACCGCGCGCGGATCAAAGACATCTGGGACAAGGGCAAGGGCGCGGTCGTCGTCACCGAAGTGAAGACCTTCGACAGCAAAGGAACGCTCCTCGCCATCAACGAAGTGAACACCTTCGTGCGCGGCGCCGGCGGCTGGGGCGGAGAGCGCGGGCCCAACACCGACGTGGCCGTCCCCGAGCGCGCGGCGGACGTCGTGATCGAAGAAAAGACCGACCCGGGGCAAGCGTTGCTCTACCGGCTCTCGGGTGACGTCAATCCGCTGCACGCCGACCCGGAGTTCGCGCAGAACTTCGGCTTCAAGCAGCCGATCCTCCACGGGCTGTGCACCTTCGGCTTCGCCGCGCGACACGTCGTGAAGGCCGTGGCCAACAACGACCCGCGGCTGCTCAGCACGATCCGCGTTCGCTTCGCGGACCCTGTGATCCCAGGCGAAACACTGGTCACCGAGGTGTGGAAGAACGCCGATGGCTCCGCGGTGTTTCGCGTGAAGGTCAAAGAGCGCGACAAGGTCGTGCTGACCAACGCCGTGGCGGAGTTTCACAAAGAGGTCCCCAAGGACGAGCAGGCCGCGCCCGCGAAGAGCGAAGCTGCCCCCGCTGCCGCTGCGCAAGCGAGCGGTCCCATGCGACCCACCGAGGCGATCTTCGCCGGCATCAACGACCACCTCGCCGAGAACCCCGACGTCGCCAAGAAGATCGGCAAGGTGTTTCTCTTCAAGCTCAGCGGCCCCGAGTCGGTGTGGACCATGGACCTGAAGAGCGCAGGCCAGTGCTTCGCAGGAGCGAAGGGCGCCGCGGACTGCACGCTCGAGCTGAGTGATGACGACTGGGTCGCGATGGCCTCGGGCAAGGCCGACCCGATGCAGCTCTACACCAGCAAGAAGCTGAAGATCTCTGGCGATCTGATGGCCTCGCAGAAGCTCAACTTCTTGAAGAAGATCGACCCGGCCAAGGTGCAGAAGTACCTGGGCGCGACCGCCGCGCCGAGCGCGCCGAGCGGACAGACCACGGGCGGATCGTCGTGGCCGGTCTCTGCGGCGGCCGACGTGTTCATCGGCATCCACGACTACATCGCGCAGCACCCCGAGCTCGTCACGAAGGTGGGCAAGAAGTTCTTGTTCACGCTGACGGGGCCGGACGCGAGCTTCGTGATGGACCTGAAGACTGCTCCCGGCGGCGCCTCGGTGGGCGTCGCGAGCGACGCGGACTGCACGCTCACGATGAGCAACGACGACTGGCTCGCGATGGCCTCGGGCAAAGCGGACCCGATGCAGCTCTTCACCTCGCAGAAGCTGAAGATCGCCGGCGATTTGATGGCCTCGCAGAAGCTCAACTTCTTGAAGAAGATCGACCCCGAGGCGGCGAAGGCCGCGATCGCGCGCGTGCGCGGCGGGGTCGTGGCCGAGGCGGCGCCAAAGGGCCCGTCGGTGAGCGCGAGGGTGCTCGAGGCGCTCGGCGCGAAGCTCGCGAGCGATCCGTCGCTGGGCGCGTCGCTCGGCGCGCCGGTGCTCTTCAAGGTGACTGACGGAGAGAAGCTCTCGTTCGTCGTCGACGACAAGGGCGTGCACAAGGGCGACGGCGCGGCGAAGACCACGCTCTCGCTCAGCGAAGACGCGCTCGCCGCCCTCGCGAAGAGCGGCGACGCCCGCGGTCTGTACCAACACGGGCAGCTCCGGGTCGACGGAGAGGTCGGGCCCGTCCACAAGCTGCAGCTGTTCGCTGGGTTGCTCTGAGCGACCGACACACGAATTCAAACTCGAGACTGGAGATCGCACCCATGGGACGAAGAGTGAATGTGATCGGCGTCGGGATGACCAAGTTCGCCAAGCCTGGCGCGAGCCCGGACTATCACGAGATGGCGTCGGACGCGGCGAAGCTGGCGCTGGCGGACGCGGCGGTGGACTACAAGGACATCGAGCAGGCGTACACGGGCTACGTGTTCGGCGACAGCACGTGCGGGCAGCGCGCGGTGTACGAGGTCGGGTTGACGGGCATTCCGGTGTTCAACGTGAACAACAACTGCTCGACGGGCTCGACGGCGCTGTACCTCGCGCGGCAGGCGATCGAAGGGGGCATGGCCGAGTGCGTGCTCGTGATCGGCTTCGAGAAGATGGAGAAGGGCGCGCTCTCGCTGAAGTACACGGACCGCGCGAACCCGCTCGATCAGCACGTGGACACGATGAACCGCGCGCAGGGCGTGAACTCCGCGCCCTTCGCGGCGCAGATGTTCGGCGGCGCCGGGCGCGAGTACCGCTGGCGCTACAACACCCGCAGAGAGACCTTCGCGAAGGTCAGCGAGAAGGCGCGCGCGCACGCGGCGAACAACCCGTTTGCGCTCTTCAACAACCGCCTCTCGGTCGAAGAGATCATGGCGAGCGAAGAGGTCTTCGACCCGCTGACGCGCTACCAGTGCTGCCCTCCGACGTGCGGCGCCGCCGCGGCGGTGCTGTGCAGCGACGAGTACGCGAAGAAGAAGGGAATCTCGAGCCCCGTGTACATCGCGGCGCAGTCGATGACGACCGACTACCAGTCGAGCTTCGCCGACTCGATGATCAAGATGGTGGGCTTCGACATGGCCGCGGCGGCTGCGCGGCAGGTGTACGAGAAGTCCGGCGTCGCGCCGAAGGACGTGGACGTGGTGGAGCTGCACGACTGCTTCACGGCCAACGAGGTGCTCACGTACGAGGCGCTCGGGCTGTGCGGTGAGGGCGAAGCCGAGAAGTTCATCTGGGACGGCGACAACACCTACGGCGGCAAGGTCGTCACCAACCCCTCGGGCGGCCTGCTCTCGAAGGGTCACCCGCTCGGCGCGACGGGCCTCGCGCAGTGCACCGAGCTCGTCTGGCAGCTTCGCGGAACGGCGGACAAGCGCCAGGTCGCCAACGCCCGCATCGCGCTGCAGCACAACCTCGGCCTCGGCGGCGCCTGCGTCGTCACCATGTACCGCAAAGACTGAGAGTCTCTCTCAGAATCAGCGGTAATCTATGCGGGAGAATGAATACCGATTGCCGATCGGTGTTCGGGGGACTAGGGTCGCTCTCGCGATGGACATCCCGGCGTTGGGCGAGCTCGAGAGCGCCGTTCTGGACTTCTTGTGGGAGCACGGGACGAGCGAAGCGAAGGACGTGCACAAGGCGCTCGGCGCTCGGCGCGAGATCACGCTGAGCACGATTCAGAGCACGCTCGAGCGGCTCTATCGCAAGCGGCTGCTCATGCGCGAGAAGGTGAGCCACGCGTATCGGTACGCGACGGTGCTGACGCGCAGCGAGTTTCGGGCGCGCGCGATGGCCGAGGCCGCTGGGGACCTGAAGCAAGCGGACAGCAACGGGGTGCTGGCGGCGTTTGTGGACCTGGTGGCGCGCTCGGACAAAAACGCGCTCGATGAGCTCGCGCGCATCGTCGAGCGGGCGCAAGAAGAGCGCAGGCCGAGCAAGGGCGGGAGGAGCTCGTGAGCTTGATCGCAGGCTCGTACGTGCTCGCGGCGATGGGCGCCCTCGCGGCGGCGCCGGTCGTCGCGATGGCGCAGCGCGCGCTGCTCGCGCACACGCGGGCGATGGCGCCGAGAGAGCGGGCGCGGTGGATCGTCGGGATGCTGGCGTTTCCGTGGGCCGTCGGCGCGGGGCTGGTGCTGGTGACGCTCGGGCACTGCGTGGTGCCGGGGTGGTTCGGGGCGGTGGACGACTGTGTTCCGGGCGTCGGGGTGTGCGCGAGGGACGGGGCGCCCGTGGGCCGAGCGACGCTGGTGCTCGCCGCGCTGCTGTCGCTGCGACCGCTGCACGCGCTGTGGCGCGCGACGCTGGGCGTGATGGCCTCGCGCCGCGCGGCCCGTCGGCTGCGCGCGCTCGGAGCGAAGAGCGAGGCGCACGAAGGGTGGACGGTGCCCGGGACCTTGGCGGCCGTCGTGGGGTTTCCCAAGCAAGAGCTCTTCGTCGGCGACGCGCTGCACGGAGCGCTCAGCGCGCACGAGCTCGAGGCGCTCGTCGCCCACGAGCGCGCACACCAGTCGCACAACGACCTCTGGCGCAAGCTCGCCGCGCGCGTGTTGGCTTCAGCGCACTTCGACGCCACCGGACGCGAGCTGCTCGACGCGCTCGACCTCGCCATCGAACAGCGCTGCGACGAGAGCGCCACCGAGCACGTTCGCGACCCGCTCGTCGTGGCCCGCGCGCTCGTTCAAGCAGCGACAGTCAGCGCCGAGCACGATCGCCGCGCGGCCGCGCCGAAGACGCTTCCTGCGCGCATCGCCGCGCTCTGCACGCCCGCATGGGTCGCGCAGCCGCTGCTCGCGGTCACCGCAGTGGCGGCGATCACCGTCGCCACCGCCGCGAGCATCTTGTTCGCTCATCGCGTGCACACCGTCGCCGAGACGATGCTCGCCGCCCTCGCCCGAGCGTGAGCCACGCGCCCATGAACCTCCGTACAAACAGTGGCACGAAAGAAAAACCGATGACACATCGGCTTTTGTCCTCGGCGCTCGGCGCCGCGCTGGTCCTCGCGCTCGCGCCGGACGCGCGCGCGCAGGGCACGCTGCGGCTCGATCGCGCGACGGTCATCGAGCGCGCCCGGCGCAACGCGCCCGAGCTCACCCTCGCCCGCGCTCGCATCGACGCGATCCGCGCCGCGCACGCAGGAACCTCCGCGTGGGCCCGCGACAACCCCACGCTCTCGTTCGCGGGCGGCCCGAGGCTGCTCAACAGCGGCGAGTGGGTGCCGGACTTGATCGTGGGGATCAGCGTTCCCATCGAAGTGGCGGGCGTCGCGCAGTGGCGGCCCAGGGTCGTCGACGCGCAGGTGGTGCTCGCCGAAGCCGAAGCGGACTCGATCGCCAACAGCGTGGTGTTCGACGCGCTCGCGGTGTGGGTGCGGGCGGGCGGCGCGTGGGCGCGCTTCGAGCGATCGACGGAGCAGCGCGCGATCTTCGAGCAGTCCGTGCGCATCGCCACGGTTCGCGCGTCGCACGGGGTCGCGGGCGGCGCAGAGGCAGCGTTCGCGCAGATGGCCCTCTCGCAAGTGAGCGCCGCGCAGAGCGCAGAGCGCGCGGACGCGCTGGCGTTGCAGTCGGCGCTGGCGGCGAGGCTCGGCGTCGCGCCCACGGTCGAAGTGACCATCGTCGCTGCGTTGGACGTGGGCGAGCTCGCGCCGCTCGACGCGTTGATCGCGGGGCTCGCGCGGCACCCGATCGTCGCCGTGACCTCGGCGCGGGCAGAGGTCTCGCGTCGCGAGCTCGACGGGCTGCGGCGCTCGGTGTGGCCCGCGCCGCGCGTCTCGCTCGCGGGCGGCAGGGAGAACGAGTACTACCTCCGCGCGGCCATCGACGTGGGGCTGCCGCTGTTTCAGCGGGGCGAGACCGGGATGGCGGTCGCGAGGGCGCAGGTTCCGCTGGCAGAGGCCGAGCGGCGATCGGTGTTGACCAGCGCAGAGATCGCCCTGCGCGAGGCGTATGCGCGCGCGATCGCCGTCGAGCAAGCGCAGTCGGCGCACGCCGAGGCGGTGCGCCAAGGTGAAATCGTGACGCGCTTCGCAGCGCGATCGTTCGAGCTCGGAGAGAGAGACGCGACCGTGAACATCACCGCCATGCGCGAGGCCTACGCCGCGCGCCGAGGACAGACCGAGTGGAGAGAGTCGCGCGCGCTCGCGCGGCTGGCGGTCGATCGCGCCGCGGGGGTGGTTCGATGAGGCGCGCGTGGGTCTTGTGGCTGTCGGTGCTCGTGGCCGTCGCTGCGTGCAAGCCGAGCGCGCCTCCAACGGCGGCTCCGTCGCGCGACGCGGGCCCATCGCACCGCGTCGCGCTCAGCGAGAGCGCGCTCGCGGCGGGGCGCATCGAGAGCGCGCCCGTCGTGCTGAGCACGCGGGGGCCGAGGCTCTCGCTGCCAGCGGTGATCGAGGCCGAGCCGTCGCAAGTGGCGCGGGTCGGCGCGCGGGTCGCGGGGCGGGTCTACTCGCTGCGCGCGCGGGTGGGTGACACCGTCGAGCGAGGGACACCGTTGGTCGAGATCGACACGGTCGAGCTGCACCAGGTCTCGTCGGAGTTCTTCATCGCGCAAGCGCGGATGCGTCAAGCGCGCGACGCGCTGACGCGCGCGAGGGCGTTGGTGACCGACGGCGTCGGGGCTGCGGCGGACCTTCGGCGCGCGGAGGCGGACGAGCGTGTCGCCGCGGCGACGCTGCACGAGAGCGAAGAGCACCTGCACTTCTTGGGCTTGGGCGAGCGAGAGATCCAACGGCTGCGCGCGCAGTCGAGCCACGGAAACGTGCGAGCCATCGTGCGATCACCGATCGCCGGTCGGCTCTCGTCGCTGCCGGTCTCGATCGGGCAAGTGCTGCAGGGGACCGAGACCGTCGCGGTGATCGGAGACGCGTCGCGGGTGTGGGTGGTCGCGCGGGTGTTTCAATCGGACCTGTCGAAGGTGCGGCTCGGCGCGGCGGTGCGCGTGCAGATCGAAGGCAGCGCGCAGGGAGACGAGCGCGCGCTGGCGGGCGTCGTCGAGTCGCTGAGCGACGTGCTCGACCCCGAGACGCGCACTGCCACGGCGAGGGCGTCGCTGAACAACACAGACCGTGCGCTGCGCGACGGGATGAGCGCGACGGCGTGGATCGAGACCGAGGGCGAATCGGCGCTGTGGGTAGACGACGTGTCCGTGGTCGAGCACGACGGGACGCGGGGGGTGTTCGTTCGAACGGGGCCGCGGGCGTTCGAGTTTCGGCCCGTGACCGTGCGCGCAGGCGGCGGCGATCGCGTGGCGATCGGCGAGGGGATTCGCTCGGGAGACGTGGTGGTGACGCGGGGGGCGTTCTTGCTCTCGGCCGAGCTCGACCGCGCGGCCAACAGCGAGGAGGACTGAAGTGCTCTCTCGCATTTTGGCCTTCAGCATCGAGCGCAAGGGGCTCGTGGTGCTGCTCTCTCTGGCGCTGTTGGCGGCGGGGCTCTTCGCGTTCTCGAAGCTCCCGATCGACGCGACGCCGGACCTGACCAACACGCAAGTGCAGGTCCTGACGAGCTGCCCTTCGCTCGGCGCGACGGACGTCGAGCGGTTGGTGACGGCGCCGATCGAGCGCGTGATGACGGGCATCCAAGGGATGTCGCAGCTGCGGTCGCTCTCGCGCGCAGGCGTGTCTGTCGTGACGATCGTCTTCGACGACGACGTGCTCTTGGACAACGCACGGGCGCGGGTGCTCGAGCGCATCGCGCGAGAGAGAGAGAGCATCGATCCGCGGTACGGCGTCCCCGAAGTGGGCCCGCAGAGCACGGGGCTCGGAGAGATCTTTCAGTTCGAGCTGCGCGGCGAAGGGCGGAGCGTACGAGAGCTGCGCACGCTGCTCGACTGGGAGGTCTCGCCGAGGCTTCGTCAGGTCGCGGGCGTGGTGGAGGTGAGCGCGTTCGGCGGCGAGCTGCGAACGTTCGAGGTCTCGCTGGATCCGCGGCGGATGGTGTCGCTCGGCGTCTCGGTGACGGACGTGACGAGCGCGCTCGAGCGGGCCCATCGCATCGCGGGCGGTGGCGTGATTCAGCGCGGGCCCGAGGGCGTTCTCGTGCGGGCCGAGGGGCTGGTGACGTCCGTCGAGGACCTGCGTCGAACGCCCATCCGCGCGAGCCGCGAAGGGACGATTCTGGTCGAGCACGTGGGGCTCGCGCGCGAGACGCCGATGCTTCGATGGGGCGCGGCGTCGCGCGACGGGCGCGGGGAGATCGTGGTGGGCATCGTAATGATGCTCGCCGGAGAGAACGCGCGCACCGTTGCGCAGTCGGTCGCGGCGGAGGTGCAGAAGATCAACGCTACGCTGCCAAGCGGCGTGCGGATCGACCCGTTCTACGACCGCACCGAGCTCGTGAACAAGACGCTCACGACCGTCGGAAAATCCCTGCTCGAAGGCGGCGTGCTCGTCGTCGCGATCTTGCTCTTGCTGCTGCGCTCGGCGCGGATCGGCTTCGTGGGCGCGGCGATGATCCCGCTCTCGATGGCGGGCGCGATGCTCGGGATGCGCGCGATGGGCTTGAGCGGAAACCTCATGTCGCTCGGCGCGATCGATTTCGGGCTCGTGGTCGACGGCGCGATCATCCTGGTCGAGAACGCGGTGCACCACCTGGCGCACAAGAGCGAGGCGCTAGGACGACCGTTGACGCAAGAAGAGCAGGACCAGGTGGTGCTCGAGGCGTCGCAAGAGGTGCGCTCGGCGACGGCGTTTGGCGAGCTGGTGATCGCGCTGGTGTACGTGCCGATCCTGGCGCTCGAAGCGGTGGCGGGGCGGATGTTTCGGCCGATGGCGCTGACGGTGCTCTTCGCGTTGGCGACGGCGTTTGTGCTGTCGCTCACGCTCGTTCCGGCGCTGGCTGCGTGGGTGTTGCCGGCGAAAGTCGTGGACGTGCCCTCGCCCATCCTCGTGTGGGTGCAGCGGTTGTACAAGCCGGCGCTCGAGCGACTGGTGGCGCGGCCTGTGATCGCGCTCGCGGGAGCGCTCGTGGTGTTGGCGTTGGGCATCGCGATCGGAAGCAGAATGGGGACGGAGTTCGTCCCGCGGCTCGACGAGGGAGCGCTGGTGCTCGAAGTGCAACGTCCGCCCTCGACGTCGCTCGCCGAGGCGGTGCGTCAGGCAGGCGAGATCGAGCGAATCATCAAGAGATTTCCTGAGGTTCAAACGGTGATCGCGAAGACGGGCAGGCCCGAAGTCGCGACGGATCCCATGGGGCCCGAGCAGTCGGACGTTCATGTCGCGCTCTGGCCGCGCGAGCGATGGCCGGCGCCTCGAGACCCCGCAGAGCTCGTTCGGCGCATGCAAGCTGCGCTCGACGCGGCGATCCCCGGGGTGATCATCTCGTTTTCGCAGCCGATCGAGATGCGCACCAACGAGCTCGTGAGCGGCGTGCGCGCGGACTTCGCCGTGCGCGTGTACGGCGATGATTTCGCGACGCTCTCGCGCATCGGGCAGCGCGTGTCGCGGGCGCTCTCGCACGTGCGCGGCGCGGCGGACATTCGCATGGACCGCGTCGAGGGCATGCCCGCCCTTCGCGCGCGGGTCGACCGCGACGCGCTCGCGCGACACAACGCCACGACGGACGAAGTGCTCGACGCGCTCGAGGCGATCGGCGGGATCACCGTGGGCGAGGTGTTCGACGGAGAGCGACGGTTTCCGCTGCGCGTTCGCATGGCAGGGGCGGACGCGATGTCGCCCGCCGAGATCGAGCGAATCCCGGTGCGGCTCGGGTCTGGCGCGCTGGTCACGCTGGCCGAGCTCGCGCGGGTCGAGCGCGTGAGCGAGCCCGTGGTGATCAACCGAGAGGGCGCGCGACGACGGCTGGTGATCCAAGCCAACGTGCGCGGACGAGACCTCGCGAGCTTCGTCGAAGAAGCGCAGGCGACGGTGCTTCGCGAGGTCCCCAGGCCGACGGGCTACAGGCTCGAGTGGGGCGGGCAGTACGAGAACCTCGTGCGGGCCAAGACGCGCTTGTCCGTGGTGATCCCGGCGACGCTGGCGCTGATCGTGTTGCTGCTCTACTCGACGTTCGGCGAGTGGCGCTCGGCGTGGTTGATCTTCGCGAATGTTCCGCTCGCGGTGACCGGCGCGGTGTTCGCGCTCTCGTCGAGAAAGATCCCCTGGAGCATCTCGGTGATGGTCGGCGTGATCGCGCTCTTCGGCATCGCCGTGCTCAACGGCCTCGTGCTGGTGATGCAAATCCGTCAGCTCGAAGCGAAGGGAATGGCGCCCAAAGACGCGGCGATCCAAGGCGCGCTGCGACGGCTGCGGCCCGTGTTGATGACCGCGCTCGTGGCCTCGATCGGATTCGTCCCGATGGCGTTGGCGACGGGCGAAGGAGCGGAGGTGCAGCGGCCCCTCGCGACGACGGTCATCGGTGGACTCGTGACGGCGACCGCGCTCACGCTGTTGGTGCTGCCGGCGCTGGTGGCGTGGGTGGGGCCGCCGAAGAAGCGCAAGCACCTCGACGTGCACGAAGACGAAGAAGCGGACGCGTAAGGGTCGCGGGGGGAACACCCGTTGAACGCACGGCGGCCGCGCGGCGGCCCATGCGACGGGCGGCAGGAACCCCCGGTGGACGCACGGCCAGAGGACAAGCCGCGCGACGCGCGGGAGGACCCCCCGGTGGACGCACGGCCAGAGGACAAGCCTCCGGCCTTTGCGCGACGCAGCGTCGCGGAGCGGCCAGAGCGTTCGCCTGGCCTAACCGGTGACGCATTGTCGACCACCATGACTGGCGTCGAGGCGAGCGGAGCGATGGTGCGACGAATGAACCACCAGCCCAGCGCGGATCGATCGACGCGCTTTGCGAGCGCGATGGCGCGTCCAGCCGCGCACCACTCGTAGGCCAGGCGAACGCTCTGGCCGCTCCGCGACGCTGCGTCGCGCAAAGGCCGGAGGCTTGTCCTCTGGCCGTGCGTCCACCGGGTGTTCCTCCCGCGCGTCGCATGGGCCGCCGCGTGGCGGCCGTGCGTCCAACGGGTGTTCCTCCCGCGCGTCGCGCACGGCGCTCAGCGCGCGCTCGTCGCCCGGGACCCGGTGACCGTGACCCCGCTGAATACACGGTTACGAAGTGAGTAGATTGACTCGCTGCGTTTCTCGACTGCGCGTGCGGCGCCCCTCCTTCTTCGACCGTTTTCGAAAAAGGAGGGGCGGTCGGCACCGGTCACCCGGGCGACGTTGCCCGCTCCGCCGCGTGGGAGCGATCAGGCGACGTTGCCCGCTCCGCCGCTGGGTCCATCGCGTCTCACGCTGCTCCGCGGGACGCGCTGGGCGTTGTCACTCACTTCGCGCGCCTTGCGATGCGACGCGGCGCCCACGCGCACGAAAGCCCGTGGAGCCGCCGAGAACTGCCGCAGTGTTCGAGCGCTTGCTATCGTCGCGAGCATCATGCGCATCGCTTCGATCACGCTGCTCTCGCTCGCCCTCGCCGCTTGCTCCGAGGACGCTCCCCGACGCGACTCCGCAGTGGAAGCGTCGGCGCGCGACGTCGTGACCGACGCGAGCAGCGCGACCGAAGACAGCGGCGCGCTGGTGGACACAGGAGCCGCCGTCGACACCGGCGTCGCGATGGACAGCGCGACCCTCGCGGACACAGGCGTGGCGTTCGACTCGGGCGTCGCGTTCGACTCGGGCGTCGCGTTCGACTCGGGCGTCACCATCGACTCGGGTGTCACCGTGGACACCGGCGTGATCGTCGACAGCGGCGTCCGCGTGGACACTGGCGTGATCGTCGACAGCGGTGTGCGCATCGACAGCGGCGTACGCGTCGACAGCGGCGTGAGCAGCGCGCGGTGCTTGTCGGGCGCGACGGGGACGCACGTCGCGCGCATTCGCTGGACAGGATCCGCCCCGACGTCGCGCGCGTCCGTCGTGTACGAGGCCAACTCGCTGCCGGACACGTCACGGTGGCGCGCGGGCGCGTACAGCCGTGGCTCCATCGGCTCGTACACACCGACCTTCACCGACACGTTCTTGGGCGAAGGCGGGCTCGAGCTCGGGAGCACCAACTTCATCGACATCGAGCTGAGCACCGCGGGCCTCGGCGCGATTTCGAACGTCACGATCGCGCTGTACGGACGCAGCTTCAACACGGGATCTCCTGGCTCGTACTCGTGGATGACCTTCGAGGGGGCGGGCAGCGTTCCCCCTGGGACCGTGGCCAACTCAGCGCCGTACCAGTGGTACCGCGGCAACGCGACGACCGCGTTTCGCCCCGGAAACGCTGGGGTCCTGCTGCGCGTCAGCCCCGGCGGACCGTCGAGCACGCTCATCGTCAACCGAGTCGAGCTCTGCTTCGACGCGCGCTGAGCCGCGCGAACCATTGTTGCGACTCTGTTGAGCGCCACGCGACGTCGATGTCTCACCCTGACCCGCCGCGCAGCGAGGCGCAGTTCGATGCTACGTTCACCGTTGGAGCAGAGAGCACGACGCGATGAGCGACAACGGTGAAGCCGCGCTGAGCAACGGGACGATGATCAAAGACCGCTATCGCGTCGAGCGCTTGCTCGGCGCCGGCGGGATGGGCGCGGTGTACGCCGCGCGAGACACGGTCCTCGACAAGCGCGTCGCGCTGAAGATCCTGCACAAAGAGATCGCCGACGACGAGAACATGACCGCGCGCTTCATCCAAGAGGCGCGCGCAGCGAGCGCGTTCAAGCACCGCCACGTGGTCGAGAGCTTGGACTTCGGCACGCACGAGGCGGCGCCCTTCTTGGTGATGGAGTTTCTCGAAGGCGAGGCCTTCGCGGACATCCTTCAGCGCGAGCAGAAGATCTCGCCCGAGCGCGCGGTCTCGCTGCTCGAGCCCATCGCGCGAGCGCTCGCGCGGGCGCACCAGGCGGGGATCATTCACCGCGACGTCAAGCCCGACAACGTGTTCATCGCGAAGGGCGACAACGAGGGCGAGTTCGTCCCGAAGCTCGTCGACTTCGGCATCGCCAAGCGAACCACCGAAGGCGAGCTGCGGCTGACGAAGACCTCGGTCGCGATGGGCACGCCCTTCTACATGCCGCCCGAGCAAGCGATGGGCGCGAAGGACGTGACGCCAGCGGCGGATCAGTACGCGTTCGCGGCGATGCTCTTCGAGGCCGTGAGCGCGAAGTTTCCGCACGACGGAGAGTCGTACAACGCGCTGATCATCAACAAGGTCACCAAGGAGCCGCTGTCGCTGATCGACGCGTGCCCAGGCATCGACGCGACCTTCTCCGCGGTGGTGATGAAGGCGCTCGCGCGCGAACCCGAGGGCCGCTACCCCTCGATGACCGACCTTCGCGACGCGCTCGTCGCCTCGGTCGGCGGCCACATCGAGCGGCCATCGATCACCGGCAGCGCAGCCGTGGTCGCAGACCCACCTGCGATTTCTCCCAATCGCGACGCGAGCACGTCCAAGGCGCTGCCGTCGGCCAGCGCGGCGGTCGAGCGCGGCAAGGCGACGATTCCCAGCGTGACGGGAGACATGTCCGCGAGCGGCGCGAAGGCTGCGATTCCTGCGGACTCGGTGGCAGGCGTCGAGCGCCCCTCGCAGCTCGCTTCGTCGCCGCCCGCGAAGAAATCGAACGCGCCGCTCATCGGCGGAGCGCTCGTCGCGCTCGCGCTGCTCGGCGGCGGAGGGTATGCGCTCTCGCAGCGCGGGGCGGCCAACGCGGCGTCGACGGGAGCCGCGACAGGTTCGACAGGCACGACGTCAACCCCGACCTCAACCCCGACCCAGACGCCCACGGTCGCGCGACGAATGCTGCGGATTCGGGTCGCTCCCGCGACAGCGACGATTCAGGCAGACGGACGCGAGCTCGGGCGCGGCGCTGCGACGTTCGAGGCCGCTCCAGGCACCGAGGTCGAGCTTCGCTTCGCCGCCGCGGGACACGCGACGCGCACCGAGCGCGTGCGGCTCGACTCGGACCAGAGCATCGAGCGAGTGCTCGAAGTGACGCCGCCGCCAGCGGCAGCCGCGGAGGGCGCCGACGCTGGCGCGACGACCGCGGCGCGAGGCGCCAACGGAGCTCGCACCACGGGGCGCGCGCGCTCGGGCTCCGGCGGGCTGCAGCTCGGGCGCACCGGAGTGCGGCTCGACCTCAATTTTCTCAGGCCGCACTGAGCTGGGCGTTGCAATCGGGGCGGCGTTGGGGTGATCGTTCGAGCGATGATTCGCAGGACGATTCTGAGCGTGGCGCTCGTGCTCGCGGGGACCGAGGCGGCGGCGCAGCGTAGGCCGCGCGGCCAAGAGCAAGGCACGGGCCTGACGGGCGAGGCCGACGAGCGATTTCGCCGTGGAATTTCGCTGGCAGGAGAGAACAACTACAGCGCCGCGCTCGTCGAGTTTCGGCGCGCGTACGACGTGTCTCGCAACGCGTTGATCCTGTTCAACGTGGCGGCGATGGAGATCGAGCTCAACCACTTCGCCGAGGGCCAGGACGCGCTCAACGAGTACCAGCGGTCGGCGCCTGCGCCGGTGGTGCAAGCGCGACGCGCGCAGATCGACGCGCTTCAGATGCGCATCCGCGAGCGTTCGGGCACGATCACCGTGGCGCTTCCGCACCCGGGGCTGCGAGTGCAGCTGCAGTCGCTCGCGGGCAACAGCGCGGCGATCGTGCGCGAGGGAGCGGCGGCGAGCGCCGCGATTCGACTGCCGATCGGACGCTACCGCGTGACGATCACGGCGAGCGGATTTCGGCAGCGAGAGAGCGAGCACGACGTCGCGGCGAACTCGGATGTGCGCATCGACACAGCGCTCGAAGCAGCGGTGGCGACGCTCACGATTCGGTCCAACGTCGAGGGCGCTGAGGTGAAGATCGACGGACGTTCGGTGGGCTTCACGCCGCTGTCAGCGCAGACCGTGCCCGAGGGCGAGCGGCGCGTCGAAGTGTCGCGGCCGGGCTATGCGCCGTTCTCCGCGTCGATCGCAGCGCAAGGCAGCGCGGGCGTCGTCGACGCGAATCTTGGCTGGCTCAACCCGATGCCGACAGAGCTCGCGGCGCGGCTCGTACTCGAACGAGAGTATTCCGACGTGAGCTGCTTCATCGACGATCAGCGAGTGGACTGTGGCGGAAGTGACAGCGTTCCGCCTGGACGACATACGCTGCGCGTGACCGGTCGCGACTACGTTCGCGCAGAGCAGATCGTACAGCTCGACGCAGGGAGAGCGACGCGAGTGGACGTTCGCCTGGTGCCGACGCCAGCAGTTCGCGAGGCGCAAGAGCGAGGCATCGCGCAGCGCCGAATCGGCTTCGTTTTGGGGGGTATCGGCGTGGCTGCAACGATCGGCGGAGTCGCGTGGACGGCACTCTCGATCAGAGACTTGAACGAAACCGCAGAAGCGCAAGATAGCATCGAAGGGTGCCGACAGCTCCTCATGCCGATGCAGACGATCAACTGCGTCAACGAACTGCTCGACGGTACCGGCATCCCCCCAGTGATGACCCTGCTACAGGTCGGTGAGCTCAACGACGACCTCGTCGTGTCGCGGGACGACGCCACGCTGCAAGCAGGCCTCGGCGGCGGTCTATTGGGTCTCGGCGTGATCGGCATCACGACCGGCGCGATCCTCATCGCCACCGCGCCCGCGGACCGCTTCTCCTCGCCGCCGCCGCGCCGCGCGAGGCTCGCGCCGCAGTTCAGCCCGACGCTCAACGGGTTTGCGCTGCGGTTCTAAACCACGACCGCGACGGGCATCGTAGTTTTCCCACTGCGCGGCAGTGGTTTGACTTGATTTCAACGGCTCGTTGAAAGAGCCGATCCGCTTGGGCATCTTCGATGCCCGTCGCGGGCGCGGTATCACGGCGGCGCTGCGCTTCGATTGACGAGACCGTGGGCGCGTGCGACAGATTCGCTCGATCCGAGCGGACACGCTGGTGTCCGTGACGATCGTCCACAACGCAAAGCCACACATCACGACGACGAGCGTTCGGGAAGCCGGTGCAACACCGGCGCGGCCCCCGCCACTGTAACCGGGGACGAACGTCGCGATACCACTGGGGCTGCGCTCTCGATGAGCGCGCAACCCTGGGAAGGCGCGGCGGGTAGATCGATCCGGAAGCCAGGAGACCGGCTGTCGTCCATCACCGTTGAAGCGTCGCGGCGGGCGACGGCGTCGGTGTCGAACTCGTTCTGCGCGCTCGTCGTCGCTTCGCGTGGTGTTCTCACCCGCGCAGCGGTCTCGACGGGGGCGTCGATCGATCGTCGATGCGAGTGATTTCAGACAGCGTGCACACGGCCGGTGGTCGTCGCGCTCGTCCGAGACGCTTCGAACGGAGGATGCCCACGCGCGCGGGGTGCGCGCGAAGGAGAGCCACTCGTTCGATGAATTGCCGTTCAGTGTTCTGCACGTTGGCCGCGGCCTCGTTGGTCGCCGCCTGCTCACCCCCTGCCCCGCCCGCCGACGCGGGCGCTGACAGCAGCGCGCAACCCGACGCCTCGTCGTTGCCCGACGCCACCATGGAAGCCTCGTCGCTGCCCGACGCTTCGCACGACGGAAGCGCGCCGTCGGACGTCGTCGCGACGGACACCCCCGCGGGCGACGCGGGCGACGCGGGCGACGCCGGAATGAATTCGTGTGCGCTCAATCGAGTGATCGTCACCACGTCCGACGGAAGCGAAGGCGCCTACGTCACTGGGTCCGTCGCCACGCGCGCGCTCACTTACCTCGCGCCGCCGATGGGCGCGAGCGTCGAGCAAGACCACGTCGTTCGCCGCGCAGGATGCAGGGTGTACGACCTCAACCGGTCCTTTGGCGCAGGGCCCAATCAGCTGCTCGAGCTCGACCCGGCCAACCCGTGGGCGCCGCGACGGACGATCACGATTCCGCCCATCCCGATGGTGGGCGCGCCGAACCCGTACGACGTCGTCGAGGTGTCCGCGAGCAAGTCGTACCTGGCGCTCTACAACGGCGCGTCGCTGTACGTGTTCAACCCGCAGACCGGCGCGATGTCGGGCTCGATCAGCCTCGCGTCGTTTGCCGGCGCCGATGCGATCCCCGAGGCCGCGATGCTGCACGTCGCCAACGGCCGCGCGTGGGTCGCGCTGCAGCAACTCGATCGGACGATGGGCTACGCGCCGCCTGCGCGCTCGACGGTCGTCGCGATCGACACGGCCACGGACACGCTCGCGGACCTCGACGCGATGACGGCGGGCGTTCAGTCGTCGATCTCGCTGAGCTTCGGCAACCCGCAGTCCTCGACGGCGACCACCGACGGTCGCTACTGGGTGATCGCGAGCACCGGGACCTTCGGCAGCGCGACGGACGGCGGGCTCTCGGTGATCGACACGCAGACGGGCGCTGAAGTGCGCAGCGTCTCGGCGGCGATGCTCGGCGGTGATCCCGGCGCCGTGACGATGGTGGACGCGACGACGGCGTGGGTCGTCACGAGGCCGAGCGCCGACGGCGGCGCGCAGACCGTCGTGCGCGCGGTGAACATCATGACCGGCGCGGTGGCAGCGATGCCCGTGCACCAGCGGGCCGAGCCGCTCGGCGCGATCGAGCGCGGCCCCGACGGAAACATCTGGGCCATCAACGGCAGCTTCGGCACCAACGGAGCGGTCTACTTCATCGCGCCGAACGGCGCCGAGCTCGGGCGCTTCGTGCTCCCGTCGCGCGGCGACGCGGGCACCACTGGGACGTACTCGCTCGCGTTCGCGCCGTGAACGAGCGCGCCATGGCAATACGCACACACATTCAAGTGGCCGCTGTTTCGTCGGCGCTCTTCGCGATGGCGTGCGGGCCGATGCCGACCGGCGCCGACGGCGACGCGAGCGGCGACGCGGCGATCATCGTCGAAGGCGGACCGGGCTCCGAAGCGGGCGCAGCGCGCGGGGTGTTCGCCGAGCGCGTCGTGGAGTTTGCGCCGGGCGCGGGCGCGGGCTTCGGTCAGTCGCGCATGCCGGGCATCGTCCTGGGCGCCCCCGAAGGCGCAGGGGACATGTTCGGCTCGACGCACGTGGTCTCGCTCGGCAGGGGCGGAAGGATCTGCGTCGCGATGAGCGCGCCGATCGTGGACCGCGCGGGGCCTGACTTCATCGTGTTCGAGAACGCGTTCTTCGTCGCTGGCGTCGAGCGCTCGTTTGTCGAGCTCGGCGAGGTGTCGGTGAGCGACGACGGGAGCACGTTCGCGACGTTCGCGTGCGACCGCGCGGCTGCGCCCTTTCGCGGCTGCGCTGGGGTCAACCCGGTGTACGCGAGCACGAGCAACGGGCTCGACCCGACGGACCCGCGCTACGCGGGCGGAGACGCGTTCGACTTGTCGAGCGTGGGGATGACGCGCGCGACGATCGTGTGCGTGCGCGACCTCGAGACCGAGCCGCTGATGGCGCCCTCGTCGGGGTTCGACCTCGACGCGGTGGCCGCCGTGCACGCGGCGCGCTAGGGGGCGCTCATCCAGCGGAGCGAGTAGTTCGCGCTCGTCCCGTTGCCGCCGTCGCGGACATAGATCACGTACGTGCCCGGGTCGAGCGCGCGCGTGATCGTTTCGGTCTGCGTTTCTCCACGAGAAGCGGCGATTTCGTCCGAGCGCTGATCGCGCAGCTCGAGGTCGACGTCAGTGTGATCTCGGCCGCGGCCCGAACCCTGAATACTCAGCGTGATCGTCACCGTCGCGCGCCGCGCGAGCACGATGCGGTATGCGTGCGTCGCGTCGAAGCCGTTGACCGGGTTGGCGCGGCCGCCGTGCGGAGCGGGCTCGGTCTGCCCGTCGATCTTCGCGCGCGCCGCGGTGTTGACCGGCAACGCGAGCGGCCACGGGTCTGGTTCATTGGCCGCGGGATAGCGGATGTTCTGCGAGACCGGGCGCTCGAGCAGCCCGCGCGCCTGCGGCTCGGTGATCGCGCGCTGCGCGACGAGGAAGCGCAAGAACGGGACGAGCGACGGGTACGCGTTGGGCGCGCGCGCGATGGCGATCATCTCGTTGAAGACCCGCGCGGCGCCGATCGAGACGCCGTCGTTGTCGCGGTCGGTCAGCGCTGCGGGCGCCGAGCTCGCGGGGCCGTCGGACAGGTCCCAGAGCACTTCTTCGACGGTGCGCTGCGAGCCGAGGCCGCGCAGCGCGTCGGCGGGCATTTGCTCGAGGTCGTCGTCTTGCCGAAGCGAGCCCGAGGGGTCGATGCCGACCGCGTCGCGGTAGCGAGCGTCGTTGAGGATCGCGCTGGCGAACCACGTCGCGCGGCCTTCTTCCCACGCGACGCCGGGGTCGGTGTTGACCGTCGCGGGGTGCATTCCTCCGATGGAGCTGTCGGACGAGAGCGTGTCGAACACGAAGTGGCCGAACTCGTGGAGGATGATGAACACGTCGTGCTGATCGGCATCGGTGGTGGCGAGCTGGCTGCGCACGCCGCCCATGAGCTCGAGCGCGTAGCGGCCCGAGCGCGCGGGCCGCTCGCCGCGGTAGTAGCTCCAGTCGGTCCCGCTCGCGTGCGACCAGATCACGAAGAACGGCGCGAGCGAGCGGCCCGACCAGCGGTGGACCGTCTGCATGCCCGTCACGAGCGTGTCGAGGATGTGAAACGCTCCGCCTTCGCCGCGCGGCTCGGCGAGCGATGCGTGCAGAGAGAGAGACGTGCTGCCGGGGACGAAGCGCGCGGAGATCTCGTACGGCTGCGTTCCGTTGCGATCGGGCGCGACGTCGATTTGCATAGCAGGAGAGCACGCGCGCTGTGCGCGGTCACCGGGCGGGCACTGCGCGAGCTGCCGCACAGAGCTCACCGCGACCACGCGCGCCGTCTGAGGCGGAGCGCTGAGCGCGTACCGTCCCTGCTCGTCCGCGCGCGCCTCGGCGACCGATCGGCCCTGCGCGTCGAGCGCGCGAACGATGACGAACCGCGCGGGCCTCGTGGTGGTGGTGGCCGCGTATCCTCGCTCAGCGAGCGCGCGAAACTCGTACGTCACCGCGCCGCGAACGAGCGTCGACGGAGGCGGGCGACGCTGCGCGAGCCGCTGCGCTGGGGCTTCTTTCGACGATCCAGCGACGCCGCTGTGCGAACACGAGAGCGACGCGAGCAGCGACGCGAGCACGAGAGAGCGATGCAGCACGGAGCGCAGGGTAGCAGGCGAGCGGGCGCTCCATGCGGTACCGTCGCCGCAACAGAGGCGCAGCGCGGTGAGATTTCGTCGTTGGATGGATGGGTTGGCGCTCGGCGCGCTCGCGACCGCGGGGTGCCTGGGCTCGTGCGGAGGCGACCCGCAGCTCGCAGAGAAGAAGACCGACCAGTGGCGCGCGGTCGTGCGCTGCGAGAGCGCGCGCAACGTGCTTCCGCCGGGCGGAGGGCTGGGGCGGCAAGCAGCGTTCAGCGCGCGCGTGGTGTTCTCTGTCGAGGGCGTGGGCGATCGTCGCGCGAGGACCGTGCTTCCGGGCGGGATGATGGACGACGACGATCAGACCAAGCTCGACGCGAGCTGCCGACGGCTCCGCGCGACGATCGAGACCCGAGAGAGCGCCGACGGGACCGTGTTCGCAGCGAGCATCGAGGGGCAGGCGCAGAGCGCGGTGATCCTTCGCGCGCCCAACGGCGCCCTCTTCGCCTCGCCGCTGATGCACCCTGGCGAGGCCTCGCGGGCGGCGCAGACGCACCCCGCACCGCTGCCCGCCGCGATCGCGATGATCACCGACGGGACGCTCCGAGACGCCGCGGGCTCTGCCGTGTTCGACGCGATCGACGACGCCGTGGTGCGCGCGAATCAGCAGGCATTTCTCAGGTCATCCGAGCAGTGCAACGCCCCCACCTGGCTCGTCGAACGCCTCGTTCGGCTGTCTCCGGACGAGACCGCGCGGCGTCTGTTCGAGCCGACGTACGTGCGCGGCAGCTGCTCGCGTTCGCGCCTCGCGCTCGAGGGGCCGCCGAGGGACGTCGTCGCGCCGCTCGTCCGGCAGTGGATCGAAGCGCGCGCGTCGAGCGCCGAGCCGTGGCCCGCGGGCATCGAGCGCTACGCTGAAGAGCACGCGATCCCGCTCGCGCCGCGTGGCGCCGATGGGGGAGCAGACTCAGCGACGGCGACGGCGACCGGCGTCGACAGCGGCGTCCGGCGCTGAGACAGCGGCGTCGACGCCAGCGTCCGTCGCGACGACCGCGATCGGTCCGCCCGCCAATTGCGCGGCGCATCGACCCGCCTGGCAGAGGCACGAGCCGCCGCAGTCGAGCGTCGCGGGGCGGCAGTCCATGGTGCACATCACGCCTTCGCACGCAGGCCTGCGCGCAGCGGGCACGCACGCGGTCGCGTGGCAGCAGCCAGCGGGAACGCAGTCGTTGTCCGTCGCGCACTCGGCGCCTTCGGGCAGCGCCGCGGCGTCGGCGACCGCGGTGCTCCCAGCGTCACCGGGCGCGGGCCACGAGACGCCGCCGGCGTCCGCGGTGTCCGAGCCTCCGCTGCTGACGTTGTTGTTCTGCGTCGAGTCCGTGGTGCCGCTCGTGCACCAGAGCAACGAGCTGGCGATGGCGGCGACGGCGGTGAGCGAGACAGCGGCGCGTCCGAAGCGCGACGAGGGTTGAGCGTTCTTCATAGCGCGCGGAGGTATACCGCGCACCGCGCGCGAACAGAACGCGGCCGAACGTGAGAGGGGTCGTCAAAGGGGGGGTCGTGCGCTAGGGTCCGACGCAGCGCCCGTCGAGCGCGCAGACGCCTCGACGACGGCGACTCAGGAGCGATACCGCATGGCCGACTCGATCTCGCTGGACTTCGGCTCGTATGTGACCGAGCGCAAGTCTGGTTTCGTGGGCGAATACGCAGGTGATCGATACGCGTTCTCGGGCGACCTCGAGCTGCAGCGCACGATGCGCAACTTCGGGCCGATTCAGCTCGCGATCTCGAGCGCCGTTCGGCTGAGCAAGGGGATGCTCGCCGGCGACCTGCTGGGCAAATCCGTGAAGGTGGGGCCCAAGCAGTTTCCGAAGATCCACCAGATGGTGCGGCACTGCGCGCACACGCTGGGCATCCCCGAGCCGATGGTCTTCATCCAGGGCCGCGTCGATCACATGAACGCGATGACGACGGGCACCGAGAAGGAGTCCGTGATCATCATTCACGCCTCGACGATCGACAACATGAGCGAAGAAGAGCTCACGTTTGTGATCGGTCACGAGTGCGGGCACATCCAGAACGGGCACGTGATCTACCTGACGACGCTGAGCATTTTGACCCGCGTCGCGTCGCTGTTTCTCGGGCCGCTGGTGCAGCCGGCACTGATCGCGCTGCAGACCTGGTCGCGCGCCGCAGAGATCACCTGCGACCGCGCGGGGATGTTGTGCGCGAGGGACGAGCACGCGGCGACCTCGGCGTTCTCGAAGCTGACGATCGGCTCGATGAAGCTGTTCGAGCAGCTCAACGTCGAGGAGTTCTTGCGGCAGCTCGAAGAGGGGCGCGAGGGCTACGGCCGAGCGTCAGAACTGCTGCAATCGCACCCGTACATCCCCAAGAGGATTCAAGCGGTCCGGCTCTTCAGCGAGAGCGAGGTGTACCGCAAGCCCGGCGGCCTGGTCGGCGGGATCGAGCTCTCGGAGGTCGACAAGCGCGTCGCCGAGCTCGTGAAGGTTCTGTGAAGGAGAAAGACACTCGAATGACCCTCGACGCACTGACGAAGACCAAGCAGGACCTTGTCTCCGAGCTCGAAGCGCTCGCTGAGCTCGCGCAGGGATCGGGCGCACCGTCGCTCAGGGATCGCATCCTCAACGACCGGCTGCCGCGGCTGCGCGAAGAGCGGCTGGTGCTGGTGGTGCTCGGCGAGTTCAACCACGGCAAGAGCACCTTCGTGAACGCGCTGCTCGGCGGATCGATTCTCCCGTCGGGGATCACGCCCACGACGGCGCTGATTCACGAGGTGCGCTACGGCGCCGAGCCGCGCGCCGAAGTGGTGTTTCGCGCGAAGACCACAGGCGGAGAAGGCGCGCTCGACCCGCTGCGCGTCTCGGGCGGCGAGCGCAAAGAGGTCTCGTGGAACAAGATCGCCGACCTCGTCGTCGGCGGCGACCTGATCCCCGACGACGTCCTGCGCGTCGAGCTCGAGTACCCCGCCAAGGTGCTCGAGAACAAAGTCACCCTCGTGGACACCCCTGGCGTCAACGACCTCAACCTCCAGCGGGCCGAGATCACGTACGGGTACGTTCCGCGCGCCGACGCCGTGGTGTTCTTGCTCGACGCCGGGCAAATCCTCAAAGAGAGCGAGCGACGCTTTCTGCGGGACAAATTGCTGGGCGCAGGCCGCGATCGCATCGTCTTCGCCATCAACAAAGCCGACACCCTCGACGACGCCGAGCGCGAGCAAGTGCTCACGTACGCCAAGAAGCAGCTCGCCCAGATCGTCCCGGGCGCGCCCACGCTGCTCATCAGCGCCGAGCGCCAGCTCAACGGCGACGAGGCCGGCTCGGGCTTCATCGAGCTGCGCAAGAAGCTCGACGAGCTCCTCGGCGACAACCGCCTGCGCATGCTCGTCGACTACGGCGCGGACGAAGGCCTGCGCGTGTCCAACTTGCTCTTGCGCGGGCTCGAAGTGCGCCGACGCGCGCTCACGATGAGCACTGAAGAGCTCGCGGATCGCATCCGAGCGCTCGAGAAAGACCTCGCTGGCAGCAAGGACACCGTGGCCGAGCGGCACAAGCGCATCGCCGAAGAGATCGGCGCCGTGCGCGCGCTGGCCAAGCGCGACCTCGCCGCGTTCAGCGAAGAGTTCGCCGCGTCGATCACCGCGCAGATCGAGCAGCAGAGCGCCGACGACGTGCGACGGTTCCTCGCGGGCTTCATCGAAGACACGTGGAAGAAATGGCTCGAGCGCGAGGGCGCCCTGCTCGGTGAGAAGCTCGAGCGACTCGCCGAGGACATCGTCGCCATCGTCCAAGAAGACGCGCGCGACGCGAACAAGAAGATCGAGGCGTTCTTGGGCGAAGGCACCAGCACCCTCGACGTCAAGGTCGACACCGTCGCGTACGACGTCAGCGTCTTCGCGCTCGGCGCGTTCGGCGTCGGCGTGATGGTCCTCTCGAACATCCTCGTCGGCGGACTGCTCACCCTCGCCGCTCCGGTGCTCGCGCTGGTGTTCAAAGACCGCGTCGACAAAGAGGTCAAGCGCAAGGCCCTCGCCAACGCGCCCGAAGCGGTCCGCAACGTGGCGCACAAGATCGAGCCCGAGCTGCTCGGCGCCATCGATCGCTTCGGCGACAAGCTCGCGGACTTCGTCACCAACGTCAACGAAGAGCTCCGCCGCAGCCTCATCGAGATCCTGCAGACGACGAAGAAGACGCTCGCCGTCGAGAGCGCCGACAAGGCCGCGGCCGTGGTCGAGGTCGAGTCGACGCTCGACAAGGTGCGCGCGCTCAACGAGCGCGTTCGGCTCTTGCGCGGCGCGCTGTGGGAGGTCACCGCGAGCGGAGCTCCCGCCACCAATGCGCCCGCTGCGAGCGCCGAGGCGAGCTTCGAAGTGCCGAGCGTCCCCTCCGTCGATTGACGTCCCCCTTCGCGCCGATCGAGCAGCGGCGCGCTAGGGGCAGGTGACCGAGGTTCCGGGGCGGCCGAAGACCTGCGTCCAGAGGATTCTCAGGCGCGCCGTCGAGCTGTCGAGTCGGTCCGCGCCGAGCTCAGTCATCTGCGCGTCCATCAAGTTCGCGCAGTGGCCGGGACTGTCGAGCCACGCCTGCACCACCAACGAGACGCTGCTGTACGTCGCGCCGCCAGCGATGTTCTCGCCGATGCGCGCGTAGCGGTAGCCCGCGGCGACGGCGCGCGAGCACGGCGTCCCGTCGCGGCACCCAGGAAACGGCGGCGAAATCGCGTTCGTGTCGTGAGAGAAGCACCCCGTGCTCGCCATGTGCGTGTTGTGCGCGCGCGCGGCGGTCTCGAGCTGCGTGTTCCACCGCAGCGCAGGCGCGACGGGCATCGCCCGCGTCCCGCACGTGCGCGCCGTCGCCCTCGCGTTGTTCACGGCGACGAGCATCTCGCGCCAGGCGCACACGCCCGTCATGCACGTGTAGCTCGCGGAGCACACGCGCCCGCATGCGCCGCAGTTGGCCTCGTCCGTCGCCGTGTTCACGCAGCGCCCTGCGCACGCAGTCTGCCCCGCTGGGCACACCAGCCTGCACGCCCCGCTCACGCAGCTCTGCCCCGCGGCGCACGCGTTGTTGCACGCCCCGCAGTGGGTGACGCTCGTCGCGGTGTTGACGCAGCGCCCTGCGCACGCGGTCTGTCCCGCTGGGCACACGAGTCGGCACGCGCCGCTCACGCAGCTCTGTCCTGCAGGGCACGCGTTGTTGCACGCCCCGCAGTGCGCTGCGTCCGTCGCGGTGGTCACGCACCGGCCGCCGCAGACCGTCTGCCCCGCTGGGCACACGAGCCGGCATGCGCCGCTCACGCAGCTCTGCCCTGCGGCGCACGCGTTGCTGCAACGACCGCAGTGCGCCACGCTCGTCGCGGTGTTGACGCACGAGCCGCCGCACGCGGTCTGACCCGCCGCGCAGCTGAGCGCGCACGTTCCGCTCGAGCAAACGCGGCCCGCGGCGCACGCGCTGCCGCAGCGCCCGCAGTGAAGCTCGTCGCTGCTCGTGTCGACGCACGCGCCGCTGCACAGCGTCTGCCCCGCGGCGCACGCCCGCGTGCACACGCCGGCGACGCAGATCGTCCCCGCGCCGCACGCGCTCCCGCACGCGCCGCAGTGGCCGTTGTCGACCTGCACGTCGACGCACCGACCCGCGCACGCGGTCTGCCCGATCGGACAGAGGACAGCGCACGCGCCCGCGGCGCAGCTCTCTCCCGCGCCGCACGCGCGCCCGCACGCGCCGCAGTTGCGCTCGTCGCTCTGAACGTCGACGCAGGCGCCGCCGCAGTCGAGCTGACCGGCCGCGCACCGCTCGACGCACGCGCCCGCGACGCAGCTCTGCGTGGCAGCGCAGGGCGCGCCGCATCGTCCGCAGTTCGCGTCGTCGGTCTGCGCATCGACGCATCGATCGCCACACACAATCTCGTCCGGAGCGCAGCTCGACCCGTCTTGCGCGACGGTGTCCATCGTCACCGCGTCGCTCGCAGCGACGTCGTCCGAAGGCGCCGCGCGGTCTGCGAGCATCGCGTCCATCGCGACCGCGCTGTCGCGCACACCCACGTCCGGCGCCTCGGTGGGAGCGCCGCAATGCACGAGCAAGAGCGCTTGCATCGACGCGAGCGCGAGCTGGGTTCGAACACGGTGGGACATCGTCGCCACGGTGGCACGGAGGCGCGCGCGGGCACAACCGCTCGCCGGGCGCAGCGTCGGCCCTTCTGGCGTCTTGCTACGCGGTCACGCGATCCGAAGGACCCGCCATCACCGCGGCGCCCGCCTTCGCCGCGTCCGCCCGCGCGAGAACGCCGCTCATTCGCTCGAGCACGCGGACCACGGCGCACAGGTCGCTCTCGCCATCGCCCTCGCGCACCGCCCGCGCGACGAGGTCGCGTACGGCCTCCAGCGTCGGGAGCGAGACCCCCGCGCGCTGCGCGGCGTCGAGGACGAGCTGCTGATCCTTGAGCAACAGGTCCACCGAGAAATCCGCCGGAGAAAACCGGCCCTCGATGATGCGCGCGCCCTTGTGGGCGAACATCGGAGAGCGAAACGCTCCCTGGTCGATGGAGGCGAGCAGCTCGCGCGGATCGAGACCGAGGCGCACGCCGAGCACGAGCCCCGAGACGAGCCCGGCGAGCATGTGAGCGCCGAGCTGGTTGAACACGAGCTTGGTGGCCGCGCCCGAGCCCGAAGGGCCCGTTCGTCGGACGGCGCCGAACGCTGCGAGCACCGGCGTCACGCGCGCGATCGCGTCACACGGCCCCCCCGCGAGCACCACCAGCGCGCCCTCCTCCGCGGGGACGCGCGAGCCCGACACCGGCGCGTCCACCAGCGCCACGTCCTTCGCGAGCAGCGCCGCGCGCAACGGGACGAGCGGCTCGAGGCCGACCGTCGAGAGCTCGACCAGCACGCTGCCCGGCTCGATCGCTGACAGAACTCCGTCGGGGCCGTCGCAAACCGCCGAGAGCGCCGCGGGGTCCGCGAGCATCGTGCACACGACTTCGGCGCCCAGCACGGCCTCGGCGGGCGTCGCTGCCACGCGGGCTCCGAGCGATCGCAGCGGCTCGCAGCGGGCAGGAGTGCGATTGTAGACGCACAGATCGAAGCCCGCGCTCAGCAGTCGGCGAGCCATCGGGGCGCCCATCGTGCCGAGACCGAGAAAGGCAACTCTCATCGCGCGTGTTATTTCACCGTACAAACGCGCGGCACAAACGAGATTCTGCGAAGAGTCTCATAAGCCCTGGCTTTACTATACCGCGCCCGCGACGGGCATCGCAGATGACCGGAGCGGATGAGCGCGGTTGAAATCAAGTCAAACCACTGCCGCGTACTGGGAAAACTACGACCCCCGTCGCGGTAGTGGTTTATGCGCGGCGCGCAAGCGCTGCGCCCCGCACGCACGAGGCTCGCCAAACGAGCCCGTTGGCTCCAAAGCTCGCTCACCAACACACATGCCGCCGTTTACGCTGCTTCGCCCGGTGGTCCCCTTCGTCGTCGCGCTCGCTGTCGCGCTGGCGCTCTTTGCGCTGCGCGCGCTGTGGCGCTGGCGCGCGGTGCCCTCGGGCGCGTGGCTGCTGCTCGACTTGCACGGACCGATCACCGAGGTTCCGCGACGGGTTCCGCGATGGCAGCGATGGATCGGCCGCGACGCGCCGCTCTCGCTCTCGGAGATCCGTCGCGTGCTGCGCGTGGCCGCGAGCGACCCCTCGCTGAGCGGCGTGCTCGTGCGCATCCGCGAGGTCGAGCTCGGCTGGGCCACCGCTGAGAGCCTGCGCGACGCCATCGCCTCGGTGCGCGCGGCGAACAAGCGCACCGTCGCGTTTTTGCCGTTCGGCGCGGCGAACAAAGAGCTCATCGTCGCCTCTGCGTGTCACGAGGTCTTCGCTACGCCGCCGGCGACCATCGGCCCGTTGGGCGTCGCGCTCGGCTCGAATTTCTTTCGCGCGGCGCTCGCCAAAATCGGCGTGACCGTCGAAGTGCTCTCGCGCAAAGAGTTCAAGAGCGCCGCGGAGTCCCTCGTGCGCGACTCGATGTCCGAGCCGAACCGCGCGCAGACCACGGCCATCGTCGAGGCTCTGCACGACGCCGTCGTCCGCGCGCTCGTGGCGGGCCGCAAGCTCGACGAGCAAGCGGCGCGCGCGTTCATCGACAAGACGCCGATGCGCGCGCGACAGGCGCAGGCGATGGGCGTCATCGACGGCGCCCTCTACGAAGACGAGCTGCTCGCGCGGCTGCGGGACCCGAGCAGCGCGATGCCGTTCGCCGCGCTCGTGCCGTTCGATCGCTACGCGTCGCTGCGCGCCAAAGCGCCGCGCTTCTTGGGTCGCAGCAAGCGCGTCGCGATCGTCGAGGTGCGCGGCCCCATCGCCGTCGAGGCAGGCCGAGCGAGCGACGATCGCGTGGCCGACGTCGCGCGCATCACCGGCGCGCTTCGCGCGTGCGCCGCGAGCAACAACGTCGGCGCCGTGGTTCTGCTCATCGACTCGCCTGGCGGCAGCGCGCTCGCGAGCGACCTCATCGCGCGCGAGGTCGAACGGCTGCGCGAGCGCAAGCCCGTCGTCGCGTACTTCGGCGACGTCGCGGCGTCCGGCGGCTATTACATCGGCGCCCTCGCCCATCGAATCGTCGCGCAGCCCACGACCATCACCGGCTCGATCGGCGTCGTCGCGATGCGCGTCGTCGTCGAGCAGGCCGCGGACAAGCTCGGCGTCAAGCACGAGAGCATCGAGCGAGGCGCGCGCGCTGCGTTGTTTTCGCCGTACCGAACGTGGACCGAGGACGAGCGCACCGCCCTCGATCAGTCCATCGACGAGGTGTATGCGGACTTCGTTCGCGTCGTCGCCAAGGGCCGCGGGATGTCCGAGGAGGCCGTCGAAGAGCGCGCACGCGGAAGAGTGTACCCCGCGAAGCAAGCGCTCGAGCTCGGGCTCGTCGACGAGCTCGGCGACCTGTCGCGCGCCGTTCGCATCGCCGCCGAGCGCGCAGGCATCGACGGAGAGCTCGCGCCGCTGCGCGTCCTTCGCGCGCCCAAGGAGCTCGCGCCGATCGCCAGCGCCGACCGCTCACCAGCGAAGTCCATCGTCGCCCGCGCGTTGCTCGCCGAGGCAGCCCCTTGGCTCGCGCTCGCGAGGACGATCGAGCGAGAGTCCGTGCTCCTCGTCGACGATCGCGTGCTCGGAGCGGGTCGATGACTCGCCTGCGATGGTTGACCGCGGGCGAGTCGCACGGCCCCGCGTTGACGGTGATCGTCGAGGGCGTCCCCGCGGGCCTCCCGCTCGACGCCGAGCAGATCGCGCGCGAGCTCGCGCGGCGGCAGAAGGGCTACGGGCGCGGCGGCAGGATGAAGATCGAGAGCGACCGCGCCGCGATCGAAGCCGGCGTGCGCAACGGCGAGAGCATCGGCTCGCCAATCGCGCTGCGCATCGAGAACAAAGACTTCGCCAACTGGCGAGGGCGCATGGGCCCCGAGCGCTTCGAGCGCGAGCCCGAGCGGGTCACCCTCGCGCGCCCTGGCCACGCAGACCTCGCGGGAGCGCTCAAGTACGACCGCGCCGACGCGCGGGACATCCTCGAGCGAGCCAGCGCCAGAGAGACCGCCGCGCGAACCGGCGCCGGTGCGATCGCGCGCGCCTTGCTCGCCGCGTGCGGGATCGACGTGTGCTCGCGGGTCCGATCGATCGCGGGCGTCGCCGACCCCGCAGAGCCCTCGGTCGAAGAGCTCTTCGCGCAGCGCGACGCGATCGAAGAGAGCTCGCTGCGGGTGCTGACCGCGAGCGCAGAAGAGTCGATGCGCCAGCGAATTCACAGCCTCTCGCACGACGGCGACACCGCTGGCGGCGTCGTCGAAGTGGTGGCGCGCGGCGCGCTCGCCGGGCTCGGCAGCCACGTTCAGTGGGACCGCAGGCTCGACGGTCGCATCGCGCAAGCGATGATGAGCGTGCAAGCGATCAAGGCCGTCGAGATCGGCGACGGGTGGGCGGCGGCGTCCTTCGCGGGCAGCCAGGTGCACGACCCCATCGGGTACGCCTCCGACGCCCGACGATTCACCCGTGCGTCGAACCACGCCGGGGGCATCGAGGGCGGGATGAGCAACGGTGAGCCCATCGTCGTGCGCGCGGCGATGAAGCCGATCGCCACGCTCAAACGCGCCCTCGCCAGCGCGGATCTGCGCAGCAAAGAGGCAGCGCCTGCTGCGCACGAGCGCTCGGACGTGTGCGCGGTGCCCGCGGCCGCAGTCGTGCTCGAGGCGATGCTGTGCCTGGTGTTGGCGGACGCAGTGCTCGAGAAGCACGGCGGCGACTCGATGCGCGAGCTCTTGCGCAACGTTCGCGCGTACGCCGATCAACTGCGAGACTACTGAGCGCGACGATCGATGGACTCGATGGACCCGCGACCGATCCTCCTCTGGGGACCCCCCGCTGTCGGAAAGAGCACCCTCTCGCGCGCCCTCGCCCGCGCGCTCGATCGCCAGCGCTTCGACTCGGACGACGAGCTCGCGCGCCGCGAAGGAGCGAGCGTTCGCGACGTGTTCTTGCGAGAGCGAGAGTGGGGCTTTCGGCGCATCGAAGCCGAGGTCGTCCGCGCGATGCTCGACGCGCGCGACGGGCGCGTGGTCTCGCTCGGCGGAGGCGCGCTGCTCGACCCCGCCCTGCGACGCGAGGCGCTCGATCGCGCGATCGTGCTCGGCGTGCACGCGCCGGCGAGCGTGCTGTACGCGAGGGTTCAACGGCAGCCCGGCGAGCGGCCGCTGCTGCAAGGCGGGGACGAGTCGCGGGTGGCCGCGCTGCTCGCGCAGCGGGGAGATGCGTACCTCGAGGCGCACGAAGTGATCGACGGCAGCGGCGACGAGGCATCGACGGTCGCGGCGGCGCTGGCAGCGATCGACGCGATCACGCGGGAGCGCGTCGTTCCGGTGGCGCTCGGCGCGCGCACGTACCGAGTGCGCTTCGCGTCGATCGACTCGCTCGCGCACAGGGTGCGATCGCTGCAGCCCGCGCCGAGCGCGGCGCTCTGCGTGACCGACCAGAACGCCCGCGAAGCGCCTGGCGTTCGCGCTGCGATCAACGAGGCGAGCCCGCGCCAGGCCGTGGTGTTCGAGGGCGTCGGAGACCGCGAGAAGACCCTCGCGAGCGCGGCGCGCGTGTGGGACGAGGCCATCGACGCGGGGCTCGATCGGCGCTCGATCCTGTGCGCGGTCGGCGGCGGCGTCGTCTCGGACCTGTGCGGGTTCGCCGCTGCGACGCTGCTGCGCGGAGTGCGCTTCGTGAGCGCCCCCACCACGGTGCTCGCGATGGCCGACGCGTCGGTCGGCGGAAAGACAGGCGTCGACCACCCCCGCGCCAAGAACCTCATCGGCGCCGTGCACCAGCCTTCGATGGTCCTGTGCGACACGCGCACGCTCGAGACGCTCTCGCTGCGAGAGCGCCGCTCGGGCGTCGCCGAAATCGCGAAGATCGCCGCCATCGCCGACCGCCGTTTGTTCGAGGCGCTCGAGCGAGACGCCGCCGCGCTCGGCCGCGGAGCGCTCGGCGCCATCGACGCCGTGATCGCAGATTCTGTGCGAAACAAGGCCCGAATCGTCGCCGAGGACGAGCGCGAAGAGGGCGCGCGCGTCTCGCTCAACTTCGGGCACACCCTCGGGCACGCGATCGAACACAGCTCGGGCTACGCGCTCACGCACGGCGAGTCGGTCGCGCTCGGGATGCGCGCCGCCGCCGCGCTCGGCACGGCACTCGGGCTCGACGCGTCGATCGAGCAGAGAATTTGCAGCCTGCTCGACGCGTTGGGCTTCGACCGACGCTGCCCAATGCCGATCGCGCGGGACGAGCTCGAGCGCGCGCTGCGCGGCGACAAGAAGCGCGACGGAGCCGATGTGCGATGGGTCTTGTGCACGGGCGTCGGCTCGTTCGAGACGCGCAGGGTGTCCGTCGAGCGCTCGCTCGAGGCGTTTGCGGCGATCGCCCGCTGAATCGCTGCAGTTCTGTCCACTGACCGGCCGCGCGTGCTGCTCGAAATTCGCCGACCTGCCGTTGGACCGCGTAGCATTGCAGCAACCATGACCCCTTCGACGAGCAGCACAGCCTTGGTTCGAACGTTGGTCGCAGCGGCGGCAGTGATGATCGTCGGGTGCGCGGACAACGGCGCGAGCGTTCAGTTTCGCCAGCTCACGCTTCCGCAGGCCAACCCGTCGCTGCCCGGCGCGTGCGCCGTCTCGGCCGACCCGTCGGCGCCGGCGCTGCTCTCGAGCGTGCTCGACGTGGCGCTGCGCGACAACTACGTGGCGTTTCCGCTCGTGCAGAACAACTTGTTTCAAAACCGCCAGGGCGAGCTCAACCGCCCCGACCAGCGAGCGATCACGGGCATGTACGTCGACGTCGAGCTGACGACGTTGGGCGGCGCGCTGCTCAACCTCGGCGCGGCGCCGTCGAGCTACCGCGTTCCGCTCAACACGGCGTTGATCCCCGCGGGCAACTCGACGGTGCCGGGCTTCGGTGTGATTCAGGTCAACGCGATCACCTCCGCGCAAGGGCAAGCGCTTCGCGACCGGCTCGGATGCACCGGATTCGGCGGCGCCGCGCCTCCCCCCAATTTTTGCGCGCAGACGTCGGACACGGTCGTCGTCACGTTGCGCCCGGCGTTTCGCACGGTCGGCGGCGTCGAGCTCACCTCGAGCGTGGGCGCAGTGTGGAAGAACGTCGCGCCGTTCAGCTTCCCCCTCACGGTGTGCTGCGGCTGCTTGCTGCAGTTTCCTGTGGGCTTCGACGCGAGCTGCGCGTCGACCACGATGGCGATGGCGCCCTCTGCGACGCAGGCGTACTGCATGGCAGGCCAGGATCTTCCGATGTCTTGCACGCAGTGCGCAGGGCAACCGCAGTGCTCGCGCAACGGCTGCTGAGCTACACCGAGCGCTCGCGAAGGCGCTCGTAGCCAGTCTTCAAGCGCACGAAGCGCAGCGAAGCCGAGGGATCGTCGGGGCGGCGATCGGGGTGAACGGCGAACGCCACCTGCCTCCAGGCGTCTTCGAGGGACTTGCGGCGCACCGGCCACGCGATGCCCGCTTCTTCGAGAAACGCTCGCTCGTCGTCGTCGAGGTCGTCGTCGAACGCGCTCGCTGGGGCGCCATCGCCGAACACTTCCGAAGGATCGATCCGGTCGCTTCGAGTGCTTCCACCGCGCGGCGCGCGGCTCTCGGCCGGCTCGTACTCGTCCGGCGTCGGCGGAACGTCCAGCAGCACCCCGCGTTCGAGCGCTTGCTTGCGGAGCTCTCGAAGCACATCGACGTACTCCGCGTCGCGGGTACCCATGCGCAGCGCGAGCGCGTACGTGCTGCTCCGCGCGACGCGGTCGAGCGCGACGACGAACGCGCGCAGCGCGTCGGGGCCGTGAAGGTCGTCTTCGAGCAGCGTCGTGAGGTCGAAGTCGACGGCCACCGTGATGATGCCCGCCGCGGCGAGGGCCTCGTCGCGCTCGTCGGCGAAGATCGTCAGCACGCCGCGCCCGGCATCGACGCGGGACAGCAGCGCGAGCAGCCCGTCGGTCTCTGCGCGAAGCGACAGCAGCGCGTCGCGAGAGGTCTCGCGCAGCGCGGCCCAGTCGTTCGGCCAGCCCGAGCGGTCGCACTCGAACACCAACGCGGCGAGCGCGCGGACCGACGGCGTCGCGACGATCTGCGCTTTGAACTTTCGAATCACCCCGCCAGTGTAGTTGCCCCCATCGCCTCCGCGCAGCGCTGAATCAGCGCGCGTCGAAGACCATCTGCTGCACTTGCCCAGCGCTGCCGTTGTCGATGAACAAGTCGAACCCGCCGCGGCGGACGGAGAACTGTCCCGAGCCGGGGCCCGCCATGCCACCGTCGCTGCACGTTGGCGTCAGTCGAATGAGCGTTCCGCCGATGGTGTACGAGAAGTTCGCGCGCACGATGGTCGGCGAACCCGGTGCAAGCACGACGAACTGCATCGTGCCGCGGGTGACGCGCACGGCGTAGCGAACGGAGCCCGGCGTCGACGCGATGCCGTAGAAGAGCAAGTCTCGGAGCTGGTACTCGCCGTCGGGGATGACTCCGCCCGACGCCGGCGGAGGCAGACCCATGAGCGAGCGCGGCGTCACGTTGAGCACCGAAGGCGCCACGTTGTTGCACGCCGTCGGAACGCCGCTGTCAGCGCAGCCAGGACCGCCGATTTCGCGGCACGAGAGCCCGCTGGCCGTGCAGCAGCACTGCCTGCACGTGTCCGCGAAGCACGCGCCCACGGGGATGGGCGAGCCGCTCGGATCGACGCAGACGCCCGCGTCGGGCATGCAACGCGGATCGGTCGAGCAGGCTGTCCGCCCATTGGGCTGACACAGGCAACGCGTGCACGAGTCGGGCGAGACCCACACCGAGCCGACCGAGATCGACGATCCGTCGGGCGCGCGGCAAACGGTGGGGCTTCCGCCGTCTCCGCAACGAGGGTCTCGGCTCGCGACGCACGCCGCGGGCTGTCCGGGCATCGGGCACGTGCAGCGAAGGCAGAAGTTCGCCGTAAGCACCGTGGCGCCGACGGGAACGGGCGTTCCGTCCGGGGCGCGGCACGCAGGAGGAGGTGGCATCGGGCAGTCCGAACGCGTCGCGCACGAGAGCGAGCTGCTCATGTCGCAGAAGCACTCGGTGCACCCGTCGGGCGAACTCCAGCTCGCGCCGATGGGAACGCTGCTGCCATCGGGCGCCACGCACATGGGCGGCGGCGGCGGATCGGTCACGTCGAGGCACGCGCGCGCGGTGCATCCCAGCACGCCGCCCGGACCGCAGAAGCACGTGTTGCAGCCGTCGAAGAAGCTCTCTCCGATGGCGACAACCCTGCCTCCCGGCCCGAGACAGCCGCCCCCGTCGGGGATCGTTGCGTCCGGCTGAGACATTCCGCCGTCACCTGGACGAACCACGGAGCCACACGCCGCGAGCACCCACGCCAGCGCCAACAGTGTCCACGCTCGAATCGCGCCTTGCTTCATTGACCGACTCTCCAATCGAAGGATCCGCTCAGCAGGATCTACGCCGAGCCCACACAATGTCGCACGATCGCGAAGTTCCTGCGAATCCAGCGCTGACCCGCGGTCAGTAGAACCCGCGACGCGACGTCCCCTCCCCGATCGAGGCACGACGTGGCACAACCCCGGTCCGCGCCATGAGCGAGATCCGAAACGAACCCGGGCAGACACCGTTCGACAAGCTGGGCGGCCGCGACGCGGTCAAAGCCCTCGTCGAGCGCTTCTACGACGCGATGGAAGAGCACGAACCCACGCTCGCCGCGCTGCACCAACGCGACGAACACGGCCGCGTCTCCCGCGAGGCGCGCGACCGCTTCGCGCTCTTTCTCGTCGGCTGGCTCGGCGGCCCGCAGGACTACATGCTTCTGCACGGGCACCCGCGGCTTCGCATGCGGCACGCGCGCGTGCCCGTGGACTCGGCGATGCGCGACGCGTGGACGCGCTCGATGAAGATCGCGATGGAGGCCTCTGGCGTCACGGGCGCGCTGCGAGAGTTCTTGGAGACGCGCTTCGCCGAGCTCGCGGATTTTCTGCGCAACACGCCGGACGCTCCCGCGACGGGCGGCGCGCGAACGTGAAGTCTTCGCCGCTCTTGGCGATCTTTCTGGTCGTCCTCGTCGACGTGTTCGGGATGACGCTGGTGATCCCGCTGCTCGGGCCGTACGCCGAGCGGTTTCACGCCTCGCCCGTGCAAGCGACGATGCTGGTCAGCGTCTACGCCGCGTGCATGCTCGTCGCAGGACCCATCTTGGGCTCGCTGAGCGACCGCTACGGGCGCAAGCGCTTGCTGGTGCTCTCGCAGCTGGGGACGCTCGTCGGGTTCGTCATGCTCGCGCGCGCGCAGACGCTGTGGGTGCTGTTTCTCGCGCGAGCGATCGACGGCGCGACGGCGGGCAACCTATCTCTCGCGCAAGCGTACGTGAGCGACCGAACGAAGCCCGAAGACCGGACGAAGTCGTTTGCGCTCATCGGGATCGCCTTCGGCGTGGGCTTCTTCATCGGGCCATGGGTGACGGGCTCGCTCGTTCACTACAGCTACACGGCGCCCATCTGGCTCGCCGCGGGGCTCTCGCTCACGAGCATCGTGTGCACGCTCGCGCTGCTCGAGGGCGGACCGCCGCCGCAGGCGAGCGAGCGCGGCGGCGAAGGGCCCGCGGGGCGAAGGCTCTCGGTGCTCTCGTGGAGCGCGTACGCCCGGTTCTTCGAGCGCCCGATCCTGCGGGGCGTGCTGATCGAGCACCTGCTCTACTCGTTTGCGTTTACGTCGTTTACGTCGGGCTTCGCGCTCTTCGCCGAGCGCACGTATCGCCATCGAGGCGTCGCGTTTACGCCGCGCGAGGTGGGGTACGCCTTCGCGTACGCGGGCTTTCTCGGGATCATTCTGCAGGGCGGAATGCTGGGTCGCATCGTGAAGCGCTATGGCGAGGGCCGGCTCGTGCGCGCGGCGTTCGCGGCCAACGCGCTCGGGTACGCCGTGCTCGCGGCGTTTCCGTCGATCGCGGGGCTCGCCGCAGCCACGACGATCACGGCCTTCGGCAACGGCGCGATCCGCCCGAGCTTGTCGAGCCTCGCGAGCCAGCACGCCGAAGCGCACGAGCAGGGCGTCGTGCTCGGCCTCGTTCAATCGTTGAGCTCTGTGGCAGCGATCTTCGCGCCCATCGTGAGCGGGACGCTCATCGAGCGTCGGTGGCTGTTCGCGTGGGCGGCGCTGCCCGGCGCGCTCGCGATCGTCGCGCTGCTCGTGGGGACGCGGGGCTCGGCCAAGACCATCGCCGCGCGCTGACCGCCACCGCTACGGAACGCCTTCGATGTCTTCGGGCCCGCGCGGCAAGAGCTTCGGGCCGAAGAAATAGCTCACGACGCCGACGATGTTGCGCACGCGCGTGAAGTTCAAGCGGCTCGTGGCGCGGTCGTACAGGGGACGGCCCGTCGCGCGGTCGTTGAGCGGGCCGATCTGGGGGGCGAGGTTGAGCCCTCCGACGAGGCGAATCTCGCCGCGGTTGGCGGTGCTGCCGGTCGGCGTCTCCATCATGACGTCGCCCTCGAGGCGAACCAGCAAGCCGACGTAGCGATCGCCGCCCTCGATGATCTGCTGCACCGTGGCGGGGACGATCACGGGCTCGATGCCAGTGCCCACGCGCTCGACGCCAGCCCGTGAAAACTCGGGCAGCGTGCGTCCGTCACTGAAGGTGCACGGAGCGCGCGGCGGCGCGCAGCAGGGCGTGCAGTTGAACTCGTCGTACGAGCCGCCTGTGATCTGCACGCTGTCGCCCGGCAGCAAGTAGCTGCCCGTGGGAATGGTCGACGGCGCGAAGAGTTGGATCCCGCACACGTGGCGACCATCGGGCATCGGAGCGCACCCTGTGAAAGCAGGGTCGCTGATCACTTCTTGCACCCAGAGGTCGCCGGTCTCGCCACCGGGCTCGAGGTGATCGTCGATGGCGCTCACCACGACGTTGGTCACGGCGACGGGGCCGCCGACGCGAGGGCGCGACGCGAGGTCTGCCTGGCGATACAAGCGCAGCGATTCACCCCGCGGCGCCGGTTGGTTGCAAGACCGTCGATCGATCTCGTCGCATCGTCGGTCGGTGAGCGGAGTCGCGCACGAAGCGAGCGCGAGCAACGCGAAGACAGGAATCGAAGTGGCGAGAGTGCGCACGGCGATGAGGGCACCCTACCGCGGCGCTGCTCGGGATGAAAGCGAGGAGTTCGAGCGAGTGGATGGCATCGCTTGACCCACGGTGTGAGCCGTGACTACCGTCCGCGCCGCTTGCGACCCTGAAGTGATGCGCGCGCACGAGTTCGCGCGGATTTCTGCGGTCCTTCGCGCGCCCCGATGCGGGGCGCGGCGCACAGTCAATCTTGTATTCGTGTTGGTGACGGCAGCGATGGGCAACGAGTCGAGCGGCGGATCGAAGGCACTCAAGGGGCTCGAATCCGTTCCGGGGATGAACGATGTGCTGCCGAAGGACGCGGCGCGGTGGCGCGCGCTCGAAGAGCGATTTCGCTCGGTGTGCGCGCGGTACGGCTTCGGCGAAGTGCGCACCCCCATGTGCGAGTACACCGAGCTGTTCACCCGCGGCATCGGCGAAGAGACCGACGTGGTCGCCAAGGAGATGTACTCCTTCGAAGACCGCGGAGGCCGCTCGCTCACGCTGCGCCCCGAAGGCACCGCGTCCGCGGTGCGCGCCTACCTCGAGCACGGCGTTGCCAACACCGACCCGGTCGCGCGCTGGTACTACGTCGGCCCGATGTTTCGCGGCGAGCGCCCCGCCAAGGGCCGCTACCGCCAGTTTCATCAAGTGGGCGCCGAGGTCTACGGCGACGGCGGCCCGATGGTCGACGCAGAGCTCATCGACCTCGCCTACGCGTTCGTCACGTCGCTCGGGATTTCGAAGGCCAAGGTGCGCATCAACTCGCTCGGATCGGGCGACACCAAGAAGCGCTACGCCGAGGCCCTGCGCGCGTACTACACGCCGCTCAAGGACAAGCTCAGCGCCGACAGCCAGCGGCGCATCGAGACCAACCCCTTGCGGATCTTGGACTCGAAGTCGCCCGAAGACGTCGCGCTGCGCGCGGGAGCGCCCAAGCTGCTCGAGCTGCTCGGCGACGACGATCGCGCGCACTTCGACCGCGTTTGTGCCGCGCTCACCGCGCTCGGCACGCCGTTCGAGGTCGACGCCACGATCATCCGAGGGCTCGACTACTACACGCGCACCATCTTCGAGATCACCGACACGAGCGGCGCGCTCGGCGCGCAGGACGCCCTCGGCGGCGGCGGCCGGTACGACAAGCTCATCGAAGAGCTCGGCGGAAAGCCCACCCCAGCGGTCGGCTTCGCGCTCGGGGTCGAGCGACTGCTCATCGCCGCCGGTCAAAACGCGAGCGTTTCGAAGCGCGCGCCCACGTTCGCCGTGATCGCGATCGACCGCGAAGAGCCCGCGCTCGTGCAGTCCGAGGCGCTCGTCATCGCCAAGAGCCTCCGCGACCGCGCCCTCGTGACGGTGGTCGATACGCGCTTCGGCAAGTTCGACAAGCAGATCCGCCACGCCGAGCGCGCCGAGGCCGACTTCGCGATCATCGTGGGCGCACAAGAAATCAAGGACGGCGTTGTGAAGCTCAAGGACCTCGCCCGCCGCGAAGAGCGCACGATCGCTCGCGGCGCGCTGGTCGAAGCAGCGCTCGCGCTCGCGCTCGAACATCGCGCCGACGGGAGCGCCGCAGAATGAGCCTCCGCCCTGCGAGGCTCGCGCTCGTCGTGACGACCAGCATCGTCGTCACCAGCGCGACCGCGCTCGCACAACAGACCCCTCCCAGCGCCGACGCTGGAGCGAGCGCGCCCACGGACAACGTCGAGCAGCCCCCGCAGCCACAGCAACAGCTGCCCGAGGTCGAGCCCGACGCTGGCGCGGGCGACGAAGCCGCGGGCGGCGACGAGAGCGCCGACGGGCCGACCACCGGCGGCGCTGGCGGCGGACGCGCGCCTGCCGAGGACAGCGCAGAGTCGCGCGAACAACCGCTGACCGAAGAGCAACGCTCGCGGATGATCACCAGCGAAGGCGAGCTGCCCGACGGAGCGGACCGCGCGCCGCGGCGGTTCTTTTTTCCGCCGTACTTGCGCGAGTGGGGACCGCAGCACGACACGACCGTGGTGTTTCCGTTCTATTGGCAGAGCCGAGTGCGGGACACGTCGTGGCTGTTGATCCCGCCGTTCTTTCGGCTGCGGTCGCCGATGGCCAACACCGACGCGTTCTTTCCGCTGGCGTTTCACACGACCGGACGGCGCACGGACGGCTCGACGTACTCGACCACGGTGGTGCCGCCCGTGTGGGTCCACCGCTCGCAGGGCCCCGGGCGCGCGCGCGCCCTCGCGCACGGCGCGTTTCCCTTCTACTCGTACTACGAGGGCTTCGGGCCCAACGGACGGCTCGAAGGCGAGCACCTGGTGATCCCAGCGCTGCTCACGTTTCATCGCTGGACGCGCACGAGCCAGCAGACCATCACGCCGCTGTTTCAGTACGTCCGCGACGGATCGAGCGTCACGTGGACCGCTGGCCCGGTCGTCCCGCTCGTCGCGAGGCACACCTCGCCGACGTTGCGTTGGACCCTCGTGTGGCCCGCGCTGTTCTTTCAGCGCAGCGACCTGACCGAGAACCGCCACCTCACGGTCGTCGGCCCGTTTTGGACCGAGCGAACGCCGAACAGCCTCTCGGTCAACCTCGCCCCCGTGGTGTTTCACTCGCACGGCCGGGGATTCTCGCGCACGACGATCGTCCCGCTGTTTCACACGGAAGAGTCTCGCGAGCACTTCACCTTTGCGACGCTGCTCGGCGGCTACACCCGCGTGCGCAACGAGAGCACCCTCGTGCTCCCGTTCTACCAAAACCACCGCGGAACGTTTCAGTTCGACTCGGTCGCGCCGCTCTTCTACTACGGCCGCGACCGCCGCGCCGGGACGTCCACGGTCCAGGTCCTCAACTTCGTCCGCAGCGACCGTCCCACGGGCAGCACCACCGTGTTGTTTCCGCTCTTCGCGCACATCCACGAAGAGGGCAGGTTCGACACGACGATCACGCCCGTGTTCGGTCACAGCTACGATCAAACACGGCGCGCGCGCACCGTCGTAGCGGCCAACGTTCACTACGAGTCGTCGCCCGAGCACAACGTGCTCAACATCTACCCGCTGCTCTACACGGCGTCGGGTCGGCGCTGGCACCACAACGTGTTCTTCCCGTTCGTGTGGGACATCGGCAATCAGGACGAAGGCCGGCAGACCACGGTGATCTTCCCGTTCTACGCGCACGTCGGAGACCGACGCGGGTACACGCGATGGGCGTTTCCGGACGTGATCTGGTGGCGTCACGGAAGCGGTGAGACCCTCTCGTGGGGCTACGACGTCGCGCCGTTCTTTCAGTACGGAGAGCCTCGCCGCGGCGACTACTACTGGTCGATCTTGTACGGCCTCGCGGGCTATCGCCGGCAGGGCAACTACGAGCAGACCCGTGTGTTCTGGGCGACCATCGACAACCGCCGCCCGCCCTCGCCCGCGCGCCCGACGACCACGACCGCGCGCACCGAGCGGCCCACGCGCGACGTGATCGTCGACCTGTAGCGACCGCGCTGTTCGCCGCAGCGATCGCCGTCGCGTAGAGTCACGGCGATGCTTCAACGCTTCGCGCTCAGTGTGTTTGCTGCGGGCTCGCTCGTCGCTTGCTCGATGCCGCCCGCGCCGCCCGGCGACGGCGGATCGGACGCGGCCGTCGACGTGCGAACGGGCCCCAGCACCAGCGTCACGATCAACGAGATCCGCGCCACCGACGAAGACTGGATCGAGCTGTACAACAACGGGCCGAACAGCGTCGATCTGTCGGACTGGGGCGTGACCGACAGCGAAGCGAGCGGAGCTCCCAAGCTCAGCAACGTCGCGCGCTTCCCCGCAGGAACGAGCCTGGCCGCGGGCCAGTTCGTCGTCGTCCTCGTCGATCAGGCCGACGCGGGCGCGGGCCCGCAGATGCGGTGTCTGTCCGACGCCGGTCCGCTGACCTGCTACCACGGGTCCTTCGGAATCAGCGCTTCGCGCGGCGAAACCGTGCACCTCGTCGCCCCCGGCAACGCCGTCAGCGAGAGCGCGTCCTACCCGGTCAACGCCGCGGCGACGGGCGAGAGCTGGGGCCGTTTGCCGAACGGAACCGGCGCCTTCGCCCGCAACCGACTCACGCCCGGCGCGCTCAACCTCGCCCCCTGAGACGCGCGCCCATTGGCGCACACGCACGCTTGGGAGGAGAACCTCCCAGTCAGAAAACGGGAGAATTTTCAGTAAGTCGTGTGAGTTTCGACGGCCACGGAGTAGACTTCTCAGTCACGCATCGATGGTCGCCTCCGCGCCGCAGAGCTTCGCGCACGACCTGCTGATCGGCAAACCAATCGCCGGTCGCTTCCGTGTCGTGCGTCTGCTCGGCGAAGGTGGGATGGGCGCCGTGTACGAAGCGCGCCCGATCGATGGCTCCGACACGGTCGCGATCAAAGTGCTCGCCGCGCAGTACGCGGTCGACGACGTGTCTGCTCGGCGCTTCATGCAAGAGGCCGAAGCGGCGGCGCGCATCGCGCACCCCAACATCGCGTACGTCACGCAGATGGGCCGCGAGCCCTCGGGCGCGCTCTACATCGTCCAAGAGCTCCTGCGCGGAGAGGACGCCCGCGCGATCTTGCAGCGCCGCGGGACGCTGACCCTCGGCGAGTCCATCGCCATCGTCCTGCCCGTCGCCAACGCCCTCGACGCCGCGCACAAGCACGGGATCCTGCACCGGGACGTCAAGCCCGAGAACATCTTCGTCACGGTCACGCCCGACGGCGCGATGCCCAAGCTCATCGACTTCGGCATCTCGAAGTTTCAAGACGCGCAGCTCGAGAACGACAAGCGCACGCAGACCGGCGTCGCCATCGGGACGCCCGATTACATGTCCCCCGAGCAAGCGCGGGCGGATCGCGCGCTCAACGGCCGCACCGACCAATGGTCGCTCGCGACCGTGCTCTTCGAGCTGCTCACCGCGCGGCCGCCTTTCGTCGCGCAGACCGCGACGCTGGTGCTCACGAAGATCATCACCGAGCAGCCGCCGCGCATCGAGCTGTTCATGCCGGACATCCCCGCGGTCGTCGCCACGGTGATCCACCGAGCCCTCGAGACCGATCGCGACAAGCGCTACCCGGACATGGCCGCGTTCGCCGACGCGCTCGCGCGCGCCGCGCACAGCGCAGGCGTCGTGATCGAGCTGCCCGAGGTGATCGTTCATGGCGCCGAAGAGCCCGTGCGCCGCCGCAGCCGCGCCGCGAGCGCAGAGGTGCAGACGCCCTCGCTCCCGCGCGCGCCGAGCGCGGACGACGGAAGCAACGAGCCGCCCACGACGCTGTTCACATCGCCCACGACGGCGATGCCTTCGCCGCAGCACTCGCCCCTCAGCGCTCCGCCCATCGCCGCCGCGACGCTGCCAGCGAAGCAAGCCGAAGCGTTTGCGCAGAAGCCCCTCGACGACAGCGATTTCACCGACCCGCGCCGCGGCGCCAAGGCGCTCGGCACGATCGTCCTGCTCGTGTTTCTCTGCGCCGTCGGCGCGGCAGGCTACCTCTGGTGGCGCGCGCAATCCGCGAGCAGCACGCCCACCGACGGCGCGCCGCAAGTCACCACGCCCAACACCAACGCGCCCAACGGCAACGCTGCGCACAGCAACAACGTTCGCGCCAACGGCAACACGCGCACGACGCCGTCGAGCACGACGCACGCGGGCGCCGAGAGCGATGCAGGCGCCAGCGCACACAGCGCGCCGACGCAGAGCCCGCAGCCGCGCACGACCACCGTGCGCCGCAACACACGCAACACGCGCACGATCCGCCGCAACAACACGCTGACCATTCAGCGGCAGTACCGGGAGCGCTGAATGCGCGCTCGGCCGTGCGCGGCGCTGATGTTCGCGGCGCTCTGCTCGCTCAGCGTCGAAGCCGCCGCGCAACGCGGGGGCAATCCCGCGCGCGACGCGTTCGAGCGAGGTATTTCAGCGCTCGAATCGCAGCGATACGTCGACGCGCTCGCCGCCTTCGAAGAGAGCTACCGGCTGCGGCCCTCGCCCGTCGCGCTGTACAACGTCGCCGTCGCGCAGCGCGGGCTCGGCCGGATTCGCGACGCGATTCAGACCTTCGAGCGCTACCTCGACGCCCCCGAGCGAGGCATCGACCGCGCGCGCCTCGCCTCGATTCGCGCCGAGCTCGCCTCGCTGCGCGGGCTGCTCGTGAGCCTGCGACTCACGCTGGCGCCCTCTTCGGCCACGGTCGTTGTCGACGGGCGCACCGCAGAGGTGTCCAGCGCTGCAGCGCTCTCGCTCGATCCGGGCCGACACGTGATCGAAGTGACCGCAGAGGGCTTTCGCTCGTCTCGTCGCGAGGTCGATCTTCGCCCAGGTTCGACGGTCGTGCTCGACGTCACACTCGAGTCGCTCGGGCTCGGGCGGCTGGTGATCACGCCGTCCGTCGCGAGCGCGCTCGTCCGAGTGGACGGCCGCGAGTGGGGGACGGGCGCCGTCGATCGCCTGATCTCGCCCGGTGAGCACGAGGTCGAGGTCCGCGCGCCGCGCTTCGACCCGTTTCGTCGCAGCGTGCGCGTCACGAGCGACGGCGTCTCGAGGATCGACGCGCGGCTGTTGTCCGAGGGATCGGGGACCCGCGCGTGGCTCGTGCCTACGCTGATCGCTGCGGGCGTGGTGGTCGCAGGCGGCGTGACGGCCTTCGTGCTCTACGAGACCGCTCCTCCGGCGCCGAGAGACGTCTCGTGGGGGACGTTTCCAGTGCCGCGCTGAGCGCGGCAGAATGCGACGCACCCGAGCCGAGCGGCGCTCAGCTCGCGCGAACCGCGGTAGGCTAGGCGCGCTTTGACCTTCGCGAGACGACTCTGGCCCCTCGCGCTCGCCGCGATCGCCGCGCCGAACGCTGGCTGCCGACGGACCGACAAGCCGCCGACGCAGATCGTGCTGCGCCTCGACTCGCAGCTCGAAGCAGGCACAGATATTCAAGCCATCAGCGTTCGAGTGCGGCGAACTCCGACGGGCACGCCGGTCTACTCGAACCAGTTCACCGTGAGCGCGCCGCAGTTTCCGCTGCCCGGAGAGCTCGGGCTCGTCGCCTCGAGCGAAGACGACCGCGGCCCGGTGTTCATCGAAGTGCAAGCGCAGCTCACGCGCGGCGGGTTCTTTACGGTCAACGTCGAGTCGAACTTCGTTCCGCGGCAGGTGCGCGTCGTGCCGATCTTGCTCACGCGAGAGTGCGCAGCGCGCACCGGGTCGAGCGGCACGCCGTGCGATTCGTGCTCGGTGTGCGGCTGCGACACCGTGCGCGTCGACACGGACGGCGGCGGGCCGGGCGGAGAGCACGTCGCGCCCTTCGCACCGCACTTCGACGAGGCCCGATGCCAGCTCGCGCACCCGCCGGTGATCCCCCCGCAGCTGCCCAACGCGCCCGGGCCCACGTACGTGCCGCCTGCGTACACGACGCCGATTCCGCCAGGGTTTACGCTGGCCGATCGCTGCACCGAGGGCCCGTGCTACGCCGTGCGAACGCTGCGCTTCGACTGGCCCACCGCCACCAACCCGAACCGCTGGGAGCAGCACGGCTGGGACCTCGACTCGACGTGCACCACGCAGTCCCGCGCGATCGCCACCTGCCTCAACCCCGGCGGAGTGGTCAACGACGGCGCCAACGGCAGAGACAACGCGTTTGCGTCGCGACTCGGGCCGTTCTTGCAGACGCTCATGGGCGTGAGCGAAGAGCGCATCAACGTCGAGGTCGGTCGCGGCGCGGCCACGCTCGGCATCGAGCTGCGCGGCTACAACGGGACCGGAGACGACAGCGAGGTCACGGCGATCTTGTTTCCCCTCGTCAACGGCCGCGCAGGAGAGAACAACGGCGCGCCGCCGCGCTGGGACGGGACCGACATCTGGAGCCTCGACAAGACGCTGGTCATCCCGCCCGAGCAAGCGACGTCCCGCGGATACATCGCCGGCTCGCGGCTCGTGCTGCGACTGCGCTCGCAGACGCCGATCTCGTTCGTCACGTCCTTCGGTCAGTCACGGCTGCTCATCTCCGGTGGCATCGCTTCGGGCTCGATGCACTGCGGCGGCAGGCAGCTCGGCCCCCTCGAGCTCGGCGGCTTCATCGAGGTCAATCAGCTCGTCAACGAGCTGCCGTTTCTCGGGATCTGCGACCCGCTGCAGACGTTCGCCGTGTCGACAGCGTTCAGCCAGAGCGCGGACCTCAACGTCGTCGGCGACATGCCCGTCAACAACGCCAACGTCGCGTGCAACGCCATCAGCTTCGGCGTGACGATCGAGCCAGCGCCCATCACGCGCGTGCTGATCGAGACCGACGCCCCCTCGGTGCGCCCCAATCCTTGCTCGCCCGACGCAGGCGTCCGCGACGCGGGCTCCGACGCCGGCAGGCTCGACGGCGCCGCGCCGGACGCGACCGCGGACGCGACCGCCGACGCGAGCCGCGGCTGAGCTTCAGTTCGAGTCGCGGGTGCGAGCGCTTTCGCTGCCAAACGCGGCCATATCCTGCACGGGCGGCGCGACCTCGCGCCAGCCGCGCTCGGGGGCCATCGCGTTGAACTTGCGCACCATCCACCCGGGGATGAGCATCGAGAACGTCCGCGCGATGCGCGACGGATCATCGAGCGTCTTCAGCATGCGCTCGTAGGTCTCGTCGCCGTACGCCTCGCGAAACGCCGCGGCTTGATCGGGGCGACGCACCCACGCGACGACGCCAGCGCGATCGGCCTCGGGATGAAACTGCACCGTCTCGACGCCGGGCGTGACGTCGAGGCCGAGGATCGCCGTGCCCTTGTCGTCCTGCCCCTCGCGAGACTCGCGCGCGAGGAGCTTTCCGCCGAGCTTGGCGAGCTGACCTTCTTGCAGGTCGATCGCCTCCCAGTTGCGGTGCTCGAAGGCGAACAAGCGATCGCCGAAGATGTGCAGCAGCGGGTGTTCTCGCCCTGCCCGCGTCGTGTAGATGGGCATGACGCCGAACTTGCGCGAGGCGCGGGGCGCCATCGTGGCCACTTCGAAGTGACGCACGATCATCTCGAAGGAGTAGCAGACGCCGAAGAGCGCCTTGGCGTTGACGCCGCGGCGCTGGTTGTCGTCCGCGACGTGGTCGAGGAAGTCGCAGTAGCCCTTCACCCAGGGCTTTCCGTCGCCGTCGAAGGGCGAGCCTGGCCCGCCCGAGGAGACGTACAGATCGCAGTCGCGCGACGGCATCTCGTTCTTGTCGCGCACGGAGACGTGCTCGAGCTCGAGCTCGATGTCGGGGTTGGTCTTGCGAACGTGCTTGTGAAACTCCGTGCAGAGCAGGCGAAAGCAGCGGATCGCCTGATTCTCGTGCCCGTCGTTCATGTCCACGATGCACATCCGCAACGGCCGTACGGAGGATGCGCGCGGCGCGGGGCGAGCGTTGCTCGAGGGGTCCATCATCGCGGTGACGACATTACCCGAATCGCTGGCGAACGCACGTTTTCCGCGGGTTTCACAAGTGAAAGGCGGTCGTGTGGTAGTAGTGCGGCCCAGCAACGCGCCCATGGGAACTCATCGAACGCAGCGCCCTCCTCCGCAGAAGTCCTCTTTTCCACCGCCGCCGATCGCGCCGCCGGCAGCGCCGCTGCCCGAAGGGACGCCGCCGATCCACCCGATCGGCGAGCGCCTCTCGGCTGACGAGCGCCTCTCGGGCAAGGGCGTCACCATCGCCTTTCTCGACTCGGGCTTCTACGCGCACCCCGACCTCATCACGCCGCGCAATCGCATCATCGCCTACAACGACGTGCTCTCGCACCGCACGTGGCGCAACACCCTGCCCGAGCCCGACGCCTCGTCGTGGCACGGCATGATGACCAGCGTGGTGTGCGCGGGCAACGGCGCGCTCTCGAGCGGAAAGTACAAGGGCCTCGCCCACCAATCCGACCTCGTCCTCGTGAAGGTCGGCTCGATGTCTCGCGTGCGTCACGACGACATCCGCGCGGGACTCCAATGGGTCCTCGCGCACCATCGCAAGTACGACATCCGCGTGGTGAACATCTCCGCCGGCGGCGACTACGAGGCCAGCTACCTGACCGACGCGCTCTCGCAAGCCGCTGAAGAGTGCGTCCGCGCCGGCATGACCGTCATCTGCGCCGCGGGAAACAGCCCGAATCACCCCGTGCTTCCGCCCGCCTCGTCGCCGGCAGTCATCTCGGTGGGCGGCTTCGACGACAACCACAACGCGCAGCCCGGCGCGCGCGGCATGTACCACTCGTCCTGCGGACCGACGATCGACGGCCTGCAAAAACCCGAGGTGATCGCGCCTGCGATCTGGGTCGCAGCGCCGATCCTCCCGGGCACTCCGACGGCGGCGCAGGCCAATCTGCTCGACGCGCTCGCGGCCGGCGACGACGAGCAACTGTATCGTCTGCTCGACGAAAACCAGGGCGTCGACGCAGAGCTCGACCAGGCCCGCCAGCGCGAGCCCTACCACATCCGCAACATCGTCAAGCTCAAGCGCCGCAACGAGAAGCTCATCTCTGCGCACTACAAGCACGTCGACGGGACGAGCTTCGCCGCGCCCATCGTCACGTCGATCGTCGCGCAGATGCTCGAGGCCAACCCGTCGCTAACGCCCATGCAGATCAAGCGCATCCTGATCGACACCGCCGTGCGCATGCCCGACGTCGCGGTCGATCGCCAAGGATGGGGCGTCGTGCAGCCGCGGGTCGCGGTCGAGCGGGCGCGCGCGAAAAAGGTGTGACTGAATTCAAAATGAGCCGTAGATCACAGCGCCGTTGAGCGACGCTGACACGCCTTCGACCCGCGGCGGTCCGCCGGCGCGCGCGGCGAGCCGCTCGCCCTGGCTCAAGCGAAACACCCGCAGCGCGCGCTCGCTCGGCGTGCGCTGACCGAGGATCACCACGCCGAGCGGGACGTACGCGCACGCGAGCGAGAGCATCGGCAGGCCCACGGCGAGCCCCGCGCCGCTCGAGAGCGCGCCGTTGCTCGCGATCGAGTAGACGCCCACGCCGGCGCTCACGGCGCCGAGCGCGATCACGGTTCCGCCTGTCAAGCGCTGGCCGTTTCGCTCGACCTCGATCCTGCGCTCCCAGCGCAGAAGGGCCGCGGCGAGGCGCGCCGCGGGGTCCGTGACTGGATCTTCGTGAAGCTCGTGCGCGAGCTGCTCCCACGGCCCTCGCTGCAGCATCTGCACGGCGCCCGTGATCGCGAGCAGCCCGCCGATGGTGAGCGACGTGCTCGAGATCGCGATCGACAGAGACGCGCTCGTCCCGCTCGAGGGCAGCACAAACGGGATCACCGCGGTCGCAGCGGAGAGCGCGCCTCCCACGAGCAGCGCCGTACCGAACGCCCGACGCTGCAAGGCTTCGCTCTCGCCCTCGTCCGACAAGACCGCGTCGAGCCGCGCCAGCGTCCGAGAGGCCCTGCCGGCGCGCCGAGGGAGCCTCGAGCGCGGCTCCGTCGTCTGGAGCGCCGCAGTGACCGCAGGCGGCGTCAGCGGAGGCGGAGGAGGCACCGCCGCGGGAGCGGTGGCAGGGGCGACCGTCGCTGGGTCCGGCGCCGCGGGCGGTGTCGCACGCACGGACGGCGGTGGGTCCTCCGGCGGCGGGGGAGGCATCATGATGCCGCCAGCGTCTTGCGCGAGCGCGCGGTGTTCGAGCGCGACGATCGCTGCGGCGATCAACAACGCGTGACGTGTCGTCGGAGTGGGCAACGAATTTCAGCTCCCGGGGAGCGAAGTCTTACCGATCCGAAGGACCTCGTCGAACTGCGCCGGCGTGACGGCGAGCACCGACAGCTGCGCCTGGCGAAACATCATGAAGCCCTCCATCGCAGCGCTCTTCTTCATCTCCGCGAGCGAGACAGACTTCTCGAGCGGGAAGAGCGGAGCGAGCTCGACGGCGCTCCAGCCTTCGCCTGGAGCCGTGGGATCTTCGAACGCCTCGCGCGTGACCGTGGCGACTCCGACGACGGCTTTGCCTTCGCCCGAGTGGTAGTACAGCACCCGATCGCCGAGCTTCATCGCGCGGAGGTTGTTGCGCGCCGTGTAGTTGCGCACGCCGTCCCACACGGTCCTTTTGTCCTCGACGAACTTCGACCACGGATAGACGTCGAGCTCGATCTTCGCGAGCCAAAAGCCTACGCCGTCGCGACGATTGCTCGGCGCTGCTGCTTCGCTCTTCGCTGCCACGGTCTTCTTCACCGCTGCAGCCTCGGGGGACTTTTTGACCATCGGAGATCGCTTCGAGGCCGAAGCGGTCAGCGGCAGGACCAGAGCGCGCGACCGCCCGCGGGGCTGGCGTTGCACTGGCACTGGATGGGGCGGCCGCCGGGCGCAGGTGCGACCTGGCAGCGCTGCGGCGCGGTGCCACAATAGGCCGAGTCTTGCGACGCGTGGCCGAGCAATTCACCAGGGCACTCGTCGGTGCCCGAGCTGCCGACGTTGAACTCGCGCAGAGAGAGCCTGAACCCTCCGTCTTCGAGCACGCTCTCGTACGGCCCGTGCGCGCAGCCTGCGATCGACGCGAGCGAGAGGGCGAGAAGCACCACGAACTTTCGCATAGACGCGGCGTATGCCACGGCCGTTTCCCAACCGTCAACGTCGTGGCACCGCGCAGTGCGTCGCGAACGCAGCGAATCCGCTCGCAGCCACGGGCCGAACCAGTGGAATAAATCCCCTCTTTTCTCGTTGCATTCACTTTGGAGGGCCCCAATGGCCACAGTCTCGCAGCACCGTCGAAGCTCGAAGTTTGTCTCGCTCGCGTCCGTGACCGCCGCTCTCGTCGCCGCCAGCGACGCACGCGCGCAGAGCACGGCGGCGGCGCAACCGCAGGCCCGACCGGTCGAAGCGACGGCGGTCTCTCAAGCGAGCGAGCTGGGCCGCGCGTTCGCGGACGTCGCAGCGAGGGTGCTGCCCAGCGTCGTATCTGTGCACGTCGAGAGCGAGGCAGAGAGCCCCGAAGCGATGGGCTTCGGTTGGTTTCTCGGCCCAGGAGGCCCCGAGCGCGGCGGAGCGCCGCCGGTCGTGCGCGGCTCGGGCTCGGGGGTGATCGTCCGCGAAGACGGCGTGATCTTGACGAACTACCACGTCGTCGAGCGGGCGCGGCGCATCAACATTCACCTCCGCGACGGCCGTGTTTTTCGCGGCAGAGTGCTCGGCGTAGACCGCGCGACGGACCTCGCCCTCGTCAAGGTCGACGCCCGCGCGATGCCCGTCGCTCGCCTCGGCGACAGCGACAGCGCGCGCCCCGGAGAGTGGGTGCTGGCGGTAGGCGCTCCGCTCGGCCTCGAGGCCACCGTCACGCACGGAATCCTCAGCGCCACCGGCCGATCGCACCTCGGCGTCAACGACATCGAGGACTACCTGCAGACCGACGCGAGCATCAACCCCGGCAACTCTGGGGGGCCGCTCGTCAACCTCCGCGGCGAGGTGCTCGGCATCAACACCATGATCGCCGGAAGAAACACAGGCATCGGCTTCGCTGTCTCCGCGCGCATCGCGCAGTTCGTCGTCGATCAAGTGCTTCGCACCGGGCAGGTCTCGCGCGGCTGGATCGGCGTCGGACTGCAAGACCTCTCGCCCGCGCTCTCAGAATCGCTCCGCCTCGCCAGCCCGCAAGGAGCCCTCATCAACGCCGTCGAGCGCGGGACGCCCGCGGACCGCGGCGGCCTTCGCATCGGCGACGTCGTCACGCTCGTCGACAACCAACCCGTGCGCGACGCCGACGCGCTCACGCGCGTGATCACCTGCAAATCCCCAGGCGATCGACTGGCGATCTCCGTCGTTCGCGCGGGCCAACCGCTGACGTTGATGGTCGCCGCCGCGATGCGCCCCGGCGCGAGCAGCGCGGTTGCGCCCGAGGTCGCCAACACGGCCACCACCCGCAGACAAGGGCACGGCGTGCGCGTCTCTGCGGTGGACACTCGCTGGCTTCAGCGCATCGGCGTCACCGAGCCCGCGCTCGGGGTGATCTCGGTCGACCCCGGCAGCGCCGCGGACGACGCCGGGCTGCGCCGCGGGGACCTCATCCTCCGCGTCGACGGCGCGGCGCCCATGAACCTCAACGCCATCGACGAAGCCGCGCGCGACCGCAGGGTGGTCCTGCTCGTGCGGCGCGCGGACTCGCAGCGCTTCATCCCGCTGGTGATCGACTGAGCGCCGCGATGTTCGTCCAGCGGATCGCGCAGGCCTTCGTCACGCTCGTGTCCACAGCGATGCTGATCGCGTGCGCGCCGCGACCGGTGCCCTCGCAGCCCGCCCTCGCGCCGCGCTGCGAGGGTCGCGCGCCCTCGTGTCGCGTCGGCGTCGTCGGCGCGCTGTGCAGCGACGTCGGAGTCGCCGCCGAGTGCACCGCGCGCGGATGGCAGTGCCCCTCGCACAACGGCGTCCCGATGATCACCGCCGAGCAGTGCGGCTGCAGCGGCCCTCCCCGTCGGGGCTGCGTCTGCGACCACGGCTGGCGCTGCCCCGAGCGTCCGCTCGCCGAACGACCGGTCTCCGAGCAGCTCGCGCCAGGCTCGACCACGTGCACAGGGGACGGTCAATGCACGCTCTTCGTCAGCGATCGATGCGACATGTTCGCCGTTCGCAGCGACGCGCGCGATCGCCCTCCGCTGTCGCTGCACCAGCGCTGCCTTCGCCCTTCTGCCATCGGGTGCGAATGCGCCATCCCCGGCATCGAAGTGCGCTGCGACTCGGGGCGCTGCGAGCACCGAATCATGGGCGCAGAGCGATGGATCCGCGCGCCCAGCGGCGGCTGATCGAGGCGCCGACGCTCTCGCCGCGCGGCCAGAGCGTCGGCCAAGTTTTCGACAAATTCGCGATCGGCCCTCGGCCCGTGGCAACGCTGCGATCGAGGACGCAAGCGCAGTGCGGTCGCAGCTATCGATCTTGATTGTGTGTGCTTGGGGATGCGCCTCGCTCGGCGGACGCACCCCAGCGCCGCGCGCAACGCTCGTCGACGCGCATCGCTCGGTGACCTCCTCCACGCGCGCGCAGACCGCGGTCGCTCTCTCCGCAGCGCCGCGGGTGGTCGCTCGCTCCGCCGCGCCACGAGCGCTCTCGCCGGTCGCCACGCCCGCACCCAGCGCGCGGTCGCTCGTCGACAACGGCGCTTCGATCTGCGCGTCGATGACCCGCCCCGACCGCGATCGTCGCTTCGTCGCCCGCTCGGACGCGCAGCGCGCCGCCGTCGACGGAGCGCGGCTCGACGCGATGGTCTCGCGCGGCGCGGCGGCCTCGCTCCCGTCCTCGTGGGAGCCCGACGACCTCGTCGAGCTGCCGTCGCTGCGCCCCATCACCGCCCGCGAGTGCAGCCACCGCGGCGCGCAGTGCCTGCGTCGTCCCGCCGCCGAAGCGCTGCTCACGATGCTCGCGGCGATGCGCGCGGACGGCGTGGCGGGATCGATCCACTCGACGTTTCGCTCGTACGACGTGCAGTGCATGGTGTTTCGCAACTGGGCCTACGACGACGGCCGCGGCTTCTGCCGCGCGGCCACGGGCTCCGCGCTTCCAGGGCACAGCCAGCACCAGCTCGGCACCACGCTCGACCTGCTCTCCGTCGCGTGGAAAGCGCAAGACCGCGGCCTCAGCGCGGACTTCGGGTGCAGCCCCGCGGGACGCTGGATCGCCGCCCACGCAGAAGCGTACGGCTTCGTGTTGCCCTACCCGCTGCACGCGGACTACCGCGAGCGCGGCGAGTCCTGCGGCGTCGCGGTGCACGGCGCGATGGACCCGCGCACGGGCTACGCGTACGAGCCCTGGCACCTGCGCTACCTCAGCCCCGCGCTCGTGCGCGACTTCGCCGACGCGCGCGCGCGCTCGAGCGCCGCAGGGAGCGCGGAGCTCACCGTGGATCAGTGGCTTCGTCAGCGCGCTGGGCGCGTCGACGACGCGGACCTGCCCGTGTGCGACGGCTGCGCGTGCGGCGCTTGCAGCACGCTCGAGGGCTCGGACGCCGCGGGATCGCCTTGCGCACGGGACGAGATGCTCGTCGTCGACGCCGACGGAAGGCCCGTCATCGCGCAGCCTGCCGCGACGGTCACGATCCTCCGCGCCACCGCGCGTCGCGCGAGAGAGCGGGTCGTGATCGAAGCCACGCTCTCGGTTGCGCCGGGCACGGTCACGCAGACGCCCGTCGCGCAACGAGACGAGGTGCGGTTCGAAGAGGGTGAAGACAGCGCGCGCTGGGCGCCTCGTGAGCGCGCTGCGCCGAGGGCGTTTCGTGACCTCGTCGGCGCGGTGCGCTTCGCGGTGTCCGCCGAAGAGACAGGGCCGCAAGAGCGCTTCGCGCATCGGATCGGGATCACCTCGGGGCACGCCGCCGCCGCCTTCAACGGCGCGGTGGTGTACCTGCCCGCGCCGAGCGGCTCACGAAGGGTGCGCCTCTCGATCGCCACGCGCGCGAGCCGCGTTCGAGTGGCGCTGTGGGCGGACGGACGCGCGATTTCGCCCAGCGAAATCCCAGTCGAAGAACGCTAGAACTGCTGCGTCCCCGCGACGACCGTGTTGTCGCCGAGCGCGACGTTCGTCTCGGTGATCTGCGCGCCGCCGAGCGCGGTCACGCGCACGGTGAACGGCCCCGGCCCGAGGTCGGTCCCGATGAAGTAGTTGTAGCTCTGCCGCGCCAGCGTCGTGAAGGCGCCGCCCGTCGCTTGCACTTCGACGCGCTCGATCGGCAGCCGATGGTCGCGCACTTGAAGCGCGGCCCACCATTGGTTCGTCCCGTCCTTCCATTTGAGCGAGATCGGCCCGCGCGGCGCGCATTCGACGAAGCGCCACCGCGTCGAGACCCGACCGCTCGCGAGCGGAGCGATGCGCTCGAACGCCTCGCGTGAGAGATCCAAGTGCCCCGCGGCGCACTCGGGGCAGCGATCGACGATGCGCACCGTCACGGTCCCGCTCGGTCCGGTCACCTCGGCGCACGCGCCGCAGACCGCGCTGTTGTTCCACTCGGGCGCGTTCATCGCGGCCACCATGAGATCGCCCGGCGACGGGTCGAACGAGCAGTTTCCGGCGCCGGTCGCGTCGTAGTAGGTCGCGATTCCGTCCCGCGTTTCACCGAGCGGACGCGCGCTCGCGTCGCTCGAAGGCAAGACGCCACCCTCCTGCGCGCCCCCTGCGTCACCCGCCGGGATCGACGGCGCGCACGCCCCGCACGCAAACACCATCGCCAACAGCCCTGCCTGCGCTCGCGCTCTCACGACGCAGCAGTGTGAACGATCTTCGCGCCGCCGTCGCGCCTGCGCACAACCGCTTGAACCCCGCCCATCGGACGCAGCGTCGCGTAGTCGTCCGGCATCGGCGCGCGGCTCGTGTCGACGTCGAACCGCCACCGACGCAGCAGCTGCGCGAGCACGATCGGCCCCTCCATGAGCGCGAAGGGCATCCCGATGCAGTACCGCGGCCCCAGACCGAAGGGCAGATAGCTGCCCTTGTGCCGCGCCGACTCGCGCTCGGGCAGCCAGCGATCCGGATCGAACCGCTCGGGCCACTCGTAGGTGTCCGGCCGGTGATGCACGACGAACGGGCTGGTAAACGTCAGCGTTTTTGCAGGAATTTCGTAGCCAGAGATCGTCACAGGCTCGAGCGTCCGCCGCGGCAGCATCAGCAGCGGCGGGTACATCCGCAGCACCTCTTTGAAGACTCGCTCGCACACGTCGAGCTTGCGAGCGTCGTAGCGAGCTCCGTCGCGCGCGAGCGACTCGACGTCGTACGCGTCCGCCTCGGCTTGCGCGCGCGCCGCCCACTCGGGGTGTCGCGCGAGCATCGCGAAGCACCACGCGAGCGCCGTCGCCGTCGTCTCGTGGCCGGCGATGAACAGCGTCACGGCTTCGTCGCGCACCTGGCGGTCGCTCATCGTGCCGATGCCCTCTTCAGCGTCGCGCGCAGCGAGCAGACGCGTCAGCAGGTCGTTGCGCGAGAGCCCCTGTCGACGTCGCTCGTCGATCATCCCCTGGATCCGCTCGTCGAGCACGTTGACGGCCGCGTGCAGCTCCTTGCCTCGCGCGCCCGGAAACAAAAACGGCTCCCACAGCCGCTCTTTCACCGCCGCCACCCGCTCGCGCCACGCGCCGCTCGTGCGACGCAGCGCCGCGTCAGCCAGGTCGAGCAGCAGGATGTGCGCGGGGATCGCCGCGCTGCCGAGGCTCGCGTTGACCCACCGCAAGCAGTGCGCGAGCGCGTCGCCGAGCGCGTCGGCTTCGTCGAAGGTGTCCGCGTCGAAGAGGGCCTTTCCCACGACGGACATCGCGATGCGCGTGCACTCGTGCGAGAGGTCCACGCGCTCGCCGTCCGTCCATCGGTCGGCCGCGCGAGAGGCCACCGCCTGCATCGTCGCGGCGTACTGCGCGATCGGCGCAGGTTGAAAGATCGGCGCCATGAGCTTGCGCTGCTTGCGCCACAGCTCGCCCTCAGCGGTGAACAGCCCGTTGCCGCCGAGGTAGTAGAGCAGCACGCGAAATCCCGGCGATTTCTCGAAGCTCTTCGCGTTGGCGACGAGCACGTCGTGCGCGGCCTGAGCGCTGTTTACGAAGACGATCGGGATCGAGAGCATCTGCGTCCGCACGAGGTCGCCCTCGGTCGTGAGCGTGCGCATGAACTCGAGCCGATCCGGCATGGTGCGGCCGATGCTTCGCACCGTGCGTCCGCCGCTCAGCGCGGGGATCTCCGTAAACCGCTTGCTCATCGCCCTCTCCGCGCGCGGGCGATGGCCCGCTCTTCGTGCGCGATGCGACCGTTGAACGGCGCCGCGATCGCCGCGCCGGTCTCGTGGATGAACGTCATCACTTGCGCGGGCGTGAGCCTCGGGTTGACCGAGAGCATCTTGGCCGCGAGGTTGGCGACGTTGGGGCTGGCCATGGACGTTCCGCTGAGCGGGACGCGCTCGCCGTTGGGGATCACCGAGTCGACCTCGACGCCGTGGTCGAACACGCGCACGCGCTCGGGGTTGCTGTTGGTGAACACCGCCCACTCGCCGAAGCGATCGACCGCGCCCACCACCAACAAGTTGTTCGCGTCGCGGATCGACGCAGACACCACGTCGTACTCGACCACGTCCTGATTGCTGTTGCCCGCGGCGACCACGAAGAGCGTCTCGGGGCACTCGCGAAACACCCGCGTCCACAGCGCCTTGCGCCGACCGTGAACGATCGCAGCGCGCGCGCGCACCTCGGCGTCCGTGCGGTACCGATCGGTCTCGTGGCGCAGCTCGTCTTCGACGTACTCCAGCGAAAATCCAAGCGAAGCGTTGACCACCCGCACGCCGTGCGCGCGAATGTACCGGACGATGTCCGCAGCGTTGCGATCCTCGGCGTCGAGCTCCGCGTCGGTCGGCCCGCGGTGGTGATACACGCGCGCCTCACCGGCCCACGCGCTGCGAAACACGCTCATCCTCGCCTGCGGAACGCCCGCCAACAAGATCCCCGCCACGTGCGTCCCGTGCCCCCACTCGCCGATCGCCTCGAGCCTCGTGTCGAGCTCTTCTTGCGCCGCGGGCGTCTCGATCGCACGCACCAACGTCAGCACTCGCTGCGCCGCTGGCGTGCTCGCCATCCCTGCGCGCAGGTCCATCACCCCGCGCAGATACCCGCCGTACTGCGTGATCGTCTCTGCGCCAGGGTCGAACAAGAGCCCCGTGCTGCGCGGATCCGGGTCCGACGCGATCCCGCTGATGTCGTCGACGAGCCCGTTGTTGTCGTCGTCACGACCGTTCGCTTGCTCTCGGGCGTTGGTGAACATCTGCGCCCGAAACAGCTCGGGGTTGGTCCCCGTGTCCCAGACCGCGACGTGCACCGGCTGCGCGCGGCGATCGCCCGCGAGGTCCACCGTCGAAAACGCATACGGCGCGCGGGCCGGACGCGACTCGAACCCCGTTCGCGCAGCCTGCACCGCAGCGAGGTAGCGCTCGCGCGCGCCCACGATCGTGCGCAGCACTGTGTCCGTGTACAGCGCCGCCACGGCGGTCTCGGGGCTCACCATCGCGCGACGAATCGTCCCGAGCCGCGCGTCGAGCTGCTCGGTGCGCTGAAACAGCTGATACGTCACCGTGGCCGCTTGAAAGCGCACCATCGGCATCGCCACGAACAGCTCGTGCAACGCGCGCTCTTGCGCCGCGTTGTCCGCGCCCGCGAGCTGCCGACGCGCCTCTGCGAAGATCACGTTCGCCACGAACGCGCTGTTGCGGTTGCGCGCCCTCGCGCGCGCCACGGTGACCCACGCCGCCGCGTCCCGGGCGTTGCCCGACGAGAGCTCCACCTGCGCGAGGTGAATCACTTCGTCCACGGCCTTTCCCGATAGTTCTGGCGCGAGCGAAGGGTTCTGCGCGTACTCCGTGATCCGCGAGACGGCGAGCTCGGGCGCGAGCTCGTGCAGCTTGGCGACGGCGTTGTCGCGCACGATTCGCCGCAGGTCATCGGCGCTCAAGCGCGTCCACGGAGACTCCTCGGCGCTCGCGTCGGCCGCGCTCGCGACAGAGGCGTCGCTCGGCGCAGGCGTGCTCGACCCGCTCGTCGAGGGAGCGGGATCGACGTTGGCGCGAGCCGCAGGCTGACATCGCACGACAGCGACGGCGGCGAGGGAGAGGAGGGTTCCTGTGACGAATGCGCGAATTTTCATCGGTGGGTTCTGGCGCGAACTGTCATCGAGCCGCTGGCCTCGCGCAAGACCGCCCCGCACCTGGGAGAAATATGGCCCTCGTTGCGCGTCTTCGAAATGACCGAGAAAATACGCGCACGATGAACACCCGCGTTGTCTATGCGCTGCTCGGCGGCGCGATGCTCGCTGTCGGCGGTTTCGCCGCGGTCGCGCAGACCGATCCCGAGCCGCTCGCGCGCCAGACCCTCGAGCCGATCGCCGCGGTCGTCACGCTCGAAGGCCCGAGCGAAGCCGGCGAGACCCACGTCCGACTGCGGCGCTTCGGCTCGCAAGCGCCGCTGCGCGAGCTCGGCTCGCTTCGCCACGTCGCGCACAGCGCGCGGCGCGGAGCGATGTACACGCACAACGGACGAACGCTGGTGCTCGTCACCGCGCAGCTCCGACCGATGAGCGGGCACACCTACGAGAGCCAGCTCTTCGCCGTCGAAAACGGGACGACGCGCCCGCTCGTCGACGGCGTCAGCAACGCGTCGACACCGCTCGTCACCGCGCGAGGAACGGTGCTCGTCCAGCGCGGCACGGACGGCCCCGACGTCGACTCGATGCAGAGCGCCAACGGACAAGGGCTTCGCGAGCGCATCGACGCGCTCACCATCGACGCGGTGGACATCGACAGCGGTCGAACGCGAACCGTGTTTCGCGGGGCCGGGCAGCTCGCGTGGCTCGGCTGCGCGCTGCGCGACGACAAGGCGCTCGTCTACCACGTCACGACGGACGGGGCGTTTCTTCGCGTGATCGACGCGGCCAGCGGCGCGCAAACGACCATCATGGGCCCGATGCCCGCGCTCGCGAGAGACTTCTCGTACGACCGCGAGCGCGACGAGGTGACCTTCGTTCGCGCGGCGTCTGTGGGCAGCGCCGAGTACGAGATCGTCACCGTGCCCGCCAGCGGCGGCGCGGCGCGCGTGCGGCTCACGGCGGCGAGCGAGCACTTGATGCCCCGCGTGCTGCGAGACGGCGCGATCGCGTTTTCGCCCGCGCAGGACCCGGGCCTCGCGCTGCTCGAGCGCGGCTCGAGCGCGCCGCGCGCGATGGCGCCGCTCGGCGCAGGATCGGACTGGGTCGCTGCAGAGCGCGCCGACGGCCGATGGCTGCTCGTTCGACACCTCGACCCGGTCACGCGCAACGACACATTCGCAGTGACCACGCGCGACGGCGCGCGGCGAGCGACGTTTACGGATAACGAGAACCCCGTTGAAATCGTGGGCTTCTGGGCAGGAGCGACGCCATGAACGAGCGCAGCACACTCATCGCGACCGCTGCGATCTTCGCCGCGCTCTCGTCCACCCTCGCGCCGCGTCACGCGGCCGCGCAGTGCTCGACCGGCGCGTGTCCTCCGTGCGAGAGCTGTCGCGTGACGTCCGCCGCGGGCAGCAACCCGACGGTGGACGCCATGGCGACGCTGTTCGACCGCATCGCCACCGGCCCCCGCGCCTACGGCGCCCTCGGGTGGAACTTCGGCGGCTCGGACACCATCGGCGTCGGCGCAGGCTGCTGCGACAGCTCGACGGCGACCGCGTGTCCGTCGCAAGCCGTGACCTTTCCCTGCTTGCTGCTCAAGTCGATCTACTACACCGAGTCGGGCTGGCGGCAGTTCTGCTCGACCGGTCGCACGGTGATCAGCTTCGACTGCGGCTACGGCATCGCGCAGGTCACCTCGGGCATGCGCCGCGGCGAGACCAGCGCGTACGACGCCAACCGCGTCACGTCCGAAGCCGCGTACAACGTCTCCGTTGGCGCCGCGATCCTCGCAGGAAAATGGCGAGCCGCCGCGTGCGTCGGCGCCAACGACCCCAACATCGTCGAGCACTGGTACTTCGCCGTCTGGGGCTACAACGGCTTCGCGTTCAAGAACAACCCCAACAACCCCGCGTATCGCTCGGATCGCCCCGAGTTCAACTCCAGCGCCGCAGCGCGAACGCGCGCGAACTATCCGTATCAAGAGCTCGTCTGGGGCTTCGCGCACTTTCCGCCGTCCGCCGCGCACTGGTCGGGACAACAGCTCGGCTATCCGCGACGCAGCGAGATCTGCGCGAGCTGCGGATTCCCCATGGCATCGGTGAGCGAGACCAGCCTGCGCACACCCGCGGCGTGCCGCTCGACGACGCCTGTGCAGACGTGGGGAGCGCAGTTCGTCGGGCAGAGCTTTCCCCTCGCGCGCACGACGCTCGACTTGCCGGCGGGAACCGAGCAATCGGGCTACATCGAGCTGCGAAACATCGGGACCGAGACGTGGCGACCCGGAGAGGTCTTTCTCGGCACCACCGAGCCCCGCGATCGCGCGTCACCCGCGCGCGGTACCGGTTGGGTCTCGGCGAGCCGCGCCGCCACCATCGATCGCGTGGTCGCGCCGATGGCCACCGGGCGCTTCAGCTTCGCGCTGCGCGCGTCGAACACCGTCGGCCAAGAGTTCAACGAGTACTTCGGCGTCGTGCGCGAAGGCGTGACCTGGTTCAGCGCCGCCGGACAAGCGGGACCGCCGGACAACCAGCTGCAAGTGCGCGTTCGCGCGATCGCCGCAGGGATGGACGCGAGCGTCCCGATGCCCGACGCGAGCGCGCCGGTCGACACTGGCATTCCGTCCATGGACACCGGCGTCGGGCCGCTCGACTCGGGCTCGTCCACCCCGGACGCAGCGCGCGCAGACGCGCGACGCGACGGCTCGGTGACCGGAGAAATCCCCGGCGGCTGCGGATGCACCACGCCGGGAATCCCCCGCGCCCCCGGCGCGTTGGCTGCACTGGTCGCCCTCGCCGCCGCGCTCACCGCGCGCCGTCGTCGCTGACGCCCGCGCTCCTCCTCCAACGCCGAGCAGTGGATCGATGCACTACCGTGACGTACCGACGCAGCGCCCGATCCACACGTTCGAGCAGGTGAGTCACCTCCCACGCTTCAGCGTGATCGGGCCTGTGATGATGCTCGTCGTCGCGGCGTCGGTCGCGGCCTTCTCGATCACCGGCGCAGACCTTTACTGCACACGAAATCGAGACGGACGCCCTGCGTGCGAGCTGCACACGCACTTTCCGGCGCGCACCAAGGTCGCGCGATCGACCGAAGGACGACGATTCGATCCAGAGCTCGAGCACGATCACGACGAACCGCTCCGCCACGATCAGCTCGGAGCGACCCGACGGAGCGATCCCGACAACCCCTCGGTCGGAGCGATCACGCGCGTCCCCGAGAACCCGCTAGTGTTCGACGCGCGCTTCTACCGCGACACGATCGACGGCCCCGTGCGACGCGGCCGATGGGAGCGCAGCGGCGCGTTCTTCGACGCCACGCGCGCGGCGTTCGTCGCCGGTCAGTCGCCGGGCTTCACCGTGCGCGATCGCCGCAACGACGGCATCAAGGCCGACACCGTCAGCGTGGGTCTGCCCATCGTCGCCGTGTTGATCTCCATCGCGATCGCCCTCACTCGCCGCCGCTACCGCCTGCGCTTCGACAGCAACACAGACACCGTCTGGCTCTCGCACGGGACGCTCGTTCGCATGTCCCCCGAGCGCGAGGTGCGCCTCCCCCCACAGGGCTCGCTCGCGGTGAAGCTCACCAGCGACGGCGTGACGCTCGCGCCCGTTGACGCCCCATCGACCGCGCTCTTCGTCTCGCCCTTCGCCCACGACTATGCGCTCTTCGACTCGCTCGCGCGCTGCGTCGCCCAGGCGCGCGGCCCGATCAAGACCGTCGCCTCGCCGCTGCCGACCGCGCTCTACGCGCTCAACGCCGTGATGATCTCCGTCATCGCGCTCGCGGTGCTCGTGCCCACGCTCAGCCACTCAGGGTCACTGCCATCGACGCAAGCCACGATCGCTCTTCGCGCGACGAGCCGCTGCTCGTACGGCGGCGTCACGCTGCTGCCCGGCGGATCGATGCAGTGGAGCGTCCCGGCTGGCGTCCACACGCTCTCGCTCTCCGACGACGCCGCGCGCACTGTGCCCGTCACCGTGAGCGCCGCGCCCGATACGACGACCACCATCGAGTGCGCTCCGAGCCTCTTCGCGCCGGCCGCTCGCTGACCGCTACGCGCTCTTCGCCTTCGCGCGTCCGAGCAGCGCGCCCAACGCGACGCCGATCGCGAGGACCGCGGCGCTCGCGCCCATCAGCGCCACGCTCGTCACGCGCGTCCCGTGGATCGAGCGCACGAGGGCCGTCGCCGCCGCGGGCCCTTCGTCGTTGTCGGGCCCGACGTAGTGCGCGATCACGTTGCCCGACTGCGCGCCGCGCACCCACGCGACCCGTGAGTTGAGCGTGAGGCGCTCGTCGGTCTCGAAGCTGGCCCGCATCGCGTCCACGTTGCGCGCGCGCGTAAACGGCGTCGGCTGAACGAGCACTCGCGCGCGCCCGCCCCCGCCGCTCGCCACGCGCTGCGCGATGTCCCCCGCGAGCCGCGCGCGGTCTGCCTCGCTGCCGAACCCGCCGTTGCTCTGCAGCAGTTGCAGCACCGTAAACGCGTTGGTCCCGACGTGACGCATGCACCGCACGATCAACCCAGGCCCCGACGCGCGCAGCGTCGAGAACCCTTCGGGGCACCGCGCGCGCAGCTCGGGGTTCACCGGCGCGCCCCACGTGGCTGTCCCCTCGACGGTCTCCATCCATCCCGCCACGGTGTCCTCGTTGATAAACGTCGCGGCTGGTCCGTACACGATCGACAACAGGCCGTACCGCTGGCCGGCGCTGAGAAAATACACGTCGCTCTTCAGCGCGACGCCCTGATGCTCGCGCACCATCGCAGCGCCATCGGCGTCGCGTTGCGCCCGGAGCTCTTGCGCCGTCGCGAAGCCCGCGCGCTTCGCGGCATCGCTGAGCTGCCCGTCGTCGAGCGCGCCGTTCGGACTCCACAGCAGCTCGATGCGCGCGCCGTCCATCCCCTCGGCGCGAGAGACACATGCCCGCAGCAGGCGTTGACCGGTCGCGCTCGGGCCCTCGGCGAGCTGCCAGCCCTGCGGACAGCTCGCGTTCACGAACGCCCCCGAACGCCACCGTCCCGCCGCAAACACCGCCGCGGCGAGGACGAGCCCCGCTGCGGCTCCGGCCGCGACCCTGGTCATGCTCGACATGGCGCGATCATCGCGCGGCGCAGCAAGATCGCGGGCGATTTCGCCGGAGAAAAAACAAAGGGACGAACCACCTTCCGCTCTGTTGGTCTACGGCCTGCTCTACCGGCGGCTCGCTCCAACAGAGGGACTCACTGGTGGTTCGTCCCTCACAGAGCCGCGACCGGCGCGGCTCACACGTCGGATCATGGCTCATCTTTCAGAACTGGCAACCCGAAAAGTGCACCTTTGAAATTTGTCGCAGCGCGGCAACGAAGCCGGAGCTCCCTCGTCACGCGCCAGACACGAGCGACTCAGCGAGCGCACACAATTTCAACTCGTCTGCGATCACGCTGGAATCCATGGCGACGCCGGGCGGCAGTCGCTCGCACCGCTCGCGATGCGCGTCGAGCACTTCGAGGCGCAGCCGCGACCAGCGCGCGTCGCTCAAGCCGATGGCCGCGCGGTTGATCCAGAGCCAGCTGAGCGCGGCAGAATCGCACTGAAGCTCGTTGGCAGCGCGCTCGACGAAGTCCCCGTGGTTGTGAAAGTGCGCCCAGTCGTGCAGCCCCCAGTACAGCGCGTCGACGTTGTTGGCCGCGAGCCACAGCGCGGTCGTCGGCTCGATTCGCTGCGCGAACAGCTCATCCGTCGCCTGGTCGATCGCGTACGGCGCGAGGCACTGCTCCTCGTTGAGCCCGTACGCGCGCCCCACGTGCAGCCGCGCGAGCTCTGCAGGGACGCCGTCGACGGCGCGCCGAAAGACGAACGCCATCCCCGTGGGGTCTTCGCTCACGTCGGTGTCCACGAGCGGCCCGAGGCACCGCCACTCGAGCCGCGTGGATGGCGCCCACGAGAAGCCGTCGAACACCGAAGGGTGCACCAGCAGCGGCAGCGGCGGCGTGTGCAGCCACAGCGTCGTCAGTCGCAGCGCGTCCGTCATCGCGGCGGCGCTTATACCGCCCGACGCGCCCCCGTTCGAAGCCCCTGCGCTACAGTCGGCGCGATGAGCTCCCGTCTACGACTCGCCGCGCTGCTCTCGCTCGCGAGCGGCGCGATCCACTGCGGCCCTCCTGCGTACAGCGAGGTGCAGGCCGTCTACACCCAGAGCTGCGCCGTCGGCCGCAGCTGCCACGGCACCATCGGCCCCTCGCCCGTGCTCGCCGCAGGCATGTCCCACGCGAGCACGGTCAACGTAAACGCCACGCAGATCGCGATGCCGTTGATCACGCCAGGAAGCCTCGAGCGCAGCTACCTCTGGCACAAGATCAACGGGACCATGGACACCCTCCCCCAGTGCTCGATGGCCAACTGCGGCTCGCGCATGCCCATGGTCGGCGGCGGAATGCTCGAGCCCGCTCAGGTCGAGACCATCCGCCGCTGGATCCTCGCGGGCGCCCCCGCGCAGTGACCTGTACGCGCTATGCGCGGCCGAAATCGATGAAGCCCTGCTCGATGTCGTACGAGAGCAGCTTCACGCGGACGCGGTCGCCGACGTCGAGCCCGCTCCAGCCGCGGGCGACGCGGCCCTCGATCGTCGGACGATCGATGCGCACCCACGTCCCCTTCTCCGTCGCGCCCACCACGACGCCGTTGAAGTAGTCGCCGACACGATTGGCCACGAGCAGCGCAGCGGCAGACTTCTGCACCTTGCGCTCGACCTTCTTCGCCGCCGCCTCGCGCTCGGAGCAGTGCTCGCCGAGCTTGCTCAACACGTCGAAGCTGTACGGGCTCTTGTGCCCGTGGATCATCGCGAGCAACAAGCGCTGCGTGATCACGTCGGGATAGCGACGGTTGGGCGCGGTCGAGTGCGAGTAGTGATCGAGCGCGAGGCCGAAGTGCCCGGGCGCCGGCCCGTCGGCGGCCTTGGCGATGTACTCGCCTCTTCCGACGAGCTTCACGACGGACAGCGAAATCGCAGGAAACTCTGCGGCGCGCTCTTCTTTCATCACCTTGAGAAAGCCCGCGAGCGCCGCCGACACCGGCTGGGGCGGCAGCTTGTAATCATATCCAGCGGCGAGGTCGACGATGCGTCCCCAGCGCTCGGGCGTCTTCACCGCGCGGCGCAGCGACGGGTAGCCGTTGGCGTCGAGGTTGCGCGCGACCGCTTGATTCACGGCGATCATCAGCGACTCCACGAGCTGATTGGCGCGGTTTTGCACGCGCATCGCGACGTCGATCACGCGACCGTTGGCGTCGCGGATCGTGCGCGGCTCGGCGTTGTCGAGGCCGAGCGCGCCCTTCTCGATGCGGTGCTTGCGCAGCAGCTGCGCGATCTTGTCCTGCACGCGCACCTGCCGCTCGAAGTCCGCCGAGCGCGCGAGCTCGGCGGGCATGGGTCCCTCTCCCTCGAGCCACGCGCCCACGTGCGTGTAGTCGAGCTTGGCCCAATTGCGGACGATCGCTGAGTAGTGCGAAGCGCGCAGCGGACGGCCGCTCGGATCGATGTCGATCTCGGTGACCATCGCGAGCCGCGTCTCGCCGGGCAGCAGCGAGGTGGCGTTCTCGCTGAGCGTTCGGTCGAGCATCGGAAACACCGCGCCGGCAGTATAAATGCTGGTGGAATTTTGCTTGGCTGCGAGGTCGATCGCCGAGTCGAGCGGCGCAAACGCGTCGACGTCGGCGATGGCGACGCGGAGGCGCACGACGCCGTGATCGAGCTCTTCGACCACTTCGAGCTGGTCGAGGTCGCGCGAGTCTTCGTTGTCGACCGAGGTCCAGAGCAGGTCCGTGAGGTCCTTCGCGGACCGCGCGCGCGCTGCGGCGTCGAGGGGTCGAACCGCTTCGATCTCCCTCTTCGCAGCGGCGGGCGTGTCCGTGAGAAACTCTCGATCCTTCATCGCGCGGCGCGCGAGCTCGAAGAGGTCGATGCGGTCGTCGATTCCATTGCCGTCGCGGTCGATCATGGATCGAGAGGATAGACCGACTTCAGGGCGGACCGAGCGGACAACAGAGCGCCCGCGGTTGGGTTGCGAGCGGGCTTGCGCAGCGCGCGCTGCGGCGCGCACCCTTGGCGACAGCCATCGATGCGAAGACGAACGGCACTGACCCTCGCGTGCGCGGCGATCGCCGCGACGACGCTCGATCCCCGCGCGCTCTTCGGCTCGATCGAAGACCAACGCGCGCGGCTGCCTCCCGCCGCGGACAGCGACGCGGGCGCAGACTGCAGCGACCCAGCGGCGGGTGTGTGGCTGGGCCAGCAGTACAACCCGCGCTCGCGCTCGTGGCAGCGATACGAGCTGAACGTGCAGCGAGCGAGCCCCGGATCAAACGAGCTGACGGGAGAGGTGCGCGTGCACTTCTGGAGCGGGTGGCATTCGCACAGCACGCCCTTGATGGACTGCAGCAGACCGCACCTGTCCGCGGAGGTGATCCAGCGCGCGACGGGGACGTTCGACGGAGCACAGCTCGCGTTTGGAGGCCACGACTGGCGCGTCTCGCGGATCTTCTGCCAGCCTCCCGGAACGCGCATCTCGTACAACCCCGATCACTTCTCGGGCGCGCTCGACACGACGACGCAAGAGTTTCAGTCGGTCAACAACGACGGGGGCAGCGCGGTCAACGAGCCCGTCGTGTTTCGCCGCGTCCGGTGCCCCGAGACCAGCGCGCAGCGCGCGGTGGTGGTCGTTGCGCCCACCGTTCCGCAGGTGGTTCCGCGGGCAGAGGGCAGACGATCGCTCTTCGGCTGCTCGCGCTGACTTGGATCGCGACGCGCAACGAAGGGGAGAAATAGAAAACGCCGGTCAGGATGGCGTGGGGGGGGACCGCCTCGGCTGACCGGCGCAACGAGAGATAATACACGTCACGTGCCAGATCGTGGTGCATTGAAATCACAGCACAATCATCGGGCCGCACGCCACGGACATTGCAGCTTCGAACGCAATCTCATTGCATCAGTGCAATCGCCCCACGAGTCGTCTCGGCCTCAGCGCACCACCCCGACGCGCTCTCGGACACGCGTGTCCTCGACAGACTCGCTGACGCCCTCGGGCAGCGAAGCGATCGTCGGCGCCGAGCCCGCAGGGTCCTGCAGGTACAGCGAGATCACCTGGCGCAGCGGCCCCATGAGCAGGTCCGCCATCACGTCGCCAGCGTCTGCCATCGCGCGCACCCGCAGCTCGCGCGCCAGCTTCTGGGGAACCTCCCCCGCCGTCGCTGGCATCGCCGACAGCGCGGCCGCGAGCACCGAAGCGACCAGCGCCGCGCCGAGCTCGGTCTCGAGAAACGCCGCGATCTTCGCGCGAAACGCCTCGTCGCCCGGCGCGAGGTGCCGCGTGAGCAGCCCCACGAGCGGCTCGCGCGTGAGCTTCACGAACTGCGATCCAGCGGTGCGCCACGCCGCGTCCGTCGCGTCCGTCTTGAGCGTGTCGATCAACGGAGAGTTCTGCTTCACCACGGGGACATCCTCCAACTTGCTCTTGCTGTTCGCGCGGGCCGAGTCATCGCTCCGCGCTGCCTTCTGCACTTCGATACCTGCCGCCCTCGCCGACGCGACGGGCCCCTGTCGAACGAGCTCGGCTGCGACGTTGAGCAGCCACTGCGACGCGCTCGGATCGGGCGCCGCTCGCTCTTCGCTCGACGCGACCTCGACCAGGACGAGCGCCGCTTCAGCGATCAAATCCTCCGTCGCTTGCGCCCTCGACGCGCCCTCGACCGCCGCGCCCGCGCTCGCGCGCCCCGCGTTCGCCGCGAGCTCGCGCACGATCAGCTCGCCGTTGGCCGACGGGACTGCGAAGCGAGAGAGCGCGTGCGAGACCTGGTCGAACACCGCGACGACCAGCGTCGGGTGCGCTCTGTCTTTCGTGAGTGCGTTGCGCGAGTCGATCAGCGCCTTGCGCGCGCGACGCACGCTCGCGTCGACCTCGTGGGGCTTGGGCCAGCCGCCCTCGAACCACGGCCGCGCCGTCCGCAGCGCGAGCAAGACTGTGTTTCGTTGAGTGTTCATCGGTCGCTCCTCTGCCTCGACGGCAGGCGCACGCCCCCCCTTCGAGCGAGCCGCGCCTGGCGGTCGCACAGAAATCACGGCGCCCGCGAAGCCCTCGCGGTGAAGGCTCCGTCGCTGCGCGCGCGGGGTAAATCGCTCGCTCGCCGCGAAGACGTTGCTCGACGACGCGCCAGAAGGCGCGTGCCGCCACGGTTCACGGTTCATGGTGTCTCTCGCGGCGCCGAGGCGATCGATCGCACAGCGAACGCGCGGCCCCTCGGACGGGCACGGGCCGCATCGAATGACCACCATCGACGCCGACGTCAACGGTCCGCTCGCGACGAAATGTTCTACGCGATATGGTTGACCCGCTCCTTCGAAACGACGGAGGGGAAGAAGTCACCACCACGATGGCCAACTGCGTCGGCCGCGAGCGAGAGCTCGCCTTCATCACGTCTCGACTCGAATCCACGGGGGCCAACGGGACCGCGCTCGTGCTCGTCTCGGGCCCCGCTGGGATCGGCAAATCCACGCTCCTCGGCGAGCTGCGCGAGCGCTCGCGGCTCGCGGGCTTCGCCGTGCTCGAAGGCTACTGCGTCCGCCACGCGGCGTTTTGCCCGTGGGCCACCGTGGCCGCGCAAGCGCTGGCTTTCTTGCGCGCCCGCGGAGAGCACGAGCAGCTCGCGCCCGGCGACGTCGACGCGCTCGCGCCGCTCATCTCGGGCCGCGCGCCGCGCGAGCGAGAAGAAGACGACGAAGGAGCGCTGCACTTCGCCGGAGCCCTCTCGCGACTGCTCGCCGCGGTCGGTCGCGTGCGGCCCGTCCTCGTGCTCATGCGAGGCTTCTCTCAGGTCGACGAGTCCTCGCGGGCGCTGCTGCGCACGCTGCTCGACAGCGCAGGCCCCGCGGGCGAGCCCACCCCCGGCGCGCCCGCCGCGCTCGTCGTCGCCGCAGCTCGCAGCGAAGAAGTGGGAGAGCTGTCCGAGCACCCGCGCTCGAGCGTGGTCGCGCTGGACGGCCTCGAGCTCGAAGGCGTGCGAAAGCTCGTCAACGACGATGCGTTCTTGCAGCGACTGCTCGCGGCCACGGGAGGAGCTCCGGACGCGATCCTCGCGCTGCTCGATCGCCCGGCGACCCCGCGCGCGGCCGAAGCAAGCTCGCGCGTCGCGCAGCTCGGCGCGATCCAACGCACCCTCGTCGCGGCGCTCGCCATCGCTGGCCGACCGCTGCCCGTGCACGTTCTCGCCACGGCCGCTGGGGTGGACGCGAGCACCGCCGCGCGGGCGGTGCCTGCGCTGGTGGACGCGCGCATGTTGTGGCGCAACCTCGACGCTTCGGTGGGCGACGTCGTGCTCGGCCTCGAGCTGCGCGACGACGGACAGGCAGCGGTCGCGCTGCTCGCCGACGAGGAGCACACGGGGCTCGAGCAGCGCATGGGCGAAGCGCTCATCGAATGGGGAAAAGTCCCCGCAGAAGAGTGGCTCGGCCACTTGCTTCGCGGCCGCAGCGCGCAGAGCGCCGCGGGGCGCGCGACCGAGATCGCCCAGACCCTCCTGCGCAGACACGCGCCCGCTACGGCCATGCGCGTCGTGCTCGAAGCCTCGCGAGACGCCGACGGACCGATGCTCGCGCGGCTCGCGCCCATCGCCGCGCAAGCCGCGCGCGGGGCAGGCGCGCACACAGAGGCGCGAGGGCTCGTCGAGCGCGCCCGCGCCCACGACCGCAACGACGCCGCGCTCGCGCGCATCGCAGCGGAGCTCGCCCTCGCCGTCGGCGACCTCGACGCGTGCGAGTCGGCGCTGCGCGAGGCCCGCGAGCACGAAGCGAAGCACAGCGACGACGAGCGCGCGGCGATCGCCGCGGTGTCGGCCGAGTATTTCTTTCAGCGCGGCGCCCTCGACGAGGCCGAGCGCTACGCCCGCGCGGCCATCGAGCGCTCGCGCGAAGAGGCGCAAGTGCACACGCAGGCGCGCAACACGCTGACCAAGGTGTACCTCTGGCGCGGCGAGCTCGACCGCGCGTGGGACTGGACGCAAGAGCACATCACCCGCGCCCGAACGCGCGGCGCGACCACCGAGGTGCTGCGCGGCGTGATCAACCTCGGCGTCATCGCCGTGCGCCGCGGAGACCTCGACGACGCCGCCCGGCACTTCGAAGCCGCCCGCTCGATCGCCGCCCGAGGCGGCACCATGATGATGCGCGGGCTGCTCAAAGAAAACGAAGCCGTGCTCGCCCACCTGCGCGGCCGCTTCGGCGACGCGCTGGCGCTCTATCAAGACGCGCTCGGCATCTTGATCCGCGTCGGGCACCGACAATTTCTCGCGCGCGTCGCCAACAATCTCGGCGAGCTCTATGTGCAGGTGGGCGAGACGGGCCGCGCGCGGAGGCTCTGCGACTACGCAGCCCAGGTCGGCAGAGGGCTCGCCCGCGGGCTCGTCGCCGAAGGACTCTTGCTGCGCGGACAGATCGACCTGGCCGACGGGCACGTCGACGCCGCGCGCGCCGCGCTGCAAGAGGCGCTGTCGATGTTCGCGGCGTCCGGCGAATTCGCACGCGGGAGCGAGGCACACCTGCTGCTCGCCCGCGCCGCACTCAGCGAAGGAGACACCGCGCGGGCATCGCAAGCGCTCGACGTGATCGCCGACGACGAAGAGCAGTCTGGTCTGCGCGTGCTCGCCGAGCGCGCCCAGGTGAGCGCCGAGCTCGCCCGCGCCGAAGGCCGCGACTCGCAGTCGATCGCGGCGCGCGCGCTCGAGCTGGCCGAACGAACGGGAGACGCGGACCTCGAGCTGCGGGCGCACGTGCTGTGCGGGCTCGCCGCGCTCGATCGGACCGACGTCGAGTCCGCTCGCACGCACGCAGCCGAGGCCGAGCGACGCAAGGCAGAGCTGCTCGCGCACGTCGGCGAGTCGCTGCGGGTCTCGTACGACGCGACGCTCGCGAAGGCCGGGCTGCAGCGGCTCGCATCGAGGCTCGACCTGGCCGCGGCTGAGTCGCGGGCGCTGCGCGCTCCGACGACGGCCGAGCGGACGCACAGCGCCTCGTCCGAGCGCAACGGGCTCATCGGCGACAGCGCGGTGATGAACGCGCTGCGAAGGCTGATCGCTCGCGTCGGCCCCGCGGACACCACGGTGCTCTTGCGCGGCGAGACTGGGACCGGAAAAGAGCGCGTCGCCGAGGCGATTCACCGCGCTTCCCGTCGGCGCGCAGGGCCGATGGTGAAGGTCAACTGCGCCGCGATCGGCGAGGGAGTGCTGCTGAGCGAGCTGTTTGGCCACGAGCGCGGCGCGTACACCGGCGCGCACGGACGGCGAAAGGGCCGCTTCGAAGCGGCCGACGGCGGGACCATCTTCCTCGACGAGATCGGCGATATTTCTCCTGCGATGCAGAGCGCGCTGCTGCGCGTGCTGCAAGAGCACACGTTCGAGCGCGTCGGCGGCAACACACCGATCCGCGTCGACGTTCGCGTGATCGCTGCGACCAACAAGAACCTCGAAGACGCCATGCGCGCAGGCGCGTTTCGCGAGGACCTGTACTACCGCCTCGCGGACATCACCGTGCGCATCGCGCCGCTGCGAGAGCGCATCGAAGACGTCCCGCTGCTCGCGACGCACTTCGTCGAGCTCGAAGCGCAGCAGTCCGCGCTCGAGCACCGCCGCCTGTCCGCCGCCGCGCTGCGCAAGCTCTGCGAGTACAGCTGGCCCGGCAACGTGCGCGAGCTCTACTCGAAGATCCGCAACGCGATGGTGATGTCCGAAGGGGACGAGATTCAGCCGGACGACGTTGATCTGCCGCACGTCGAGCAGCGGAGCGCCGACCGCGCTTCGTCGCCGTCGATCCTCGCCCCCGCCCTGGGCGATCGCAGCGAGGTGGACGTCGTGTACGAGCGCATTCGCGGCGGGGGCGTTCCGCTGTTCGAGATGCGCAAAGAGCTCGAAAAGGGCTGCATCCAGAAGGCGCTCGCAGAAGCGGGAGGAAACATCACCCGCGCCGCGACGCTGCTCGGAATGAAGCGACCACGACTGTCCCAGCTCGTGAGGGAGTACGGACTTGCGAAGGGGATCGACTCGGGGGACACTTCGGAGTCATGAAACGCATCGCGTTGGTTCTCACGGTGTTGGCATCGCTCACGGGCTGCGCAGCGACCACGGCGCAGCACAACACCATGGCCGGCATCACCGGCCACGGACGCTCGGTCGGCACGCAAGGCTCGACCGTCGCGCGCACCAACGACGTGGCGCTCAACACCCGCGAGATGAGCGACGGCTCGGGCCGCGAAGTGCGCGGGATCCCCACGCCGCAGCCGGTTCGTGAGCCGTCGATGGCCGCGCACTCGATCCCCGTCCCCCAGCCGCCGATCCCGATGCCGCAGATGCGCGGCGGCGGCGTCGCGTCGCGCTACCCGTGAACCACCAACGCCCATCGCGCCCGTTTCGAGGGGCGTGATCGTCTGTGTCGGGAGGGCTTTGATCGTTCGTGTCGCGACGCGGGTCGCCGAGACGCTGTCGCGTCTACTCCGCGTCGTCCGTGCCGACTGCCAACAGCTGCACGGGCAGCTTGTGCTGCATGCGGTCTCGCTTGGTCTCGAGGTAGGCGAGCGAGTGCGGGTTGGGTCGGATCAACACCGGAATACGACCGCGAACCTCGACGCCGAGCGACCTCAGGGCCTGCTCCTTCTCGGGGTTGTTGGTCATGAGCCGGACCGACTGCACGCCCAGCCAACGCAGCATCGCCGCGCTCTGATCGTACGTGCGCGAGTCGTCCGGAAGTCCGAGCTCACGGTTGGCGTCCACCGTGTCCACGCCCTGCGCCTGCAGCGCGTACGCGCGGATCTTGTTGGTCAACCCGATCCCGCGGCCCTCTTGGCGGAGGTACAGCACGACCCCGCGGCCGTTGCGGGCGATGCGGCCGAGCGCGGCTTCGAGCTGCTCTCGGCAGTCGCACTTGAGTGAGCCCAGCACCTCGCTGGTCAAGCACTCCGAGTGCATGCGAACGGGAACGTCTTCGGCGCCCTTCACGTCGCCCGAGACGATCGCGACGTGCTCGCGTCCCTCGGGCTCGTGCGCCGAGCGAAACACATACACGTTGAACGAGCCGTGCCGCGTGGGCAGCGGCGTCTGCGCTTCAACGATGAGCTCAGAGTTGCTGGCGAGGGTCATCTGGACTGTCGTCCTCCACGGATCGCACGAGGCGATACGCGACAATAGGGATTGTAGTGTTGTGGGTCCGAAGGAGTTCCGTCAGCCAGACGACGGGCGATGTTCGCGCGTGGTCCGGGACGGGTCGCAACCCTCTCCATGAGGAGATCGTGACGCGTCGTTGTCCGACGCTTGAATACTCCAGGGACTCTACGGCGGTTACGCTGAAAGGCAACCCTCCCTCGCGGTCCCTCCGCGAGATCAACGCCGTCACGCGTTCGTCACCAGCGTCTCGACGAACTCGACGAGCGAGTGGGTCTTGAACGAGTTGGCCGGCAGCACCTCGAGCTTCGAGGTCCCTTCTCCGCCGACGAACAGCTTGGCGCCCACCGACCGCGTGGCGATCGCGACCTGATTGACGCTGTCGCGCATCGACTCGAACGGGTGCGTCACCGCAAACGACAGCACCACGGCGGACGGCTTGTCCGCGGTGATCATCAGCGCCAGGTCGGGCACCGGGCAGCGCGCGCCGAGCATCATCGCCGAATACCCCATGCCGACGAGCAACACGGCCATCATCCGCAGCGCGATGTCGTGCTGCTCTTCGCCCGGCGCCGCGAGCAACACCCTGCCCTTGGTCGCCGGAACCTCGATCAGCGCCCGCACTCGCGACAGCGAGTCCACCACGGTCTGCGCTGCCAGGTGCTCTTGCGCGACCGTCACCGCGCCGCGCGCCCAGCGCTCACCGATGTCGGCCAGCGCCGGGCCCGCCACGGTGTCGAAGACCGCCGCGAGCGAGAGCCCCTTCATCCTGAGCTGCGCAACCAGCGTGACGAGCCGGTCGGAGTCTCCCGAGAGCGCCAGGCTGCGAAACTGCGCGACGTAGTCGCTGCCGTCGACGCCCTCGCCCGCGGCCTTTTCGATGTCGTACTGATGTCGACGACGAAAGTCCGCGATGTCGGCCGCGCGAAACTTTCGGTGCCCGCCGGGGGTCCGAAAGCACAGCAGCGTTCCGGCGTCGGCCCATCGCTTGACCGTCGCTTCGCTCACGGCCAGCATGTCGGCCACCTGTCGAGTCGTCAGGATATCCACGGTTGGTCTCTTGCTGTGTTCGGATGCCGCCTCGTCGCAGCCGTTGCGAGGATTCAACGCGACGGTTTGTGCTAAGGCCCTCGGGCTCGAACGCAGTGCAACTGGAGATCTGAAGCGATGAGCACGTACGACGTAGTGGTGATCGGGGGCGGACTGATCGGGACGCTCTCGGCGCTGCGCCTGGCGGACGCGGGGCGCACGGTGCTGGTGTTGGAGAGGGCTGTTCCGGGCGCAGAGGCGTCGAGCGCAGCGGCGGGGATTCTTGCGGGGCAATCCGAGTCGCGCGTCGACGGACCGCTCTTCGACCTCGCGATCGAGTCGCGCGAGCGATACGTCGCCCTCGCCGAGGAGCTGCGCGCTCGCACCAGCGTCGACGTCGGCTTTCGTCGCTGCGGCGCGCTCGAGATCGCAGAGAGCCCCGCGGCGCTCGACGATCTCGAGCGCGTGTTCGCCTGGCAACGCGCGAAGGGACACAGCGTTCGTCGCATCGAATCAACGGCGCTTCGCGCGCTCGAGCCGAGGCTCAACGACGGCTTCGCCGGCGCGATCGCCTTCGACGACGACGGGCAGATCGACCCTCCCGCGCTCGTCAACGCCGTCACGCAAGCCGCCGAACGCGCGGGCGTCGTCTTTCGCTCGGGCACCACGGTCCGCTCGGTGCGCGTCGAAGACGGCGTCGCCCGAGGCGTCGAGGTCGAAGACGAGCGCATCGACGCCGCGCACGTGGTCGTCGCTGCGGGCGCGTGGAGCTCCCTGGTCCAAGGCGCCACCATCGCCGCGGCGTCGGTCAAACCCGCGCGCGGTCAGATCGTCGAGCTCTCGCTGCGCACGCCCCCGCTGCGAAGCGTCGTGTTCGGGCGGGGCGGCTACCTCGTCCCCAAGTCCGACGGCCGAGTGCTGTGCGGAAGCACCCTCGAGTTCGTCGGCTTTCAACGGGACGTCACGGTGGCGGGCGTCGCGAAGATCCTCGCGATGATCACTGGCCTCGCCCCGTCGCTCAGCGACGCGAAGATCACCCGCACCTGGTCGAACTTTCGCCCCTGGTCCGCAGACGGCGCCGCGCTCGTCGGCGACGCAGGAATCCGCGGACTCACCCTCGCCACGGGCCATCACCGAAGCGGAATCCTCCTCGCGCCCGCCACCGCCGAGCGCGTCCGCGCGCACGTCGTCGACGGACGCGTCGAGCCGAGCTCTCCGTGGGCCCCCGCGCGCCGCGCGTAAGGCTGCTCGATCAGTCGTTGGCGGGGTCGGGCAGCTTGTCGAGCACCTCGCTCTCTTGAGGAAATCTCCCCTCCAAGTGCTTCGAGAAGAGCAGCCGCCCGTCGACGATCACGTCGAACACGCCGCCGCCCCCCTTCTCGAGCACGGGTTGTACGCCGACCTGCCGTTCGATCGCGGCCGCGAGACTCGCAGCCCGGGGTCGGTAGTTTCAGCTCACGCAGTAGCGAATCAGAATGTCCATCGCGCCCCGGACTCTAGCGCAGCGCGACCGCGCCGAAAGCCCTCTGTTGCGACGGTCATAATATGTCACTCACCGGCGCGCCCGCACGCGCGATTCAGCGGTATCCTCCCGGCGTCTCTGCGCATTCAGCGACAGAGCAGAAGGACACTGCAGATGGCCATCGAACTGACGGTCGCACTGGTCGAGTCGCTCGCTCCCAAGGCCGACGTCCTCTCCGACGCGCGCTCGATCGTGCGCCAGGGCAAGCTCAGCAAGCCACAGAAGACCGCGGACGGATCGCTGCTCTGGGGCCTCGTGAAGGGCTCGGGCAAAGAGCCCTACAGCACCTCCGTCGACCTCGGCGCCAACCCCGAGCGGCCGGTGATGCGATGCTCGTGCCCCTCGCGCATCCACCCCTGCAAGCACTGCGTTGCGCTGATGGTCGCCTTCACGGAGGGCAAGGGCTTCGCTGAGAAAGAGGCGCCCAAGGACCTGCTCGAGAAGCGCGAGAAGTACGTCGCTCGCGGCGGTGGCGCAGAAGAGGCCAAAGCGCCGCCCAAAGAAGAGTCGCCCGAGAAGCGTGCGGCGCGCGAGGCGAAGGCCGAGGCCACCAAGAAGGCCGCCGCGGCGAAGAAGACCGAGATGCAACGAGAGGCGCTCGACGTGCTCGAGAAGTTTCTCTTGGACCTCGTCGCGACCGGCCTCGGCGGCCTGAACGCCAAGAGCCACAAGGCCATCGACGAACAAGCGCGCAGGATGAACGACGCGGACCTCCGCGGCGCGCACGCGCTGCTCAGGCAGCTCATCGACGCGGCGACGTCCGTCGGAGATTCTGCGCCGACGAAATCAACGGCCCGAAAGAAGGCCAAGAAGAAGGGCGCGGCCGACGACGAGGCCCCCGAGTCCGAAGAGCGCGGCGCGGCGGACCTGCTGGCGCAGCGGCACGCGCGGCTCGCGCTCACGATCACGCGTCTGTGGGTCGCTCTGCGCAAGGGCCGCAAGGTCCTCGACGGAAAGCTCGAAGAAGGCGACTCGCAGTCGGAGTCGGACGCGCAGGTCGAGTCGCTGCTCGGCCGCGCGTGGAAGCTCCCCGAGCTGCAAGAGCGCGGCTACTGGATCAACGACAAGACCTTCATCGAGCTCGCCCACGAGAAGAGCGAAGACCGCGTGCTCGAGATGCTCGCGCACAAGGGCTACCTGCTCGACCTCGCCGACGGAGCTGTTCACACCGAGTGGACGGGGCTCCCCTTCGTCGCCCTGCGACAGGCCGCGGCGAGCTTGCGGCAGGCGAGGCAAAACGTCCTCGCCGTGCGCGAAGCGGCGCTCTACCCAGGCGACGTGGTCAACCGCCGCGTGCGCTGGGACGAAAAGAGCGGCGCGCTCAGCGAGCAGCCGCGCACACAGGCAGAGCTCGACCGCGTACGTGCGCTCGCCCGTCCGTTCGACGCGGCGATCAAGCTCTTTCGCGAGCAGCTCAAGAACCCCCTGTCGCCGCTCGACGCGGTGCTGCTCTTGGCTGTGAAGAACATCGGCCGTGTGGGCGCCAACGTCGTCATCGAAGACGGCGCGGGCGCGCGGATCGTGCTGAGAGACGCGCCGAACACGTTCTCGACCATGGACAACCTGCTGCACGCGGCCGGCGCGTTCGGCGCAGGACCGATGGCCGTGCGGCTGTGGTTCGACCCCAACGAGCGATTGATCTACGGCCAGCCGCTCGCGCTGTTCGCGGGCGACCGTCACCTCCGGCTGGGACTCTGAGAAGCGAAGAGGAGCAACGCAGACCAATGGCTAAAGAAGTGCTTCGCGAACTCGACGCTGACGTCACCAGGCTGCTCGTCGCAGGGGCCTCGCTCGCGGCGGCGGACGACGGGCTCAGCACCCGCAAAATCGCAGTCAAAGAGCTGGCGACCAAGGCGCCCGCGCTCGCCAAAGTCTCCGCGCAGATCGACGCGCTCAGCGCGGCAGCCGGCCGCAAGAGCGCAGCCGAGCTGCTCAACCTCGCCGCGATGAGCGCGCAAATCCGCGGGGCGCAAGCGAAGGCCGCGGACGGCGCCGGCGCGCTCGCCCCGCTCGAGCGACGCGAGCCCATGACGACCCCACTCGGCAGCGCCGCGGCGGACAAGCTGTACAAAGCGTTTACAGGGACGTCGGACGCGCCCGAAGAGACGCTCGAGACCGCGCTGAAAGACGAAGCGGTGGTGGATTTGCGGTTCGCCAGGGTGGTTCCCAACCTGGTGGGCGGCGGGATCGACGACGAGATCGTCGTGAAGGTGGTGCGCGCGTACGGCGAAGAAGCGGTGCGCGCGATCGAGGCGAGCTTCGACCCGAAGGGCGGATGGGGCGACGCCACGCGGCTCGAGATCATCGTCGACGTGCGCGGCAAGGACGCGCTCGCGCTGGTCGAGCGCGCCTTCGACGAAGGCAGCCCCGAGGTGCGCGCGCACGCGCTCGATCAATGGAAGAAGCTCGACCCCGCGAAGGCCCGCCGCGTGTGCCTCGACCGCGGCGTGAAGGACAAATCCAGCGAGGTCGTCGACGCCGCGATCTCCGTGCTCAGCGACGCGCACGGCGACGACGAGGTGATCGAGGTCCTGCTGTCGCTGCTCGACAGCGATCACGCGTACGACGCGCGCAACGCGCTCTCGTCGATCAAGCACGACAAGCTCGCCGAGCGCCTCGTGGCGCTGTTTACGCCGGATTTGCGCACGATCGTCGACTACAAGCCCAAGGCCAAGAAGAAGGGCGCGGCCACGACCAGCGCGAGCAAGGCCGCGAAGAAAGAAGAAGAGAAGCACATCCGCGCGCACCAGCTACGGGTGGGCTTCGCCGAGAGCCTCGCCTCGGTGATGCAGCACCACTACACGCCCGAGGTCGAGGCGGCTCTCTTCGACGCGTGGAAGACCGCCAAGCACCTCGACGTGAAGTACACCGCGGGAGAATCACTCGTGAAGACCCAGCGCGAGGACATCCGCACCGAGCTGCTCAAGGGCATCACGGCGAAGAACTATCGGGAGAGAGAGATCGCGATCACGATGATCACGAGCGACCCCGAGAAGTCCTACGAGCGCGCGAAGCCGTACTTCGACCCGAAGAAGCTCAAGGACAAGAAGGTGGTGGACATCGCGGACTCGATCCTGTCGAACCTCGAGTCGAGCTGCGACTACGACGACGACGGAAACCCGGTCTTCAAGGGGCTGGACCCGCGTTGGGGGGACCTGCTGATGCCCGCGCTCGAGGTGAGCTCGTTGCGTTGGTACGCGCTGCAGGTGCTGACCAGCCTCAAGCCACCGAAGCTCTTCGAGCGCCTCGTTGTCATGTTGAACGAGGACAAGAACGGCAACGTGGCGCTGGAGGCGATGGCGACGCTGAAGGACCCCCGGACCGTCGGGTTGGTGCTCGAGCTGATGAAGGACAAGAAGGTGTGGGGCGCCGCCACGGGCTTTCGCAAGCACGCCAGCGGGATCGCCGACGTGTTGCGGGCCTTCGACGACCCAGCGCACGCGCCAGCGATCCGCGAGTTCGCCGAGCTCGCGGCGAAGAAGACCACGGTCCGCGGCCGCAAGGACTGGAACGTCTCCAACCTCGAGAACGTCGCGCTGCACCTCGAACGCGCCCGTTGATTCAGTGACCGATATTCAACTCACCTGGAGCTGAGAGCGACGATGGCAAAAGAGAAACAGAGCGAGAGCAACGTCCTGCGCGAGCCCGCAGAGCGCTCGTACGCCGCCGAGCTCGCGGCGATCGAGAAGGCGGACAAGCACGGCAAGCCGACGGGCTGGAGGCTCTCTCCGCGCGCGGTCGAGCTGTACATCCTCGGCGGAGAGGCGGGCGGCGTGACGATCACGCCCAAGTACATGGGCGCTCCGCGGCTCGTTCAGATCGCGATCGCGACGCTGGCGACGGACCGCGCGCTGTTGCTGCTCGGCGAGCCTGGCACGGCGAAGAGCTGGCTCAGCGAGCACCTGTGCGCCGCCATCACGGGGGATTCGCAGCTGCTCGTTCAGGGCACCGCTGGCACCACCGAAGAGCAGGTCCGCTACTCGTGGAACTACGCGCTCTTGCTCGCCGAAGGCCCCTCGCAGCGCGCGCTCGTCCCCTCGCCGGTCTACCGCGCGATGGAGAACGGCCGGATCGTTCGCTTCGAAGAGATCACGCGCACGCCGAGCGAGGTGCAGGACGCGTTGATCACCGTGCTCAGTGAGAAGGTGCTGTCGGTCCCCGAGCTCGGGCTGCACGTGCAAGCGCGGCGCGGGTTCAACGTGATCGGCACCGCGAATACGCGGGACCGCGGCGTCAACGAGATGTCCTCCGCGCTCAAGCGCCGGTTCAACATCGTGGTGCTTCCCGTGCCCGCGGACCTCGAGACCGAGGTGGCGATCGTCGAGAAGCGCGTTCGAGAGATCGGGCACACGCTCGAGCTGCCGTCGGCGCCGCCGTCGAAAGAAGCAGTGCGCCGCGTGGTGCAGGTCTTTCAAGAGCTCAGGCAGGGCAAGACGCTCGACGGAAAGCAAAAGCTCAAGTCTCCGACCGGCGTCCTGAGCACCGCCGAAGCGATCAGCGTCCTCGGCAACGCCATGTCCCTCGCCGGCCATTTCGGCAGCGGAAAGATCGCCGACCGCGACATCGCGGCCTCCGTCCTCGGCGCCGTCGTCAAAGAAGACTCCAAGGACGAAGCGGTCTTCGTCGAGTACCTCGAGGGCGTCGTGAAGAAGCGCGGCGCCGAGTGGGCCGAGTTCTACAAAGCCTGCAAAGAGCTGGTCTGAGCCGCGATGGCCACGAGCAAACGAGCCGCCAAACCAGCGGAGAGCCCCGCGAAATCCCCGGAGAAATCCCCGGCGAAGAAGCCCTCCGCCGGGCCGCTCACGATTTCATCTGGGCCGCTCGGGCGCATCTTCGGCGTTCGGCACCTCTCGCCGATGGGCGCGCTGCAGCTCGAGCGCTTCATCGACGAGGTCGAGCCCACGGCCATCGTGATCGAGGGTCCCTCCGACGCCGACGCGATGATCCCGCTGCTCGCGCACAAAAAGAGCAAGCCGCCGCTGGCCATCCTGTCGTTTACGCAGGCGCGGCCCGTGCGCTCGATCTTGTATCCGCTCGCGGCGTACTCGCCCGAGTGGATGGCGATCACCAAGGGGCTGCAGCGCAAGTCCGTCGTGCGCTTCATGGACCTTCCCGCCGAGGCGTTTCTCGCTGAATCCGCAGCGAAGGACGACGAAGACGAAGACGCCGCTAGCGACGAGCCCCGCACGGACACCGAGGCGTACCTCGACGACCCGTACACCGCCATCGCGCGGGTCACGGGCGAGCCCGACCACGACACCTGGTGGGAGCGCCACTTCGAGCACAACGCCGAGCCCGAGGCGTACCGCGAGGCCATCCACGAGTTCGGCGCGCAGCTGCGCGCGGTGCGCAGGGACTCGGGCAAGCGCGAGCGCGAGACGCTCACACGCGAGGCGTACATGCGCCGCGTGCTGCGCGAGGTGATCCGCGAAGGGCACTCGCCGGACAAGATCGTCGTGGTGTGCGGCGCCTACCACGCGCCGGTCTTGACCGCAGAAGAGCACGCGATGACCGACGCAGAGCTCGCGAAGCTCCCGCGCTCGCCGTGCACGCACACGATCATGCCGTACAGCTACCCGAGGCTCTCGGCGCAGTCCGGGTACGGCGCGGGCAACAACGCTCCTGCGTACTACCAGGTGCTCTTCGATCAGCGACGCGCTGGACGGCCGCAGCACGCTGGGTACCGAATTCTGAGCGCCATCGCAGGGCGCCTGCGCGCGCGCGGCAACATCCGCTCGAGCGCCGAGGTCATCGAAGCCTCGCGGCTCGCGCACGCCCTCGCCGCGATGAACGAGGGCTCGCACGCCCCCGCGCTGCGCGACCTGCTCGACGGCGCGCTCACGTGCCTCACGCACGGCGATCAAGCCCTGCTCGATCAGTGCGCGCGCGAGGTGGTCGTCGGCGACGAGATCGGCGCGGTGGCGCCCGGCGTCGCGCGCACCAGTATTCAAGACGACTTCTACCGACTCGTGAAGGACCTGCGCCTCGACGAGTACCTCAAGGACAAGCGGCAGCCCGTGAAGGGCCGCGCCAAGGACGGAAAGGTCGAGGCGCTCGATCTGCGCGAAGACCGCCGCGCGGCCACGGCGGCGAGCGCGCTGCGCGACCGCAACGTCTCGATCTTTCTGCATCGGTTGTGCGCGCTGGGCGTGGCGTTTGCGAAGCTCGAGTACTCGGGCAGCGACGTGGACCTCGACGCTGACGCCGCTGACGCCGCGGCGCCGAGGCGATGGTCGCGGCGACAGAGCACGTTCAAAGAGTCTTGGTCCGCGCAGTGGACGCCGGACTGCGAGATCGCGTTGGTCGAGTGCGCGCTGCGCGGCGACACCGTCGAGATCGCGGCGATCCGCGCGCTGCAAGAGAAGCTCGCGCAGGCGACGACCGTCGGAGACGCGGCGCAGCTCGCGCTCGTCGCGATGCAGTGCGAGCTGCAAGACGCGATGAACGCGGCGGTGGAGCGGGTCCGCGAGCTCGGCGTCGACGACGGCAGCTTCGCGTCGATCGCCGCGGCGGTCCGCAGGCTCAGCGACCTGACGAGCTATGGGAGCGTCCGCAAGGTGGACCTCGCGCCGCTCGAGCCGCTGGTCGCGCAGCTCTTTCTCAGGGCGACGCTGCTGCTGCCGACCTCGGTGCGCGGAGACGACGCGGCGGCGCGGGCGGTCGGAGAGGCGATGGGCGATCTGCAGTGGGGCGCCCTCACCAGCGCGTTCGCGGAGAAGAGCGAAGGCGCCGCGGTGTTCGACGAGGCGATGGTCGAGCGCTGGTGGCGCGCGCTCGACGGGGTCGCCGACGACGACGGCGCGCACGGGTTCTGCGCGGGCGTGGCCAACGCGCTCTTGCTCGAGCGCGCGAAGGTCACCGACGAGGCGCTCGATCGCCGCGTGGCGCTGCGCATCTCGCCGGGGCTCGACCCCAACGCGGTCGGCAACTATTTCGAGGGATTGTCCTCGAGAAATCGCATGGCGCTGCTGTCGCGCAAGGTGCTGTGGCGCAGCATGACCGAGTTCGTCGAGCAGCTCGAGCACGAAGACTTCAAGCGCAGCGTGGTGGGGCTGCGGAGGGCGTTCGGCGCGTTCGAGACCGGCGAGGCGCGGCGCGTCGCAGAGATCCTCACGGAGATCTGGGGCGGAGGAAGCGAGGTCGCCGCGGCCATCACGGGCGCCGTCGAGTCCAAGGTCGACGCCGCCGAGCTGGCTGCGCTCAACGACGACCTCGAGGGGCTGGACGACCTGGATCTGTAGTCGCTGCGGGCGCCGCGCGTTCGCTGCGGCGAGGGGCGATGGGCTCGTCCTCCGCGAGGGTGGGCGCAGCGCTGTCGCGGGCGTCGGCGAGGGGCTTTCCTGCGTCGAAGCAGAAGCGCACGCCCATGACGAAGAGCGCGATCGACGCGCCGAGCGCGAGCGCGTCGGTCAGGTCGAGCAGCCCGTGCCGCAGGCGATGCACGCCCCGTCGGACGCCGTAGATCCCGACGAGCAGCGGCGTGAGCGCGAGGGCCCACGGCAGCAGCCCCGTGGCCGCGAAGGCGACGGCGTCGCGGCTCAGCGAGCCGAGCAGCGTGGGGTGGGCCAGCGCGAAGAGCCCTGCGGCGACCGCGCACCACGAGAACGCGGCGGCCACGAGGTCCCACGCGACGTACCGCAGCTGCTCTCCTGCAGCCCAGCGCCACGAGAGAAAGGCCAACACCAGCGCGAGCGCGCCGAGCCCGTCCACCGCGAGCCCGTTGCTCAGCGCCAGCGACTCGACCTTCGCCCTCGCCAACGGCAACAACGGCACCGCCAAGATGGGAACACACAGAATCAAGACCAACACTGACACCGGGGCGATCAGCCACGTCGGCCGCCGCTGCGCGCTCTCTTCGGGCGGTGCGATCGAGGGCGCGTTGGCGCTCGGCGCGGCGAACACCAACGGCTTCGACTTCACCACTGGCGCGGGCTCTTGCGGCTTGATGGGCGCGAGGTCCGCCGTCACGGGCTTGTCCGCCGCTGCGCGACGCCCGACTGCCACCGTCGCGGCCGCTTCGCTCACCGGCGCCGGAGCCTCTGCCCTCGCGACCAACGTGGGTGCTGGCTCTACCATCGGCACACCGGGCTTGCTGTCCATGTACTGCGCCGCGCCCGCGGTGGCCGAGAGCGCGTCGAGCCCCCCGTTGCGCTCGAGGTATCCCCGCAGCGCGAGCGCCAGATCACCAGCGTCGGTGAACCTTCGCGCGGGGTCCTTCTCGAGGCAGCGCACGATGATCTTCGCGAGCTCGTCGGGCACCGCAGACGGCGCGATCGGCGTGGGATTCTCCGTTGTGATCGCCAAGAACAGCGACATCTGATTGTCCCCCGAGAACGGCATCAGCCCCGTGAAGAGCTCGTAGAGCATCACGCCGAGCGACCACACGTCGCTTCGCGCGTCGGTGTACCGCAGTCCCTTGATGGCCTCGGGGGCCATGTAGAGCGGCGTTCCCATCGCCATGTTCGTGGAGGTCAACCGCTGGTCGGGGTCGTCGCTGACCCGCGAGATGCCGAAGTCGAGCACCTTCGGGACGATCCGCTGCTCGATCTTCGCGAGAAACACGTTTTCGGGCTTGAGGTCGCGGTGGATGACCCCCGCGCGATGCGCGGCCGTGACCGCGTCGATGACCGGCAACAAGATCGCCAGCGCCGCGCGCGGCGAGATCCGTCCGCCGAAGTCCTCGAGGTGCGCCGACAGGTCTTGCCCCTGCAACAGCTCTTGCACGATGAAGGGAGCGCCGTCTCGATCCTCGCCAACGTCGAGCACGTCCACCACGTTGGGGTGGCGCACCTTGTTGGCCGCCCTCGCCTCGCGCAGAAACCGCTGCACCACTTGCGGCTGCGAGAGCAGCTCGGCGCGCAGGATCTTGATCGCGACGACCCTGCCGATCGCCGTGTTCTCCGCGCGGTACACGTCGCCCATGCCGCCGGCGCCGAGACGCTTGTCGAGCTGGTATTTTCCCGCCAGAACCTCTCCCTCGCGCGAGGCTGCCATTCCCGTCCGCTCCTCTCGCGACAGTAACACTACCGAGCGCGCGACGGACTATGTCATCGCCCGACGATCACCGTAGCGTCAGCGCGCAGCCCGCGCGGTACGCTCTGCGCACTGTGTCGCAAGACTCGCCGCAATTCGATCGCTTCCAACGCTGGCGCCTCGTGCTCGGAAAGGCCGCCGAAGACACGCTCAGCAAAGCCGCAGGCTCGCGGCCAGGAGCGATGCTCGACAGCGACCAACGCGCCATGGACGACGCGCTCGGAGCCATCTACGACGGCAGCCCTGGAGGCAAGCGCGGCGCGGGCTTGGGCGCAGGCAAAGGCTCGGTCGCGAAGTGGCTCGGCGATGTCCGCAAGTACTTCGATAAAGACATCGTGGTGACCATCCAGAAGGACGCGATCGAGCGCGACGAGAAGCTCAAGGTGCTGTTGTTCGAGCCAGAGCTGCTCGCGGAGGTGACCCCGTCGGTCGAGATGGTCGGGACGCTGCTCTCGCTGAAGAACATGGTCCCCGAGCGAGCGAAAGAAGCCGCGCGGCAGATCGTGAGGGCCGTCGTCGACGAGATCATGAAGCGCATGAAGAGCGCGGTCGAACGCGCGGTCCGAGGCGCCCTCGACCGCTCGCGACACCAGCCGCTGCCTTCGCTGCCCAACATCGACTGGAAGCGCACCATCCGCCGCAATCTCAAGAACTACGTGGCGGACAAGCGCACGATCATCCCCGAGCGCTTCTTCTTCTGGGCGAGGCAGCACCGCCGCAAGGAGTACAACGTCATCGTGTGTATGGATCAGTCGGGCTCGATGGCCGAGTCCGTGGTCTACGGCTCGGTGATGGGCGCGATCTTCGCGACGATCCCGTCACTCGAGACGCACGTGGTGGCGTTCGACACCGAGGTCGTCGACCTGACCGACGCGTGCAGCGACCCGGTCGACATGCTCTTCGGCGTGCAGCTCGGCGGCGGGACGGACATCGACCGCGCGGTTGCCTACTGCCAGGGCTTCGTCAAAGACCCTCGAAAAACGCTGTTCATTCTCATCACCGACCTCTACGAGGGCGGCAACGAGCGCAGGCTCGTCGAGCGCATGAAGAGCATGACCGAGTCCGGCGTGCGCGCGGTGTGCCTGCTCGCGCTCAGCGACTCTGGGGTCCCGTCGTACGACGAGGCGCTCGCGCGGCAGATGGCCAACGTGGACGTCCCGTGCTTCGCGTGCACGCCCAACAAGCTCCCGGCGGTGCTCGAAGCGATGCTCAAAGGGACGGACGTGAAGAAGATCGCGAGCGACTACGACGCTCAGCGCGCGAGCGGCGCCGGGTCGAAGTGAGCGCGAGGGCGCCCGCGGCGAGCAGCGCGACGAGCTTCGCTTGCGCCAAAGAAGCACCGAAGGCAGAGTTCAGAACGGGTAACTTTTGCCGATGAGAGATAGAGCACGGGGACACTCAGCGAGCATCCCGGCTTTGGCGAGGACGAGCCTCTCTAGACATCACAACGCCGATCGAGGCCGCTGCGCTCGGAGTGGCAACCAACGCTCGACAATCACTCGAACGTGACCGCGCACAGGGGCAACGAACCTTCGGTCTGAACGACCCTCTCAGCGAATTTCCAGAATGAAGAGTCGCCCGATTTCGATCATCGTCCTTCCGTCAACCTTGCTCGGAGGTGCGGAGAAGCGACTCCTGGGCCTGTTTTTGTACCTGCGCAGAACGAAGGACTGGCCCGTTGCCGTCCTCTGTCCGCGCGCGTTGCGCGATGCCGCATCGGCCAGCCGAGAGCTGTCTGCGATCGCGTCCGAGCCCGATGTGATCACGTTCGAGTCGACCAAGGCGACGTTCGACAGGGCGCTCGTCCACGCAGTGTCAAAGCTGCGCCGCGAGCGACCAAGCGCGATCCTTCACGTCGTCCTCGTGCCCCCTCAGCTGGCGGGAGTGCTCGACGGCTCTCGCACGCTGTACACGGTCCCAAACGCCGACATGATGATCTACAACTGGCGTGGTCGATCCATGGTGTACGCGGGCAGCGCGATCGCCCGCCGCACTGACTTTCTCGAGGTCAAAGTGCGCGACGACGTGGCGAAGCTCGTCCCGTGGGCGAAGTCGCGGTTTCGTGTCACGCCAGGCAGCTTCGTCGACCTCGATCTCTATCAGTCGAGGCCAGCCGACGAGCGTCGCAAGAGCGTCGTGTTTCTCGGACGGTTCTCGCGACAAAAAGGGGCCTATCGCCTCGCAGAACAGCTTCCCGAGATCCACCGCCTCCTCACCGCACGGGGGATCACCGACGTGCAGTACCGGTTCATGGGCCGCGACGCGGACGAGCCGCCGCTGACGCCGTTGCTCCGCGCGCTCGCGCCGGCGATCGACGTGAGCGTTGGGTTCGAGAGCAACCCGCAGGACGTGCTCGCGAGCGCCTCGGTGTTCTTCTCGCTCCAAGTGCCCACCAACTACCCGTCGAAGAGCCTTCTCGAAGCGATGGCCGCTGGGTGCATCCCCGTTGTGACCGACGTCGGTCGAACGCGCGAGATGGTCACCGAGGACTACGGCTACCTCGTGCCAGAGCGCTTCACGGCGAAACAAATCGCTGACGCGTGCGCCGCGGCGTTGACGCTCAGCCCTGCCGATCGAGACCATCGCGTCTCGCTGATGCGCGCCCACCTCGCCAAGCGCTTCGCGCTGCCAGCGATGGCCGAGTACTACGTGGGGCTCTATCGCGAAATCGACGAGAGCAATGCCGGCTCAGCTTGAGCGGTGCTCGCGCCCGCATCAGCACTCGGCGCAAATCACTGAGTCGCGGCTCAACGCCGAGACGGCCCGCTACGACGCTCAGCGCGCGAGCGGCGCCGGGTCGAAGTGAGCGCGAGGGCGCCCGCGGCGAGCAGCGCGACGAGGCCCGAGCGAGCGCCGACCGCAGTCGTCGCACCCGCGCGGCACGCGCAGCCGCTGGTCGGGCGAAGAACGCCGCCACCGCCGTCGAGCCCCGAGCTTCCAGCGTCGGGCCCGTTGCTGCCTCCTCCGTCGGAGCCGGGGCTCGTGCCGCCGTCAGGAGTGGGCATCGACGCCGCGATGCACTGCCCGTTGCTGCAAGACTCGCCCGCGGGGCACACGACGCCATCGCATGCGCCGACGCACGCGCCGCTGCGACAAACCTGCGGCGCGGCGCAGTTGACACCCTGACAACCTTGCTCTACGCAGCGGCCATCGGCCTGGTTGCAAGCCAGTCCGTCGCTGCACGAGCGGCAGCGACCGCAGCCGGCGACGCACACGCCGAGCTCGCACACCTGCCCCATCGCGCACGTCACGCCCGCGCACGGATCGAAGCAGCGACCGGCGCGGCAAATCTGGCCGACGGGGCACACGACGCCGTCGCACGCGCCGACGCAGCGCCCGCCCGCGCAGCGCTGGCCCGAGGGGCACTCGAGCGTCTCGCAGCCGCGCTCGATGCACTCTCCGCGAACGCACGCGTAGCCGGCGAAGCAGTCGCCTTCGACGCAGGCGCTCACGCACGAGCCGCGCAGGCAGCGAGTGCCGGCGGGGCAGGTGGCGCTGTCGTCGACCGTTCCGTTGCAGTCGTTGTCGACGCCGTCGCAGGCTTCAGCGCGAGGCTGATTGATCACGCGGCAGACCTGGCCGTTGCCTTCGCACGCCGTGCGCCCCTCGCCGCACGCGCCCATCATCCCGGTGTTGCAGGCGCGTCCCGCGTCGGGGCAGAGCACCGCGCCGCGGCGGATCTGAAAGCGCCACACGCCCGGCTCGTTGACGTTGGAGCGTCGGCACAACGTCGCGGACACGGCCTCGGTCATCGAGTTCATGATCGAGACGAAGTTGCGCGAGTCGCCAGCGTCGAACCCCGCTTGCGCAGGGACACACCGCGTCGCTGGCAGCGGTGGCGGCGGAGGCGGCGCGCACAGGCCGCCAGAGCCACCCGACTGATCGCCGGTGTGCCAGTCGCAGAGGTTGTAGCGAAACTCCACGTCGAAATCGCCGGGCTCTCCGCCGCAGACGCTCGCGTCCGTGAGCAAGAGCTGAAAGTTCATCCTGCGATCGGTGTGGCACTTGTAGTAGCCGACGCGGTGCCAGGTCACGATGATCCTGCCGGACTCGAGGTGCCACCACACGCCGTTGTCGCTCGGGTTGCGACAGGCGCCAGTGCCGTCTCCGCCGCCGTCCGTCTCCATCGTGCAGGTCGATCCAGAGCGAATGTCCACGTCCGCCCAGAACGGCGCGATCATCGGCTGGGACGCCACAGGAAACGCGCTCGGCGTGTACCGCGAGACGGGCCCCGAGAACGTGATGTTTCCGTTGGTGTTGACCACCATCGACGTGTGCGTGCTCGTGAAGAACCGCAGGCCCATCGGAAACGCAGCGCGGATGTCGATCGAGCGCGACGAGCTGTCATCGTTGGGCGAGAGGCACTGCGTCCCGAAGCCCTGCGGGCCGCCGAACGTGCTGAGCAGCGTGGTCTGCGCGTGCGCGACCGGCGCGAGCAGCATCGCGGCAGCGCAAAGCGCCGCGCCAAAGAGTGAACGAAGCTTCATGAGTGACGGTCCTCCAGCGTAGGGGCGAGCGAGCGTAGCCGCTTCGACCGCGCAGCGCGCATCGCACAATTTGCACCGCTCCGATCGGCGGGTCGCGCACCACAATTCAACGGGCAGCCCCATCGAACGCCGCGTGGTCATCGAGAGCGGAGAATCTCCGGGCACGAACAGGTTGGCGCAACAATGTGCGTCGTCGCGAAGGATGGGTGTACAATGCGGCCGTGATTCGCTCGACGTTGATGCTTCGAGGGCTTGGTTACCTGATGATGGTCGCCGCGACGGGGTGCAGCTTGCCGCACGCCAGCCCGGCTGCGGACAGCTCGCCGCTCGACGTGCTGCGCGACAGCCCTTCGAGCGAGACGATGAGCGGGCCCGACATCGTCGACGTGGCGAACGACGTGGACGTCGCGCTGATGGCCGACGCAGACGCGGGGGACATCGTGTCGATGCCGGACGCAGATGCGTCGATGGACGTGGCGGACACTGGCGTGGACACCGGCGTGATCGTGGACACCGGCGTGGACACGGGCGTGATCGTGGACACCGGCGTGATCGTGGACACGGGCGTGTGTCCATCGACATTGACCGCGTGCGGAGGTAGCACCGGCTGCGTCGACACGCAGACATCGATCGCCCACTGCGGCGCATGCAACACGCCGGTTAGCATCGCGCAAGTTTGCCGGGGAGGCCGCGCGGTGCCTCCTCTCGACTGCAATGATCTCCTGCGATCCCGGCCCAGCCTCCCGACCGGAGTGTACGCAATCGACCACGACGGCGATGGCGCAGCCCCCGTGATGATGCTCTGCGACATGATCACGAGTGGGGGCCCATGGACTACAGTGTTCACCAGCAATGATATAGCGTTGAATTCGAGTACAGAAGCGGCAGCCCGCTGGCTATTCACAACGGACCTCGGAACGAGATCGACCAAGATGCTCATTGCCTACCGCAACGCGACCGGAGCGATCGTCGATAGCGCAACCGCGGCTACGTTTGCGATTCCCGCGGAACTGCGACGTGATAACCCCTTTGCCACGCCGCGCGCCGCCGCAGCAAACCTTATGGTCACCATCAACGGCACGACGACAACGACGACCCTACATTACGGCTATCTTTCGTTCAGTGGGGACGCTTGCGTCACTGAGTGGGCCGGCCCAATGACCTCTTGGGGCCGCTTCTGCATCGAGAACACGAACGCGCCGTTCTTCGCGACTTGGGCGACAAACCGTACCGACAACTGCGCGGCGAGCGATCAATCGTTCACTGCCAATACCTGCAGCACAAACCGTCGCTTTACCATCGCAGTAGCGAGGTAAGACGTACGTATCCGTCCGCTAAACAGGGATCCCGCGATGCGCTCGAAGCGCGGGAGAAACGCAGCGCAATATTCGCAGCCTCTCTCGGACTCCGCAGCGGGAGCTCCGGGCGTAGCTCGGCGGCGTGAGCGACGACAGCAACCTTGGCGAATCGCTGGATGCCGACGGGATCAACCGCGCTCGTTCGCGGATTCTGGAAGCGTATTTCTTCCTTCGACAGCGACGCGATGCTTCGCAGATCGGCGCGACGGACATCCTCGTGCGCCTCGAGCAAACGTCGCCCGAGCTCACTTCGCCGAGCCCGTCGCTGATCGTCACGACGCTGCGCGAGCAAGGGTTGATTCACCGCGGCCGTGGTCGCCCGCGCGTCGAGACGCCCCCTTTTTTGCGCGCCGTTCGCCCCGCGCCTCCGAAGGTCCGATAGGTCCCGCTGCCTCGATCCTGTTGCCCGCTCTGCTGCGTTGTAACCGCTGCGTGAGTCGGCGTCGTTCCTCACTTCGTGCCGTTGGCGCACGGTCACGCGCATGCGAACCCGCAATCCGGATCTCGAAGCGCGCTGGTGTAGGGCGCGGTAGGGACGGCCCTTCTTCGGCAAAGACTCGGGCCGCCCCCCGCACAGAGCCGAGCGACACTACCGCGATCGTTCACACGGCGGCTACCTGGATTTCAACAGGAGAACGTCGCTATACCGCGCCCGCGACGAGCGTCGAAGACGCGCGGAGCGGAATAGCGCGGTTGCAATCAAGTCAAACCACTGCCGCGCACCGGGAAAACTACGAACCCCGGCGCGGTAGTGGTTTAGCAGGACAGGCATCGGTGCCGCTCAAACCAACAGCTTCCGACGGCGAAACTCGTCGAACTCAGAAACATGCAGGTATCCTCGGTATCGACAACTACTCTCAAATCGAATACACTCAGACGGATCGATATTCCGAATAGGTCGCGCTGGATTTCCCGCAAGCACAACGTAACCATCCGGGAACGACTTCGTCACCACTGCGCCGGCGGCAACAACGGTGAAGTCCCCCAATCGAACGCCAGGTAGGACGACAGAATTCATGGCGAGCCAACAGTACGAGCCGATCTCAACTCGCTTTCGAATCGAGACACGACTATCGGTAACGGCATGGTTTGAACTGATGATCCCTACGCCCGGCGCAATTTGTGTATAATCGCCAATTACCACTCCGCCCGATCCCTGAATGTAGCACCCAGACATCAGTCCTGGTGAAGTCTCGATGCCAATCAGAATACTGCGCCAGTGCTGAATCGTCGACGACGGATGGACTGGCCAGTATGGCACTCGATCATCGCCCATCAGGAAACGAACAAACTGTGCATTAAATGGAGCAGGCGTCTGCGTCGCTCGAGTCTCAAGCCACATACGGCCCCATTTCGTCGCGCGGAGCGCATTCTTCACGAATAGCTTAGATCGATTCACGCTTGCCACCTCTTCCTTTCGAAAACGATCGACAGCGAACAAAGTACACAACATACACAACAGAGTACAGCGCAGAGAACATACCGATCGCCAAGCGCGCATCGTGCAGCACCTGCACGCCCAGTCGCAACGATGCGTAGGCACCAAGCAGAACGACGATATGCAACACAAAGTCCTCCGCCTGCTTCTCTACGATGTAGTACGAAAAGCTCAGTGGGCTAACGATCATCTTCAAGAAAAACATGCCCGCCAGCAACTGACTCATCATTCCAGCGATTCGCCACTGCTCGCCGAAGATCAGCGAAAAAATCGACTCCCCCGCAATCATCAAAGTCACGAACGGAACTATCCCGACCAATGCGAGCGTTTTCGCGACACTCGCGAATATTGCTGAAAATTCACCATTCTGTCGATACTCGCGTGATGCGCGCTCTTTGAAGGCATCAAGAACGGAACCAGACACCACGGAGATCGGCGCGCCGACGACCAGCAGTACGAATGCATACGCTCCGGCAGATGCCGCGTCCAAGACGAGCAACGGCATTTGCCCGGCATACGTGCTCATAAGATCGGCCGGCAATGCGTACTTGGCAAGCCCACGATGCCGCTTCGCGATCGCCACCAGCGAAGCCGCCGACACCGCGCGCACCGACTTAGGCGCAAATCGAACTATGTGAACTAGCGTGATCAAAGTAACAACGGCTTGTCCAATCATACTCGAGATCATCAGGCCACCACGAACGTGGAGGATCCCGAAGCCGATATTTCCGACGGCAATCGCGACAGCGCGGGCCACGCGAGCGCCAGACAGCACTGAAAATGACTGACTTCGAAGAATACCGTAATTCGCGATTTGGAAGACGCTATTCATGAACGCCATCAATGGCAGCAGATACACCCAACTACCGATGCGCGTATTCGTGACAACTCGAAGCACGGAGTGCCCAGCAACGACGATCACCGCGCCTCCGAGCACACAGACTGCGACTGACAGAATTACGCAAAACACGATGATATCAAAAGCGTCCTCATCTGATTCTGCCTGAACAATCGCAAGCTCGTAGCGCGCGGAAGCAAACGAAGCGAACGTCATGGCCGCCAGCATGAATCCAGCGAATACGCCATACTCTTCGGGGCTATAGAGACGTGTGAGAATCGGTGATACAAGCATCGGGATCGCTGACGCGATCACGGTGCCTGTCATCATCGTCGCGACGTTCTTCAGAAAGGATCCATGAGCGAAACGTTCGAGTTTCGATAGTTTCATCGCAGGACTCGCTCGCACCGATCGTTGGCCCAACGCCAAGGCACTGACGACACCGTGGTCATGTTCCGCTCCGCGCACGCAACAACGACTCGAGTTGTCCGACGTCGATCCAGTCCTCTTCGAGCGTGTGCGCGCCGACCGAGCGGCCGTCGGACAAACATCGCTCGAAGAGCGACGTGATGGGAAACTCGGTGTCGCGCGGGACCATCTGCACCGCGGCAGGCTCGAGCACGTACACTCCCGCGTTCACAAGATACTCGAGTGATGGCTTCTCGCGAAATCCCCGGATTCGTCCTTGGTCCACATCGACCACGCCGAACGGGACCGCCACAGCATACCTGCGGACGCCCATCGTCGCCACGTGACCGCCCGCGCGATGCGCCGCGAGCATCGCGGGCAGGTCGATCTGCGTCACGAGATCACCATTGAGCATCAGCGTCGCGCAAGACGGCGCGTCTTCGAGCAAGGCGAGCGCTCCGCCCGTTCCGAGCGGCCGCTGCTCGCGCAGATAGCGAATTCGACAGCCGAGCGAGGTGCCGTCCCCGAAATGCTGCTCGATCTTCGTGCCGAGATAGTTGATCGCGAGATAAATTTCGGTGATCCCGAAGCCGACCAGGTGCAGCACCAGCCGCTCGAGGATGGGACGCCCAGCCACGGGCAACATCGGTTTCGGCGTGTGCTCTGTGAGCGGAAACAGCCGGGATCCCCGGCCTCCCGCCATGATCACCGCCCGCACGTCGTCGCGCCTGTTCCCCGCCATCGCGCGGCGAAAGTGCACGGCGACCAACCGACGCTCTTCGGTCAGTACCGCGATCTGTTCGAGACCGCGCGCGCTCATCACTTCAACGGCGTTTGCGCGGCTCGTCGCCTCGTCGACGAACGCCACGCTGGCGTCGCACAGTTCGAGGCGAATCGGAGCATCCAGCAATTGCCCCCGCAGCAACGCTCGCCGAGCGCAGTCGTTGTCGACCGAGCCGAGCACGCGCCGAGCATCGTCGACGACGTAGAGCGTCGAGCACTCGTCGAGTCGCTCGAGCGCGCTCCGAAACGGCGCTCCGACCAGCACGCAACAGCGCTCGATCGCGGCCGCTGCTCGAATCGGATCCTGCAGGCTCATGGGGTCGCCCCGATCCGCGCGCGACGCTCAAACATTGTAGATGTCCGTCTTGTATTTCGCGAGGTTCTCGCGCTGCGTAAACCACTGGACCGTTCGCGCGAGGCCGTCTTCGAGCGAGACGCTCGGGCGGTGACCGGTGAGCGCGACCATCTTTGCGTTGTCGCACCAGAGGCGAAGAACCTCGGATTTCTCAGGGCGAATGCGCTGCTCGTCGACCACCGCCTCGACCTGCACGCCCATCACGCGCGCGATGAGCGCGAGCAGCGCGCCGATCGTGATCTCATGGTTCGCGCCCATGTTGACGGTCTCGCCGATGGCCTCGTCGCAGCGCGAGAGCGCCAAGAAGCCACGGCACGTATCCTCGACATAGTTGAGGTCGCGCGTGGGCCGCAGGTCTCCGAGCGACAGCTGACGCTTGCCCGCCGCGATCTGCGAGATGATCGTCGGGATCACCGCGCGCGCTGACTGCCTCGGACCATACGTGTTAAACGGCCGCGCGATGGTCAGCGGCATCGAAAACGCCGTGAAGAAACTCTGTGCGATCGCGTCGGCTCCGATCTTCGACGCGCTGTACGGCGACTGCGCTTGGAGCGGGTGCTTCTCGTCGATCGGCACGTACTGCGCTGTGCCATACACCTCGCTCGTCGAGGTGTGGATGACGCGCCGCGTGCCGAGGTCGCGAGCGGCCTGGCAGATGTTCAGCGTTCCGCGGACGTTGGTGTCGATGTAGCTGTCTGGCGCGACGTACGAGTACGGGATCGCGATGAGCGCAGCCAAATGAAACACGACGTCGACGCCTTTCATCGCCGCGCGGCAGAACGTCGGGTCGCGCACGTCTCCGCTCACGACTTCGACGCCGAGCGCTCGCAGGTCGATCGTGTCGAGCCAGCCCCATTGATTGAACGAGTTGTACTGCGCGAGCGCGCGCACGGCGTACCCCTCGCGTGCGAGCAGCTCGACGAGGTGGGATCCAATGAATCCGTCCGCTCCAGTGACGAGCGCGGTTGGCTGTTTCTCTGTCATCGAACAACCTCAACCAGCGCCACTAGCGACGCTCGGACGCGCGGTCTTGGAGACGTATGTCCGAAGCACGCGACGCTCGGACGCCGAAAGATACGAAATCAGCACCGCCCGATGCGGACCGATAAAAACGAACCGAGCGCCGATCGCCAGCGCCGACACCGAACCCGTGCGCAGCGCGTCGAGCAGCGTGTCGAGCGAACCGCCGCCGCCTGCCGCGACGAGCGGCACGGACAGCTGCCCGTCTAGCGCACGAAGAAGCTCGAGGTCGAACCCGCTCATCGTCCCGTCGCGGTCGACGCTCTGCACGAGGATCTCGCCCGCGCCCAGCGCCTCGAGGCGGCGCGCCCAGCGGATCGGGTCGCGCTCGGGCACGGCGACGTTCGCGTGAGAGTGCACGCGCGCCCGGCCCCAGCGACGCGCGACGTCGACCACGCCGACGACGCACTGAGCGCCGAAGCTCTCGGACAGCTCCGTCACGAGCGACGGATTGGCCAACGCTGCAGAGTTGACGGCGACCTTCTCGACGCCGAGCGCGAGCATGGTGCGCGCTTGCTCGACCGAGCGAATCGCGCCGCCGTAGCACACTGGCATGAACGCCTCCGAGACGATCGACTCGATCAGCTTGTAGTCCGGCTCTCGCCCCTGCTTCGACGCGCGCACGTCGAAGAGAAAGAGCTCGTCGACCTCTTTCTCGTTGAAGATCTTGACCACGTTGATGGGGTCGCCGACGTAGACGGGCTCGTCGAAGCCCTGCGTCTTCACGAGGCCGCCGTCGTCGAGCAACAGCACTGGAATCACGCGCTCACGAAGCACGATTCGCCTCGTCGACGTACGAGAGCCAGTTCGCGAGCACGGTCATCCCGTGACGATGGCTCTTCTCTGGGTGAAACTGCGCGCCCCAGATGTGGCGATCGCGCACGGCGGCGACGAAGGGCGAGCCATAGTGGCTGCGCGCCGCGACCGCACGCGGATCATCGCAGACGATGTGAAACGAATGCACGAAGTAGAACCGCGTCTCGCCCGGCTCGTGACCGCGAAAGAACACGGGGTCCGCGGGCTCGACTTCGTTCCACCCCATGTGCGGGATCGCGAGCTCGTGACCGCGCTCGAAGCGAAATCGACGGACGTCCGCGGCGATCCAGCCGAGCCCGCGAGACGTGCCCTCTTCGCTGCTGCGTGCCAGCAGCTGCGCCCCGAGGCAGATGCCCAGCACAGGCACCTGACGGCCGAGCACTTGCTCGTCGAGCGCCGCGCGCAGGCCCAGGCGGTCGAGCTCGCGCGTCCCTCGGTCGAAGTGCCCGACGCCCGGAAGGATCAACGCCCGCGCCCGCGCGATCCGCGCAGGGTCGCCAGTGATCTCGGGCGTGCGACACAGCCGCCTCAGCATGTTCGCGACAGAGCCGAGGTTGCCGAGCCCGTAGTCAACGATGGTCACCGAAGCCGCGTCAGCCACGAGCGAGCGCCTCTCCGTCGGTCGAACGCTTGAGAGCCGACGTCGCGCGCCGCGCGACCGAGCGCACCGCGCGCCACGCCTCGAAGATCCGCTCGTCCGACGCGAAGTCTTCGTGCGGCCGTCCAGGGCGCGCCATGATCTCGTTGAACTCGCCCTCTGTGATTCCGAACTTTTTGATCACAAACTCGCGGTCGATCTGCATCTGCGCCGGGTCGTAGTGAGGCCGTTCGAGCTCGGCCAGCGCCTCTTCGCGCGACAGCTGCCCCGAGCAGATGAGCCGAGACAGGTGCAATCGTCGCTTATCGATGCCGAACTTCGTGGGGAGAATATATCCCTGATAGAATCGCGTGATAATCGACTCGCCGTGCTTGCCGACGTACGTGCGATAGCCGTACCTCGCCGTCAGCTCAGCGATCGCCGCGCTCTTGATGTACGGATAGCGAGACAAGAACGGCAGCCACTCGACCTGCCGCTGCCGAACATATCGCTCCACCGAGGACAACATGGGAAACGTCGTGAGCGGCGTGCTCGTGTACGCGTCGTGAATCGCGCGCAGGTTCGTCAGGTCGAGCTTGCGGTGGTTCCAATTCGGGGGGAGCGACGTCTCCGTCGAGTGATTGTCTCCAGAGAGCACGTAGCGAATTCCGAACTTCAGCGCGGTCCTCATCGTCCCGGCGATGATCGCGTGATCGCTGGGCATCTCGAGGTCGACGACGTCCGAGCGCAAGAACGCCAGCTGCAGATCCCGAAACTGCTCCCAGCGAATGAGCACGGTGTACAAGTCCACGTCGAGCGCGCGCAGCAACGCTTCGATGTTCATGACCGCGAGCTCGGAGTTCCACCCGTTGTCGACGTGAACCACGAGCGGGCGAAGCCCTTCGCTCACCGCGAGATGCAGCGCATAACAGGAATCTGCGCCTCCCGAGAGCCCGACGACGCAATCGTAGCGACGCCCACGTCCGGCATCGCGCACCCGCGCCAACAGCGCGGCCCGCTGCCTTCGCAGCTGCTCGTCGCTGACCTCGACTTCACCCGACTCGACGAGCGCGTCCCATCGACGACAAAACGTGCAGATGCCGCGCTCGTCGAGCGCGAGGTTCGCCGCGCTCGAGTCCATGACACAGCGCACGCACTCGGCGACCACGACATCGCCCAGGCGACCGCGGCGCGCAACAACGTCGGACATCACCGCCACCTGTTGCGCGAGTCCCCAACCTGCCCACCACACTCAGCGATGGTCAGTTGCCCACTTTTCGCTCTGGAATTCCAGTCCATGTGCCGCTTCACCAAGTGAATGAGGTACTCTACTGACGGGGTTGCCTCGTTGCAACGCTGGACTGAGTTGCCTGTGCGGGCGCAGCGATTCATCGGAGCCCGTCGCGCTCGCCCTCCCCCGGCGCGCTAGCGCTTCGCCACTGCGCCGAGCGCCGCCTTGAGCGCGGCGCCCTTCTTCGCGTCGACCATCGCGATGTACGCGATCTTGCCCTCGACCCACTGTTCGAAGTGCGGTCGCCCCTCGCGGTTTTGCGCGTCGAGGCCCGTGAACTTCGCTTGATGCAGGATCGCCCGCAGCCGCTTGTACTCGTCTCGCGGCACCGTCACGTGATCGTTGACCACCACGCCCGTGACCGACTGCCGCGCGCTCTTGCGCTGCACGCGCCCCTTCTTCGGGTTGACCGCGAACCCCTCGTCCTCGACGATCTCGCGGATCTTCGCGAACAACACCGGAAGCTCGCCGCGGTGCCCTTCGTCCGCGCTCAGCGTGAGGTCGTCGGCGTACCGCGTGTACGTCCAGCCCATCTTCGTCGCGAGGCCCGCGAGCCGCCGGTCGAGCCTGCGCGCGACTTGATTGCTGAGCGCGGGCGACGTGCACGCGCCCTGCGGCAGCGCGCGCGGGCCGAGCGCCACGTGGTACGGCTTGCCGTCGTACTCGATCACGCCCCGCGGGCTCTCGGTGCAGAGCAATGCGAGCACCGTCGCGACCGAGGGCGAATAGCCCACTTTCTCGAGCACGCCCCGGACGCGCGCGAAGCTGATCGTCGGGAAGAAGTCCTTGAGATCCAAGTTGATCACCACGTCGCGCTTCACGTGCGGAAGCGCGTTGGTGACCGTCGAGTGGCCGCGGATGAACCCGTGCGCCGGCGCCTCGGTCGGCAGCTTCTCGAGCACGTTGCGCAGCACCCACTCTTGCGCGCGCGCGAGCTTCTCGTGCGGCGCCGAGAGCGAGCGCGTCCCGCCGCTGCGCTTGGGCACGGTAAACGTCACGTAGTGGGTCTTCTCCGCAGCGTCGCTGTGAAACGTGAGCCAGCGCAGCTCGGTGATCGTCGTGCGCAGCGCGTCCGCGACGTCCTTGGGCGAGGCGAGCACCGGCAGCCCTTGGGTCGAGAGCTTCTCGATGTCCGAGCGCCGATCGCTCAGTCGACTCGAGACGCCGCGGCCGAGATAGACGATGTCCGTGGCCTTGCGACGCGCGACGGACTCGGCGTGCCTGCGCTTCTTCTCGGCCGCCTCGCGGATCTTCTCGGCCTTTCTGCGCACTTTTTCTTCGCGCATCTGGCGGATCGCGTCGTCCGCGGTCTTCGCGGCGGCCGTCGCGGCGAGGCGAGCGGCGTCCGAGTGCCGAAGCCAGAGGTCGCCGACGCGATGGATCTCGGTGATCTGCGCTTCGGAGAGCAGCCCGCGCAGGATCAACCCGCGGTCGATGATCGCCGTGCGCTCGTCGCTCTGCGGCGGAATCGTGTCGACCCGACCGATCCACGCGGTCTTGTACGGGTCGATCTTCACCGCACGCGCGCGCAGCTCTTCGGCCGAGAGCGTGAGGATCTCTGGGCGCGCGTAGGGATCCGCTGCCGTGCGGTACGCGCCGCCCGCGCTGCCGGGCGAGCGGTAGGGCCCTCCCGTGCTCGTCGGCGTCGATCGCGTTGGCGTTGGCGTTGGCGTTGGCGTTGGCGCGCGCCCGCCACGGGCGGTCACTGTTGGCGCGCGCGTGGCGCCCGAGGTGGTCGCGCGGCGCGGGGGCGGCGGGGGCGGCGGCTCGCTGTCGGCCTCGACCCTGGGCTTGACCGTGTCCGGCGTCGTGCCCGCCACGCGCGTGCCCGCGGGGTGATAGACGAAGCGGTAGACCGACTTGGGGTCGATCGACCGGCCGTAGTTGAACGGGCCGAAGTACCCGCGCACGTACAGCCGATCGAGCGCGTCGGCGATGGCCTCCATCACTTCGTCCGTGCGGTCCTCGCGCGGAACGATGTCGTACCCGAGCTCGAGCGGCGTGAAGACCGAGCGTCCGCTCACCCTGCGCACGAGCGCGACGCGCACGGCCTGTTCGATCTGTGCGTCCGCGTCTGCGCCGCGACCGCTACGAAAGAACGCCCTGATCCTGTCCCACAGTCCTGCCATCGCAACTCTGCCTCACCGCGCGACGCGCGACGCCCTACGAGGCGAAGTCCGTGAAGTGCTTGGCCGATGAGGCCTGGAGGCCGCGAACACCCGACATTCCAGCTCCTGACAACGATCGCTAACCAAAGCGCGCCCGCACCCTCGGTGGGAGCTGAACGCGCAGCGTTGCCCTGGCAGCTCCCACCGAGGGTGATGGGCGCGCAAAAGAGCAGCGAGCGTTGGGACGCATGAAAGAGCTTTCTCTCACCCCGGCGGATCACCGGGAATTGTGGGCTCGAGCGTTCGCGACCTCCAGGCCGCACCGACCGCGCTTCTCGTCTCGCTCGGTCGTGCGGGTCGTTGTGACCTTCGTTGATTCAGGGACCGTGACAGCGCTCGCAGCGGCGAACGTGTCCCGATCTCTACCAGCTCTCTCTCACCTCGCGCCAGTCGATTTCGAACCGCTCTCGACGGGCTGCGACATTCTCTGTCACTCTCGAAACACCCTGTTTTCTCAGGGAAGAATCCAGCTCACTTGAACCAGCGCTCGTACCACTTGGGCCCTTCCGCGGGCTTGTCCGTCGCGGGTTTGCCGCTCGCCGCACCAACACCAACACCAGCGCCCGTGCTCGTGCTCGCCCCGCGCGCGCTCGTCGGCGCGGGCGTCGTCTGCGCCTGCATCCGCAGCCCGAGCAAGTGCTGGCACGGGCCTTTGCGCATGCGCGACGTGAAGAAATAGCTGCACGTGCACGTGCCCTTGCGGATGATCCCGTCGGCGTCGAGGACCGCTTCGCACTTCGTTCCGTTGACGGTGCCGACGATCATGCGACGGTTGCCTTCGACCGCGTTGTCGCGCTGCACCTTCACGCGCCCCGATCGCCACGCGTCGCGCGCCGCCACGAGCTCGGGGTGCTCGGGCCCGATCAGCGTCTCGCTGAGCGCCACCGGCAAGATCGGCCGCCAGCGAAACACCTCGCCGCTGAAATCGTAGACGCACTGCCCCTGCTTCGCGAGCAGCTGCATCGACCCGAGCAGCACCTCGGGCGAGGCGCCCGTCAGCGAGACCAGCTCGCTGTACGTCATCCGATGCTTCTCTTTGAGCGCGCCGCTCGCCACGTCGAGCACCCGCGCGTCCGTGCGAAATCCGCCCGAAATCAAGTCCAACGCAGCGCCCGAGCTCCAGTCGTTGCTCGTCCATCCCGACAGCGCCAGCACGAAGCGCATCTCGCCCATGTGCGCGATCCACACCGACGGAAGCCCGCTGCCGAGCAGCACCACCTCGACGCGCTCGACCATCGGCAGCAGCCGCGCCAGCACCATCAGCCGACGCCGTCCCCACACCTTGATCTCTTCGGGACGCTCGCCATCATACGCCGGCCCCCGGCTCTCGATCGCCACGTCGAACGGGTCCACCACCACGCGCGGCTTGCGCCCCGGCTCGAGCAAGAACCGCAGCGACCGCGGGCCGCTCTTCTCTCGATGCCGTCGCAAGTACGCGAGCAGCGAGTACACGACGTCCGTCGACAGCTCGACCCGTCGCCCAGGCAGCCCCATCGCCGCAGAAATCTGCCCGAAACCCCGCAGCCACGAGGGAGGCAGATCGATCTTCTCTTCGCGGTAGTCCGCGTGCCCCTCGACCTTCACCTCGAAGCCCGTCGGGTCCACCTGCAAGCGCGTCGGACGGTAGCTCCGCAGCCCCTGAAAGTGATCGTAGAGCGCCATCGAGTAATCGACGTTCGTCGTCCCGAGCCCCGCCTTGCCCTCGTGCTCGAACCCGTCGCGATCGACCAGCAAGCACCCGTAGCTCGCCTCGTCCTTCGCGAAGCACTCGAAGAACACCACGTCCGGCGCCACCGTCACCACTGGGTCGCACGGGACCAGGTGCCGAAACAGCTCGGGGTCGCGCGAGGACAGCTCCGACGCCCAGCGCCGACGCGCCGTCCAGTACAGCGAGTGCAGGCGCTTGAAGTCCTCGTGCAGGTTCGGCGGCAGCGGCTCGCGCGCGATCCGCTCGACCTCTGCGCGACGAGCCTTGTGATAGATCTCCGCCCGCTGCTCGGCCTCGCGCTGCTGCTCGGCCTCGCGCCACTGCAGGTACGCCGCCTTGTCGCGCTTCTTGAAGCGGTGATCGCCGATCACCACCTCGTGCAGCGCAGAGATCGCCTCGCGAAACCGCACCGCGTGCCGCACCTGCCCGTCGTAGAAGACCGCAGGCCGCGCGAGGTTCGGAGCAAACGAGAGCGTCTCGGCCGAGCCCGAGCGCTTGAGCTCGCTGCGTCCCAGGTAGCGAAGATCGACGTTCACGCTGATACCTCCGCGCCGAGCGCGTTGAGCTTGAGCTCGGGGACGTGTCGCTTCACCGCGCCCGCGAGCGCCCCGTTTTTGGCGACCGCTTGCGCGATCGCGGCGAGCGCCGATCGACGCTCGGGCGCGCGCACCGACCGCAGCGCCACCGCCAACAACGGCAGCAGATCGTCGGCCTTCGCAGGATCGCTCGCGACCACTTTGGCCACCTGCACGATCGCCCGCTGCTTAGCGCGCGAGCCGCGCTGCACCGCGAGCAGCACCGTCGCCCACAGGTGCCGCAGCGACCCCTCGTCGAGGACGCTCTGCCTCAACGCGAGGTGCGTCAGCAAAAACGCGCGCGCTTCGCTGTACGGGCTCTCGGCGAGCGCCGCCCACAACATGGGCTCGTCCGCGAAGCGCCCCGCGGTCTCGAGCGACTCGAGCGCGCACTTGCGCACGTCTTCGTAGCGAGAGTCGAGCAGCTCGCGAACGTGCTCGGGCCGCGCGTGCTCGCTCGTCTCGAAGAGCCCCAGCAGCCATCGCACGGCGGGCGCGCGCACGACGTCGGCGGGCGCGTTGCGCATCGCGAGCACCGCTTCGAAATCAGCCTCCGCGGTGATCTTGCGAGCCTTCAGCCACTCGAGGCCGAGCTCGGCCACGGGCGCGGGCCGCGAGGTCGCAAGCTGCACGCAATGCTCGAGGCTCACGCGCGAGGGCGAGACGTGCTTGAGCACCAGCCGACACAACACCGGCAGCGCGTAGGGGTTGTCCACTTTGAGCAGCTCGAGCCACTCGCTCACGGACAAGCGCTCGAGCCCCGAAGAGCCCTCGAGCAGCTTCGCGCCCAGCGCCTGCGCTTGCGTGTGCGGGCTCTTCAAGAGCGCGAGCAGCTGCTCGACCGTGAGCTCTCGCAGCGCGCCCGCGTGCGACCGCTCGAGAAAGCCCGCGGCGACGGTGCGGACCATCGCCGACTGCGCGCGCACCAACAAGATGAACAGCGGCTCGAACGCGTACGGCTCGCGCCACAGCTCTTCGGCGTAGGGCGCGGGCCGCAGCTCGGCCATCGACCGCCCAGCGGGGACGCGTACCCCGTCCACCGTGCGACGAATGGCGTCGTTGCCCCAGAAGAGCGCGTGCACGAGGCCCCAGCAGTCCAGCATTTTCTGCGGCGGATCGAACTGCGTGTCCGCGTACTGCGCCAGCACCCACGAGAGCACGCGCACGTACTCGACCGGCTCGCGACGGGCCATCGCGCGCAGGTATCGCCACGCGCGACGCTGCAGATAGCGCCGGGTCTTCATCGTGAATCGCCCCAGGCGATCGGCGACGCTGCGATACGTCGGCACCGCCGGGTCGTCGCGCAGAACGCTGGTCTTCGCCCGCCCGTACGTCCCCGGAACGCGTCGCTTCGCCGACACCACCACCCGCGGCGCGATGCGGTCGAACGCCACGAGAAAGTGCGCCATCGCCTCGTCGTCGCCCGCCGCCTCGGCGTGCTTGAACAGCTTCTTCACGAGCGGTCGGTGGTGCGGTCGATCGCAGCCGTCGTCGATGTACGCGAGCAGCGCGTCGCGCGCGAACCGGCGCTTGTCCGCGGACCAGCGCGGGCCGAAGACCTGGAGCTTTCGCGCCGCGTTGGACGCGTAGAGCTCAGAGAGAAATCGCTCGTCGCCCGCGTCGAAGTACTCCGACAGCAAGAGCGTCGACGAGCCGGTGTCCGCTGGGGTCTTGGTGCGCACCATCTTTGGGGAGCCGCGAGGGTACGAGCCGACCCTCTCGCGCCGCAAGCGCAAGCGTGACGGACTATGTCCGTGCCTTGGTGTTGCGAACGACGGGCTCGCCGCGCGCGGCCTCGGCTTCGTCCGTCGTCGACTCGACCGCGCTGGCGTCGACGCGCACGCCCGTCGCGGCGCGAGACGGCTGGGATGCAGCGCTCTGGGGGGCGACTTCGCCCTTGCCCTTCTTCTCTTGCACGTATCGGGCGAAGTCCGTGGACGCAGGCGCGTCGCTCGCCTTCTTGCTGAGCTGGTCGATCTGCTGCGCTGCTGCCTTGAGCGCGGCGGCCACGCCCTGCTCGACCGCGGACTCGAGCGCCTCGGAGGCCTGCGCGAGCTGCTCTTTGCGTCGCTGCTTGTCTTGCTTCTTTTGCGACTTCTCGGCGGCCTCGCGCGCGCGGCGATCGTGCTCGTCCTGTCGGTTGCGCAGCTTGTCTCGCACGCGCTCGAGCGCCTTGTCCCGCGCCTCTCGCTCGATGACGAACTCGTTGATCTCTTCGCGCGTCGGCTCGCGAAACGCGGACAAGAGATGAAACGCCAGCCCGATCCCCCAGCCGATCGCCACCATCGCGGACCACGGCCGGCCCGTCACGAAGAGCGACATGAGCACGAGCGCGACGTTGACGATCACGTACGCCGAGAGGTGCGAGAGAAATCCCTGACGCTTCTTCGCGCGAAGCTCGCGGCCGACGTCTTCGCGCGCGCGATCGGCGTGCACTTCGCCGGCCGCCGCTTCGACCGCAGCGGGGTCGATCCCCGCCTCGCGCGCGGCGGCGACGAGGTCGTCGTGGTCGAGCTCGTCCTGCGTCGCCGCGCTCTTGTCCGCGGCGCGACGGAGGATCTCTTGCACTTCGGCGGCGCTGTACTTGCGTTGCTCAGCCATCGAACGACGCGGCGATCATGGAGTCGCATGCAGTTTTGCGCCAGTGCCGTATGCTCGCCGCGATGAGCCGTCGTGATGCCCTCTCGGTGCTGCGCAAGATCGCTCTGCTCGCGCCGCTCACGGCGCCGCTGGCGCTGAGCGCGTGCGGACGAGTCACCGCTGGCGGTGCGAGCGAGCCCGACCCGCGTCCGCGCCCCGAGCAGAGCGCGGCGAACTGTCCGCCGAGCGCGCCCAGCACGGACGCTCCGTGCCCAGAGATGCAGCGCGGCGCGCGGTGCATCTACCGCGAGAGCTCGACGCGGTGCGTGTGCGACGAGGGCGCGCGCTGGCAGTGCGCCACGCTGCTGCCGACGCGGGGACCGCTTCCTCCCCCAGAGCTGCCCGCGTGACAATTCGCTGAAGTCTACGCGGTCGGAAGCCCCGCAGAGAGCTTGTCGAACAGCGCCTGCGCGCGCGCGTGGCAGTCGTCCCAATCGACGTTGCGGCGATCGTGCGTGTTGTAGTCGGGACGCGCGATCTTGCTCTCGTGCAGGCCGAACACCGGCGCGAGCAGGCGCTCGAGCAGCATCACGCACACCTCTTCGTTGTCCGACTCGACGGGCTCGACCACGATCTCGCCCGGCCCGAGGCCGTAGTTCTCGCGGTTGCGCCGCTCTTTGGGCGCGACGAAGAAGTGACAGACCTCGTGCAAGAGCTTCTCGCTGTCGCAGCCGTGATCCCAGGCGACCCAGAACGAGCGGCCGTCGAAGCCGACGGGCTGCGCGTAGAAGGGAGCCTTGCCGCGGGTCTCTCGGACGAGGCGCACGCCCTTGCCCGTGACGCGGCTCGTCCACGAGCGCATGGCGCCGAAGCGTGTCCCGCACCGCGAGCGAGGCTCGTCGCAGCACGCGACGCGCTCGTCGCCCTTGGGGAGTGCAGTGTTGTTGCGGCTGTGTGTCGTGGGCTTCATCGCGCGTCCTTCGTGCTCGACGGCGCGCTTTTCACCACGATTTCGGCGCGTGGGCTAGAGCAAGAATTGCCGCTCAGAGCGACTCGGAGATCCGCCCCATAAACGCGTCGTAGCTCGCCGGCGGCATCGGCAGCGTGGCCGAGCGAAGGCTGAGCGTCCCGCCGCCGTACGTGCCGAGCATGCACAGAAAGCCAGCGCCGCACCGGGAGAGGGCGTTGGAGTACTGCGTTCCGCCTCCGGCGAGCAGCGCCGCGCGGATCGCAGCGCCCGAGCCCAAGTTGATCGCCGCGAGAAAGTTCTGCCGCGAGAACCCCGTCGTGAGCGACGACGAGCCAAACGTGAAGACGCCTTGCAGAGCGCCGAACGCGAACAGCTCGCCGCTCGACCCCACGACGAGACCCGAGAGCTGCTCGCTCGCGTTGTTTGTGCCGATCCGCTGCGCCCAGCGCGTCGCTCCCGTCAGGCTGTACTGCGCTACAAACGCGTCGTCCGTCCCGCTGGCGACGAGCATCATGCCGCCGAAGTCCGTGGTTCCGTGAAACGCGCCGCCGATCGTCACGTTGCCGTTGACCTCGTCGACGTACATCGCCGTGGGGTTCTGCGTTCCGCCCGCAGACGAAGTGAAGCTCCAACGCCTCGCGCCCGCGCTCGTGTAGCAGCCAGTGAAAATGTCATCCACGCTGCCGACCGTCCCCGACACGCCGCCGCCGTCGTCGACCTGACCGCTCAGCATCGCAGCCACGCACAAATCGCCGCCGCCGTTGTATCCGACGGCTCTCGGAAGAAGCGCGCTGCCCGAAGACGCGCTGAAGACGCGCGTCGTCGCGAGCGGCGCTCCCGCGCGGTCGAAGCGAACGATCGCCATGTTGCGCGCGGCGACGGGCGCGCTCGTCCCCCAACCCGCGCCCGTGATCACGCGCGAGAAGCCCGCGGTGACAGCGACGTCTCCGTTGAGCGGCGAGATGGCGACGCCGCGCGCGAGGTCCGGAAGGGCCGGAGCACCATCGGACGACCACATTTGCGACCACACGTGCGAGCCGTCAGCTCGGTAGGTCGCGACGAACGCGCGGTACGATCCCGGCGCGCTCAACACCGCGCCGCCCAAGCTCACGTCGGTCTGCGTCGCGCCAGCGATCGCCACCACCGTCGCCGCGCCGCTTCCGCGCACGGCGATCGACTGCACGTAGTCGCTCATCGGCGTGTCGATCACGCGCGCCCAGCGAAACGTCCCCGCGCTCGTGAAGCTCGCGACGAATCCGCCGCTCGAGCCCACAGCGGTCAGCGTCTGCCCCGCCGCGATGGTGATCCGGTTCGCGAAGGTCGCAGCGATGTACAAGTTGCCGTCGCCGTCCGACGCCATCGCGCGCGGCCACAGACCGCCGTTGCTCTCGTCCATCGCCCGCGCCCACTCGCCGCAGCTCCCGCCGGTGCACGTCCCGTCGCAGAACGTCCCGCACGCGCCGCAGTTGTTGCGAGCGCTCGACAGGTCGACCTCGCAGCCATTCGCCATGTTGCCGTCGCAGTTGCCGAAGCCCGCGCGGCACGTGAAGGTGCAGCCGCCGTTGCAAGCGGCCACCGTGTTCGCCGGCGGCGTGCAAACGGTCCCGCACGCGCCGCAGTTGTTTACGTCGCTCGTCAGGTCCAGACACGTCGCGCCGCCACAGTCGCTGCGCGGAAACGGACACGCGCACGTCCCCGCCTGGCACGTCCGCCCTCCCCCGCACGCGTTGCCGCAGCGGCCGCAGTGCGCCGCGCTCGTCTGCGTGTCCACACACGCGCCGCTGCACAGCGTCTCTGTCGCCGCCGCGCAGCGACACGCGCCCGCGACGCACCGCTCGGGCGCCGTGCACGCTGTTCCGCACGCGCCGCAGTGGCTGTTGTTCGTCTGCGTGTCCACGCACGCTCCGCCGCACAATCGCTGCGCGCCAGCGCACTCGCAGCGGCCGGCCACGCAGCTCTGCCCCATCGGACACGCGTTGCCGCAGGCCCCGCAGTGAAACGCGCTCGTCTGCGTGTCCGTGCACGCGCCGGCGCACACCGTGGTCGCCCCCATCGGGCACGAGCACGTCCCGCCCGCACAGTCGATGCCCGCGGGACACACCGTTCCACACGCGCCGCAGTTGTTTCGGTCGCTGCTCGTCATGGTGCACGCGCCGCCGCACTCGACCGCGGCCCCCGGGCACTGACACATCCCGCTCGCGCACACGCGGCCGCCGCTGCACGCGTTGCCGCACGCGCCGCAATGAAGCGCGCTCGACTGCGTGTCCACGCAGCTCGCCCCGCACAGGGTCTGTCCCCCGTCGCACGCGCGCGCGTCGGGCGCGTCGGCGTCGGGCGCCGCGTCCACCGCAGCCTCGACGCTGGCCTCGGCGTCCATGTCGACGCCTGCCTCTGCGTCCATCGCGACGCTCGCCTCCGCGTCCATCGACGCCTCGGGGCCAACGTCAGTTGACACCGTGTCAACCATCGCCTCCGCCGCGCCGTCGCCGCTCGCGTCCGCCCCTCCGTCGGCGCGCGGAATGTTCACGCAGCCGCCGGTCGCCACCACGCAACAAAGCCCTACCCAAGCACGCATTGATCTCATCGTAGAACCCTCTCCAGCACTCAGAAACGCCCCGCGCACGTCACGCCCGCTGCGCCCGGCGTACACACCCAGCTCCGCGCTCCGCTCGCGCGGCTCGGCGCGCTGCGCGCAGCAGCCACCGAGAGCGTGATCGACGCCGCGGCGAAGACCCCGCCTGCGACGAAGCCCCCGATCTGAAATCCTTCGGCGAGCGCGGCGTTTTGCCGGGCCGTCGTGCACTCGACGACGCCTGGCCGACGCGCGCAGTCCGCAGCCAAGATCTCGCGGTTGTTGTAGTCCGCCACGCCCGTCCCCACCGCGCCCGCGCCGATGCCCAAGACGCCGAGGATCCCCGTCGCGACGGCAGCGCCCACGAGCGCGCCCGAAGGCCCCGCGGGCTGAACGCGCGCATCCCCGCTGTCTCGATGCACGATCACCACGGTTGGAGCCGCGCTGGTCACCACGGGCGCCACCACGGGCCGCACCACCGTGCGCTCGCCGCCGTCGTCCATGCGCGGCAGCCCGTTGCTGTTGCCGCTCGCGTTGCTCGTCGCGCGCGCAGGCTCGCTCGCGGTGCGGTTGAGCTCGATGTTCTCGGTCGTGATGGCGAGCTCTCCGCCGATGATCACGTCGCGCTCGAGGGGGTAGTACCCCTCGGCCGTCACGCGCATGCGCACGGTCTCGGCCCTCACTCGGATCGGCGCCGCGAACGGAAGCACCCCAACCTCGCGCCCGTTGAGAAACACACGCGCGCCATCGACGTTGCCACGCGCTGTAAATTGCCCCACCGATCGCTGCGCCACCCGCAAGTTCTCTCGAAACCGCTCGACCCACGCGGGCTGCATCAGCGCGTCCGTCGGCGCCTCGAGCGCCTCGCGCAAGAACCGCTCGGCCTCGACGGGGTGCCCGAGCGCTCCTTCGGCGACGCCCATGTGCGCGCGCGCCGTCGCGAAGCGGCCGAGCTCGTACGCACGCGAAAACCGCGCGAGCGCCTCTTGCGCCTGCCCCTGCGAGAGCAACGCACGGCCCTCGGTGATCAGCGCCGCCGCGGGCGCCGTCGACGGAGCGCTCTGCGCGTGCGCGCTCGCGGTCACCGCGAGGACGAAGAGCGAGCTGAAGAGCGTGCGCTGAAACCGAGCAGAGAGCATGACGCGCCGAGGGTAAGCCCCCATCGCGTGGCTTCGGCAACTACGCACGACACGATTCAAAAAACGAACGCTACAAGACAAACCCCCCGCCGACCTGCCGCGGGCCCTCTGTCGGGGTCTGCGACGCACTGCCAGCGGCGGTGCCCGAAGGGGCTGTCTGCGGGTTCGTGTTCGGTGTGTGGGAGCTTCCTTGCGGCGCGACAGGGATCGTTGGGTTGGCAGTCAGACCCGTCGTGGGTCTTCGGCCAGGACGCCCCAGGATCGCAGGGGTCTGACTGTGCGCCGCAGGGCCCTGCGCAGAACTCGCATCGACCGGGATATTTGCTGCCGAAACAGCGACATTCGCCCCGCTGTCCGGCGCCAACACCGCGGGCTCGAGCGCGGTGAGCCGCGGCTGCTCGCGCGGCCGCTCGGGAAGCGGGCTCGGGTTGTTCGCGACGCCAGTCGACGGCGCGCTTCGGTTCGCCAGGGCCACGGCGCCGATCGAGGCGAGCACCACCGCGACCAAGGCCAAGACGACTCCGCGGCGACCGTTGGCGCGGCGCGGATCGACGCCGATCGTCTCGTCTCGGTGGAGGGGCGATGCGACTTCGATCGAGCTTCCCCCGAGCGTGCTCGGCGCGGCAGTGCGTGGCGCAGCGCTCTCGGGTTGCGCTGTTGCGACGGGGCTCGCGACGGGCTCGGCGAGCGTCGGCCCGGTGAGCGCTGCAGGCGTCGAGACGCGCTGCGCGTGGTCGTCTGCCGAGATGGCTCCGGGGCGGGCGCCGACGATCGCTTCGACCGCGCGAGCGACGGCGCTGTCGCTCGATCCATCGGCGCTCATGGTCGAGCCAAACGCGAACTCCGTCGCCCACGAGTCGCGAGAGAACGCGAAGCGCTGCCCTTCGGCGATGGGCGCGAGCGCCTCGGCCATCGCGCGCACCGAGGCGAAGCGCTGCGCGGGATCGACGCTCATCGCGCGCACGACGATGGCTTCGAACGCCGCAGAGATCCCCGGCGCTCGCTCGCGCAACGGGCGGTACTTCGCCTCGACGATGGCGTTGAGCACGAGGTAGAGCGAGTCGCCGTCGCACGGGCGCACGCCGGTCACGCACTCGTACAAGATCGCGCCGAGCGTGTACTGGTCGCTCTTGGGATCGACGCGCTTGGAGTCCCGCGCTTGCTCGGGGGACATGTACACGACGGTTCCCACCATCGCGTTCGTCTGCGTGAGCCCTTGGATCGCGCTGTCTTCGATCTTGGCGACGCCGAAGTCGAGCACGACGGGGCGAATCGAGCCGTCTCCAGCGCGGGCGATGAAGATGTTCTCGGGCTTGAGGTCTCGGTGGACGATCCCGGCGTCGTGCGCGGCGGCGACCGCGCTGAGCACGGGTTGCACGAGCGCCGCGGTGGCGCCCACGCTGAGCTTCTGGTCTCGCTCGAGGATCGTCGCGAGCGACTGGCCTTCGAGATATTCGAGGACCATGAAGGGCGGGTCGTGTCGCTCGTCGATGTCGACGACGTCGATGACGTTGGGGTGACGGATGCGCGAGGCGGCCTCGGCTTCACGAAGAAAGCGCCCGACGGCCTCGCCGTTCTTCGCGAACTGCGGGTGAATCACCTTCACGGCGACGCGCTTGTTCATGCGAACGTGGCGCGCTTCGTACACAGCGCCCATGCCCCCAGAGCCGAGGCGACGGCGGATCTCGTACTTGCCGGCGAGGAGGGTTCCGGCGGGCAGAGGCTGGTCGTGGGGGACGTCCATGGAGCCTTCGATTCAACGGCAGACGGCGCGCGCGAGCGTCGCTCTGACAGCGCTCACGGGGTGGTAGGGATCGCGCGAATCGGCGAGAGCGACTCGATCAGCGTCGTGAACTCGTCCGTCGCTTGTTCGGCGTCGGCGTCGTCGACGTAGTGGGCGGCGGTGCGAAAGGTCATGACGCAGCGAAGTCTGGTGATGCCTGCGGCGGGCGAGGGCTCGACGAAGACGACGAGCTCGCTCGGGACGTCGCACAGGTCGAAGGACGAGAGCGCGCGCCACTCGCTTCCGCGGCGAAAGGCCAGCGCGACGCCGGTGCCGACGGTGCGCTCGTAGCCGAGCTCGAGCGCGCGCTCGATGATCACCCCGAGGCCGACGCGCTCGTCGAACGCGGTGTCGACGATGGCCTCGCCGCGGATATCCATGGGAAACGTCGAGCGAACCTTCACAGGAAACACCCACCCCCGCCGCTGTCCCCGCTCGCGCCCGTCATCGAGCCTGCGCTGACGGCGCATCCAGCTCGCGCCGCTCGACGACACGAAGGCCCCGAAGAGCGCCATCGGAACGATCCACTCGAGAGCCATCGGTCTCCGACGCTACCACGCGCCAGCGCTCCCCCCCTGGCGTTCCGATCAGAGCAGCTTGTCCTTGGTCTCCGACGCTTTGCGCTTCTCCATCTGCTTGAGCAGATAGGCCTCGATGAACTCGTCGAGGTCGCCGTCGAGCACGCGCTGCACGTCGCTGACCTTCAGCTCGGTGCGCTCGTCCTTGACCAGCCGATAGGGCGCCATCGTGTACGTGCGGATCTGCGAGCTGAAGCCCGCCTCGAGCTTTCCGGACTCGTAGTTCTTGGCGAACTCCGCTTCTTTCTTGCTGCGCTCGTACTCGTAGACCTTGGCTGCGAGCATCTTGAGCGCCTTGCGCTCGTTCTCGTGCTGCGAGCGCTCGGTCTGGCACTTCACCACGAAGCCCGTGGCCTTGTGCGTGATGCGAATCGCGGACTCGACCTTGTTGACGTGCTGGCCGCCAGCGCCGCCCGAGCGCATCGTCTCGCGGTCGTAGTCCTCTTTCTTGATGTCGACGTGAATCGAGTCATCGATGTCAGGCGTGACCTGCACCGCGGCGAACGCGGTCTGCCGCCGCGCCTGCGCGTCGTACGGAGAGATGCGGATCAGTCGGTGCACGCCCCGCTCGGCCTTCAAGAAGCCGAACGCGTTGTGTCCGTGGACGAGCAGCGTGGCGCTCTTGAGCCCCGCTTCTTCGCCCTCCATTTGCTCGAGCAGCTCGCAGGTGAACCCGTGCTGATCGCACCAGCGCATGTACATGCGCAGGAGCATCTCGGTCCAATCCTGGGCGTCGGTGCCGCCGGTGCCGACGTTGATCTCGAGGTAGCAGTCCAGCTTGTCCTCGGGGCGGTTGAGCATCTGCTCGAGCTCGAGCCGGCGCATGAGCGCTTCGATGTGCGGGACCTGCGCCTGCACTTCGTTCGCCGTCGCCTCGTCCTTCTCGGCCGAGGCCATGTCGAGCAGCTCGAGCGCGTCTCGCGTCTCGCGCTGGGCCTTCTCGACGGTCTCTACCAGGTTCTCGATGTGGGTCTTCTCTTTGAGAACCTTCTGCGAAGCATCGCCGCGGTCCCAGAAGCCTGGAACGAGCGTCTTTTGCTCCAACTCTTCGATGCGGATCTTCAACCTGGGGAGGTCAAAGATGCCTCCCGAGGTTCTCGCCCCTGCGGGCGAGTTCCTCTAACTTGCTTCGGGTTTCTGGGTCGATCATGGGGTCGCTCTGCTAACGCGACGCGAGCGCACCGTCAATGCAATGCCGCACTCTCCCTCCGCGGCCGCTGTGGCATCCTGCGCCGCGCCAGAGCGCCCCTCTCATCCCTCCCATACCGGCGCTAAGGAGAGACAACGTGAGCTTCGACCCGTCCCTCGAGCAAAGTGACCCCGAGATGTCCGCGCTGATCCGCGGCGAGACGCAGCGGCAGTTCGACAAACTCCGCATGATCCCCAGCGAAAACTACGCCTCGCGCGCGGTCCAAGAGGCGATGGGCTCGCCGCTCAACAACAAGTACAGCGAAGGCTACCCCCGCAAGCGCTACTACGAGGGCCAGCAGTTCGTCGACCCGATCGAAGAGATGGCGCAAGAGCGCATCAAGAGCCTCTTCGGCGTCGAGCACGCCAACGTGCAGCCGTACTCGGGCTCGCCTGCCAACCTCGCGGTGCTCTTCGCCTTCTGCAAGCCCGGCGACCCCATCATGGGCCTGGGCTTGCCCGCGGGCGGCCACCTCACGCACGGATGGAGCGTCTCGATCACCGGCGCGTACTTCAACGCCCGCGCCTACGGCGTGCGCCGCGACGACCACCGGATCGACATGGACGAGGTCGCCAAGATCGCTGAAGAGCACAAGCCCAAGGTGATCTTCTGCGGCGGGACAGCGTACCCGCGCACCTGGGATTTCGCAGCGTTTTCTGCGATCGCGAAGAACGTCGGGGCCATCCTCGTGGCGGACATCGCGCACATCTCCGGCCTCGTCGCGGGCGGCGCGCACCCCTCGCCCGTCGGCCACGCGGACGTGATCTCGAGCACGACGCACAAGACCCTGCGCGGACCGCGCGGCGGGATGATCATGACCCGCAAGGAGCTCGCGCCTGCGATCGACAAGGCGGTGTTTCCGGGGCTGCAGGGCGGGCCGCACGTCTCGCAGATGGCCGCGCTCGCGGTGGCCGCGAAAGAAGCGAACACCGAGTCGTTCAAGGAGTATGCGGCGCGCGTGGTGGGCAACGCCAAGGCGCTCGCGACGGCGCTCACCGACCGCGGCTACGCGCTCGTCTCGGGCGGCACCGACAACCACTTGCTCTTGATCGACCTGACCAACAAGAACGTCACGGGAAAGCGCGCCGCCAAGGCCCTCGACCTGGCGGGGATCGAGCTCAATTACAACAGCGTTCCCTTCGACCCGCGCAAGCCCTTCGATCCGTCGGGCGTGCGCTTGGGGACGCCCGCGATCACCTCGCGCGGACTGCGGCCCGAGCACATGGGCAAGGTCGCCGAGTGGTTCGACGAAGCCGTCAAGAACGAGGGCAACGAGGCGAAGCTCGCCGCCGTCGCCTCCGACGTGAAGGCATTCTTGCGCGACTACCCCGCGCCCGGCATCGCCCTGTAGCCGCTCAGCCCGGGTGCCCGAGCTTCGCGCGCACGCGAGCGAGCTCGCTCTGCCCCCTGCGCGTCGCCGCCTCCACGGTCACGATCGCCCCGAGCGGGACGTGCCGCGCCAGCACCACCCCGTTGGGGCTCGACCACAGGCGCTCTCCCGCCGCGCGCATCGCCGCGATCGACACGCCGAGCAGCACATCCACGTTGGCGCGCTTGCCGACCTTCGCGTCCGTGCTCTGCGCCAGGTGCACATGCGTGCGCGAGACCGAGACGATCCCGCTCTTCACGATCCCGTCGATCGCGTCCACCGACGTCCCGTGCCACACGAGCCCATCAGCGGCTGCGAGCTCGGTCCAGCTCGCCTCCATGGACTCCATCGAGACCACGCCCGACGAGTGCCCCTGGCACGCTCGCACGCGCTCGCCGACCACTTCGAAGCGCTTCTTGTCATTTTGCGCGACGGCCAACTCGAACGTCGCCCGCGGCATCCGCAGCACGCGCAGCACGTCCGCGATCGCCGCGAAGCCCTCTTCGTCCATCGCGAGCCCCGCTTCGCCTGCGCCGTGGCGCAGCAGCCACGAGAGCTTCTTGCTCGCTTGCGTCACTGTCTTCGGGTCCATGTTCGTCGTTCTCCTCGGGGAGCTTACTGCGCATCGCGATCACTCTAGAAAACTGATTCTTTCTGAGCCACGCTCATGAATCGTGATAGCTCGCGGACTGCAGCTCGACCCCGACTGCCTCGACGCCCTCGTCGCGTTCGCGGGCGACCTCAACCTCACGACCGCGGCCAAAGCCCTGCATCGCTCGCAGCCCACCATCCACGCGCAGCTCAAGCGACTCGCGGACGCTGTCGGCGCGCCACTCTACGAGCGCCGCGGACGCGCGCTCTCGCTCACTGAAGCGGGCACAGCGGTGCTGGCGTACGCCCGCGAGAGCCGAGAGCGGCTGAGCGCGCTCGAGTCCACGCTCAGCAAGCGAAGGATCGAGCGTCAGGTCAGCCTCGCCGCAGGAGAAGGCGCGCTGCTCTACCTCCTCGGACCGGCGATCGCTGCGTTTCGAAGAGAGACCGAGCGCGCGCCGCGGCTGCTCGTCGGCGATCGAGAACAAACGCTGGACCACGTTCGCTCGGGGCTCGCGCAGCTCGGCGTCACGGCGATCACCGCTCCAGAGGCACAGGACCTGCGCGTCGAGCGCGTCGCCTCGGTGCGCTCGGCGATCGTCGTGGACAAGCGGCACCCGCTCGCGGCGCGAAAGCGCGTTCGGTGGGAGCATTTGCAGGGCGTATCGCTGGTGCTCCCGCCGGCGCCGAGCGCGCTGCGCGGGGCCGCCCACAGCGCGCTCGGGGCAGACATCCGGGTGGCGATCGAGGCGCGCGGCTGGCCGCTGGCGATGCACTGCGCGCGGCTGGCGCTCGGCGTGGCGATCGTCAACGACTTCTGCGAGCCGCCCGCGGGGTGCGCAAAGCGGCCGCTCACCGACGGGCCGACGCAGCAGTACTCGTTGATCAGCAGGCGAGACGCGCTCGAAGGTCCGACCGTCGTCGCGCTGCGACGAGCGATTCTGGCTAAGTGCGCTCCGTGATTTCACTGGGTGTGTGCGTCGCGATGGGCGGGGCGATTTTACGCGGAGCGTGTGGGACACTCAGCGCTCTTGCATTCACTCGACCGGAGGTCACGCCGCACCATGCTCAAGCAAGCTCGATTCTTTGCAGTCCTCGGCCCGCTCGCGCTCGCGCTCGCGGGGTGTCCCGAAGACCCGATCGTGGGCATCGACGGCTCGCGCCCGGACGGCTCGAGCGCCGACGGCGCGCGCGGCGATGGCGGCGTGATGGACAGCGGCATCGACCGCTGCGCCGCTGGGATCGACAGCGACAACGACGGCATCGACAACGCGACCGAGTGCATGCTCGGCAGCGACCCGATGAACAGCGACAGCGATCGCGACGGCGTCCCTGACGGGGTCGAGGCGCGCTACCCGCGGATCTGCGTGGCGAGCGATCCGATGCAGCAGCGACGGTGCGTCGGCGGCGGTGGCGGCGACGCGGGCGCTGACGACGGCGGTGCAGACGCGGGCCGATGCGCGCCTCCCCCGTGCACGATGGACAGCGAGTGCCTCGCGGGCGAGCGGTGCCGCGGGCTCGACCCGGCGAGCAACGACTCGGACATGGACGGGGTGACCGACGATCAAGAAGACCTGAACCGCGACGGGTTCGTGGACATCGCCAACGGAGAGACGGACCCGCGGCTCGGCGACACCGACGGCGACGGGCGGCCCGACAGCATGTCTGGCGTGGAAATTTGCAGACCGATGGGCCTCGCTTCGGTGACCATCGCGCGCACGCCGATGACGCCGTCGCAAGTGGGCCACGACCCGGCGTGGGGCATGGCGCGCTCGGTGGACGGGACGATGACCCGCGGCGCGCTGCTGCTCGACGACGCGGCGACGAACACGACCGGGTTCGTGGCGGGGCTTCCGTCGACCGGAGACATTCGCGCCGAAGCCGCTCGGGTCGAGATGGCGGTGCAGACGGCGCTCGGCGCTGGGACGACCGCGGTGCTCGTCGGCCGCGCCCTTGTGACGCACGAGATGCACAACGGCGTGCAGAGCACCTACCGCGTGGCCCGCGCGACGAGCGCATCGGCGCTGCGCGACGCGCTGGTGATGCCGCTGATCGGCGCCGCGGCGCCTGCGGGTGGCCCTGTGATCGGGATGGCCAGCGAGTTCTTCGTCGACGTGACGACGGTGCTGCGCGACGTCTCGCGCACGGTGGACGTGATCGTGGCGATCGCGCCGCGCGCGCAGGTCGACAACGCGATGGTCAACACCGCCATTCGCATGGCGGACCTCACCAACAGCACGGCGGTCTCAGAGGCAGGAAAAACGCTGGGATTCGCGTGTCAGGTGATCCGCGCCGAGCAGGGCTCGTCGCCGGTGGACTTCATCTGGACCATCGACACGTCGGGCTCGATGAACGTCTACCAAGAGGCCGTCGGCCGCACGGCCACGCGCTTCTTCGAGCGCATGACCACGGCGGGCGTGGACTTTCGCGTGGCGGCGTTTCAGGCGAACGCGCAGGTGCCGGTGCTCATGCAGGCTGCGGCGGCGACGGGTTGGCCGATGGGCTTTCAGTGGATCAGCGGCGCGGACGCGATGGGCGCGAACAAGCTCTGCCAGTACAGCACCGTGGGCGCGTGCCCGACGGCGATGCCGGACACCTTTCGGCCCTTCACGTGGACCGGCGGCGGAACGTCCGAGCAGCCCACGGCGGGCTCGATCATGGCGCACTTCGAGTTCAACCGCCGCAGCATGATGGGCGAGGCGAACGCGCAGTGGCGGCTGCGGCCGGGCGCGAAGGTCGTCGCGTTTCACATCACCGACGAGCCGGGGGGCAACGATTTCGCGTTCTTCCGCACGGGGACCGACCCGCAGACGATGGCGCGGTTCAGCCCCGCGGGCGTGTTCGACGCGGCCACGGTCAACAACATCGTCGCGTACTACCGTCGCAACTCGATCCTGACGTTCGGGCTCGTCCCGCGGTTGCTGAACGAGGCGCCCATGGACGCGCGCGTCCCGCCGATGTGCGCGGCCAACGACGTCAACTACCTGCCTCGCTGCGTGATCGAAGCGAACGGCGGAGCGTACATCCCGCTGCGACAGCTCACGGCCAGCACCCCTGCGGCGACGCGCATGGCGTTCGAAGCGGACGTGGACGCTGCGATGGCGCGCATCGTCGACGCGATCGCCGGCGCGGCCAGCCAGTTCAGGCTCAACCGCTCGCCGATCACGAGCACCATCAAGGTGCGCGTGCGCGGCATGGACGTCCCGCGCAACCGCGCCGAGGGCTTCGACTACGACGCCGCGTCGCGTTCGATTATTTTCTTCGGCGCGCGCTACCGCCCGATGCGCGGCGACGAGGTCGTGATCTCGTACCGCGTGTGGGAAGGCTCGCTCGGCTGAGCGCCGACGAAGCTCGCGCGTTCGCCACCCGCCGCGCGGCCGTTTCGGTGTACCTTCGCGCTCGAACGTGGCCAGTCACTTCAGGCTCCGCGCGCGGTACCCGATCGAAGTTCGCGTGACCGTTCGCCGACAACACGAGAAGAGCGCGCGACGCGTCGAGGCGACGACCGCCAACCTGTCCTTTGGCGGCGCGTTCGTCACCGTGGACCCGCCGATCCCCGTCGGCGCGCGGCTGCGCGTGGGCATCGCCAGCGCCACCACGTGGGAGCCGCTCGAGCTCGACGCCACCGTGCGCTGGGTGCGCGACGGCGGGGCCAACGTGCGCGCTGGGATGGGCGTCGCGTTCGACGCGCTCTCGCCTCCGCAGGCGCTCGCGCTGCACCGCTTGTTTTGTGCACACGGATTCGAAGACGAGTGAGCGCCCTGCCCGTGCGCTACGCTACAGCGCGTTGATCACCGCGCGGGTGAACTCTGCGGTCGTCGCGTTGCCGCCGAGGTCGCCGGTGCGCACGGTGCTCTTGGCGTACACGGCGTGCACCGCGCTCTCGACGCGCTGAGACGCTTCGCGCTCGCCGAGGTACTGCAGCATCAACGCGGCGCTGAGGATGAGGGCGGTCGGGTTGGCCACGCCCTTTCCTGCGATGTCCGGGGCGCTGCCGTGGACCGCTTCGAACACCGCGCACTCGTCGCCGATGTTGGCGCCCGGCACGACGCCGAGCCCGCCCACGAGGCCAGCGCACAAATCGCTGAGAATATCCCCGTACAAATTGTCCATCACGAGCACGTCGAAGCGCTCAGGGAAGCGCACGAGCTGCATCGCGCACGCGTCCACGATCACCTCTTGCGTCTCGATCTCGCTGTACCGCCGGCTCACCTTGCGCGCGCAGTCGAGAAACAGCCCGTCGGACAGCTTCATGATGTTGGCCTTGTGCACGACCGACACCTTGCGACGCTTGTTCGCGCGCGCGTAGCGGTACGCGAACTCTGCGATCCGCGTGCTCGCCTTCTCGCTCACGATCTTGAGCGACTCGGCGACACCGGGCACCACCATGTGCTCGAGGCCCGAATACAGCCCCTCGGTGTTCTCGCGCACGATGACCAGGTCGACGCCGGAGAATCGCGAAGGGACTCCCTCCAAGTTCTTCACCGGGCGCAGGCACGCGTAGAGGTCCAGCGCCTTGCGGAGCGCGACGTTGACCGAGCGAAATCCGCGGCCGATGGGCGTACCGATCGGCCCCTTCAACGCGATGCGGTTCTTCTGCACCGAGGCGATGAGCTCGTCGGGGCACGGGTTGCCGAGCTGCTCAGCGGCCGCGGCGCCCGCGAGCTGAACGTCCCAGCGAATGGTCAGCCCCGTCGCCGCGAGCACCTCGCGCGTCGCGTCGGTCACTTCGGGGCCGATGCCGTCGCCTGGAATCAACGTGATCGTGTAAGCCATCGTAGTGGTCGTCTTCGCTTGCTCTCGTAGAGGGTGTGTTCGAACAATGCCACAGCGAGCGTAAGTCATGTCGTCGCTCCCTCGCAGACTGGGTCGATACGAGTTGATGCACGAGCTCGCCCGCGGCGGGATGGGCGTCGTGTACCTCGCGCGCCTGCGCTCGGTGGGGGGCTTCTCGCGGCTCGTGGCGGTGAAGCAGTGCCTGCCCGAGCACACGCGAGACAAAGACTTCGTCGCGATGTTTCTCGATGAAGCGCGGCTCGCCGCGAGGATCAACCACCCCAACGTGGTGCCCACGCTCGACGTCGAGCACTCGGCCGAGGGGCTCTTCTTCGCGATGGACTACGTCGAAGGCGAGCGCGTGGTGGACGTGATCCGCGCGTCGATCGCGAAGGTCGGGGCTGTTCCGGTGGCGGTGGCGCTGAGGATCATCGTGGACGCGCTGCGAGGCCTGCACGCGGCGCACACCCTCGAAGACAGCGACGGCGCGCCGCTCAACATTGTGCACCGCGATGTCTCGCCGCAGAACATCGTGGTCGGCTACGACGGGCTCACGCGCATCTTGGACTTCGGCGTCGCGCGCGCAGAGCGACGGCTCACACGCACGTTGATCGGGGGAATCCCGAAGGGAAAGCTCGCGTACATGGCCCCTGAGCAGCTGCTCGAGCAGCCCATGGACGCGCGCGCGGACGTCTTCGCCGCGGGCATCGTCGCGTGGGAGCTGCTCAGCGGCGCGCGGCTCTTCGACGCCAACACCGAGGCGCTGCTCGTCGCGCAGGTGATGGAGCTTCGCATCCAAGCCCCATCGTCGCGCAGGCCCGAGCTGTCCTCCGCCCTCGACGACGTCGTGCTCACGGCGCTCGCGCGCGAGCCGAGCGAGCGCTTCGGCAACGCGCAGGCCTTCGCCGACGCGCTCGAGCGCTGCGGCGTCACGCCGGCGTCGCATCAGGTCGTCGCTCACTTCGTGCGCGAGGCGCTCGCTTCGCAGCGGGAGCAGAAGATCGCGCTGCGCCGCCGCATCGAGTCGATGCCCGCCCTCGACGAGCCCCCTGCGCAAGCGCCGCCCCGCGCGAGCGCGGTGCCCCCCGCCCCGCGCGCGTCTGTGGCCCCGGCGCCGCCGAGGACCGTCGCGTTCGACCCTGGCTCCACCGCGCATCCTGCGCTCGCTGCGCCTGCGCCCGTTGCGCCGCCGGTGTGGGCGCCGCCCGTGATGGCGCCGCCCGTCTCGATGACGTCCGTGCCGGGGACAGTGCGTCCGACGTACGCGCCGCAACCGCCCGCGCCCGCGCCGGGGGGATCGCTGCTCGCGTACTCGGCGCTCGCGATGGTGGTCCTCGGCGTCGCGATCGGAGCCGCGGGCTACGCGGTCAAAGAGCGCGCGCGACGCGAGCGCGCCGAGCTCGCGCCGATCGAGATGCCGTCGGCCGTTCCGCTGCTGGCGCCGACGAGCGTCGCGCGGGCGAGAGAGCCGTTGGTGCCGCTACCGATCCCAGGCGCGACCACGGCGACGACCGCGCAGCCGCCAGTGAACGTGCAGGGCGCGGACGCTTCGGTCGCCTCACCTGCCGCACCGCGGCCGCGACGCGCGCGTCCATCGAGCCCGCAGGGCACCGAGTTTTAGCGGCGTCGCTTGCGGGCACTGGTGCTCGTGCGTCACGCTCCGCTGCACGATGTTGCTTCATGGGTTCGGGACGAGCGTGCGATCGCGAGCGCTGTGGCTCGCGCTGTCCGTCGCGCTCGGCGGGTGCGCGGCGAGCGTTCGCGCGGATCGAGACGGCGGGGACGGAGGCGCGCTCGAAGACGGAGCGACCGGCGACGTGGGCCGCGACGTGCGCTATCGCGACGTGCCCGACCCGCAGCCGGACACCTTTCGTGATCCTCCCTGCCCTGATGGTTCGACGCAGGGCATTCGTCAGTACAACTGCGACCCGTTTGCCAACAGCGGCTGCGGGCCGGGAGAAGCCTGCTACCCGTACATCGAGTACCCCATGGGGCGATGCGCGGCTGAGATCTACCACGCGGATTGCATTCAAGCGGGCACCGTCCCCGTGGGCATGCCGTGCGGCAACGGCGCGGCGTGCGTCGGCGGCGCTTCGTGCTTCGCGACCGGCGCAGGCACTCGCTGCTTGCAGCTCTGCCGCATCGACGGAACGCCCCCGCAGTGCCCCCGCGGCGCCGTCTGCGAGCCCACGGACCTGCCCGACTTCGGAGCGTGCGACTGAGCGATGAAAGCACGCACACGTTTTCGAGCGCTGTCGCTCGCATGGGTCTCGAGCGCCGCGATCGGCGTCGGCTGCGGCGCGAAGACCGAGCTGGATTTCACCCCACCACCACCGCCGCCGCCCGATTGCTTCGTCGACGAAGACTGCGACGATCGACGCTTCTGCACCGGCGTCGAGACGTGCCGCGAGGGGCGTTGCGTCCCGGGCGCGCCGCTGGTCTGCAACGACAACGACCCGTGCACCATCGATCAGTGCAGCGAAGAGACCCGCGCGTGCACGACCGCGCCCGCCACGCGCGACAACGACGGCGACGGTCGTCGTGGTCCGATCGCAGGACGGCAGCCGGGCGCGGCGGACGCGTGCGGCGACGACTGCGACGACGAAGATCGAACAGTGTTTCCCGGCGCGACAGAGCTCTGCAACGGCCGCGACGACAACTGCAACGGCGTCATCGACGACAACGCGACGTTCAGCCCGGCGGGGCCGGACGTGCCCGTCAGCGAGCCGACGCTCGCGCCCTCCGGAGCGGGCGGCGTCGCGTGGTCGGGCTCGCGCTACCTCGCGTCGTTTTGGGGCTACGAGCAAGGCTCTGCGCACGTGTACTTCACCGCGCGCAACCGCGACGGAAGCGCGACGCTCGCGCCCGCCACGCGCAGGGTGACCATCACCGAGCCCGACGCGTACGGCGCTGGTGTCGCGTGGACGGGGCGCGAGCTCGGGATCGTCTGGCAAGAGCGTCGCGACGGCGACTACGAGATCTATTTCAACCGCCTCAACGCGGACGGAGAGAAGCTCGGGCCTGATCAGCGCATCTCGTTCGCCAGAGGGTTCTCGATCAACCCGTCGATCACGTGGACGGGCGAAGACTTCGTGCTCGCGTGGCAAGACGAGCGCGACGATGCGGTTGGCAACCGAGGCAACTTCGAGATCTACCTGCAGCGCATCGACCGGCAGGGCCGGCAGATCGACGACAACATCCGGCTCACGCGCGAGTCGTCCAACAGCGAAGCGCCGGTCGTCGCCTACGGCGGAGGGACGCTCGCCGTCGCCTGGCTCGACGGCCGCACCGGCACGCCCAACGCGTCCGGCGCGAGGGCGATCTTCTTCGCGCCGCTCACGACCTCGTTGCAGCGGCTCGCGCCGGACATCCGGCTGACGACAGCGGGCTTCGACGCGGTCGCGCCCACGGTGGTCTTCAACCGCGATCGGTGGGTGATCGCCTGGCACGACGCCGCCGAGCGCAGCGTCGATCGCGAGATCTGGGCGACGGTGCGCAGCGCCTCTGGCTCGATGCTGGTCGCGCCGACGCGGCTCACGATGGACCCGGGATTCTCGCGGTATCCGTCGCTCGTCGGCCTCGGAGACCGCGTGCTGGCAGTGTGGGCCGACGATCGCGCGGGCAACGGCTACGACCTTTGGGCGCGCATGTTCGACAACGCGCTGCAGCCGCTGACGGTCGAGCAGCGCGTGACGATGGCCGCGCGCGACTCGGTCTATCCCCTCGCGACGCTCGGGCCCGAGGGGGACATCGGCGTGCTGTTTCGCGACCAGCGTGACAGCCGTTGGCAAGTGCGCTTCACGCGCTTGCAGTGCGCGATCGCACGGTAGACCGCAGCTCAGAACAGCGCGCGGTAGCCGAGGGCGAAGAGCATTCCGCCGATGGGCAGCGCGCCGAGCGCCTGCGTGTTGGCCACGGTCCCGCGGTAGCCGATGTTCGCGTACAGGCCGCCCGGCCCGATGCGCAGCTGCGCGCCGAGCATCGCGAGAATCCCGAACGTCGATCCCGCCTCGAGCGCCTCGGTCCCGTCGCCGCGCGTGACGATCGAGCGGTGCATGACCCACTGCGGCGCAAACGTGACATATCCTGTCACCGGTGCGTTGTGCCGGGCGAAATAGCCGCCGACCACGGGGCCGAGGTCGAGCGTGTCGACGCCGAGGGACATGCGAGGCGCCGTCGCGCTGCCGGCGCTCGCGGGCGCGCAGTACACCGAGAGGTCGCTGATCTGCGGGCCCGAGCAGCCGAAGCGCAGGTAGCCCGCGCGAAGTCCGAGCAAGAGCCCTGGGCCTGCAGGGACGCGCACCCGCGCTTCGAGCGCGGCGCCGAGGCCCGAGCGAAAGCGCGAGTCGAACGTCACCATCGCGGCGCCTTCGAACGCGAGCTCGAGGCCCACGTGCGGCCCCGGCGCGGCAGCGAGCGTCGGCGCGGCGGGCGGAGGCGCGCTGGCGTCGAGCTCGACCGTGCTGCGCGCGTCGCTCTCTCCCTCGACGAAGAAGCGAACGGTGCCCGCAGGCGCCGCGCCGGTCCAGCGCGCGACGGTCTCGTACGTGCCCGGCTGGCGGCCGGGACGGACGGGGTCTACCGTGATTCCGCGAGGAGATTCGCTGCGCAAACGCGCTCCTACGACGGGCTGTCCGACCGCGTCGAGCACGCCGACGAGGATGCGACGCGAGCCGCGCGCGCCTTCGTACTCGGGCACGAACACCCGTGATCGAACCGCCACGAGCCCCGACTGCTCGCGGCCCCACGCGCGTTCGACCGCGCCGGTCCCCGCTTCATCGGCAGCGCACCGCAGCGTGTGCCGCGCGAGCGGGCGCAGCTCGATCGGCGCGCGAATCGGCGCGAGCGCGCTGCCGTCCATCGAGCAGATCGTCCCGTCGCTCACGCGCACGGACGCCCTGCGACCCGGGCCGCCGACGTCGAGCTGCACCGACGAGACCCGCATCGTCGCGACCGGCCCTGGGCGCCCCTCGAAGCCGTCGGCGTCCACTGCGCTCACGCGCGCGAAGTACACGCCCGGCCCGAGCTGCGCGTCGAGGTTGGTCACCGCCGCGGGCACCCGCGCGTCGACGAGCAGGTCGTTGAAGCTCGTGTCCCGCGCGAGCTGCACGTGCCAGACGACCGGCGCGGGCCCGGCCGCGGCGCGCGCGTACGTCCCACGAACACTGGCACGCGCCTCGCCGTCGACGAGGACGAGCGGGGCGAGCGCAGCGGTCCACGAGGGCGCTCCGGGCAGCGGCTGCGGCGGGCGCGGCGCGCGACCGCGATCCGCGCGCGATCCGAAGCCCTCGTTGACTTGCACCGTGCGGCCCGCGGCGCGCAAGCTCGACGCGCCCTGATGCACGGACAAGCGCGTGGTGCGACGCGCGTCGACGTCGAGCAGCGAGGTGCCCGCGCCGACCTGCGCCGTCGCGGCGGGCGTCTGCACGGTGACCGTGCGCGGAGCCGCGGCAGGCGCGGCGCCAGAGAGCGCTGCGAGGCGGGCGCGGAGCGTTCCGCGCTCGAGGCGGGTCTCCGACGAGGCGCCCGCGTCGAGCCGCTGCGCGTTGCGTCCCAAGATCACCACGAGCGTGTTGGCGCCGAGCTGCAGCTGCGTCTCGTCGATGAAGCTCACCTCCGCGCTCGACGCGTCGAGCGTCCCGAGTCGATGACCGCGCGCGAGCCCTTCGTTTCGCTGCGCCCGATGCTGCTCAGGGGTAAACGCGTCCACCTCGTTGCGCACGAAGGACACACGCGCGTCGCTCGCCGCGGGCCGCGCGCCCGCCGCCGAGCGCGGGAGCCTGAGCACCTGCCCCACCCGCAGCCGATGCGGAAGCCGCCCGAGGCCAGGGTTGTTCTGGTGGATCAAATCGATGCGCCCCACGTCGCCGTAGAGCCGCTGCGCGATCGAAGGGCACGTGTCGCCCTGCTGCACGCGGTAGTCCTGCATCTCTTGCGCAGCGGCGACGCTCGAGCCGAGCGAGATCACACCGATCGCGCTCAGCGCCGCACGCGCGCGCCCGAAGCTCTGAACCTTCATCGACCTCTCCGAATCAATCGAACGATCTGCTTGCATACCGTCTCGTGCGTCGCGCCCGGCGCCGCGACGTCGCTCGCGCCAGCGCGGATGTACTCGGGCGTCGCCGCGGTCGCATCGAGCACGAGGATGGGCAATTTGCTGGTGAGCGCGTCGGCCCTGAGCGCCTTGACGCGCTCGAGCGAGACGTCGCCCGCGACGATGAAGACCTTGCCCGGACGCTTGCCGAGGACGGCCTCGCTGGGGCCGGTCTCGTGCTTCCACACGACGCCGTTGACGCCGTGCACCGCGAGCGCGCCGCGCAGCGACTCGGCCTTCGCGGTGTCCGACCACCAGAGGTAGACGCGCGGCATCGCGCCGTCGACCGGGGGCGCGATCGAGTCTCGCGGCCGCGCAGCGTGCTCGGCGGACGCCTCGACGAGCGCGCGCTGCTCGCGGGTGAGCGCGGCGTTTTCGACGCGGGCCTGCGTCTGGTTCGCGAGCTTCGAAGCGTCGTCGTCGCCGCGCAACGCGAGGGCGAGCTTGTCCCTGAATTCTCTGGCCGTCGGCCGCTCGTCCGCGCTCTTGGCGAGCGCGCTTAGCAAGGCAGCCTCGACGCCAGGCGGCACCGTCGCGATGCCCTTCTCGGCGAACGTCGGCGGCTCGACGTACATGTGCTTCGCCATGATGTCGGGCACCGAGTCGCCCTCGAACGGCGGCGCGCCGCTCAACAACTCGAAGAGCATCACCCCCGTGGCGTAGATGTCCGTGGGCGGTCCGACGTCGCGCCCGCGGCACTGCTCGGGGGACATGTAGATGGGCGTCCCTTGGATCGCGCGCGTCGCGGTGAGCCGATCGCCGCCGAGGCGGTCGTTCATCAGCGCGAGGCCGAAATCGAGGACCTTGATGTGGTCGCGACGGTCTTCGGTCTGCAAGAGCATCACGTTTTCGGGCTTCAAATCCCGGTGAACGATCCCGAGCGCGTGCGCGACCTCGAGCACCCCGAGCAGCTGATCGACCAGCGCGCACACCCTCTCGACCGGCATGAGCGCGCCCTTGTCGTCGCGGATGCAGTCGAAGAGCTGCGTTCCGCGGACGAGCTCCATGACCATGTAGAGCTCGCCGAGGTGCTCGCCGTAGTCGTGCACGGCGACGATGGAAGGGTGTCGCATCTTGGCGAGCGCGACCGCCTCGCGCTTGAACCGCGCGCGCTGCTCGGGGCGATTCGAGAACTCTTCGAGCAAGAACTTGATCGCGACGGGCTCGCCCAACGTCAGGTGCGTCCCGCGATACACGCGGCCGAAGCCGCCGGCGCCGATGAGCGAATCGACGCGGTACCGCCCCGACACGATCGACCCGAGCCGCGGGTCTTCGAACACGTGCCCGCACTCGGTGCACTTCACGAGGTGCTGCGCAAACGCGCCGCACACAGGGCAGTGATGCGCGCCGAAGCCCGGCTGCGTCAGCCCTTCGAGCTCTGGCCCGCTGTCGAGCGTCGGGGCCACGGCGCGCGGGTCCGCCGCGGGAGGATCGACCTCCGTGCGCGCGACGAGCGCAGGGTCGAGCACGCCCTGCTCGTAGCCCACAGTCCCGCGGATCGGGCCAGGCGCGACGGGCGCGACAGGAGACCATCGGTCCGCTTCTGGGGCGGGCGGCGACTCGCGGATGTCTCGTGTCTTGCGGGCGCGCTCGTCCTCCGCCGCGATCAGCGTCGGCCGCGCGGGACGCGTGGTCTGCGTGGGGTCTTTGGGCTTGTCATCGGGATGGTCAGCGCTCATCGAACGAGCTCCAGGATCGCAACGGCCTGCTCTTTTCCACGCAAAGGATGCTCTCCGAGCGGACGAAACTCGAACGTGTCGCCGGCGCTCTTCGCGGCCTCACCGGTGACGAGGGTTTGCCCCGGACGCGCGAGCGCCTCGAGGCGGGCGGCGACGTTCACCACGTCGCCAATCGCGGTGTAGTCCATGCGCGACTCGCTCCCGAGGTTGCCGACGATGACCTCGCCGCTGTTGACGCCGACGGCGATGCGCACGTCCAACCCGTACTTCTGCTTCCACTCTGGGGCGCTGGCCTCGACGAAGCGATGCATGTCTTCAGCGCAAGCGACGGCGCGCTCGCCGTGGTCGTCCATCGCGTTGGGCGCGCCGAAGAAGGCCATCACCGCGTCGCCGATAAACTTGTCGACCGTCCCGTCGTGGCGAAACACCACCTCGGTCATCACCGTGAACAGCTCGTTCAAGAACTCCACCACCTTCTCGGGCTCGGCCTTCTCGGCGAACGGCGTAAACGAGACGACGTCGGCGAACAGGACGCTCACCTGACGGCGCTCGCCGCCGAGCTCGAGCTTTCGCGTCCCTCCGGCGATTTCTGCGGCCACCTTCGCAGGCAAGAACCGCGAGAGGTCCTTCTCGACCCCGGCGCGGCGCGCGATCTCTTTTTCGCTCGCAGACAGCTCGTCGGCCATCGTCTCCATCGACGACCCGAGCGACTCGAGCTCGTCGCCCGTCCGCACGGTCGAGCGCGTCGCGAACCTTCGGTGCGCGTAGTCCCGCGCGAGGGCGATCAGCGTTCGGATCGGCCGCGTCGTGCGCGAAGCGATCCACGCGCCCAGCGCGAGCGCCGCGAGCGCCACGGCGATCAGCGCGCCGATCACGGCTCTGCGCGTCGCAGCGAGCGTCGTAAACACGTCGTCCGACGGCCTCCGCGCGAGGATCGCCGCGCGCAGGCCGGGCAGCGTTCGAATCGAGCCGACCCACATCGTCCCGTCAGCGCGACGAAACTCGCTCGCCCCGACGAACAGCAGATCGAACCGCGAGGGCGGCATCGAGATCGACGCGAGCAGCTCACGGCCCTGCACGCTGGCGCCCGGTCGCTGCTCGACGTCGGCCGTCCCGCGAGAGCTCGCGAGCACGCGCTGCTCGCGCGAGATCAACATCAGCCCGTCGTCTCGGCCCTGAAAGTGATCGCGAGACAGCTCTGCGAGCACGGCGTGCGCGGTGTCCGCACGCAGCTGCCCCACGACGAAGCCCGTGCGGTTGCTCGCCGCGACGATCGGCTGCACGAAGCGCAGGATCAGCCCGTGCGTGCTGTCGATCTCAGCGTCGAGCCAGCGGCCCCGATCGTCGACGGCGCGCACTTCGGCGGCGAGCGCCTCGGGCGCGGGCAGCGCGGTGGCTCCGCCGCGGACGATCGAGTCGATGCGCGTCCCGTCGGGCCCGTAGATCACCACCGAGTCGAGCTCTTCGCTGCGCGAGAGCATGCGCTGCAAGAGCGCGAGCTTCGCTTCTTCGTCGGTGATGCGCGACTCGGCGAGCAGCGAGGCGAGGTCCGCCACGACGCGGGCGTTGGCGCGCATCTTCGATTCGAGCAGCGAGCCGGCGTGGTCCATCACCGAGGCCTGCGTCACTTCTTCAGCGTGAAAGAGCCCTTTGCGCTGCTGCGAGAGCACCACGGGCGCGATCGCGACGAGCGGGAGCACGGCGACGCCGAGCACGGCCGCGGTCCATTTGGCGCGCAGGGACATGCCGCGCGTCGTCGGCGCAGACCGAGCTTCTACCTGCGTTTTCTCGGACGATTCGCTCATCGCTGCGCCCCGCCGTTCTGCGCGGGGGCCGTCGCGGCCGCGGGCTGTGCGGGGTCGACCACGCGAAACTCGACGCGTCGATTGCGCTCGCGGTCTTGCGCGGTGCGGTTGGGCGTGACGGGGCGCGTGGGGCCGAACCCGTGGGCTTCGACGCGCTCGGCCTCGACGCCGTGGCTCGCGAGCCAGAGCATCACGGCGGTCGCGCGGCGGACGCTGAGATCGACGTTGCGCTCGATGTCTCCGCGATCGTCAGTGTGGCCTTCGACGCTCAGCCTCCGAACGTCCTGCCGGGCGCGCATCGCGTCCGCAACCGCCTGCAGCACAGGAAACGACCGCGCCTGGATCGTCGCGCGATTGGTGTCGAAATAGACCTGCTCGAGGATGCGAAACGAGCCGGTCTCCATGCGCACGAGCGACGGGCAGCCGTTGCGGTTGGGGTCGGGGCTCGGCGCGCCGGGTTGATCGGGGCAGTGGTCGACGCCGTCGGCGACGTTGTCTCCGTCGCGATCGACGAGGGCGCAGCCCGCGCGAAGCGGATCGGGACGATCGCCCGCGGGCTCTTGCGGGCACGCGTCGCGGTGGTCGCTGACGCCGTCGCGGTCAGCGTCCGGGTCGGGGCAGCCTGCGCGCGTGGGGTCTGCGAACGCGCCGGTCGGCTCGCTCGGGCACTGATCGACTGGCGAGAACACGCCGTCTCCGTCGCGGTCGAGCGCGGCGCTGTCGCAGCGCTCTCCGAGCGGACAAGGGTCGGCCTCGGTGCGCGCCGGAGGCGTCTGTCGGGGTTGTTGCGAAGGTGCTCGATCGTTGCTCGTTGTGCTCGACGCGGAGGCGCCGCTGGCGTTGCGCTGCGATTCGCGCTGCGCGAGCAGGTCGTCTTCGGCCGCGGAGCGACGCGGGACGCTCGCGCCGTCGAAGGCGAGAAACGTCGCACAAAACACGGCGCGAACGGTGGGCGTCCCGACGGCGCGCGTGAGCCCAGGGCCGACGCCGAGCGCGAGCTCGACCCACGACGCGGGCTTGAATCGGCCGGTGGCCATGACCTCGGCGGCGACGTTGGAGCGCGCGAACATGCGCTCGGCCGGCGTCTGCAGCCACGCTTCGACGCCGAACGAGAGCCGGTCGCTGAGCAGCGTGTAGGCGACGCCTGCGCTGGCGAAGAGCTCGCTCGCAACGATGGGGCCGCCGCTCGACGCGGGGTCGAGCGCCGCTGCGATGTCGAGCCTCGGGCGCGCGTGGTAGCCGGTGGTGAGCGACCATCGAACGGGGCCGCCGCGGCCTGCGAGCGAGAGGTACAAGCGGCCTCGAAACGCTTCGTCCGTGACGAACTGCTGCCGCGTCGATGAGCGCAAGAAGCCGAAGAAGCCCTGCGCGCCGAGGTACACGCTGATGGGGGTTCGGTCGGCTTCGCCGGCGATGCGCAGGCGCAAGCCGAAGCGCGGGTCTCCGACGGCGAGCCCGTCGCGCACGCCTCCCTGCACGATCAGCGGAACGAGCGACGACCCGCCGCCGACCGGGACAGCGAACGGAAGGTCCATGTCGAGCCCGACGCGACGAAAGACCTCGGCCGAGGCCTGCGCGCGCAAGACCAACATGTGATCGAGCACGCCCGTGGTCGGCTCGCCGCCCGCGGGAGGCGCGCTGTTGTTGAACACCAGCGGACGGAGCCCATAGTCGAGCATCAACCCGACGTGGATCGAGCCCGCGGAGTCTCGCGACGAGCGCGGGTGAGTGGTTGTGAAGAACGCGTCTCCGGCCGGCGCCGGCTCGAAGCGATCGAGCGCCCACCCTGTGATTTGCGCGTCCGAACGCGACGCCGCGGCGCTCGCTCCCAGGGCGATGAGCACGGACAGAGACCGCGCGCGAGACCGGGCGTAGGCGCGCTGCGCGAGCGAGCGTGGGCGCGGTGAACTCACTGCGGGCGACGGCAGTGCGAGGCGAACATGGTCCGACATTCGACAGGGGCTTAGGTACACCAGCCACCGCAGAAAGGGCAGTGGGCACAAGGGGCCGCGACACCCGCGTCGCACCTCGAAGAGAGCGCGGCTTTTGGCGCTCGAAACGTCAATCCGAAGCACGGGCCTTGCGACGTTGCTCGCTTTCGCGAGATTCACGCAGGCGCTCGAAGATGTGGAAGCACTTGTACGAGAGCCCGTGGCACAACCCGGCGCTCATCATCGTCGTCAACGCCGCGCTGCTGGTGCTGGCGCTGCGCTCACGGTCCGCGCTGCGCGCGTTCTTGCTGATCTTTGCCGCAGAGATCCTGCTCGACTCGACGCTCACCAACGACTACTCGCCCGTCCCGAAGTCCATTCTGCAAAACGTCACGATCGCCTTCGTGATCCTCGGCGACGCCCGCGTCTTGCTCTTGCTCGAGCGCGTTCGCAGCGCCCCGACGCGCGAGCGATGGGCGCAGCGATGGGCGAGCAGGCCCATGGTCGTAGCGGCGGCGTTGGCCTTCGTCGTCCCTGTGCTGCAAGCGGTGCTGCTCAAGTCCCTGCCGGCGCTGTTCGCGCAGAAGAGAGCGATTTTTCTCGCGTACGAGAGCCTCGCCTTCGTCGGGATCCTCGCCTACTACGCGCTTCGGCTCAGGCCCGCGCTGCGCGACGCCGAGCCCGCCTTCGCCACGTGGGCGCGCTCGATCGTGGCCTTCATCGCCGTGCAGTACGGGCTCTGGGCCAGCGCCGACGTGATCATCTTGCAGGGCATCGACGCAGGGTTTGCGCTGAGGCTCGTCCCCAACCTCCTCTACTACACCGCGTTTCTGCCGTTCGTGTGGCGCTCGGCGCCGAAGGAGCTCCAGTGAAGCGCGCGGTGGTCCTGCTTGCGTTGTGCGCGTGCAACGGCGCCCGGTCGCAGAGCGTCGACGCGGGCGCTGTCTCTGCGAACGCGACGAGCGACGACGCGCGGATCGAGTTCAGGGTCGAGGGCCGCGTCGTGCGATCGCTCACGCTCCGCGCGATGCGCGCGGCGATCGAGAGCGAGAGCATCACCAACTACGACCCGTACTACGAGCGCGAGAAGCGCTTTCGCGCGCTGCCGATCGAGCGCGTGCTCGATCTGGGATTTCAGGGCGCAAACCTCGGTCCGCTCGGCGCGCGCCCCTTCGTCCTGCGCGCGGGCGACGGCTACACCGTCCCGATGCAAGGCTCGCGGCTGCTCGAGGGCGGCGCCTACCTCGCGTACGCCGACGAAGCGCACCCCGAGCGCTGGGAGCCCATCGGTCCCCGGCGCTCGGACCCAGCGCCGTTCTACCTCGCGTGGAAGCTCCGCACGCAATGCAACCTCGAGACGCACCCTCGCCCGTGGCAGCTCGCCGTGATCGAGGTCGCGCGATTCGAAGCGGTGTTTCCGCACACCGAGCCCACGGGACACGCCGAAGGGTCGCCTGCGCGCCGCGGGTACGCGACGTTCGCGCGCGAGTGCGTGCGATGCCACGCGGTCAACCGAGAGGGCGGTCGCATCGGGCCCGAGCTCAACGTCCCGCAGTCCATCGTCGAGTACCGACCCGTCGAGCAAATCCGCGCGTACATCCGCAATCCGCTGACGTTTCGCTACGGCGCCATGCCGGCACATCCGCACCTCACCGACGGCGACCTCGACGACCTCGTCGCGTACTTCACCGCGATGCGCGACCGAAAGCACGACCCCGACGCACCCGTCGCGCGCGACGCGGGGTACGCTGCGGACCCGTGACCGATTCGACTCTCGATCACCTCCGAACGCGCGCCGAGCTCGCGCCACGCTCGATTCAACGCGCGGTCACCAAAGCCACCGCCTGGGCTGTCGGCAACGTCCGGTCGCTCGCTGCGCCCGCGCGCTGGGCGTGCTCGGGCATCGGAGCGTCCGAGGGCGTCGCGCGCGCCACGGCGTCGTGGCTGCGACGCGAAGCTGGAGTCTCTGCGGAGTTTCGCCCGTTCAGCGAGTGGCTCACGGGCGAGGCCGCGCAGGGCGTCGACGGCGTGATGGTCTTCTCGCAGGGCCTGTGCCCCAACGCGCGCCTCGCGATCGACCGCGCGCCGCAGAGCGCCACCCGCGTGCTGGTGACCGCGGCCACCGAGAGCGACGAGGTCGCCCGCGCCAGGCAGCTCGGCTGGCTCCTGTGCGCGCTCGAGCCCTCGGACGAAGGCCCGCTGCTCGTTCGCCTCGACGGACCGCTGGCGGCGCTGGCCACGGGGCGAGCGCTGGTCGAGAGCATCGCGATGACCAAAGGGGGACCGCTCTCGCGGGCGTCGCTCGACGCGGGCGCGGCGTTCGCGGCGGGAATGGACGTCGGCATCCGCGCGGCAGAGCAGTGTTCTTCCACGCAGCTTGATAGTGTGTGCGGAGCCATCGGCGCGGGGCGCTCGCTCGACACGCACGCTGGGCTCGCCTGGGCGTGGATGGAGGCGACGCTGCGCGCGCCCATCGCGCTGTGGGACGCGCTGGGGTTCGCGCACGGGCCCTTGCAGGCGATCTACGAGCGCGAGGCGGTGCTGCTCGGCTTCGAGCGCGACGCGGAGGACGAGCGCGCGCTGTTCGACCGCGTCGAGTCGGTGCTCGTGCGCGAGCGGCACACGCTGATCCGGCTGAAGGCGCCGCAGCGCAACGAGTCCGCGGTCTTCGCGCACGCGGGCGCCGTGTGGGGGCTCTTGCTCTCGCTGCTGGCCGCGCGGCCGCGGGACCTTCGGACGTGGCCCGCAAAAGGCCGCGACGGCGCGCTCTACGAGCTCGACGGGCGCTGAGCGTTGCCAAACAGTCACCATCGGGCGCGCCATCGCGCTATGGTTCGACAGAGCTTTGCCCATGAATCGCTTCGCGCTCCTCGCTTGCACGTCGGTCGCCGCGCTCTCGCTCGACGGCTGTTTGCTGAACTGGAACCAGTTTCGTCCCAGTGATGCCGCGGCGGACGTGGCCTCGCGGCCCGACGCTGAAGACCCCGACACCGGCGTCGTCGTCGACTCGGGCGTGCTCGTCGACACGGGGGTGCGCGTCGACACCGGCGTGGACACTGGGGTCGTGCTCGACACCGGCGTGGACACGGGCGTCCTCGTCGACACGGGCGTTCCCGTCGACGCGAGGGCCGACGCGGCCATCGACGCGCGCCCCGACGCTGCGCCCGATGTCGTCGTGGGCGACGCCGACCCGGGTTGCACCGGGCCGGTGGTGATCAATGAAGTGCAGACCTACGGCGCCGGTGGCGGAACCGATGAGTTCGTCGAGCTGCTCAACACTGGCACCTGCGAAGTGAGCCTATCGGGCTGGCAAATCAGCTACCGATCGAGCTCGGGTGCGAGCGCGTCGACCATTCATCGGTTCACTGCAACGGACAGCCTTCGGCCTGGCAACTACTTCGTCGCCGGTGGAAGCGGCTACATGGTCGGCGCCATGATTCCCAGGTTGATCTCGGGCGTCGCAGACGCGTCGAGCGTCGCGTTGCTCGACCCGATGGGTCGCGTCGTCGACTCCGTCGCGTTCGGCAGCGTGACGCTGCCACATCCATACGCTGAGCCCAACGCCGGTCCTGCCGCGACGCACCGTGCGATGGTCGTGATGTCCGTCGGTCGAGTGCCCAACGGCCAAGACACGAACAACAACGCGGCCGACTTCAGAGACGGCACCCCGTCCCCCGGCGCGCCGAACCCGTAGCGAGCACATCCCCGCCCGCTGCCCCGCCGCGACGGTTTATGCTCTCGCGCCGTGAGCTATCTCTCGCTGGTCTCGACGCTGATCGACGCTGCCCGCCGCGAACACGCGCGCGGGTTCGAGCTGCTCAACTCGCTCTGCGACGAGGTG
>JAAFIF010000062.1 GCA_013298625.1 Myxococcales bacterium
GACGCTCTTCCGATCTGTCGAGGTACGCGCGCGCCGTCGGGTCGTTGCCGTTGGCGCGGCCGCTGTACAGCCCCGGCTGACCGTCGTCGGCGCTGCCGACCCACGGAGCGCGCACGAAATCCGCCGGGCGAATCCGCGCACAGCTGAAGCCCGAGAGGCCCGAAGCCGAGCCGTCGTTGGCGATCGTGCACAGCCGCCGCTCGCTCAGCCCGAAGAGCACGCGAAGCGTCGAGGACTGCATGCCGTCCTGCGCGAGCACCTTGGCGTTGTCGGGGCCCGCGAGCACCGCGTCGAGCAACGGAGCGCTCATCGGCTCAACGGCCGCAGGCGGCGCTGCGACGCGCGTGGTGGCCTGGCCCGCCGGGAGCTGCGCTTGCGTGACCGCCGCCCAGAGCTCGTCGAGGTACTTGCGGCGGTCTTCTCTCGCCGTGTGAAGCTGTCCCGCTTCGAGGTCCGTCGCCGCTTGCGAGACGATCATCGCGAGGATGCGGTGACCGCGCTCGTCGCTCTTCGAGTCGAACAGCGCGCGGGTCATCACGCTCGCGAACGTCGCGCAGCGATAGGGCCACTCGCGCCTGCGTTCGACCGCAGGGAGCCGCGCGACCGTCGAAGGCACCGCGAGCTCGATCTTGCGCGCGGTGCGCGCGATCTGACCCACCTCGGTGCCCGCCGGAACGAGGCACTGCGACAGGTCCGCCCACGCGTTGGCCGCGCGCTGGATCTGCTCGGTCTTGCGCTGTCCAGCGTTGCGATTGTTGATCGTGTACGCGCCGGCCGCGGCGAGCAGACCGACCGCGACGAGCGCGATGCTCTTGGCGCTCGGGCCGCTGCGGACCGGTTGCAGATCGAGGTCGTCGGACGAGTCTTTGTGGCTCATGGTGTGGGCTCGCGCAGGGACACCGGAGGGGCGGAGGTTGTTCCGCGGCGGTGAAGATTGAAGGGGCGGGCGGCGGATCGTCGCGACGGTGACCGCGGGTCAGGTAGTCTTTTTGCGCGCAGAAATGCGCGCGATCGCGTCGTGCGCCGCGGCGGCGACCCGCGCCTTCGCGGGCGCTCCGACCAGGTCTCGTCGCTCGACCGCGCGCTCGGGCTCGAGCACCGGATAGATCCCCTCGTCGAACGCCGGGTGCTCTTCGCGGTACACGCTGAGCGGCAGGCTCGGCAGGTCGCACTTCGCCTCGATCGCCCTCGCGACGAGTCGACCCGACACCGCGTGCGCCTCGCGAAACGCGACGCCCTTGTCGACGAGGTAGTCCGCCACCTCCGTCGCGTTGACGAAGCCGGCGTCGAGCGCGCGCCGCATCCGCTCGGCGTTGAACCGCATCGCCAGCACGACGCGCTCGAGCACCTCGAGGCACATCGAGACCTGCGTGACGGCGTCGAAGACGGGAGGCTTGTCCTCTTGCAGGTCGCGGTTGTAGCCGAGCGGCAGGCCCTTGAGCGTGACGAGCAGCGCGACGAGGTCGCCGACGACGCGGCCTGTCTTTCCGCGGACGACCTCGGCGACGTCGGGGTTTTTCTTCTGCGGCATCATCGACGAGCCCGTCGTGTGCGCGTCGGCCATCTCGACGAAGCCGAACTCTTGCGTGCTCCAGAGCACGAGCTCTTCTGCGAGCCGCGACAGGTGCGTCTGCGCGATGGCCAGCGCCGCGAGCAGCTCTGCGAGAAAATCACGGTCGCCCGTCGCGTCGATCGAGTTGCGCATCGGCCGCTCGAATCCCAGGGACTTCGCCGTGCGCTCGCGGTCGAGCGCGAAGGTCGTCCCGGCGACCGCCCCCGAGCCGAGCGGCGACTCGTTGAGCCGCGCGCGGCAGTCGATCAGTCGCCCGCAGTCGCGGTCGAGCATCTCGACGTACGCGAGCAAGTGGTGCGAGAGCCGCGAGGGCTGCGCGCGCTGCAAGTGCGTGTACGCGGGCATCAGCACGTCCACTTGTTCGGCGGCGCGCTGGGCGAGGGCGAGGGCGAGGGCGTCGACCAGCGACGCGACCCGCTCGCACGCGTCGCGCGCCCACAGCCGCAGGTCCGTCGCGACCTGGTCGTTGCGCGAGCGCCCCGTGTGCAGCCGCGCGCCCGCCGTCCCGATGCGCTCGGTGAGCGTCGCCTCGACGTTCATGTGAACGTCCTCGCGGGCGGGGTCGAAGACAAACGCGCCGCGCTCGAGCTCTTGCCCGATCTGGCCCAGGCCCGCGGTGATCGCGTCGCGCTCTTCGACGGTGAGCACGCCGATCGCGCAGAGCATCTCGGCGTGCGCGATCGAGCCGCGAACGTCGACCGCGCCCAGGTGCTTGTCCACCTCGACGCTCACCAAAAACTTCGAGGCGACCTCGTCGAGGTCCTCTGTAAACCGACCGCCCCAGGCCTTCTCCGTCGCCATCGCTCTCGTGTCTCGCTTGAAGAGTTGATTGTGTGTGTTGTTATTCGACGCGCGCTTCGAGCTCGTACGCGCCGGTGTTGTTGCGGTCGAAGCCGTCGACGATCACCGTGTAGTTGCCTGGCTCGACGTCGAGCTGCAGCCGCGCGAGGTCTTGGTCGTTCTCGAGCGAGCAGCCGAGCTCGGTGCCCTGGCGCTCGCACGCTGCGCGGACAGAGAGCACTCCGTCGAAGCCCCTGGCGCGCAGCTCGACGATCAGGCGGCCGCGTCGCGTGACGGTGACGGTGTGCGCGCGCTCTCCGCTGCGCGCGCCGTGGCCGCAGCTCGCGTGCAGACGATCAGCGCGCCCCGCGGTCGTCCCGCTCGCGCGCAAGCCGAGCGGCAACGGCTGCGCCTCTCGGCACGCGGCTTCAACGGGCTCAGCGTCGAGCGCCTCGAGCGTGAAGGCGAACTGCCCGAAGTCGTTGGGCGTCGCGCCGTCGACCGCGAGAAAGTGCGTCCCTGCGGGGAGCACAGCGTCGACGATCGCGCCGCGCGCGCACGCGGACTCGCCGACCGGCGTCGTTCCTTGCGCAGCGCAGCCGCGGATGAACCCCAGCGCGACGGCCGCCTCCGAGTTGACCACGCCCTCGGCGGCGAGCGTCGCGCGCACGAGCGCTCGTCGCGGCAGCGTGAATCGAAAGAGCTGATCGGGCCCGGCGCCCCCGCACGAGAGCGCGAGGTCATCGCGCGCAGAGAACGTATCGCCCTCTGTTTTCTGAGACAGGTTGATTTGTGGTGCGTCCGAGCAGCGGTCGCCCGTCACGCCCGACCCTGCGAGCGGCGAGCTCTCGAGCGAGATCGTGAAGGGCCCGTGCGCGTCGGCGCTGTAGCCGTCGACGGTGACCGCGTAGCTGCCCGCTTGCAGCGTGCGCGCGATCCTCGCGTGAAAGCGATCGTCCGCGTCGTCGTTGCAGGCGACCTCGGACTCGGGGTCGGCGCACGCCGAGCGGATGTACACGCCGGTGTCCCAGCGGCTCTCGCTCTCGACCGAGACGCGCACGCGCGCCGCGCTCGCGAGCGTGAGCGCATAGGTCACGTCGGGCGCAGGAAACCTGCTCGTCGCGCAAGAGCCATGCAGCACGTCCGCGCCGCCCTCGGTGGTCCCGTGCACGACCGCGCCGGGCTCGATGGGCCGCGCGCGCGCGCACACGTCGGCGGCCTCGGGCGACTCGGCTTCGTTGGTGGTGAGCGTGTACGTCCCGCGGCTGCCGTCGCCGACGGCCTCGACGAAGACGTAGTAGCGGCCCGGGTCGAGCGTGGTGTCGATGCGCGCCGCAGAGCCGTCGCGCGGGACCGAGCACTCGAGCGTGGGGCCGTCGAAATTGCTCGCGCCCGCGCCGCCGCCGGCGCACGAGCGGCGCACGAAGAGCGCGCGTTGGCCTTCTCCCGTGGCCACGAGCTGCACGCGCTGCCTGCGATCGACCTCGATCACATGAACGACGTCCGGGTTGCGCCCCGCCGCGCACGCCGCGCCTGCGTTGTCCTGCGCCGAGACGAGCGAGCCGGTCACGCGGCCGCCGAGCTCGAGCGGAAGCGGGTTGACGCACGTCCCGCGGGTCGAGCTCTCGCCCGAGCGCTCGTCGTCGCGGTCCCACAGCGCAAACGCGTACGGCCCCTGGCCGTTGCGCGCGGAGACCGCGAAGCGAAAGGTCCCGCTCGAGGCCGCGCAGTAGCCGACGCTGGCGGCGCGTCCGCTGGTCAAGCTGTGCGCCGCGCGCACGCCGTCGGGCGTGTACATGGCCGCTTCGAGGTCGAGCCCTTCGATCGCGCCGAGCGCGACGACGCGGTAGCAGTGACCCGCGCGCAGGCGCGCGAGGTGCGAGCGCGTCTGTCCGCGCGCGATGGTCTCGTCCTGGTGCGAGCCGACCGCGACGTAGCCGAGCGAGTCCATCGTCGCGCGGTGTCCTGGAAGCACGGTGCTCGTCTTCGGCGCGGCGGGGGCGCAGGCGCTGAGCGCGAGCGCGAGCCCGAGCGCGGCTCCGTGGGGCGTTCGCGTCGCGGGCGTGGCCATCGGCTCAGTAGTACTGCTTGCGCTTGGCGCTCGAAAGGATGCCCATCATCTCGCGGTACTTCGCGATGGTCCTTCGCGCGATGATGATCTTCGACTGCTCTTCGAGGCGCTTGGCGATGGCCTCGTCCGACAGCGGGTTCTTCGGCTCTTCTTCGGCGATGATCTTCTTGATCGCCTGCTTGACCGACTCGCTGGCGATGTCCTCATCGGCCATGCGTCGGATCGAGCTGTTGAAGAAGTACTTGAGCTCGAAGATCCCGCGCGGCGTGTAGACGTACTTGTTGGTCGTCACGCGCGAGATGGTGCTCTCGTGCATCCCGACGGTCTCGGCGACGTCGCGGAGGATCATCGGCCGCAGGTACTCGACGCCCTTCTCGAAGAACTCGTGCTGCTTCTCGACGATGCACTGCGTGACCTTGACGATCGTGCGCTGCCGCTGGTCGAGCGAGCGGACGAACCACCGCGCCGAGGCGAGCTTGTTCTGCACGAACTCTTTGGCCTTGGGGTCCTTCATCAACGCCTGCGCTTGCTCGACGTTGATCTTGAGCTTCGGCAGGCCGTCGTCGTTGGTCGTGACGGCGTAGCCGTCGGCGGTCTTGACCACGTACACGTCCGGCGAGACGTACGGCGGATCTTCAGTGCTGAAATTGCGGCCCGGTCGAGGCTCGAGCGTGCCGATGAGCTTGGCCGCGTCGTAGACGTCGTTGAGGTCGCACTTGAGCTCTTTGGCGATCGCCTGAAAATTGCGGCGCTCGATGTGCGGCAGGTGCTTGTCGATCACTTGCCAGACCGTCGTCTCGTCGTCGTAGCCGAACTGCTCGGCCTGCACGATGAGGCACTCGCGCAGGTCGCGCGAAGCGACGCCGACCGGGTCGAGCGACTGCACGAGGCGCAGGACTTCTTCGGCGTCCTCGGGGTGCAAGCCTGCGTCGCGCGCGAGGTCTTCGAGCGTGATGGTCTGCGCGCGGGACTTCTCGTTGGCGGCGATGTCCTCGGCCGAGAGGTCGGTGACGGGCTCGTCGACCTTCTTCTTCTTCTTCTTCGCGTGCTCGTCGTCGTCGTCCGCTTCGGCGTGCTCGTCCCAGGGGTGCGGCTCGTCGCGGTCGGGCTTCTTCTTCTTCTCGCGCTCTTTCTCGGGAGCGTCGCCGCGCAAGCGCAGGTAGCCGTTGTCGTCGAGGTTGTGCACGACCAGCGCGGCGAAGGTCATCTCTTCGTCGGTGAGGTTCGACAGGCGAAGCTGCGCCATCAAGTGATCGGACAGCGACGAGCGCGAGCTCAGCGTCGCCTCGAGCGAGGGCAGCTCTTCGCTCGAGAGCCGCCCGCCGCCCGAAGGAACGGGCGCTTGATTCGCGTACGACTCGAGAAAGCGCTCCCAGTATTCTTCTTGTTTGCTCTCGCTCGCCGCGCGCTTCTCTTCGTGGTTGTGCACCGCGGACTCGCGCCGCTCTTCGAGCGCTGCGATGTCGTCGATCGTCGGAGTGTCCTTCTCCTTCGAGCGCGCTTCGATCTCCGCCGCTTCGTCGAGGATCGGATTCTCCGTGAGCTCTTCACGGATCTGGTCGATGAGCTCGAGCCGCGACAACTGCAGCAGCTTGATCGCCTGCTGGAGTTGCGGCGTCATCACGAGCTGCTGCGACATGTTCAGGCCGAGGCCGAGCTTCCCTTCCATCGCTGCACCCAATGATCGACGAGGCGTTTAGTCGCGAACGAACTCTCACTTCGACAGCACATCGAACGGAGAACAACCGAAACATAGACGCTCGGCACCCTCCTTGCACGATCAATGTGAAGCCCCGCGTCGAATGCGGTCAACGCGCGACGGTGATGGGTGGCGCCGCGTAGCTCGCGAGCGCTTCGCGCGCGACGGCGATCGCCGCGCGCACGAGCTGATCGGCGCCTTCGTCGCGACGCTCGACGCGCAGGACGGCGTGCTCGAGCGCGGCGAACGGGTCGCTCGGGATGACGACGAACGGGGGCGTTCCGCTGGCGGCGTCGCGCGCGCCTTCGACCGCGGCGTGGTCGATCGACTGGACCACCAGCGCCGTGACGAGCGCCGACGATTCGACGCTCACGACGCCCGCTTCGACCGCGAGCCGCTCGAGCTCGCTCAGGCCGCCGCGCAGCTCGGTGAGCGCCTTTTGTCGAACGCGCCACGTGACCTCCGCCGCAGCGTCCGTCGCCAGCACGTTTGCGTCCGCTGCCCGCGCGCGATCGCGTCGCTCGAGCCCCTTCAGCTGCTCGATCAACACCGTCGCCACCTCGCGCCGCACCGCAGACAGCACGCCCGGCAGCTGCTCTCGAAGCACGGTCACCATCGCCAAGAGCGCGTCGCGTCGATCGTCCATCCGCCGCGCGCTCTGCGCAGACTCATCGAGCCTTCGCTCTGCGTCGGCGAGCACTGTGGCCGTGCGTCGCGCGACGCGCAGGTGCTTCCACGCCGCGCGCTGCGCCACGAGGTGCTCGTCGATCCACGCGAGCAGCGAGGCGAAGCCGCTGGTGACGAGCTTCAGCTTCGCCGCTTGTTTGTCAGCGTCCGAGCGCGATCCGTCTTCGAGCACGAGCTGCGCTGCGAGCGCCTCCTTGGCGCTCACCGACGTCACGAGCGGCGCCAGGTCCTTGAAGCCCTCGCGCACGATCGTCGCGAGCTGCGTGAGCTCGTTGGCCTTGACGAAATCGATCTTGTTCAGCACCCCGAGCACGGGAAGACCGCCGTCGGCCGCCTCTTGCAAGGGGCCGGTTTCGCTCATTTTTCCGGCTTGGCGGGCGTCGAAGAGCCAGAGCGCGAGGTCGGCCATCGCGAAGGCGGATCGAACCGCGCGCTCGTGCGCCGCGTCGCCTGCGTTGAAGCCCGGCGTGTCGATGAGCTCGATGCGCGCGAGCCTCGGCGCGGGCCAGTTGACCTCGACGTAGTCCACGCCTGCCTCGGACTCGCGCGCGCGTTCGACCACCGCGGGGGCCGCGTCGATCGTGCACACGACGGACGAGCCGCGACCGTCGACGACGCGCGCCGAGCGCTCTCCGTGCCGCAGCCAGTGCACGTGCGCCGTCGTCGGAAGCACGCCCATCGGCGAGACCGTCGCGCCGACGAGCGCGTTGAGAAACGTGGATTTTCCCGCGCTGAACTCGCCGAGCAGCGCGACGCGAAGGGGCTCGTCGAGCTCGCGCCGACGCAGCCTTAGCTCTCGCTCGACCGACTCGAGCGCGGGCGTCGTTCGCGCGAGCGCCGCGAGGTCGTCCAACAGCTCACCGAGCTTGTGCTGCCATCGCGCCGCGAGCAACGCGCGGTAGCGAGCCAGCGCGATCCCGTTGGTGCGCTCGTCGGTCAGCGCCGCGCCGAGCGCCGCGTGCGCCGCGAGCGGGTCGAGGTCCGTTCGGCCTTCGCTCACGATCGAGAGCGAGGTGACCGCCGCGGCTCCGCTGCGCGAAGGGGCCTCTCGTGCCCATCGCTCGGCGACCGCGGGCGCGTGAGCGAGCGTGGTCTCGAGCGCCAGCGGCCAGAGCGCGTCGGGGATGCTCGCGCCGTGCGCAGCTTCGAGGGCGAGCCTCGCCGACGGATCCCCAGCGCCGAGGTTGACGAGCGCGCGCGCGAGCTCTCCGAGCGTGCCTTGCGCTTCGCTGACGAGCCGCTCGATGCCCGCGGCGTCCTTCGCGCGGTAGAGCGCGAGCACCAGCGGCGCGATCGCTTCTTGATCGCCGACCAGCCAGGCGCGACGCAGGTGTCTGGTCGCGACGGCGAGCTGCCCGAGCGCGAGCGCGAGCTCGCCGGCCTCGCGGTTGAGCGCGCCGTTGGCCGCGTCGAGCGAAGGGATGGCCCGCTCGAGGGCGCGCCCGCACTGGCCTTGGTCTCCGCGCGAGAGCGCGTCGCGCGCGAGGACGAGCCACGCTTCGCCGAGCTTGGGGTCGACGACAGTGGCGCTGCGCGCGAGCTGCAGGGCCCCTGCGTGCGCGCCGCTCGCGAGCAGAGAGCGCGCGGCGTTGAGCAAATGGCGCGCGGTCTTGGGGTCACGGTCGCTCGTGCGGGCGCGGGTCTGCGTGGCGAGGTCGATCGCGCGTCGCTCGTCGCCGATGGCCGCGGCGAACTCGCACATGCGGGCGAGGGACAGCGGCGGAAGCGCTCGCTCGCGGCTCGCGTCGGTGAGCACGCCGAGCGCGTGGGCGGCGTCGCCCTTCGCGAAGAGCGCGTCTGCGCGGAGCTGAACGCCGCGGAGAAACAGCGGCGCGGCGGACAGGGCGTTCTCTGCTGCGCGCAGGGCGCCGTCGGGGTCGCCCGCCGAGAGCAAGGCTTCGCCGCGCTTGACGAGCGTCGTGACCTCGTCCGACGGCGGGATCAGCGAGTCGAGAAAGCGTTCGACGCGCTCGAAGAGCGCCACGGGTCGGGCGGGAGGATCCGGCACGCGCGAAGGGTATCGCTCAATCGACAGAGATTGAACCGTGGTAACTGATGGCCAACGCAGCGATGGCCGAAGCCGAGGACACTGAGCGCGACAAACCCCAGAGCTCCGTCGCGCGCAACGCGGCCATTACGTTCGTCGGGACGCTGGCGTCGAGGCTGCTCGGGATGGTGCGCGAGGTGCTCATCGCGGCGACGTTTCCCAAAGAAGTGACGGACGTGTTCTTCGTCGCGTGGAGGGTGCCCAACGCGCTGCGGGCGCTGCTCGCCGAGGGGGCCGCGAGCGCCGCGCTGGGGCCAGCGTTTTCGCAAGCGCTCGCGCCGACGGAGGGAAGCAAAGAGAAGAACCTCCCGCGACTGCGCGAGGTGCTCTCTCGCGTCGGGGGCGCTGCGCTCGTGGCGTTGGCGGTGGCCACGATCGCGGGCGTGCTCTTCGCGCGGCCGCTGTTTCAGCTGGTCTCGGGCGGGTTCAACGGCGATCGCGCGCGGTTCGAGCTCGGCGTGACGCTGCTGCGCGTGCTGTTTCCGTTCTTGTTCTTGATGGGGTGGTTTTCGCTGGGGCGAACGGCGCTCGAGCGGCTCGGAGACTTCTCGACCGGCTCGAAGGCGAGCGTGCTGCAGAACGTGGCGTTTGTGCTCGCGCCGTTCGCGCTGGTGCCGTTTGCGCCGGCGCTGGGCATCAACCCGATCGTGATGATGGCGATCGCTGCGCTCATCGGCGGACTGCTGCAGGTGCTGTACTTGCGACCTGCGCTGCGCAGGCGCGGGCTGCTCGTGCGGCCGACGCTCGCGCCCGATCCTGCGCTGGGCGACGTGTCGAAGACCTTCGTCACGATGCTGTACGGGCAGCTCGTCTATCAAGCCACGGTGATGCTCTCTGCTCGCTTGCTCGCGACCCTCGAGCCCGGCAGCGCATCATGGAACAGCTACGCCCAGCGCCTCGCCGACATCCCCCAAGGGCTCTTCACTGTCTCGCTCGCCGGCGCTGCAGCGGCCGAAATGGAGCGCGCCGCGGTCGCCGAGGACCGCGCTGCGGTCGCGCGCACGTACGAGCGAACGCTGTCGTTGAGCGCGTTCGTCGCGCTGCCGGCGTGCGTGTTGTTGGCGGTCTACTCGGACGCGATCGTGCCGTTGGTGTTCGGCTATGGGCGGTTCGCGCAGGGCGAAGCGGCGGCGCGCAACATGTACGAGGTCGCGCGGTCGCTGCAGTGGCAGGCGATCGGCGTGGCGCTCTTCGCGTTCGTGCACCCGACCAACAGGGTGTTCTCTGCGTTCAAGCGTCGTCGGCCGATCCTGACGGCCTCGACCGTGGCGCTGATTTCGTACTCGGTCGCGGCGGTCGTGCTGGCGAAGGCGCGCGGGCACATCGGCGTCGCCGCGGCCGGGGCGATCTCTGCGGCGGTGCAGCTCGGCGTGCTGCTGGTGCTCGTGTCGCGAGAGATCCCGGTGCGCTTCGGAAACGTGCTCGAGTCCTTCGCCAAGGTGCTCGCTGCGACCGGCGTGACCGCGCTCTGCGCGCTCGGCGCGGTGCGGTGGCTGCCGGTGAGCTCGAACACGATCGCCTCGAAATTGCTCGCGGCGCTCGTGGGCGCGGCGCTGCTCGTGGTGTATGCCTCGCTCACGTGGTTGCTGCGATGCGAAGAGGCGAACGAGATCGTGCGAAGGGTTCGGCGGCGAAGCCGACGCGAGACGTAGCGAAATCTACGGCAAAAACACTGACCAAACCGAAGTCGACCGCGCCGGCGAAGAGCGCGGCGCCGAGCAAGCCGTCGAGCAAGCCCTCGAGCGGAGCTTCTCCGTGGACGGTGACCGCGGCGAGCTTCGTCATCGAGGCGCGCACCGTCGCGCAGCTTCCAGCGCCGACGCTGAACGAGGTCGCGTTCGCCGGCCGCAGCAACGTCGGAAAGTCCACGCTGCTCAACGCGATCGCGCAGCGCAAAGGCCTCGCGCGCACCTCGTCGACGCCGGGGTGCACGCGCGGGCTGATCGTGTTCGATCTGACGTTTCGCGGCGGACAATCGCTGCGGCTGGTGGACCTGCCGGGATACGGCTTCGCCGCGCGCGGCCGCGAAGAGCGGCGCGAGTGGGGCGGGATGATCGAGGGCTACCTCGCGGGCGAGCGGCCGACGCTGCGCTGCGTGGCGGTGCTCGTCGACGCGCGTCGGGGACCGGAAGAAGAAGAGCGACAGCTCGTGCAGTTCTTGTCGTCGGTGGGCGTGCCGTTTGTGTTCGTCGCGACGAAGCTGGACAAGCTGTCGAAGAACGAGCGGTTCGCGGCGCTCGCGCGAATCGGCAGTGATTTTGGCGCTCGTGTGGTCGGTGTGTCCGGAGAGACCGGAGAAGGCCGCGACGAATTGCTGCGCGTGTTGATTCGATTGAGCGGCGACGGCACCAACGACGCAATGTCGAGCGCGCCCGCCGTCAGCGACGTCCGCTGAGCGACTCGGGTTGACACACCTCCGGCACGCGACGGCTCGCTTCGGCTCATGTGTTCGGCCGTTCAGGCATCGGACATCGCGCGCTGATTCCTAGGAAATTCTCGCACGAAAACTCGGTCCGGTCGTTGACGGCGCACCGTGTCGTGAACGAGAGTGGCACACAACGATGTCGTTCGGACTGCTCGCTCCGCTCACCCTCGCGGCCCTCGCATTTGTGACGACGCTGAGCCGCCCGCCGACGCCTCCCGTCGTGCATTCGAGCATCCGCGTGGTCGACGTGCGCGGCGCAGCGGCGCTGGTGGCGCGGGGCGCGAGCGTGCTGGACGCCCGTGATTCTGGAGCGTTTTCGAGCGGCCACTTGCCGGGGGCGCAGCTGTACGCCTGGTCGCTCTTCACGGGGACGGGCGCGCAGCGGGGACGGCTGCGACGGGACATCGACGCGGTCGCCGCGGGCCTCGCGGCGCTGGGCGTGGACGAGTCGCGACCGACGCTGGTGTACGGCTCTGCTGGCACAGGTCACGGAGAAGAAGGGCACGCGGCGTGGTTGCTCGCGCTGCTCGGGCACGGCGACGTCGCGATGCTCGACGGCGGCATCGACGCGTGGCGCAGCGCGGGCCGACCCGTGGTGACCAGCGTGACCGCGCCGCGCGCGGGGCGCTTCGTGGCCCGTGTGCGCGCGGAGCTCCGGGCGGATCGCGAGCAGGTCGCGTCGGGCGCTGTGCAAGTGCTCGACGTGCGAAGCGCGAGCGAATTTGGCGGGGCCGTGGCTGGAGGCGAGTCGCGGGGCGGGCACATTCCAGGCGCTCTCTCGATGGATTGGCGCACGGTGCTCGACGAGCGCGGCCGCGTGCGTCCGGCGCAGCGTTTGCGCGAGGCGCTCGAGACCGCCGGCGTCGACGCGGGCGATCCCATCGTGGTGGTTTGCTCGAACGGCGTCCGCTCGGGCTTCGTGGCCTCGGTGCTCGCGGCGCGCTCGGTGGTGTCTGCGCGCGTGTACGACGGGGCGATGATCGAGTGGAGCGCGGACAGCGCCGCGGCGTTGGCGATCGGCTGACGACGCGGCAAATCGCGCGCTCGAATGGCAAAGTTGGTATAGGCTCCCGCTCGTGCTGCGTTGCCCTCTCTGCGGTCTCGATCTGGCGCCGGGGACCACTGAATGTCCCCGCGATGGCGTCGCCATCGGCGACCCGACGGACCCGATGGTGGGCGTCACGCTCGCGGGTCGATACAAGGTCTTGGCCCGACTTGCGCGGGGCGGGATGGCCTCGGTGTACCTCGCGCAGCACCAGCTGATCGGCCGTCGAGCGGCGATCAAAGTGCTGCGTCGCGAGCTGTGCGACGACCCCGTGCAGCGCGATCGCTTCGTGCGCGAGGCGAGGGCGGTCAACCGGATCGACCACGAGAACATCGTTCAGATCGTGGACTACGGCGAGGCCGACGACGGCCGAGTGTTTCTGGTGATGGAGTACTTGCCCGGCGAGTCGCTGCACCATCGGATTGGCCGGGGAGTGCTTCCGCCGGTGCGGGCGCTGGACATTTCGGCACAGATCGCTGCTGGGCTGGCACGCGCGCACCAAATGGGCGTGATTCATCGGGATTTGAAGCCGGACAACATCTTGTTGTTGCCTCCCACGGAGCCTGGCGGCCGCGACCGCGTGAAGATCTTGGACTTCGGGATCGCCAAGCTGCTCGACCAACCCGCGCTCACGGCGTCGGACAAGATTTTCGGAACGCCGGGCTACATCGCGCCCGAGTACGCCTCGGGGGCGCCGATCGACGCGCGTGCGGATCTGTATTCGCTCGGCGTGGTGCTCTACGAGATGGTCACGGGGCGGCTGCCGTTCGAGGCTGAGTACCCGGCGGACTTGCTGCTCAAGCACATGCTCGATCCGCCGATTCCGCCGCGGTCAGTGCGGCCAGAGCTACCGCAGCCGGTGGAGGACTTGATCCTGCGCTTGCTCGTGAAGAACGCCGACCAACGCTATCGCGACGCGTTTCACTTGATCGAAGAGATCGAGCGCGTGCGGCAGAGCCTGGGCGGCCCGAGCCCCGAGATCACCGCGGTGCGCGTGGCGATCAGCCAGAGCTCGGAGCCGATCGCGCCGGTCGAGCCCACGAGCGCGACGGGGCTGGTTCCGCCGACGCCTGAGCACGGCAAGAGCGTGCTCGGCGCGCGGTCGTGGAGCCGGTACATCGACGCGCTGCGCGGGGCGTTTACCGAGCGTTTTCGCGCGGCGATCCCCGAGCCGATGGTGCAGCGGCTCTCGGTGATGGAGGCGCGGGTGACGGCCATGCGCGAGCGGCTCGAGCACATCGAGCAGTGCAAGCGCGAGCTTCTGTCGCTCGAGGCGCGGGGCCGTGATTTTCGCCGCACGATGGGCCGCGCGATCGACACGCTGTCCCGCGACAAGAGCAGCAAAGAGCGCGAGCGCGACCAGATCGCGCGCGATCGCGAGCAGATTTCGCGCAACCGACAGGCGCTCGTGGACCGGGTCGAGGCAGGCGAGAGCGCGCTCGTGGGCGAGGCGGACGCGCTGTTGTGGCGGCTGGCCGCGTGCGACGAGCTGCTGCGCGACGCGGTGATGCAGGTCGAGGACATCGAGTTTCAGTCCCGCGAAATCGAGGCGCAGCTCGATCGGCTCAACGAGGGGCTCGAGCAAGAGCAAGACGCGCTGCTCGCGGCGATGCAAGCGGCGCTCGCCGAGGTCGGCGGGGACGACGCTGCGTTGCGCGCGCACGTGCAAGCGCTGCAGGTGAGCGCCTGAGCGCCTGAGCGCTCGCGTGCGCGCTAGCGGTTGAAGTGCGCGCGATCCGGGGTGTACCGTCTCGCGCCGTGAAACGCCCGAACGCGATCAGTCGCGCATCCGCAGTGCTCCTGGCGGTCGGAGCCCTCAGCTCCGTCGCGCAGCCAGCGCTCGCGCAACGCAGGCCCCGAGCGCAGCAGCCGCCCGCTGAAGACCCTCGCGTGGTCGAGGCGAGGCGGGCGTACGACGATGGTCGTCGCTTGTTCGACGCTCGGTCGTACACCGAGGCGCTTCGCCGCTTCGAGCGCGCGTTCGAGCTGCGAAACAACCCTGTGATCTTGGTGGCGATCGCGAACTGCCACGAGCAGACGGGCAATTTTCGCGACGCTGTGGCCGCGCTCGAGCGCTATCTGCGCGAGCGCGTGGATGCGCCGGATCGCGCGGCCATCGAGCAGCGACTGACGCAGCTTCGACCGCGCGCGCAGCAGCAGGGCGCGACGAGCGCGGCGGGCGCGAGCACGACTTCGACCGCCGCGGGCGCGAGCACCACGGCGAGCACGACCACGACGACGACGACCACCACCACCACGACGGGCGTCGCTGGCGCTGCGGGCGGGACGACGCCCACCAACGCAAGCGCTGCGACGGCGTCGACGAGCGCGACGAGCGCGACGGCGGACGCTGGCGCGGCGACGACCGGCACAGAGTCCGCGGCGACCGCGGGCGCGACGGAGTCGGCGAGCGCGAACGGAGATGCGACGGCCCCGGCGGCGGAGCCTCCGACGCCACCGCCTCCGGCGCGGGGGACGAGCCCTGCGGTTTGGGTCTGTGCAGCCCTGGCGGGCGCGGGGGTGGCCGGCGGCTCTGTCCTGGGATTTCTCGCGCTGGGTGACCACGCGACGTACAACACGGCGCCGACGCGGGAGCTGAAGGACCGCGGCGAGACGTACGCGTTGCTGGCGGACTTGTCGTTTGCGACCGCGGTGCTCTCGGGCTTCGTGGGGACGGTTGTTTTCTTGTCGGACCGCGCCGAGGCCGAGCGCGAACAGCGAGCGACGGCGCACTTGCGGCCGCACGAGCGCAGCCGCCGCGCGACCGTCGCGCGTGTGCGACCGGCGCCCACGGGCCTCACGGTGAGCTGGTGAGGAGCGGAGCAACCATGAGACACATGAATTCAAGTCGCGCTGCGGCGCGCAGGGCGTTGGCGCTGCTGGCCCTCGCGTTGGGGGCTTCGGTCTCGGGCTGCGAGCTGATCGTGCGGTTCGACGAGTCGAAGCTGATGGACGTGCCTGCGGTCGACGCGCCGCGCGCGGACGCCGCGAGCGAAGCTGCTGCCGATGCAGAGCAGGACGCGGGCGACGCGACGATGGCGGAGGCTTCGACGGACGCAGCTTCGGAGGCTGCGGTCGACGCGGCTGATGTGCTGACGGACGGGTTTGTGTCGAGGCCTGACGCCATCGCTGATTCGACGCCCGACGCGAGCTCGGACGCCAATCCCGACAGCGCTGCCGAACCTTCTCCAGAACCGACCGTCGAGGCGGGCGTCGAGCCCACACCGGACGCCGGGGTCGACGCGTCCGACGACGCTGCACCGATGGGCGATGCGGCGATGGACGCGAGCACGGACTGAGGCAAGTCGAGAAAAACAATGACGCAGATCGATACGGTACGCGCGCGCGAAGTCCTCGATTCACGTGGAAATCCTACGGTCGAAGTCGAGGTCACGCTCTCGGGCGGGGCGTCGGGGCGCGCCGCGGTTCCGTCCGGGGCGAGCACGGGCGAGCACGAGGCGATCGAGCTTCGTGACGGCGGAAAGCGCTACGTCGGCAAGGGCGTCCTCAAGGCCGTCGAGCACGTCAACTCGACGCTCTCGCGCGTGGTGCAAGACGCCGACGCGCTGGACCAGTTCGAGGTCGACCGCTTGATGCTCGAGGCCGACGGGACGCACAACAAGGGCAAGCTCGGCGCCAACGCGATCCTCGCGGTCTCGATGGCGACGGCGCGTGCGGCGGCGGACGCGCTGGCGATTCCGCTGTGGCGCTACCTCGGCGGCGCGCAGGCGCACGTGCTCCCGGTCCCGTTGATGAACATCCTCAACGGCGGCGCGCACGCGGACAACGGCCTCGAGGTGCAAGAGTTCATGGTGGCCCCCGTGGGCGCGCCGAGCTTCGCAGAGGCCCTGCGCGCGGGCGTCGAGGTGTTTCATCACCTCAAGGCGCAGCTCAAGAAAGAGGGCCTGACGACGGCGGTCGGCGACGAGGGCGGCTTCGCGCCGAAGCTCGGGGCCAACGAAGAGGCGATCCAGCGAATCCTCAAAGCTATCGAAGCCGCTGGCTACACGCCGGGCAAGGACATCTGCCTCGCGCTGGACGTCGCTGCGAGCGAGCTGTTCGACAAGGCCGCGGGCACGTACCGCTGGGATCGCGGCGTGAAGTCCCGCGAAGAGATGGTCGAGCTCTACGCCAAGCTCACCGCGCAGTACCCGCTGATCTCGATCGAAGACGGCTTCGCCGAGGACGATTGGGACGGCTGGAAGGCGCACACGCGCCGCACCGGCCCGACGTGCCAGCTCGTCGGCGACGACTTGTTCGTGACCAACATCGAGCGCTTGCAAAAGGGCATCGACGAAGACGTCGCCAACGCGATTCTCATCAAGCTCAACCAGATCGGCACCGTGAGCGAGACGCTCGATGCCATCGCGCTCGGCGCGCGTCACGGGTTTCGCTCGATCATTTCGCACCGCTCGGGCGAGACCGAGGACACGTTCATCGCAGACCTCGCCGTCGCGACCAACGCTGGCATGATCAAGACCGGCAGCGCGAGCCGCTCGGACCGCGTCGCGAAGTACAATCAGCTGCTGCGCATCGAGCAAGAGCTCGGCAACGGCGCGAAGTACCTCGGCCGCAAGGCGTTTACTCGCTGAATCGCTGAGCTTGAGCGGGCCGTCAGCGACGAGGGGTGGGGACGACCGACGCGCCGTCGTCGCGACGCTGCTCATGGTGCAGATCGCCTTCGCGAGCTGGGCCATCGTCGGAAAGGTCACGCTCGGCGTCGTCGCCGCCGAGGCGCTCACGTTTCTGCGGCTCTTCGGCGGCGCTCTCGCGTTTGCGATCGTCGCCCGCGTGCGCCGCGATCCGGTGCTTCCGCCGAAGGGAGAGCGCTTCGAGCTCGTCTTGCTCGCGCTCACGGGGCTGGTGATCAATCAGCTGTGCTTCACGTGGGGCTTGCGCAGGACGAGCGCCGTCGAGACCACGCTGCTCGTCGCGATGATCCCGGTGTTCTCTGCGCTCTTCGCGGTGCTCTCGGGCGCCGAGCGACCGGCGCGCACGTTTTGGATCGGGCTCGCGAGCGCCCTCGGCGGCGCGGTGATCGTCGCGCGGCCGTGGCGCCTGCACGCGCAGAGCGCGCACTTGTTCGGCGACGCGCTCGTGCTGGTCAACTCTGCTTCGTATGCGGTCTACCTCGTGCGCGGACGCAGGGCGTTCTTGAAGCACGGCGCGCTCACGGTGCTCGGGTGGATCTTTCCGATCGCAGCTGTGTGCGTGGCGCCGATCGGTGTCCCTGCGCTGATCGAAGGCATCGCTGGGTACTCGTCGCGCACGTGGGGCGCGCTCGCGTACGTCGTGCTCGCTCCGACGGTGTTCGCGTATGGCGGCAACGCGTATGCGCTCGCTCGCGCTCCCAGCTCGCTCGTCGCGGCGTTTATCTACGTCCAGCCGGCGCTCGCGATGCTCATGGCCGTCACGCTCGGCGACCCGCTCGCCCGTTGGCTCGGCGTCGCGCCGCCCGGCGAGCGCCTCGACGCCGCGTCGATCGTCGGGATGGCCGCCATCCTCGCCGGCGTCTGGATCGCCACGCGCCCCTCGGGAGAAGGCGCGAAAGCGTAGCCTGATTTTGCGCCGCGTGTCTGCGAAGATATTGCGAGCAAAATTGCAGGGTTTCGAAGAATTATTACCCCTGACGTCCGAGCGCTTCGTGCGCTACTCTCTCGCGTGTCGACGATGTGTCGACCTGGCGGCTCGCGAGTGACGCCGTGCGTCCCTCGCGAAGACGTCTCGCAACCACTCCGATCGAGGAGGCACCGAGCATGGGAGTTTCGATCACGTTCCGCCACATGGACTCGAGCGATGCGATCAAGTCGTACGCGCGCGAGAAGATCGAACGCACTCAGAAGTACCTACGCGCGCCCATGGACGCGCAAGTGACGCTCTCGACCGAGCGCCACCAGTTCGTCGCAGAAGTTCACCTCTCGTCTGGCGGCCGGCAGTACCACGCGCGCCACGACAGCGACGACATGTACAAATCCATCGACCTGGTCACGGACAAGATTCAGCACCAGATCTCGAAGGCACACGACACCGCGACGCGCAACGCCAAGGGCAGCAGCGGCGCGGTGGACGTCGCGCTCGAAGCCGAAGCGGATCGCGAAGAGGCGTGACGGCGAAAGCCAGCGGACGGCGCTGGACATCGCGCTGCCATTGGGGGTAATTCGCCGCGCGATGCGTCTCATGGACCTCGTCTCTGCAGAGAGCATCGAGCCCGGGCTCCGCGCTGCGGACAAACACTCGGTGCTCGCGGCGCTCGGCGTTCTGCTCGCGCGGGCGATGCCTGGCGCGAAGGCTGAGGACGTCACCCGCGTGCTCGAAGAGCGCGAGGCGCTGGCGAGCACGGGCGTTGGCGACGAGGTCGCGATTCCGCACGGCCGCATGGCGGGGATCGACCGGGTCGTCGCCGCGCTCGCGTTCAGCGCGACCGGCGTCGAGTTCGACGCGATCGACCGACGTCCAGTGCGCATCTTCGTCGCGATCATCGCGCCCGAGAAGGACACCACCGGCCACCTCAAGGCGCTCGCGCGCTTCTCGCGTTTGTTGCGGGATTCGCGGGTGCGCGATCGATTGCTCGCCGAGCGCAACGCAGACGCCGTTCTCGCGATCCTCGAGCACGAAGCGACGATCAACGGCTGCTGAGCGCGGCGTTGCGGGTGTCGGGGGGCGCGCTTGTCCGTCGCGCGCGGTTCGTGGCACCGTGTCACCGAAGAGGTGCCGTGATGAACAGGCTCTGGGTTGTGCTGCTCGCGGGCAGCGTGGGGTGCGCAGGGACAACGCAGCGCGTGGCGATCGAGCGCAGCGCGCCGGTCGCGGCGACAACCGTGACGGTCGCGGTCAACATCACCGTAGGTCAGCCGCTGCTGGAGACGGACGCGCGGATCGCGCTGGCGCAGCACGGCCGCTGGCAGAGCACTTCGCTCGGCGATGTGTGGATTCCGGCGGTCGCCGAGCGAGAAGAGTTCGTCCCGTTCGTGACCCACGGGCAGTGGGCGCAGAGCGAGCGCGGGCCGCGGTGGGCGAGCGAGTTTTCGTGGGGCCCCATCGTGTTTCACTACGGTCGATGGGTGCGCGTCGGCGCGCTGTGGGCGTGGCGATACGACGGCGACTACGCGATGGCTCCGGTGTCGTGGCGCACGTCGGGAGCGCACGTCGGGTGGAGCCCGCTCGGATCCGACGAGTGGTGTTGGCTGGCGTTCGAAGAGCTGTACGGGCCGATGCCCGCGCGTCGATCGCTGCGCGGGCGCGCGGCGGCGCCGGTCGCTGCGACGAGCGTCGAATCGCCAGCGCCGGGCTACACGCCGGGCGTGGGCTGGGGACCTCCAGGCGGACCGCCGTCGTCCAATCGCGACACGACGCAAGCGCACGCGCGGCTCGAGCAGGCGCCCGCCGAGCCGCGATGGGGCACGGTGATCATCCGCGACGAAGCGGCGAACGAACGATTCGAAGAGCTGCAGCAGTACGAGCACAGCGCGCCAGCGACGGTGTCGTCCGATGCGAGGACGGTCGCGCCGGTGGTGAGTGACGTCGCACGCGCGAGGACTTCGCCTGCTGCGACGCGGGCGCCGAGCCCGGCGAGCACGTCGAGCACGTCGACGCTGTGGGGCGATCAAGAGCGGACGCGCGCGCCGGCGGTGGCGAACATTCAGCCGAGGTTTGTTCCATTTGCACAGCGGGTGGTGCTGAGCGCTCCGATGGCGCCGAGCGCGCCGAGCGCGCCGAGCGCGCCGATCACGCCGAGCGCGCCGAATCGCGAGCCGGCGCAGCAACAGCCGCCGACGATCGTGCCGAGCGGCGGGGGCCTTCCTGCGGGCGCGCCGGTCGGGGTCGCGCGTCCTGCGACAACGGTGGCGACGGTCCCTTCGTCGCCGGTTCGAACGTTGATCCCCACGGTGAGCGAAGCGTCGAATCGCACGACGATTCGGCGGTAGTCGCGCTTCGCTCAGTGCCGCGGCGCGCGCTCGTCGTCGCGTCGGACGACGAACGTCGGGAGGCGCTCGCGCGACTCGAACGTCGCTCGGTACTGCGACACGTCGCGCAGCGAAGCGAAGGGACCGATGCGGACGCGGTGCCACGTTCCGTTGCCCGTCGCTGCGGGCGCGGACGCGACGAACGCGCGGTGTCCTCGCTCGCGCAAGCGCTGCGCGAAGGTCTGCGCGCCAGCGAGGTTGCGAAACGAGCTCACTTGCAGCGTGAACGCGCCGTCGCTGCCCGCGGTGACGGGCCCGGTCGACGGCGCCTGCACAGCGCTCGCGACGGGCAGGCGCGCGGGCGTGGGGGCGGCGGGGCGAACGGCGCCCGCGTTGTCGACGAGCGCCGCTGCAGGCACGCTCGCCGCGGCGTTGCGGGCCATCGCTGGCGCGCTCGGCGCGCTCGGCGCCGCAGGGGGCGTGGCGGTCGCAGTGGTGCCGGTGGCTCCCTCGAGCACGTTGCGGCGCTCGGGGGAGAGCTGCGCGGGAAACGTCACCTCCGGCGCGGGAGCGCGCGCGGCTTGCGCGGCCAGCGCGTCGAGTCGCGCGAGGGGATCTTCTCGCCGCGGCGCGCGGGCGTTGTCGTTGTCGCGGCCGATGAGCACGCCGGCGGCGAACAAGACGCACGCTGCGGCGAGGCCGCTGACCGCGAGCACCACCGTGCGCGCGGGGTCTCGTCCGTCTTCACGCTCTCGAATCTGATCGAGATCTCGCATTGTTCCCATGTCGCTCATCGATTGCTCGACCTCCGTGGCTCCGTCGAAGCTCGCAAGTACACGAGCGGACAACGCGGCGGCCAGTTTTCGACGAGAGCAGCGAAGGGGCTATCGAACGAAGATGAAGCGCTCGTTGGACGCTTCGTAGCGGCCGCCTTCGACTTCGAAGAACTGCCGGACCGAGAGCTGATCGCCGCGCTGCGAGACGGTCACGGGCTCGGCTGCGCCGGCGCGAGATGGGCCGAGGCGCACGAAGTACCGGCCGCTCGCGGAGGGGGCGCCTGCGTCGGGCGCGCTCGCATCGGCGCCGCCGTCAGCGCTCGCGCCGGTGCGCGTCGCGAAGGCAGAGGCCGTGTATGCGACGCCGTTGGGGTGCGACCGCGTGATGTTCTGCACGACCACGAGCGCGCCGGGGTTTGCGAAGCCTTCGACGTCGACGATCACGCCGCCCGCAGGGCACGCGTCGGCCGGCGCGCAGTCAGTGATCGCCTGCACTTGCGCCATCGGCGGCGGGATCGGGATCGGAACCCCGATGCAGCTCGACAACGCCCCCGCCACCGCGAGCAGCAACGATCCTCGGGAGAGTCTTCGTCGTGTGCCTTCGTCCATCTCGATTGCCGTTGAGGTTGCAGCAGCATGCCATGTGCCGCCCGGACATCGATGCAAACCGCAGCAAACGCGGGACCACAGGGCGACGAGTGCGCCAACGCCGTTGGCTGTCCCGTGCATCGAGATGCAGTGGACAGAATACGACACATCCGTGTGCGCGCGCGAGCATTAATAGTGGCCGCGGAGGGGAAGCGGTGATACACAGTCGAACCCGCGAATCGCCTGAGAATTCTGTGAGTTTCTGGCGTTTCGACCGGGGGGTGTGCGAACCGAGGCGACGATGACAGACGAACGAGTCAACGCAGGGGAGAGCAGTGGCAGCGGCGCAGCGGCGCCGATCCCTGTGGTGTTCGAAGAAGAAGTGCAGCGCAGCTACCTCGACTACGCGATGAGCGTGATCGTGGGCCGCGCGATCCCCGACGCGCGCGACGGCCTCAAGCCCGTGCATCGCAGGATCTTGTACACGATGCAGCAGCTCAACCTCACGCCGGGCGGCAAGTACGTGAAGTGCGCGCGCGTGGTGGGAGACGCGCTCGGCAAGTTTCACCCGCACGGCGACTCGAGCGTGTACGACGCGCTGGTCCGCATGGCGCAGGACTTCTCGATGCGCCACCCGCTGGTCGATGGCCAGGGCAATTTCGGCTCGGTCGAGGGCGATCCGGCGGCTGCGTATCGTTACACCGAGTGCAAGCTCACGCGGATCTCTGAAGAGGTCCTGCGCGACATCGAGAAGGACACCGTGGACTTCTCGCCCAACTACGACGGCAGCACTGAAGAGCCGGACGTGTTGCCGGCGCGGTTTCCGAACCTGCTCGTCAACGGCACCAACGGCATCGCCGTGGGCATGGCGACGAACATCCCGCCGCACAACCTCGCGGAGGTCATCGACGCGACGCTGCACGTGATCGACAACCCAGAGTGCGTCGTCGAGGACCTGCTGGCGTTCGTGAAGGGGCCGGATTTTCCCACGGCGGCGTCGATCCTCGGGACCGAGGGCGTGCGCAAGGCGTACCTCACCGGCCGCGGGACGATCACGATGCGCGCGAAGGCCGAGATCGAGCCCTTCGGCAAGGACCGCGAGCGCATCGTCGTCACGGAGATTCCGTACCAGGTCAACAGCGCCAAGCTGCTCGAGCACATGGCGGACCTCGTGCGCGAGAAGAAGATCGACGGCATCTCGGACCTGCGCAACGAGAGCTCGCGCGAGGGCATGCGGATCGTGGTCGAGCTCAAGCGCGACGCGGTCGGGCAGGTCGTGCTCAACGCGCTCTACAAGCAGACGCAGCTGCAAGAGAACTTCGGCTACATCGCGCTCGCGATCGTCAACGGGCAGCCGCGGGTGCTCGACCTGAAGCAGCTCTTGCACGTGTTCATCGAGCACCGTCGCGACGTGGTCACGCGTCGCACGCGCTACGAGCTTCGCAAGGCCGAGTCCGAGCGCGAGATCGTGCTCGGGTTGGGGATGGCGACGACCGAGATCGACTTGATCATCGAGACGATCCGTCGATCGCCGGACCCCGAAGCGGCCAAAGAGGCGCTCATGGCGCTGCCGCTCAAGGGGCTCGAAGAGTTCGTCCGCCGCGCGGGGCGCCCGGAGAACGAGATCGCCGAGGCCGCCAAAATCACTGATTTTCGCCTGACCGAACGGCAAGCGAAGGCCATCTTGGACATGCGGCTCGCCCGGCTCACGGGCCTCGAGCGCGAGAAGCTCGCGGGCGAGTACGGCGAGCTGTCCAACGTGATCGCGTGGCTGCGCAGCGTGCTCGGCGACGAGGCGGTGCTGCTCGGCGTGATCAAGAAAGAGCTCGAAGAGATCCGCGCGAAGTTCGGCGAGAAGCGACGCACGTCGCTCGAGGTGATGGACGGAGAGATCTCGATGGCCGACCTCGTGGCCGAGCACGAGGTGGTCGTCACGCTCTCGCACAAGGGCTACATCAAGCGCGTCTCGCTGAGCGACTACCGCGCGCAGAACCGCTCGGGCAAGGGCAGCTCTGGGATGGACGTGCGCGACGAGGACTGGGTGCACCAGATCTTCGTGTCGAGCTCGCACGATTCGATTCTGTTTCTGACGGACAACGGCAAGGCGTTTACCAAGAAGATCTACGAGCTTCCCGAGGCTGCGCGCGCGTCGCGCGGCAAGGCGATCGTGAATTTTCTCGGGCTCGCGGACAGCGAGCGCGTGGCCGTGGCGCTGCCGGTCAAAGAGTTCAAAGAGGGGCTCGACCTGGTCACGTGCTCGAAGAAGGGCCTCGTCAAGCGCACGGACCTCACGGCGTACGGAAACATCCGGCAGACGGGCATCATCGGCGTGGCGATCGACGAGGGCGACGAGCTGCTCACGGCGATCGTGGTGTCGGCCGAGCGCGAGGTGCTGATCGGCACGCGCAAGGGCATGAGCATTCGCTTCGCGGCGAGCGAGATTCGTCAGGTGGGGCGAGACTCGCGCGGCGTGAAGGGCATCGAGCTTCGCGAGGGCGACGCGGTGGTGTCGCTGCGCGTGGTGGACGACCCGGCCTCGCAGCAGGTGCTGGCGGTCTGCGAGAAGGGCTTCGGAAAGCGCACGGAGAACAGCGAGTTTCGCAGCCAGGGCCGCGGCGGAATGGGGATCATCGCGATCGACGCGAGCGAGCGCAACGGCGACGTGGTCGACCTGGTGCTGGTGCACGAGGGCGATCAGCTGATGGTCGTGACGGACAAGGGACAGATGCTGCGCACGTTTGTCTCGCAGGTGCGGCTCGCGGGCCGCAACACGCAAGGCGTGCGGATCATCGACGTGAACGAGGGCGAGAAGGTCGTCGCGATCGAGCGGGTCGAGGTCGTGGCGGTCGACGGCGAGCCGCGGCCGAGCCTTGCTCCGACGGAGCCCGGGGAGGCGCCTGCAGAGCCTCCTGCGAGCGCTGAGACCCCGGTCTGAGCGACACGGAGGGAGGGGCGAGGCGAGGGTGGGATCGTCGCGCGAGCGAATACTGGGAATTTGCGTCGCGAGCGCCTGCGAACGGACAATGGCCGCACGTGAGGGCCTCGATCGCGATCGCTGCGGCGCTGTTGGGCGCGAGTTTGCTGGGAATTCCCAGGCGAACTTGCGCTCAGAGCGCGCCCGTGCCCGACGCGGTTGTGGGCTCGCCAGCGACCGACGCTTCGACCGACGCGACACCGGACGCGACACCGGACGCGACGACCCCGACGAGCGTCGCGAGTGCGACGCCGCCTCCCGCGGCACCGACGCAGAGCGCGTTTGGTCCCGTGGTGGCGCCCACCGCCACGCCTGCTGAGCCCGAGCGCTACGCGCGAACGCCGGACCCGACGGGCTGGCAATACTTCGCGATGCCGGGCGCACGCACGCTGCAGCGCGGCGACGGCGCGGTGAGCGTGGGCTCGCTGCTCGGGTGGGTGTCGCTGCGATACGGCGTTCACCGGCGGGTGGACGTGGGCGTGGGCGTTCCGTACGCGCTCGTGGGCGTGGCGGCGGACGCGCGGATCGCGCTCGTCAGCGAAGCGGGGTGGGCGCTGAGCGCGTGGGTGATGGCGCAGGTTCCGCTGCATCCAGGGGCGAGCCAGGCCGGGGACTTCTTTGGCTTCACGTGGGCGGGCGGCGGCGCGTGGGGCGCGGTCGGGCCGCTGGTCTCGGTCTTCGGCGATCGCGGAGGCGTGCATCTCGGTGCACACGTCGCGCAGCGAATCTCGATGGGCGGGCTGTGGGGCCTCGCGCACGTGAGCGCGGACTACCGCGTCGCGGACGGCGTGAAGATCCTCGGTCAAGCGCTGGTCTTCGCGGAGATGGTCGCCGAGTCGAGCGCCACGGTCGGCAGGCGGACGCTGCTCGGCAACGCGCAGCCGAGGGTGATGCCGTACGCGACGCTCGGCGTGCGCTTGTACAATCGCAGGAGCTCCGTCGACGTCGGCGCGCTGGTCATCGCCGGCGAGCGCTCGCTGCTCGCGTACGGCCCGGTCTCGGTCTGGCCGTGGCTGAGCGCGGTGCATGCGTTTTGAACACTCAGCGAGGCGCCCTCGACCATGAACCACCGCGCGAACAACCAGAGTTTTTTCAGCGAGGAGCGGGCGCGATGAGCGCGAGCACCGATCGTTCGGTCCGCGGTCCGCGCGCGCAGTCGCTGCTCGACGAGGTCATGCGACGCATCGAGGTCGAGCGCGTCGCGGTGGTCTACAAGGGCGACTCGTCGCTGCATCGGCTGATCGATCGAGCGCTCAGGCTCGTGACGTTCGGCGGGATGCAGACGTACCTGACGGACTACGTCACCACGATCGGCCGGACGATTTACGTTCCCGATGACTGGGATCGCACGCCGCCCGGTCGGCGGTGGGAGACGCTCGAGCACGAGCTCGTGCACGTGCGGCAGTTCGAACGGTTCGGGCTCGTCGGGATGGCGCTGTTGTACCTGCTGGTTCCGCTGCCGATGGGGCTGGCGTGGTGTCGCGCGAGGCTCGAATGGGAGGCCTACGCCGTCACCCTTCGCTGCGTCGCGGAGCTCGAAGGAATCGAAGCGGCGAGGGACCCCTCGTTTCACGAAGAGATCGTCCGGCGCTTCACAGGCCCGGACTACGGATACATGTGGCCTTTCGCGCGGGCCGTGCGTCGCTGGATCGCGGGAGAACTCGCGACCATTGAGCGCACGCTCGCGGTACATTGACAGGTGAGAGAGATGACAAACCCGATCGCGGTCGGCATCGATCTGGGAACCACGAACTCCGTCGTCGCAGTCGCGCAAGGTGGACAGCCACGCGTGTTGCTCACGGCCGAGGGCGTCGGGCTGATCCCGAGCATCGTGTCCTTCGCTCCGAACGGGCAGACGCTCGTCGGCGCTCCTGCGCGGCTCGCGCGTACGCAAGATCCCGAGAACACAGTGTTTTCGGTGAAGCGACTGATGGGCAGACCCTTCGACTCCGAAGAGGTCCGCCGCGCCGCAGCCCGCTTTGCGTTTCAGCTCGAGCGCGGGCCCGATCAGTCGGTGCTCGTCCGCACGCGCGCCGGCACGCACACGCTGCCAGAGCTCAGCGCGCTCGTGCTTCGCGAGGTGCGTCGCGTCGCAGAGGCGGCGCTCGGTCAGCCGATCGGGCGCGCTGTGATCACGGTTCCGGCCAACTTCAACGAGCTGCAGCGCAGCGCGACGAAGCTGGCAGGGCAGATCGCTGACATCGACGTCGCGCGCATCCTCAACGAGCCGACCGCCGCTGCGCTCGCCTACGGCTACGGCCGCGGGACACGCGAGCGCATCGCGGTCTTCGACTTCGGCGGAGGCACCTTCGACATCACGCTGCTCGAGCTCTCGGGCAACGTGTTCGAAGTGCTCGCGACCGCGGGCGACACGTTTCTCGGCGGCGACGACATCGACATCGCGCTCGCCGAAGGCCTCGCGGATGGCGCGTCCAAGGCGCTGCGCTTCGACGCTCGCAAGGACCGCCGCGCGTACGAGATGCTCCGCGCCGCTGCGGAGCAAGCGAAGATCGACCTCTCGACGCTCGAGAGCGCGCAGATCAAAGTGGCCAACATCGCGCAGGGCCCCGGCGGCAGGGCGCTGGAGTTTCGCTCGCGCATCGCGCGTTCGGAGTTCGAGAAGGTCGCGCAGCCCTTCGTGCAACGGACGATCGACGTCAGCGCCGAGGCCCTCAAGCTCGCGGGGCTCAAGCCCAGCGATTTTGCGGCGGTGATCTTGGTCGGCGGCTCGTCGCAGATCCCGCTGGTGCGCCGCGCGGTGAGGGATTTCTTTCGCAACGAGCCGCACACCGCGCTGCCGCCGGACACCGTCGTCGGCATGGGCGCGGCGGTGCTTGCCGAGGCGCTCGGCGGAAAGCGCACGAAAATCACAGGCCAAACGCGGGCGAGCAAGTCGCCTTCGGGCGCGCCGCCGTCGGCTTCACAAGCGCCAGCGTCGCCATCGCAAGCGCCGATGTCCGCGGGCATCGGAGGGCCGATTCCCGCGCCGCCGCTCGCGCCGAACATGAGCATGTCCGACGCGGCGATGCCTGCGGTGCGCCCTGCGGCGCTGCAGCCGCCTGCGCCGCCTGCGGGCTACGGTGGTGGCGCGGATCTGCCCGTCGCGGTGTCGACCGCTGCGCTTCCTGCGGTGTCACCGCGGCCTGCGGGACGGGCGCCGATCAACCGCGGAGCAGGCGCCGCTCCGCCGCCTCCGCCGCCGGTCGCGGTGTCGACGCCAGAGCCTCCGCACGGGTCGGTCACGGGCCTGCCAGCGATCAAGTCCACCAATCGCGGGATCGCGGGCGGTCTCGGGGCTCCGCCTGCGCCGCCTGCGCCGCCGGTGCATGCAGATCCGAGTGCTCACGGGCACTCTGTCTCGGATTTGCCTGCGCTGAAGGGCGCTGTGCTGCCGCCGTTGCCGAAGGGCGCTGCGCTTCCGAGCGCGTTGTCGACCGATGGATTGCCGGCGGTGAAGATCAACGAGAGCGTGGCGGCGTTGCCCGCGGTCGCGCTGCCGGGCGGGGCGCCGCAAGCGCGTCCGCGCACGTCGACGGAGCCGCACGGGGTGACGAAGCCCTCGTCGCCGTCGGACCATGCGATGCCCGCAGTGCGGGGCGAGCCGGCGCCGCCCTCGGCTGCGCCGATGCCCGCGCCGAGGATGCGCACGCGGACGATCACCCACGCGAGCGCTGCTGTTCCGCCGGCCGCGCCGTTGGCGCCGGGCGGCGCGCCGACCTCGTCGATCGTGCCTCCCAAGCCCGGCGACATGTCCTGGAACTCGAGCCAGTCGCAGCCGTCGATCTCGGTCAACCCGAGCTCGATCGTGCCGCTCGACGACGACGACGGCGTGGATTTGCCCAGCGTTCCGCGCAGCACGGGCAAGTCGATCCCGGTCGGTCCCGAGCTCGACGACGCGTTCGGTGACGAGCCCACGGCGATGCACAGCGGCGCGTTGATGCAGTCTGCGTTGGCCGCCAAGACCGTGCCGATGCTCAGCGCGACGGACCTGCCCGCGCTGGTGAACAAGGTCGAGTCGAAGATCCCGACGCTCACCGCGGTGGATGCGTCTGCTGTGGAGATTCCCGAGCGATATCGCGCGATGCAGGGGTCGCACATCCCGACGCAGCCCTCCATCGGCTCGTCCGTGCTCGGCTCGTTGAAGGGCCCGAGCGAGCCGCAGGGCGAAGGCGTCACGACGCTCAAGCGCATCTCGACGTTGATCGAAGACGCTGACGAGGGCGATCTGCCCGTCGCGGTCCCGGCGAAGGCGCCGCCCATCTTCGGCGGCGCGTCGATTCCTGCTGCCACGCCGCCGCTACCGCCACCACCGCCGCCACCGCCGCCGCTGCCGCCGTCGAGCTCGCCGGTGGGCAATCCCAATCTGGTGGGGAGGCGCACGGCTGTGATGGCTGCAGCGCCACCGCCGCCGCCACCGCCGATGCCGAGCGCCGCGATGGCTCCGCCGCCACCGCCGATGCCGCCGATCGCTGCGCCGCCACCGCCGCCGATGCCTCCGGCGCCGATCGCCTATCAGCCGCCGACGCAGAACTTCGGTGACGCGTCGCTGCTGACGTCGATGAAAGGGCTGACCGACGAGGACTTGGGCTTCGATGCGCCGATGCCTCCGCCGCCTGCACCGCCGGCGGCGCCGATGCCTGCGCCCGCGATCACCACCGCGCCCATGGGGACGGTGACCGCGCCCGGCAACATTCCCTCGAGCGCGGGGCACTACGCGCCTCCCCCGTGGAACGCTGGCCCACCGTTGCAGCAGCAACAGCCCGTGTCGCAGGTGATGCCGCCGCTCGTGACGCCGATGCAGCCGCCGCCGTCGCCTTCGGTGCGCATGCAAGCGCCGCTGCTGCTCGACGTGACGCCGCAGAGCTTGCGGGTCGAGACCGTAGGCGGCTTGAGTCAGCTCGTGATCGCGCGCAACTCGACGATCCCGCTCGAGCAGACGCGGGAGTTCGCGACGGCGTATGACAATCAGCAGGACGTTCGCATTCGCATCGCGCAGGGCGAGCAGGCGAAGTTCGGCGAGAACCAGCCGCTCGGCGAGCTCGAGCTGACCGGACTGCGCCCTGCGCCGCGCGGCGACGTGAAGATCGCGGTGACGTTCGAGCTCGACGCGGACGGGACGCTGCGCGTGCGCGCGCTCGACATGCTCACGGGCCTGCAGACGACGGCGCGGATCAACCTGCTGACCATGCCGGGCGAGGGCCAGGCCAGCGCGATGGCCGCGCGCCAGCGAGGAAACTGATCGATGAACGCGAGCGACGCGAGCGAGCAGTTCGACTTCGTGCGAGAGCAGCTCGACGAGCTCGACTACTACGCGCTGCTCGGCGTGGCGAAGAGCGCGACCCACGAGGAGATTCGCAGCGCGTTTCACGAGTTCGCGCTGATGTTTCACCCCGATCGCTACGTCGACGACGAGCGCAAGCAGCCCGAGGCGCTGCGGGTCTTCAAGCGCGGCAGCGAGGCGTATCGGGTGCTCACCAACGCTGTGCTTCGCGCGCGCTTCGACGTGGCGCGCGCGAAGGGCGCGCTGCGGCTGAGCGCGGACGAGATGTTCTCCGGCGCCGACGCCAGCACGGGAGCGGTCGCTGAGATCCCCCTGCCTCCGGCGGCGCAGGCGCTCTACGACAAGGCCGTGCAGGCGTTGGACAAGGGCGATCTGAGCAACGCGAAGATGCACTTGATGCTGGCGCGCGCGAAGGCGAGCTCGCCGCGCTTCGATCAGCTGCAGGCGAAGATCGACGCTGCGGGGTCGCGCAAGCGCTGAGCGAGTCGGTCAGCGAAACACGCGGAGATAGACGTCAATGCCGCCGCCGTTGGCGTCTTCGGGCACGAGCGACTGGGTCGTGACGAACGCGACCGAGCTGCCGTCGCCGGCGAGTCTCGCTTGCACGCCAGCGGTGTGCGCGAGCATCGGCTGCGCGCCGCTGCGGGTGAGGTTGATCCGCTGGATCGGGCGCGGCATCGACGGATCCGAGATGTCGAAGAGGTAGTAGTCCACCGCGCCGTTGGTGTCTGCGGGTTGACCAGCGATCGAGTACGCGGCGTTGGTCGCGACGACGAGCTTCGTGCCGTCGTCGGAGACGCTGTTGGACGGCGAAACTGGGTCCGGCGGGATCGGGATGCCGAGCCGATAGAACGTCGGCGCAACGCTGCGTCCGATCGACAAGACGTACTCGCTGCCGGATGGAACGCCGACGCCGGCGGAGTTGGAGACGAAGCACACGACGTTGCCGTCGAACGAGCTCGTGGGCCAGCGAGAGTCGCCCGACGCGACGGGGGTCATGTTGATGGTCGGGTTGGTGGTCGAGGTCGAGCCCATGCGGCGCAGGAAGATGTCCGTTCCGGGGTTCGACTCACCGTTGATACGACGGCCCGAGCCGAGCACGAGCGTCTGGCTGTCGCCCGCGATGTCGAAGTCACGAGAGTTCAAGCGCGTCGAGAAGAACGTGGGGATGGTTCGGTTGGTGTTGACGTTCTCGAAGAGCGGCTCGTGCATCTGAATCGGGATCGACGCGGAGTAGAACTCCATCGTGTCCCCAGGCCGCAGCACGGGATCTACTTGAGTGCGCGTGGAGAACGCCATGCGTTGACCATCGCGGGCGAACCTGAAGAGGTTGAAGCCTTCGATGTGGATCTGCGTCGGCGATAGGTCCCGCCAGGTGTTGACCCGCGTGGGCGCGCCGCCGTTGTCTCGGAAGTAGGGCCAACGCGCGCTCAGCACGTCCAACGGATCCCACCGCGGCGGCGCCTCTGGGTCCGCAGGATGCAACCCGCGGGCGACGAAGAGCGCGCGGGACGCGTCCTCTGTGACCATCGGCGCGAAGCACGCGCCCGGCCTCGAGATTCGGCCCATGCCGTCGCGGGCGGCGCCGATCTCCGTCAACGAGTTCGCGACGATGTCCGCGGCGAAGCAGCGCTGGGTGTTCGGAATGCTCTCGACGACCGAGGCGAACGCGACGTGTCGACCCGTGCGCGTGATCGACAAGTCGAAGCTGGCGGTCTCTTCGTTGGTGCCCGCGGTCACGATGCTGGTCTTGCTCACGAGCACCAGGCCGCTGCACGAGGCGCCGTCGCTGCCGAGCGTGAGCCCGCTGCCGCAGGTGCACTGCCGCGATCCGTCGCAGAACTGCTGGCACCGCGCGAACGAGCTGCAGCCTCCGTTGTTGACCGCGCAGTTGCCTACGGCGACGCCTGCGTCCGCACCGCCGTCGCGCGGGACGCACGCGGCTGCGTCCGCTCGTGCGTCAGCGCCCACGTCGGGCAGGGCGTCGGGCAGAGCGTCGGGCAGGGCGTCGGGCAGGGCGTCGGGCGCAGCGACAACATCGGCGGTGGCAGCGTCCATCGCCGGCGCGTCGGGCGCGACGTCCCTCTCTTCGACGTCTGCGCCTGCGTCCATCAGCGCAGCGTCATCGATCGCGCTCACGTCGTCGCGCGTCGCGGTGTCTGCGCGCGCGTCGTCGGTCGCGCTCGCCTCGCGCGCGGGGGTGTCGCTCTGCTCGACGTCGGGTCGAGACGCGGGGTTGTAGCGAAAGCACGCTGCGGCGAGCGCGCTCGCTGCGGCGATCGCGGGGATGCGCGCGCGGCTGAGGCTCGCGAAGACTGTCGGTCGACGAAGAGGGTGCTTGCTCATGGCCGATCACGATGAGACCGGCTCTCGAGGCGCGGTCCAATAGAGAAACCTCTATAGAACGACGATGACGAATCGTTCATGGTGCAGAGCATGACGGTTGGCGCGAAGCTGCGATGGGCGTTGGGGGCTGCGACGATGGTCGGCTCTTTCTCCTCGGTTTGCGCAGCGCAGGCCGAGGATGCGCGCCAGGCCGCGATTCGTCGCACGATGATCGACAACGCGCAGCGCGCTCAGGAGACGCGGCAGTTTGCTCAATGCGCCGAGCTCGCTCAGCGCGCGGTGAGCATTCAAGACACTGGATCGTTGCGGCGACTGCTCGCGGAGTGCCAGCTCTCGGCAGGGATGGTGGTAGAAGCGATCGGAAACGCGGAGCTCTGCCTCTCGATGCTTCGTCGCGACGAGCGCGCGGTGGGACGCGATGTGCACATCGCCACGTGCACGCGCGTGGTGCAGGACGGTCGTGCTCGCAGCGCGCAGATCGTCGTGCGCACGCCGACGACCGAGCCGCCCAACCTGCGGGTGCTCGTCGGCGGACAGCCCCTCGCGCGGGTCGAGTGGAACATCGCAACGCTCGCGGCCGCCGGCCGACTGGTGATCGAAGCGACGGCGGATGGAATGCAGCCGTTTCGTCGCGACGTCGACGCTACGAGCGGCGCCGTGACGGAGATTCGGATCGAGCTCGTTCCGATCGTCGCGCAGGTGTCGAGCGGCGGCGCGACCACGGTGAGCGCGAGCGGTGACGGAGGTCGCAGCACGACGGCGGTGGCGGCGTCGAGCAGCGCGTCGGGGTCGCAGACGGGCGCGAGTGTATCGGTGCCGCAGTCACGTCCGCAGCGCGGCGTCTCGCCGTTGATGGTGGGCGGTGGCATCGCAGCAGGCGTCGGGGTCGTCGGGACGGTCGTGGGGTTCGCGGTCCCTGCGGCGCTGGTCGCGGGCTTCGAAGCGCGATGCGGAGTGAGCGCCAGCAATCCCTCGTACGAGAGCTGCCAGGCCGAGGCGCGCGCGGGGCAGGGTGGGCTCGACGCGCTCGCCGGAGTGGGTTTTGCGTCGATCGCCGTCGCGGGCGTTGGCGCAGCGCTCATGGTGGTCGGCGCGGTGTCTCGCGGCGGCGCCGAAGAGCGCGCGCGGAGCGTGGCGGTGGTGCCGATGTTCGATCGGTCGACGCACGGCGCGCGGGTGATCGTGCGCTGGTAGCAACAGCCGTGGGGTGAATCGCTCAGCGACGCAGGCGCGCGGGGGATGCCCAGCGCGGATCGCCGTCCCAGAGCGGACCGAGGGCGTCGAGCGCGTGGAGGGTATCGAGCTGCGCTGGGCGCTGCGCGACGAGGACGATGTCCGAGCGAATCGCGTTCCACACGGCGTCGCCTGCGCGATCGACGGCGTCGGCGCGAGGGGCTTGCTCGTCGAGCGCGCCCGCGTGCGCGAGCGAGAGCACCAGCGAGGCGCCGTACTTTGCGCTGTGAATCACGGCCTTCACGCGCGTCGGTCGCTCGGTGGCGAGCGCAGCTTCAACCGCTGCGTCGAGCGCGCACACGGCGTAGTTCGTCGCTCGGACCAGGGGCTCTTCTGTGGTCGTCGCGCGTTGCACCTGCGCCGCGCTCGCGTCGAGGACCGAGCGTGTGAGCGCGCGCGTCGCGGCCGCGTCGACAGGCTGATCTCGTGCGGCGTCGAGCACCCGCGCGCAGAGCCGCTCGCAGCGTTCGCGCGCCTCGTCGCTCCACCAAGGCGCGGCGCGGCGCGCGTTGCGTAGCGCGAAGAAGAGCAGCCCTGCTGAGTCGAGCGGCTTGAGCTGTGTCGCTGACAACGCCCATGGATTTGCCATCGCGCCGACCGCTATACCGCTGATCGCGCGACGATTCACGGGGCCGGTCGCTTCGTCGCGAGCGCGGTCGATCGATCGCTCACGCCGGCGGAACAAACTGAACCGCGCGCGGCAAGAACGCGTACCCGTAGCCATCGATGCCGAAGCCGAGCAAGCTGTTCGTGCCCCAGCACGCGAGCTGGTTGTTCGTGCGGCGAAAGCACACGGTAAATCCGTTGAGCGCGACGCTGTCCGCGTTCGCGCTGTTTGCCACCACGACAGGCGTCGTGAATGGGCTCGTGCCGGGCAAGAAGAACTCGCCTCCCGCCGCGCCCCAGCACAGCAGCTGCGTGCGCGCCGGCGATCCGTACGTGACGGCGGCGCACGTTCGACCAGACCACGATTCGATGTCATGCACCGCGCTCACTGCGGACGGCATTCGCACCGCGACGACGCCAGGGCGAGGCGCGATATCGCCGACGCCTAGCGCGCCGCGCGTGTTGTCTCCGATCGCTGACACGATGCCCGTCGCGCGCGCGATGAAGACCGCGTCTGCGCCGACGGAGAAGTCCCTCGCGTCGGTGATCGAGCCGATTCGCACGGCGCTGCTCAGCGTCGTCGCGCCAGCGCGGTTGAACACCGCGCCCGAGGCGGAGGTGCCCCAACAGCGGACCTCGCCGCCGACCAGCGCGCAGCGAAGCCCCGCGCTTCCGACCTTGATGGCCGAGGCTCCAGTGGTGTTGGGAACCAGCGAAAACGTGGCGCTGAGAGAGCCGGTTGCGCAGTGCACGGCGGCGGTCGCGCCAGTGCCGACGATGACGCACGTCTCGTGCGCGCGGCTCGAGACCGCGCGGACTCGCGCTGGGGCTTCGAGGGTCCCTTCGGAGCCCGCGCTGGTCGTCGGCGTGCGCTGGCCCTGCCAGGACACGGGGCCATCGACGGCGCGCTGCAAGAACATCGAGCGCGTGCCCGTCGCGGCGAGCTCGACGACGCCGGGAACAGAGGTGATCCCGACCGCGCTCGACTCGATGGGGTCGCACTCACCGTCGGCGTTGATTCCCCAGCAGTGCGCGGCGCGACCAGTGCGCGCGACGAACAAGAAGTTCGACGTTTCGAGCTGCTCTGCAGAGAACGACGGGATGTTGACTGGCGTCTCGGTGTACTCGCTCGCGCCCGTCCCGAGCCCGCCGCGGCGGTTGCTGCCCCAACAATCGACGCCCTCTTGCGCCGTCACCGCGCAGGCGATCGTCGCGAGGCTGAGCTCCCGCGCGCGAGCGAGCGACGGAATCAACACAAACGACCGGCTCGGCGTCGCGACGCCGGCGCCCAACGGTCCTGCGCCCGTGCAGTACACGCTGAACGTGGGCGCGCCCGCTGCGACGCACGTGCGAGCGCCGCCTGCCCACACGCGACTGATCGAGACGCCAGGCAGCGCCACGCTGATCGGCGGCGACGAGTTGAACGACATGTTCACGCCGAGCTGGCCCGAGCGGTTGCTTCCCCAACACCGCAACGATCCGTCCTCCCGACGAACACACGCGTGCACGCTGCCTGCGGCGAGCTCGAGGGCGCCAGAGACCCCAGCGACTTGAAGAGGCGTCGCGCTGCTCGCGCCTGCACTCGCGCTGCCGAGCGCGCCGAGCTCGTTGCTGCCCCAACAATAAACAGCGCCGTTGGTCGTTCGAGCGCACGCGAAGCTCGTGCCCATCGCGAGCTCGGCCGCGGCGTCGACGGCGACCCTGCGCGGCGCGACGATGTGCGACTCCACGCCCGCGGGGCCATACACGCCAGCCTGACCGAGCGCGGTCTCTCCCCAACACCACACCACGCCGCTCGCGTTGCGAGCGCACACCGTCGCCCCGCTCGTCTTCACTTCGACGACGTTGGACACGCCCGCGACCAACGTGGGGCTCGCTGCCGGTGCAGCGCCGCTCGTGCCGAGCGCGCCCCGCGACAGATCACCCCAGCAGTACACAGATCCGCCGCTGATGCCGCACGTCACGCTCCCTCGCGCGGTGATCGCCGAAAACGTCCGCCCCCCAGTGATCGCCGCGGGTGTGTTGCGATTGGCGCCCGCCGTGCCCGTGCCAACCTGGCCGAGGTCGTTGCGGCCCCAGCAACGGACGGCGCCCGTGGACAGCAGCGCGCACGCTCCTTCGGTGCGCACCGCGACCTGCGTCGCGCGGACGCACGCGCCGCCCTGGCAAACGCCGGTGCCCGTGCAGCGAACGCCACAGCCTCCGCAGTGCAGCGGATTGGACACAGTGCTCACCTCGCAGCCGGTCGCGGCGACGCCGTCGCAGTCGTCCCACCCGGCCTCGCAGCGGATCGAGCACGACGACGCAGCGCACACGCGGGTCGAGTGCACGCCGGACGCGCAGGCGTTGCCGCAGCGGCCGCAGTGCGAGGGGGAGGTGGTCAGGTCGGCGCACGTGGCTCCGCAACGCGTCTGCGTCGCTGCGCAGCCGCTCGAGCAGCGCCGCATCGCGCCATCGCAGACGGGGGTCGCCCCGCTGCACGCGTTGCCGCACGCTCCGCAGTGGGCGACGTCCGCGCGCAGGTCCGCTTCGCAGCCGTTGCTCGCGGTGCGGTCGCAGTCCGCGTAGTCCGCGGCGCACACGAGCGTGCACTGGCCCGCGACGCACGCGGGGGCGGCGTTGTCCGCCGCGGGGCACGCGCGGCCGCACGCGCCGCAGTGATCGGCGTTGGTCAGCGGGCTCACGCACTCGTCGCCGCAGCGAATTTGCTCGTCGGGACAGCCCGAAGCGCACGCGCGCTCGATGCACTGCGGGGTTGCGGCGCCGCACGTGTTGGCGCAGGCGCCGCAGTTGAGCGCGGTGTCGAGCGGCGTCTCGCAGCCGTTGCTGCGATCGTCGTCACAGTCGCCAAAGTCGTCGGAGCAGGCCACCTCGCATCGTCCCCGCTCTGTGCACGAGACGGTCGCGCCTGCGAGGGTGGGGCACGCGCCGCACGAGCCGCCGCAGCCGTCGTCACCGCACGCCCGACCTTCGCAGTCGGGCTCGCAGACGGCCACGATGTCCGCGCCGCGCGCGTCGGGTTCGCTCGCGCGATCCCAGGCCTCGCTCGGCGCGTCGACGGCGATGCAATCGCCGTTGGCGTCGCAGGTCGATCCCGGTCCGCAGCGAACCAAAGCGCAGCGCGTCGCGAGAAATACTCGGATCATCTGTGTGCGCTGCGGCTCGAAGCGAAGCACTCGCTCGGTCGTGAACCGCACGTCAGCCTCTCGTTGATTTCGGGCGATCACGCGGACCGAGAGCGTGACGCGCAGCGGTGACTCCACGGGCAGCGCGCGGTTGGGCACGACGGTAAACGACGAGGGAAACGCCAGCGGCGACTCTCCGTCGCGTACGCCGCGGGAGAGGACCGAGGTCGTCCCGAATCGACGGCCCTCCGCGGTGACGGCGACGGTGAGCTCGACGCGACGATCGTCGGCGATGTCTGAGTCGACGCGCACCACCAGCGCGGTGGCGGGCGTCACGCAGCTCGTGAGCGCGCAGAGCACCAAGAGCAGCCCAAGAGCGCGAGCGACCATAGCGAACACAGCTGCGACGTTACGCCGTTGGCGCCGCGCGCCGCGAGCGCCAATCCACCGTTGGCGTGGTGCGCTGCGCTCGACCGTCACCGACGAGCTGCACGAGAGATCGGCAAGAGCGGACCGTCGAGTCGCGAATGAATCCGTGGGCCTCGCTCGCTCGGTGGCGCTGCGTGCTGCCGGCGATCAGCGTGGTTGCGCGTGCTGTGCTTCGCTGCAGCAGCGCGCCGCGAGGTCAGACGCGCGCTCGTTCGGCGTGGCATCGAGTCCAATCGGCCTCGATCGCGACCGCGTCGTCGACCGTGCGCGGCTGCACCGAGATCAACACTCCGCCTTCGCGGATACCGAGCTCGAAGACCTTCGCGTGGGCCTCGGGGATGCCGACGCCAATGAGGCTACCCAGCAGTCCTCCTGCGAGGCCTCCTGCTCCTGCGCCCGCGAGCGCGGCGACGAGCGGCCCCGCGACGAGCAGCCCGAGACCCGGAATCACGATCGGCGCCGCGACGACGAGAATCCCCGCGAGGATCGCGCCCGCAGCCCCGCCCACGACAGAGCCCATCGTCGCGCCTTCGGACATCTTCGCCGCGGTGCTCGGACCGCCCTTGGTCTCTGCTGCGAATCGACGTCGGGTCTCGTCGGACATCATCACGCTGATGTCTTCTTTTTGGTATCCGCGCTTCTGCAGCGCGTGGATGGCGCTCTCAGCGTCGCTCTGCGCGCGAAAGAGCGCTGTCATCAGCGGCTGACCCACGGGCGTCGCGGCGTGCGTGGTGCTGTTGGGGACCGAGGTGTTGGCGTTCTTGTCGAGTTGCATCGTTGGCTCCAGCTTGTGAGGGCCCTGCTCAGACGAAAGGTCTGCCGGGCACGAGGGAGTGGCGCGTGACCACCAGCACCAAGAAGGTTGAAGGCGATCACGACGACGCTCGTTGTGTGCAATCGTCGAACCGTGGCTGAGCTGTCCGCGCGCGCTCGAACAACGCGCGAAGCAGCGGCTGTTCGACTGCGCGAAGCGGCGTTCGGAGTCGACGCGCCGGCGGTCAGCAGCGCGCCATCACGCCACAGCGTGGCGGCGCTGCGAGCGCGTCAGTTTTCGACGTTGTATCGCTCGAGGCGACGGTAGAGCGTCCGCCTGTCGAGCCCGAGCAGGGTGGCGGCGCGCGCTTTGTTTCCGCCGACGATCTTGATCACCCTCGCGATGTACCTCTGCTCCAGCGTCTCGAGCGGAACGATCTCGTGCGCCTCATCCGCGGCCACGACGAATCGGTCCGATCGATAGGCGCGGATCTTCGCTGGGAGGTCTTCGATGGTCAGGTGCGTGAAGCGCGCGAGCGCGACCGCGCCCTCGATGCAGTTCTCGAGCTCGCGCACGTTGCCTGGCCAGTCGTAGTCGATCAGCCGCTCGGCGACCTCGGACGAGAGGCTGACTCCGGTCTTTCCGCTGCGCTCGGTGGCGCGCGCGAGAAAGAGCTCGGCGAGCGCGAGGATATCCGCTCGACGCTCGCGCAGCGTCGGGACCGTGACGCTCACCACGTTGATACGAAAGTACAAATCCTGCCGAAATCTGCCCGCTTCGACCTCGGCCTCGAGGTCGCGGTGCGTCGCCGACACGATGCGCGCGTCGTACGGAACCTCGCTGTCCGAACCGACCGGCCGAACCGTGCGCTCTTGCAGCGCGCGCAGCAGCTTGGTCTGCATCGGCAGCGCCATCTCCGCGATCTCGTCGAGAAACAGCGTGCCCCCAGAGGCCGCCACGAAGAGGCCGCGCCGTGTCGAGCGAGCGTCGGTAAACGCCCCTCTCACGTGGCCGAACAGCTCGCTCTCGAGCAGATTCGACGGCACCGCGGCGCAGTTGATCGCGACAAACGCGCGGCTCTTTCGCTCGCTCATCGAGTGAAGCGCCCGCGCGACCAGCTCTTTGCCCGTCCCCGTCTCGCCACAAATCAGCACCGACGCGTCGCTGCGCGCGACGCGCGACACGAGGTCGCGCACTTGCTCGAGCGCGGGGCTCGCACCGACCAGACCGTCTTGCGCCGCCCGGTCCGAGACCACGCGCCGCAGCTGCTGAACCTCCATCCGCAGCCGTCGGTGCGCGGTCGCGCGCGCGATGCAAACGGCCAGCAAATTCGGCTCGACTGGCTTCGTCAGAAAGTCGTACGCGCCCGCGCGCAGCGCGCGGACCACGGCCTCCATGCTGCCCTGTCCCGTGAGCACAACGATCGGCACGTCGGGCTGCGTTCCGTGCAAGCGCTCGCAGAACTCCATCGAGTCCATTTCGGTCATCGCGAGGTGAGTCACCACGACGTCGAAGGGCTCAGCCGCGGCGAGCTCGAGCGCGCGGAGCGGCGAGACCGTCGTCTTTGCGACGTGGCCAAGCCCCGCGAGCAGCGCGCGCAGCGCGTCGTTGTGGCTCTGGTCGTGATCGACGCACAGAATCCGCGATGCGCTCATCTCTAGAGAAGTGCGCCTCGGGTCGGGCCGCGGTCAACGTTTGCCGTCGCCGCCGCATCGATTGCAGCGGAGTCCGCGCCGATCAGCGAATTCAATGTGCGAATTCGCAGCAATGGACGGTTTCATCGCAGCCCGGCTGGCGAATTCTGCGCGACTGTGCAGCCTCGGCGCGCATCGCGGCATCACACCGCGCGACGTCCGAGAATGACCCGCACGAGCACGGTGATCACCGCGAGGACGAGCAGCAGGTGAATCATACCGCCGCGGTGAAGGTTCATCGAGTAGCCGTAGCCCCAGCCGATCACCAGAATCGCCGCGAGGACGAAGAGCAGGTTGATCATCGCCGGACTGGATTTCTCGCGGCCGCCCGCGTCGGACACGCGCCGCTCGCCGTCCATCTCAGGGCGCTTTCGCGTCGGGCTTCGCGACCGCCTCCGAGAGCTTGTGCCCGGCCTTGTTGGCCAGCTGCTTGGCGCCGTGCGCGAGCTTCTGCGCCGCCTCGCTCGCCGCGTGCGCCGCCTCCGTCGCCTTCTCCTTCGCCGTGTCGCTCACCTTCTCGGCGCCTTCTTCGATGCGGTGCTCCGCGGCGACCGCGCGCTTGCCGAGCGTCTCGGCCCCGTCGACGACCTTCGCGGCGAGCGCTTCGGACTTCGCGCTCGCCTTGTTCACGAGCTCTTTGGCCTTGGCGGCGGCGGCGTCGATCTTTCCGTGGACTTCTTTGTTTTTCATCGAGTGATTCCTTTCAGACATCGTCTGCGCAAACTCGGTACGCGAGCTCGGAGGACGACTCTTCAGAGTCTGTGGTCCTCGCAGACAGGCCGATGACAACGCACGAAACGGGCCGTCTCGCTCTCGCTGTCCTCGCGCGAGGCGCGACGCTCGGCACGGTCCCCGCAACGCGCGTCGCGATGCGCGTAGCAGTGATCGGCGGCGGCGCGAGCGGACTCGCCGCAGCGTGGCTCTTGGACCAGGCGCACCACGTCACGTTGTTCGAGCAGCGCGCCGCGCTCGGCGGCCACGTGCGAACGGTCGGCGGAAACGTCCCGTGCCCCGCGCTCGCCCCCGGCCTGCGCCTCGACGCGGGCGTGATCGAGTTCGATCGGCGCACGTTCACCGCGTTTCACGCGTGGATGCGCGCGCTCGCCGTGCCCTGTCCGACGCTCGTCGGCGGCGGCAGCACCAGCTTGCTCCTCGCCGACGGACGACATCTGCACGCCCCCGTAGCGATCGCGATGCAGCGAGGCGGCGCGCTCGAAGACGCAGCGGACACCCTGCGTTTGATCCCGACGGCGCTGCGGCGCCGACGATTTCTCGCGCAGACGCGAGCGGCTTCGAGCGCGGCGCTCGAGCGCGTCTCGGTCGAGCGATTCTTGTCCGACGACGACTTCTCGACGTGGATGCGCTCGCTGCTCATGTACGCGTATTCGATGCACTACGAGCAGGTCGCGGGCATCGCCGCTGCGATGGCCGTCCCGATGCTGCGCGATTTTCTCGAGCGGTGCGAGTGGACGCACATGCCCGACGGCGTCTCGACGTACGTCGATCGCGTCCGCGACTCGCTGCGAGGGCAGGTCGTGCTCGACGCGCGCGTCACGGGCGTCTCGCGCACGCTCGCGTCGGTCAGCGTCGAGCGATCGGGCGCGGGCGTCGAGCGATTCGACGCGGTGGTGATCGCAGTTCCGCCACACCGCGTGCTCGCGCTGCTGCGCGACGCGAGCGAAGAGGAGCGCGAGTGGTTCGGCGATTATGCGGGCGGCGAGATCACCACGGTCTTGCACACCGACACTGGCCCGTACGAGCGCCGGGCCGTGAAGGGCTTCACTGAATTCGACTTGTTCGCCTTCGCGCAGGGCGGGCACGGATACAACGCATATCTGAATCGATTGGCAGGGCTATCGTGCGCCGCGCCTCCTCACTATTCGCTGGCGTTCGACATGGGCGCCGAAATCGACCCGTCCACAGTCGTGCATCGACAGCAGCACGACGTCGCGCGCTACAGCGCCGAGGCGCTCGAGAAGCGCGCCTCGCTGCTCGCGGCCAATGGCGCGCGCCGCACGTATTGGGCAGGCGCCTACCTCGGCGACGGTCTGCACGAGGGCGCTGTGCGCTCGGCGATGGCCGTGTCCGAGCGGCTGGGCGGGCGGACGCTCAGCGCGCCCGCGACAGCAGATCATCCCCGGTGAGGTGCGCGAACAGCCTGCAGCCGGTCCAGATGGCGCCCGCGAAACCCGCGAAGCCCGCGGAGGCGTTGCAGAAGTAGAAGTCTCGAAGCGAGGTGTCGTAGTCGAGCCTGCGCGGCCACACTTGCGCCGGGGTCATCGCGGAGCCGTATGAGTTTCCCTGCGGCGCGCGCGCGTATCGCTCGGAGGTGGTGGGCGAGCCGAGCGTGCGCTGCGCGAGGTGCTCGCGGATGTCGGGGACGTACTCGCGCGCGACGACGTCGAGCAGCGCCGAGAGGATCGCGCTCTTTGCGTCTCGGTAGGCCTGTGGATCGTCGAGCTTCTTCTCCAAGAATCGTTGGTAGTTGGCGACCGTGAGCAGCTCGAGGATCTGGTGTCCCTCGGGCGCGGCGCCGTCGGCACCGGAGATGAGGGTCGGGGTGCTCATCGCGAAGCTCGGCGCTCGGTAGTCCCCGTGGTCGTGCATCGCAGCGAACGCCGCGTCGAGGTCTGGGTGCGAGCCGTGAAAGACGTTGAACGCCCCGAAGCCATGGTCGCGCAGGTCCAGGTCTTTGACCGAGAGGTACGCGACGAAGCTCGACGCGGAGTACTCGTAGTCGAGCCGCGCACGCACCGCGCGAGAGAAGTGATCGAGTCCGATCATCGAGGCCGCCGCGCGCGGGTCCATGTTGCACACGACGGCGCTCGCGTCGATGCGCTCGAACTCGCCAGTGCCGACGCCTTTGTCGTCGACGCGCTCGGCCTCGACGCCGGTCACGCCCGCGCCATCGACGATGAACCGCGTGACTTTTCGCTGAAGAAACAGCAGCCCTCCGTTGGTCCGCAGCACGCGCACGAGCTCGTCGATCACGTGCTCGAAGTGCTGCGCGGGGTAGTACGCGCCGCGCGCGTAGCCAGCGAAGAGCTTGACCCACGCGAAGAACGAGAGCTTCGCGGGCGGCAGCATGAAGTCTGGCCACTGCAGGGCGAGCAACGCGCGCGCTTCCAACGGCAGCGCGAACCGGTCGAAGACGGCGCCGAGCGTCGCGTTGCGATAGCGAAAGAGACGGCGATACCCGTGGCCCTGCGCGATCAGGTGCAGCTCGCGCGCGGACGAGGGGATCGATTCGAGCTCGTCGTCGGTGGCGCGCACCTCCGCGACGAACGCGCGCAGCGACCCCGCGTGCGACGGAAACAGCGCCGCGAGCCGCCGCCCGAGCTCGTCGAAGTCCGAGGGAATATCCAGCGCGAATCCAGGGATGCGCATGTGGTCGTACCCGGTCGGGTCGAGCCGCACGAAGGGCACCGACTCCACGAGCCCGAGGCGCGAGAGAAAGCGGTGCACCGTGCGGCCTTCGCCGACGTTCCACACGTAGTGGAGCTGGGCGTTGAATTGGTGGGCGCCGACCGAGAACGTGTGACCGTAGCCCCCGGCTTTGTCGTGCGCCTCGAGCACCACGACGCTGCGCCCCGCGCGCGCCGCGAGCGCCGCGAACGCGAGGCCCGCCAGTCCGCTGCCCACGACGAGAAAGTCTGGCTTGCTCACGCGCTGCTCCGCTCTGCGCGCTCGACGTGCGCGCCGTTCGAAGGGATGGTTGCAGCGAGCGCTACGGGACGATCCCGCTGCACTGCACGCCGCACTGAAAGGCGCTCCCGACGCAGGACATACCGTTGAGGCAAGCCTCGCATCGGTTCACCTCGCTTCGGCCCGCCGCCGACGCGTTGCCCTTGGTGTCGCAGCGCGAGCGGCACGCGCCGACGTCGTACGTCGTGTCGACGCAGTCGCGGTAGCGCGTACACACCGCGTTGCAGTCGAACACGTTGTCGATCGCTCCGCATCCGCCGAGCGCGAAGCCCGCCGTCATCGTCAAGAGCCCCGCTGCAAAGCGCAGGGCCGTCCGCAGTTGTTGTTTCATCGTGATCTGTCTTTCTGTCGCGGATCGCCCGCGAATCCGGGCCAGCGTCCAGCCGCACGCGACGTGCTGCTGCGCTCTGGCTCGCGGCGAGCGCGTCTGCTCGCCATCCCGACGCTGGTGCACGATGCGCGCCGCTCGTCCGCCGTGCTGTTGCCCTGCACGCACGCGCGCGCTTCGCGCAGCGCGCTCGCATCCCCGCCTCACTGTGTCGAGCGTGCAGCGCTATGCTCCGCGGCGCTCGTCCGGTCCATCACGAGCGCGGGTCGTCGCGCGGTCCAACGTGCAGGGCTGTGTGGTCGAGCGAGCGAGGCGCGCTGTCGCACGAGCGTCGAAGAGGCTGCATTGGTAAACACACAACGCGCTGTCGCGCGGTGGATCTTCGCCGCGTCGCTGCTCTTCATCGCGCTAGGCGTGCTCTTGCCGTGGGCGTTGGCGTCGCCGCTGTTCGCGCTGTACCGCTCGGCGATCGAGCGATGTGCGGGCGTCCCCTCGGACACGTTCGCGCGCAACCCTCGGCTCGCCGCCACGCTCGCCGGAATCACCGGCGGCAGCATCGTCGGAAAGTGGTCGCTCCACGCGGCGATCGCCTGGCAGTGGGCTCGCGGGCAGACGCCCGAAGCGAGCGCGCGGCAGCTCACCGCCGTCGGCTTGCTGTCTTGGTTCTTCGTCGACTGCGCGTCCTCCCTGCTCTTCGGCGCGTGGCCGAACGTCGTGATGATCAACGGCGCGCCGATGCTCTTCGTCGGCCTCGCGCTCGCCCGCGCTCGCGCCATCGATCGCAGCTATGTCGGCGAGCGGGCCCTGCCTGCGGCGGGCGTCGCTGCGTCGCCGTGGTTGGTCGCCGCCTCGACGCTGGGCGCGCTCAGCGGCCTCGCGATCGCGTTCGGCGGCGCGTCTGCGCTCTTCGACCCTTGGTTTCGGGCTCTCTTGAATAGTGGTGCCCATGCGGCGCTGCCCGAACGCGGCGCGCGGGACCTCTCGCTCTGCTTCTTCGGCCCCATCGGCGGCAGCACGTTCGGCCACTTCGCGATGATGTTGGGCGTCGCGCTAGGACCCGCGCGCCGCGCAGAGCCGTGGGCGGTGCCGGCATGCGTCGCGTCGATCGTGGCGTGGGCGCTCGTCGATTCGTCCTGGTGTCTGGCGAGCGGCGCGGCGTTCAACGTGCGGATGATCAACGCCCCCGCGACGGCTGGCCTGCTCGGGCTGATCGCGATCGGCGTCGCCCGCGCATCGAAGCGCAACGATCGCCGCTGAGCGTCGCCTCCGGAGGGAGCGCTCCGCCACCCCGCCGCGTACCATCCCACGTGATGGCCCGCGCCGCGCTCGCTCTCAACGCCCTCTTCGCGCTCTCGCTCGGCACCGTTGCTCGCGACGCGCGCGCCGACTGCACGCCTGGCAACGCCTTCGCGAGCGCGTCGCGCGCGGCTCGGGTGCTCGTCGTCCGCGCGGGACGCCCTCGGGCGTCGCTGGCGTTTGTGCAGCAGCTGACCGTCGAGCGAGCGTTGCTCGGCTCGTTGACGCCGCGCTCGATCGTCGCGCGGACCAACCCGCTCTCGGGTGACAGCTTCGTCGCTGGCCAGCGGTACGTGGTCTTCTTCTCTGCGCAAGGACAGCTCGAAGGCGGCTGCTCAGCGGTCGCTCTCGACGACCCAGCCGCGCGAGGGATCACCGACTCGCTGAGCGATTGGATCGCGGCGCGCACCGACGCCGCGCGCGTCTCGGTGCTCGTGCGCGCGATCGCCGCTGGTGCGCGCAAGCCCGCGACGGACGCTGCGCAGTGGCTGGCGTCGAACCCCGCGCTGCTCGCGTCGATCGATGGCCCGTCGCGCGCGGCGCTCGTCGCGGCGATCCCCGTGGCGCACGACGAGCGCGCGTACGGGATCGCGTGGGCGCTCGGCCGTTTGCACGCGATCGAGTCGCTGCCCGCGTGGCTCGCGTGGCTCGACGTCGCGCACAGCGGAGCCAACGCGCGGCCCGTGCAGGACGCGCTCGAGCTGATGACCAACCACCACGACCCTGCCTACACGCGCGGGCGCGACTTCGGCGCGCAGGAGCAGTCTGCGCTGCGGCAGCGCTGGTCTCAGTGGGAGTCGGCGCATCGGGGAGAGACGCCAGCGACCTTTCTCGCGGCGGGCTTTCTCGCGCGCGGGGTGGGCGCGGTCGCGCTCGGCGACCGAGCGCAGGTCGCCGCGGCGCTCTCTCGAACGGCAGACGACGCGCTCATGGTGCAGGTGCTCACCAACGCCTGCGAGCTGCGCGCGCGGTCAACGGCATCGTTGATGGCGTCGAGCTTCGTGTCGATCGATGTCTCTCGCGCGCTCGCGGCGTGCGCTGGTGCTGCATCGCCGAAGTGAGCGCGCTCGCTACGCAGGGCTCGTGGCCGGAAGCAGCCTTCGCGCAGCGTCGGCCATCGAGCGCGCGTCGTCGTCGCGACCAAACGCGCGGTAGAGCGAGGCGAGCAGCGAGAGGGCCGCGGCTTCGCCTGCGGAGTCGTTGCGCTGCCTCGCGATGGCGAGCCCCGAGACGCACGAGCGCACCGCGCGCTGCGCGTCGCCCGACGCCGCCTGGGCCAGCGCTGCGGTGAGCTGGAGCTTCGAAGAGGACTCGTCTGCGCTCGCGGCGGTGAGCTGCACTGCGCGCTGAGAGTTTCCGCGGACGAGCTCGGCGAGCGCCCGCAGCCGCGAGGCGCCGTCGCTGTCGTCGCGGCTCTCGAGCTGCGCGGCCGCCGCTTCGAGCGCGAAGGGATCGAACGTGCGGACCTTGCTCGGCCGCGCGCGGGCGCCGACGGCTTCGAAGGTGACGGCGGGTCCGAGCGCGCTCATCGTGGCGCGGATGGTCGCTGCGATCTCGGGCTGATCCGAGTCGCGCGCGGCGAGCACGAGGTAGCGCAGCGCCGAGGCGTGCGCGCCGGCGTCGAGCGCCGAGCGCGCGGCCTGCGCGAAGGCGAGCGCTGCGTCGCGGGGGCGATCGACGGAGAGAAATCGCTCAGCCTGCGCGGCGTGCGCGGCCGCTCCGCACTCGAGCAGCTTGAGCGCTCGCGCGTTGGCTGCGCCGATGGCCCGCCGAACGGACTCGTCGATGCGGATGCGATCGTCCGCGTGGTGCACGAGCGCGAGCCTCGCGAGCCGGTCGAGCGAGGCCTCAGGCGAGCCCGTAAAGAGCCCTCGCAACAGCGCGTGCGCGGTCGGCGTGCTGCGCCCGTCGTTGAGCGCGCAGAGCGCCCGAAGCGCCTCGCGAAGCGCTTCGGGCAGATCGTGGATGCGCGCCGAGACGAGGTCCGCCGGGCGATTCGCAGGTTTGAGCGACCGCCGCGCGCGCAAGCTCCATCCGTCCTTGTCGCGCACGACGGTGCCGAGCTGGACTGCGGCGCGGACGGCTTCGACGATCTTGCCCGGCAGAAAGCCGCCGCGGCGCGCGAGGAGCTTGTCGATCGCCGCGTCGTGGGCGCCCTCGAGCATCACTTGCACGAGCGCTCGCGCGTCGTAGTCGCGCAGCGGGCCGACGGTGATCCCCTCGGGCGGCGCGCGCAGCGGCAGGTCGAACTCGTCGCTGATGCGCACGATCACCGGGCGCTTCGCGGCGATGCGCTCGATCGCCTTCGCGAAGCTCTCGGCGTGCGCCTTGGAGACGGGGTCGGCGATCACCCACGCGTCCGCGGGGCAGCGCTCGAGCGCGCGCTCGAAGGCTGCCAGACCGCCCGCGATGATGTCTCCCGGAAGATAAAACGCAGGGACCGCCGCTTGCGTCGCGGCCTCTTCGATGAGCCTCGCGGCGCCTGCGCCGGGCACGGCGCGCACGATCACAGGGCTGCCTCGGTTGAGCGCCCCGGTCAGCGCGCTGAGCTCGCGCTGCCTCGCGATGAACGCTGGCCGCGTCGGCAGCTCGTGCACGAGCTCTCTGCACGCGTGGCGATCCGCTGCGCGCGGAGCGAGCGCCGCCGCTGCGCAGGGCAAGCTCCAGCCGTCGCGCACCTTCGGGCGCACCAACACCAGCTCGTGCTCGAGCCGCAGCCGCGAGTCGTAGTCGACCAGCAGCTCTCCCTCTGCCGCTGCGCACGCCAGCGCCGCCGCGCGGAGCCTCGCTTCGGTGGGCGAGTCGCCTTCGAGCGCGACCGCACCGGCCAGGCCCTGGTGCACCGTGGGCAGCAGCCGCGCGAGCCGCTCGGCGGCGTCCGACGGCCTGAGCGTCTCGAACAAGAACGCTTCGAGGCTGTCGACCCAGCCGCTCGGCGAACCGAGCACGGCGCGCGCCTCGACCAACGCGTCTTCGGCCCCCCTGAGTGCGACGATCCAGCAATCCATGCGCAGGGCGAAGAGATTACTTCTTCAGCCGTGCTTTGAGTGCGGCGATCTCGTCGTCCAACTGGTCTTTCTTTTCGCCCTTCTCGAGCTTGCGAAACCGGTCTTCGAGGTCCGCCTTCTTCGGGTCTTCGAGCAGGTCGTGCGCCTCGGCTTCGGCCTCGAGGTTCTCGATTTTGTCCTGCATCTCTTTGAGCCGGGCGAGGGCCGGCGTGGCCGCGCCCGACGAGTCGCCGAGGGCGTCGGTGCCAGGGGTCGTGCGCGAGCGAGCCACCGCGGCGGCGAGCGACGAGCGACGAGCCTTGAGCTCCTCGACCTTCTTCTCCATCGCGTCGATCGAGCTCTTGATCTCCTCGGCGTACGTGGCTTGCTGTCCGCGCAGGCGATCCGCTTCGACCGCGTCCGCCTCAGACTTCTTCTTGCGGCGCAGCCCTTCGCGGGCGAGGTCCTCGTCGCCGTGCTCGAGGGCGAGCATCGCTTTGCGCTCCCACTCCTCGGACTCTTTGACGTGGTCGGCGACCTTGCGCTCGAGCTGCTTGACCGAGGCGAGCGCTTGAACGTGCTCTTGCTTGGCCTTCTTGAGCTCGTCTTGCATGTCCTCGATGGTCTGAGCGATGACCTTCGCGGGGTCTTCTGCCTTGTCGATGAGGCTGTTGACGTTGGCTTTGAGCGAGCGGGCGAAGCGGTCCAGGATCCCCATGTGAGCGACAACCTCCAGAGGCGTTGCGGGCGTTTGAAAGCACTCTAGCACGTCCGGGCAGAGACACCCGCCGCGCGAAATCCATGCGTTCTCGCGAAATCGTCGGCGCCGAAGAGTCCGTATCGCGCGCGAGGCGACTGTGCCATCATCGCGCGCCCTACGATGCTCTCAGGACAACGAATCTTTCTCACCGGCGGCGCGGGCTTCATCGGCACCGGCCTCGTTCGACGACTCAGCGAGAACAACGAATGCGTGGTGTACGACCTGCTTCGCCGCAACGCGCTCGCGGCGGCGGGGCTCGACAAGCACCCCAACGTGAAGCTCGTTCAAGGCGACGTTCGTGACTACAACGCCATGGCCGAAGCCATGAAGGGCTGCGACTACGTCGTGCACCTCGCGTCGATCGCGGGCGTCGACACGGTCCTCAAGAACCCCGTGCTCACCATGGAGATCGCGCTCGAAGGCACGATGAACGCGCTGCGCGCCGCGCACAAGCAGGGCGGCTGCAAGCGCTTCGTCGACTTCAGCACGTCCGAAGTGTTCGGCACGCACGCCTACCGCGTGAGCGAAGGCGACGCCACCAAGCTCGGCGCCGTCGGCGAAGCGCGCTGGACGTACGCCGTCGCCAAGCTCGCGACCGAGCACCTCGCGCACAACTATCACAAGCAGTTCGGCGTCCCGACGGTGAGCATCCGTCCGTTCAACATCTACGGGCCGGGCCAGGTCGGCGAGGGCGCGGTCCACGCGTTCGTCACCCGCGCGATCAAGAACGAGACGATCAAGATCCACAACGACGGCGATCAGATCCGCGCGTGGTGCTACATCGACGACATCGTCGACTCGATCTTGCTCTGCATGGAGAAGGACGAGGCCGTCGGCCAGGCCTTCAACATCGGCAACGCCCGCTCGTCGGTCACGATCTACCAGCTCGCCCGCCTCGTGGTGCGCCTCGCTGAGTCGCGCTCGGCCATCGAGTTCGTCCCGTGGAACTTCGCCGACGTCGAGCTGCGCATCCCCGACACCCGCAAGGCGCAAGAGCTCTTGGATTTTCGCGCGCAGGTCGACCTCGAGGACGGTCTGTTGCGCACCATCGCGTGGTACCGCGAGAAGCTCGCGCGCGAGGGGGCCTGAGGCGTGCGCGACCGCGACGACCGCCATATCGACCTCTCCGCGACGCGTGCAGACGGTTGGTACGAGCGCGTCGTCGCGAGCTTCGCCCCGCTCGAGCGCCTCGCCAACTACCTCGGTGACGGCCTCGTCGCCCTCGCGCTCGCTGCGGGATTTCGCATCGGCGCCGTGCAGAGCGACAAGCTCGCCGGCTCGGTGAGCGAGCTCACGTGGGTCCGCCAACGCGCCCCCATCGACTCGCCCGATGAAGCGAAGATCGAGCTCTCTGGCGATGTCACCAAGGGCTCTGTCGCCACGCTGCGCACCGCCGTGCTCGCCGCGCTCGTCGGCGACGCCGAGCCCACCGCGGCGATGCCCCAAAGCGACACGGACGCCAACGGCGTGCGCGCGTACGTGGGAGCCCGCACCCTGTTGCTGGCTCCGTTGTTCGGTCTCAGCCTGAGCGAGCTGCGCGTGAGCTCCGAAGGTGACGCGCGCGTGGTCGTCGCGCACGACGGCATCGAAGAGGTCGTCGCGCTCAAACAGCTGCGGCGCTTCTTGCGCCAGCGCGTCGTCGAGGTGCTGCAGGGCGAAGCCGGGCGCGGACAGGTCGCGATCGAGCTCGCGCAAGCGGACCTCGCCAAGGTCGCGCTCGACGAAGGCCGCCCCGAAGAAGCGGTCGCTCGCCTCGTCGCGTGGCTCGCGCCGCTCTCGGTGTTTCATCGAACCGCCGAAGGACAAGCGCTCGATCGCACGACGCGCGCCCGGCTCGCGCGCGCGCTCGGCACGCTCGCCGAGGCGTTTTCGCAGCTGCACCGCCACGACGAGCGCAACGAAGTGCTTCGGCTGTCGCTGCAGTACGCGCTCGACGGAGAGGCCGCGCCCGAGCTGTACCTCGCGCTCGCGCGCTCGATGCTCGACGAGAAGCGAGACTCCGAAGCGATCGGGCCCCTTCGCCGCGCGCTCGCGCTCGGCGCGGACGACGTGAAGGTGCTGCCCTTGCTCGGCCGCGCCTTCGTGCGCTCGGGCCGCGCGGCCGCCGCCCTCGGCTGCGCCCGCGCGCTGCGCGCCAAAGGCGCCGCGGACGACGCGCTCGAAGCGCTGCTTCGCTCGGCGCTCGGACCGACGCTCGACGCGTACGACGATTGGATCGAGCGCGGTCGCATGGCCGAGCGCACCATCAGCATGCCCGCCCTCGTCGTCGCAGACGTCGTCGCCGCGAGCGAAGAGGCCTCGCGCGTCGATCACACGATCAACGAAGAGACCACGCGCATCGTCCTGCCCGCCGCGGCGCGGGAGGACACCGAGATCGACCGGCCCGTGATGGCCGTGGACGACGCCGGCGTCGACGATCGCTGAGCGGTCAACGCAGCAAGCGGCACCCTTCGCGGGCAGAGATGTAGCGAGCGCGCGCGCCCCACGCGAGGACCGCCTGCGCCTCGACCTCGCGTCGCTCGCGGTCGACGCGCACCGTGCGAAGGTTGGGGCTCGCCCTGGTAAATCGCAGGCAAAACTGCTCGTCTTTGCGCATCACGAAGACGCACGAGCACATCTCTTTGGCCGCGTACGACGTGAGCAGCGCGAGGTCGTGGTTGTTGTACGGGCGAGGGTCGCCCGGGCAGCCGGCGAGCGCGAGCGTCACCGCGGCGAGGATCGTGCGCTTCATCGAGCCACCTCCAGCGCGAGGTTGATGAACCGCGCGAACTCGAACACTCTCTCTCGGTCGTCGGCCATCCTCACGATCACCACGTCCCTCGACGGAACCACGGTGATCGACTGCCCCCAGTGCCCCCTCGCCGCAAACGCGTCCTCGGGCACCCCTGGCCAAGGCGTCGTGACGTTCTGCTCGGGGATGGGCTTGTTGAGCCAGAACTGACGGCCCTGCACGTCGTCGGCGTCCGCGTCGAGCCTGCGCATGCGGATCGCAGGGTTGACCGCGGTGGACGCCGCGACCCAGCCGTCCGGGAGGATGCGCTGGTTGTTCCAGCAGCCGTCGCGGAGCAAGAAGTAGCCGAAGCGGGCAAAATCCCTGGGCGTCGCGTACCACCACGACGAGCCGACGGGCGTACCAGTGGCGTCGCGCTCGAGCGTCGCCGACGTGATCCCCAGCGGCTCGAACACGTGTCTCCACGGGTAGTCCGCGTCTTCGCCCGCCGCGGTGTACGCCCGATCCACCGCGCGCGAGAGCACGTTGGTGTCGCCCGACGAGTACATGTACGTCGTCCCTGGAGCGTCCCTCAGCGGGTGCCTCGCGACGAAGCTCGCCGCGTCCGCGCTCCCGACTCCGTAGAGCATCGCGAGCACCGAGCTCTCTTGGTTCGACGCGTTCTCGTAGGTCTCGCGCCAGTTGAAACCCGTGGAGAATTCCAGGGTATTCTGGATCTTCACCGCGCACTGGCTCATCGGCAGGTACGGCATCCAGCGGCAGATCGAGTCGTCGATCGAGAGGTATCCGCGGCCGACCGCCACGCCCGTGAGCGTGTTCATCAGGCTCTTGGTCATGCTCCACGCGTAGTGCGGCTGATCCGCGGTCCAGCTGCGCGCGTAGCGCTCGTACACGAGCTGCCCGCGGTGAATGATCAGCACCGCGTCCGTGCGAATCCCCCGTCGCTCGTCGTCTTCGCCCGTGAGCGTAAACGCGTACTGCTCGAGCGCCGCGATCTCGGTCGCTCGCTGCGCGGCCACCTCGCTCGCGCGCGAAGGCCACTCGGCCGAAGGGTACGTCACCGACGCCGGACACGCGCTCTGCGCCGCGGACAACGCGCTCGTCGTCGTCACGATCAGCAGAGAAATCGCAGGAAATACTCGCTTCATGACGGGTTTGATGGCTCCGTTGATCATGGCTCAGAAGCTCCCCGAGATGACTGGCACCACCAGCGCCCCGCTGGCCATCGCTTGCGGAGCCAACGCCCTCGCGTCGAGCGCTGCGCGAACGAGCGGCGCGCGGTCCGCAGGCACCACCGCCATCGGCGCGCGTCGCGCGCTTCGTGTACTCGCACGCGGCGACGTCGGAGGCCTGCGCGTCACCCACGAGAGCGTCACCGCCACCGAGGGCAAGAGCACCGACTCGACCAGCGTGAAGAGCGCGAGGTTCGCGGGGTTTCCGTACCAGACGCCCGAGAGCGCGCCCACCGCCAGCGCGCCCCAGTGCACCGGCAGCGTCGCGAAGATCGTCGGCCAGAGATTGTAGCGGCCCGGCTCGTGGAGGTTCATCGCGAGCACCGCGAGGCCGTGCGCCGCGAAGGGCGGCGCGAAGCCGAGCCACAACAGCGCTGGAATGCCTCCGCCCAGCAAATCAGGCGACAACCTCGTCATGGCGTTGGCCAGTCCGATGCTTGTCGGGACGGCGATGACCGTGGCTGCCACGGACGCGGCGATGCCGTCGACGATGGTGATCGGCTCGGTCCTCGGGTTGCTCTCGGCCGCGAGCGAGACCCTCGGGTCCGCGCCAGGCGATCGAGCGTCGGCGCGCTGCGCAAGCGCGCTCGGTGTACACAGCGCCAGCGCTGTAGCGACGATGAAGGGACGCACGAGCGTCATTGTGGACCGCGCTTGGGGGTGTGTGGAAGCGCCGACCCGATCGCTGCGATACTGCCCCGTCGTGAGCGTCGCGGTGTTGCGTTGGTTGTGGACCTGGGTCGCGCCGCTGGTGCTTCCGTGGGTGCTGTTGGTCGCCGTGGTCGCGTGGCCGCCGGCCGCGCCGATCGGCCGTCGCGCGATCCCGCAAGAAGCCCGCCGCGCCGATCGCTGCACGTGGGCGTGCCACAACCACCGTTGTTCGCATCGCCCCGCGCTGCCCGCGGTGATCACTGGCGATCGCTACCTCTTCGGCGCCACCATCCGCGGCCTCTACGCGCTCGGAGCGCTCTTCTCGCGCGACCGCTTTCGGGGCTACGGGATCGCCAACATCGTCGTGTTCTGCCTCGCGTGGCCCGCGCTCATGTACGCGCTCTGGGTCTCGGTCTGGCGCCAGCGCTGGCGCATCGTCTGGCTCGAGGCCCAGCTCGAAGCCTCGCGAGGCGGGCGATGATCGACGCGATCGGCATGGGTTTGTATGCGGTCTGCGTGGACTTCATGATCCGTTTCGCGAACGCGTTGCATATGACCTATCGAGACGCCAACGCGTCGCTGTTCTTTCTCTTGTGGCCCGCGGTCACCGTCACGCTCGCCGTCGTTCGCGCCCGCCAGCGGCGCACGCTCGCGAAGCTCGAAGCCGAGCTCGACGCGGCGATGAAGCCCGCTGCCAACGGCTCGATCGACGCCGTGGCTACCGTTGATCCAGCGCGGCGAACAGCGCCTCGCTGATCTGCGAGAGCCCCTCGTCTCCCGTGATGCGTCGAAGCTCGGCCCCGTGCAGCGCCAGCGAGAGCGAACCTCCCGCGGCACCGTAGCGCGCCCACACATCGACGATCGTCTCGATGGGCAACGCGGCGATGATCTTCGGGTCGCATTGCGCGCCGACCACGCGCTGCGACCGCCAGCCGCGGGTGATCCATGGGATCGCGCTCGTTCGGGCGTCGTCGCTCGCCGCGCTCCACAGACGAGAGCCGTGCTCGAGCGCCTCGCGCGACGGCAAGAGCACCCCCCACGCGAGCGCGTCATCAACCACATCGAACACGCGAACGTCCGCCCCGACGTCCCAGCGGTTGAGGTCCATCGGCGGCTCGGGCAACAGCGCCGCGAGAGAGACCGCGTCGCCCGACGCGAGCCGCAGCAACGCCATCGTGAGCGTCTCGCGCGGGACGAACGAGAGCGCTTGCAGCAACGCACGGGCGACGCGCGCGAGCTCACTCGCGTCGATCTTCGCTTCTCCGAGCAGCGCTCGGCAGCGAACGATCACGGCGTGCCCGAGCCACCACTCTTTGCGCTGCTCGGCCAGCGCGAGAGCGCGCTGCACGGCGTTCGTGTCCGCGAAGCGCACGAGGTCTGTGAGCGTCGAGCGCTCTGCGTTCCACCGAGCTTCGTCACGCGGGTCAGCGTCGTCGAGCGCCGCGCGCGCGCATCGGGCGAGCATCGCTCGTCCGCCATCGCTGCCGCGCAGATGCGCCACCAACACGCGCGAGGGAGGGTCGCGATAGAAGCCCTCCTCGCCGCGATCCGCAGCGGCGCTGAGCGCAGAGAGCAGCGCCCCGGGCGGAAACGACGCGCGCGGGATCTCTGTGCCTCGCCGCGCTGCGAGCCAGCGCATCGCCGCGCGCTCGTCGTCGAGCGCGGTCGCCACGGCGAACTCTGCGGACTCGTCGCCGTCGGCCATGGGCGCGCGCTCAGCGCACGCGCGCGCGAGCCACGCGCGGTCCTCGCCGGGCTCCATCGCGCGTAGCGCGCCCGCGATCACGCCGAGGCCGCCGAGCGCGTCGAAGCGTCGCTCGACGAACGAGCGCAGCCGGCCCGATGGAGCGATCGCCAGCACCCGCGCGGCCGCGAAGAACGAGCGGTCCACGCAGCGCTCGATCGCGTCCCACGCGCGCTCGCGCTGCGCGGGCGAGAGCGCTTCGATCAACGCAGGCACCGTGGCGTCGAGCCGCGCGAGCATCGAGCCGCTGATCGTCGAGGCCGGCGCGCGCAGCGCCATCGCTCGCAGCGCCTCGGTCGAGCTGCGCGGGTCGAACGCCGCCCGTTCGCCGTCGGTGAGCTTCTCTTGCTCTGCTGCGCGCTGCGCCCTCTCGTGCGCGTCGAGCGACACGATCGCAGCGCTGCGCTGGGCGAGCTCGGGTGCGATCGCGCTCAGCACCGTTCGCGCCGCGTCGATCTCGCGCAAGGTCGGGCGATCGACGCTGTCTGCCCAGCGCGAGAGCGTCGCGAGCGCCGCGTCGTGCTCGCCGCAGTGCGCGAGGGCCAGCATCACCCGCGCGCGGGCCGAGACGGTTGGGTCGTCGAGCTCGACCCTGTACGCGGGGTCTTCTCGCTCGATCTGCTCGAGCGCGCGAGAGAGCGCGAGCGCAGTGCTTCGAGCTTCGTCCGGGGGCAACGAGAGCAGCAAGCTCGCGACCCACGCGATCTCGTCCGCGGATCCCGCCTCGTCGATCACCGATTGCGCAGCGCGCGCCTTGGGCGCGAACCTGGCAGCGGCGGGCGCGCCGAGGTGCACGTACACGGCCTCGATGAGCGAGGGGAGCTCGACGTTGCTGCGGTCTGTGATTTCGCCGGCGATTTCGCAGGCTGTCTCGCGGTCATCGAGCTGCCCGAGGCGCTCGATCCAGAGCAGCGCGTCGATCGCGTCACGCGCAGCGCGAACGACCGCGCGGAGCTGCGACGCGTCCTCGACCCAGCGCATCGCGTTGACGGCGTGCGGTCGCTCGCCCGGCTCGAGCTCGCGAAGCTCGTCGATGGCGCGCTCGATGGTCTGCGCTCCGACGCGCACCTTGGCCACCCTCGACGCTGGAGAGACGGCGCTCGCGCGGCAGGCGCGCGCGAAGGCGTCCAGCGTCGCGCGCCACTCGTCGAGGATGGCGTCGCGGCGCTCGGCCTCGCTCGTCGCGGACCGCAGGCGCTGCCGCGCGCGCGCGATGCGGTCGTCGACCGAGTCGTTCACCGCGGCGAGCGTACACCCCCGACGCGCGCGGCGTCTGTGTGAACGCGGTTGCATGCGGCACGCGGGGGAGGGGACCATCGCGCGATGATCTCTGCCGCCCCAGTGATGATCGGCGCGCTGTGCGTGCTGGCGATCGCGTATCGGTACTACTCGGCGTTTATCGCTGCCAAAGCCCTGGCGCTCGACGCCGAGCGCGTGACGCCGGCCCATGAATTCAACGACGGACAGAACTTCGTCCCGACCAACAAGTGGGTGCTCTTCGGCCATCACTTCGCGGCGATCTCGGGCTCGGGGCCGCTGATCGGGCCGACGCTCGCGGCGCAGTTCGGGTTCGCGCCGGGCTTTCTGTGGATCTTGATCGGCGTGGTGCTCGCGGGGGCCGTTCACGATTTCGTGATCCTCGTGGCGAGCACGCGCAGCGGGGGCCGATCGCTCGCCGAGCTCGCGCGCGAAGAGCTCGGTCGCGTCCCTGGGATCGTCGCGATGATCGCGATCTTGACCATCGTGGTGATCGCGATCGCGGGCCTCGGGATCGTGGTGGTGGGCGCGCTGGCCGAGTCGGCGTGGGGGACGTTTACCGTGGGGGCGAGCGTTCCGATCGCGCTGGCGATGGGGCTGTGGTCGTACAAGATTCGCAAGGGCGCGATCACGCAGAGCACGATTTTCGGCGTGATCGCGCTCTTCGCCGCGCTCATCGTCGGAAAGCACGTGCAAGACGGCCCCCTCGGCGCCCTCTTTCGCTTCGACAAGACGACCATCACGCTGGCGATCGCGGCGTACGGCTTCATCGCGAGCGTGCTGCCCGTGTGGCTCTTGCTCTGCCCGCGCGACTACCTCTCGAGCTACCTCAAGATCGGCACGATCGCGCTCTTGGTCTTCGGCGTGATCGTGGTGAACCCGACCATCCAAACGCCGCTGTTTACGCAGTGGATCCACGGCGGCGGGCCGATCGTGAAGGGGCCGCTGTTTCCCTTCGTGTTCGTGACCATCGCGTGCGGCGCGATCTCGGGCTTTCACGGCCTCGTCTCGTCGGGAACCACGCCCAAAATGATCTCGAAAGAGACCGACGCCCGCATGATCGGCTACGGCGCGATGCTCATGGAGGGCGTCGTCGGGCTCACTGCGTTGATCGCGGCGAGCTCGCTACCGGTCAACGACTACCTCGCGATCAACACGGACCCCGCCGTGCGAGTGCTCGCGCAAGCGCAGGGTCGGCCCGGACTCGCGCGGGACCGCGCAGAGCTCGACCGCGTGCTCGCGGCGATGTCGGCGCAGGACCGTCGCTCGGTGGGTCTCGTCGCGACCGACGAGCGATCGGTGCAGCAATTCGCCGCGCGGTCACTGCCGCTCTCGAAGCTGCTCTCGCTGTCCAACACCGCGCTCGCGTCGGCGGGCTACCACGTGGATCCTCGCGAGCACGAACCCACCGGGCTGTCGAACGAGGACTTCGCGCGGCTCGGCGTCCCAGTGACGGACCTGCCGCAGCTGGCGGCGAGCACGCACGAGCGCATCGCGGCGCGAACGGGCGGAGGCGTCTCGCTCGCCGTCGGAATGGCCAGGATTTTTGCAGGTCTCCCCTTCGTCAAAGGCGCCAAGGACCTGCTCGCGTACTGGTACCACTTCGCGATCATGTTCGAGGCGTTGTTCATCCTGACGACGATCGACACGGGGACGCGCGTCGGGAGGTTTCTCGTTCAAGAGTTCTTGGGACACCTCTGGAAGCCCCTGGCCAAGACCGACTCTGTGCCCGCAGGCGTCCTCGCGACCGCGCTCGTCGTCGGCGGATGGACCACGTTCTTGCTGACCGGAAGCGTGCAGACCATCTGGCCCATGTTCGGCATCGCCAACCAGCTGCTCGCCGTCGTCGGCCTCACCGTCGGAACCACGGTCATCCTCCGCCGCTCCGGCCCCAAGTACGCATGGATCACCGGCGCGCCGCTGCTGTTCGTCGGCACAACGACCATCACCGCGGGCGTCCGCGGCGTGCGAGACATCTATTGGCCTCTCACGAAGCGCGCCGACGCCGCGCTGCGCTTTCAGGGCTGGGTGGACTCGATCTTCACGCTGGTGCTCTTGCTCTGCGTCGTGGTCATCCTCGGCTACGCCGTGCGCACCTGGCGCGAGCTGTTGACCGCGCGCGCCGCCAGTGACAAGGCTCGCGCAGCGCGCGGCGATTGACCGCGCCACACGCGAGACCTTTGCCCTTGTTCACCCCGTTCGTACTCCGCTGGATCGCCGCGAGCGTGCTGTGCGCCCTGCTCGTCACCGAGCACGGGCGGCTCGCGTTGCGCGCGAAGAAGCGCTGGAGCTGGCTCGTTCCGCTGGCGCCCGCGGTGCTCGCCTGGCAGCGGGGCGACAGACTCACGCTGCTCCCCTCGGCGCTCGCGCTGGTCGCGTGGCTGACCTTGCGCGTCACGGGATGAGCGTCGCGACCGCGCCCATCGCGGGATCTTTCAATTTTGTACGGCGGCCGTGGTAGCTTTGAAAACAGCATGACCAAGGGTCCGTCGCCCCTCCTTGGATACAACACGAACGTTCGCCACAAGGGACGCGTGTTTCACATCCAAACCGAGGATTCTGGCGTGCAACACCCGCACGTCATCACCCACTTGTTCGCCGACGGGGGACGCATCCTCAAGAGCAACAAGACCAGCTACGCCGAGATCGTCGCCGCCGCGGACATGGCCGCGCAGGTGAAGAAGATCATGCAGGACCAGCACAAGGCGATGTTCATCGCGCTGCGTGACGGTCAGTTCGATCACCTGTTCGACGCCGCCGGGGGAGACAGCAAAGAGACCAACGCCCCGTCGGTCTCGGGTGACCTGCTCTCGTCCGCGCAGATGGCAGCCTCCGAGCCCGCCAGCAAGCCGTCGGCGCCCGCCATCGCGCCGCCGCGTCCATCGACGCCCGCGGTCAGCGCCGCGCCCGCAGCGTCGGTCGCGCCGCCCGAGGCCCCCAAGCGCAGCTCGTCCGTCTCGATGCCCGCCGTGCGGCCGCCCATGCCGCCGGGGATGACCGCGCCCGAGAGCGCGACCCGCCCGCCCTCCACGCTTCCCGTCGCGCGCCCCTCCGCTGCGCCCCCGTCCGGCGCCGTCGCGCGTCCGTCGCAGCCGCAGTC
>JAAFIF010000096.1 GCA_013298625.1 Myxococcales bacterium
CCGGGGGCTCGTCTCCCGGGCGTGAGCCAAGCGTGGCTCTTCGCCTCGCTCAACGCGTTGGCGCTCGTCTCCCGGGCGTGAGCCAAGCGTGGCTCCGCGACGCTTCGCCGCTGTTACTCCACACAGCTTTTGGGCAACCATGAGCCTTGGGCTCCGAGCCCTTTCCCCGCTGTTTCTCCAGGCAGAACTTGGGTAGCCATGAGGCTCCGACGCCCGGCGCGCTCCCCTGTTTGTCGTCGCCTCACCCGGGTCGGTCGCGTACTCGTCGCGCCACTCTGCCTTGGAATCTCGCAGGCAAAACTGCTGCTGCGCGACGCAGGCGATGCATCTCGTGCCGATTCATCCGCGCGCTGTGCAACGGCCTCGGTCACCGGCGCCAGCGCTCGTTGTGTCCCCCCGCGTCGCGCGCTCACATCGCCGGCGCGACGTAGCGCCACTCGGGCGAGAAGAACCCCGACGCGACCGAGCCCATCGTGCTGAACACGAGGTAGTCCGGGGCGACGAAGCTCGACGTGAAGGGCATGAAGCGAGAGAGCAAAGACTCTGCTCCAGTGGTCGCCGTGATGACCGCAGAGAGCCTCCCGCTCTCGTCAGGAAACACAAAGGCGAGCACGGCGTTGCTGTGCCGGGTCGTGCCCACGGTGATCGCAGCGCCGTCCCACGCGAGCGGAAGCGCGCCGCCTTGCGCGCGGACGGCGGAGGGCGGGGCGCCGAGGTACACGATGTTCCACTCGGAGCGAAGCGCGGCGGTGACGCGCGAGAGCGGGACCGCGCAGCCGTGGCCGTTGCCGATGAGCGCCCAGTTGGAGAGCAAGTACGCAGCGTAGCGGCGGTATTCGACCGGGCCGTCGTCGGGGTACGCGAAGCAGAACGGGCGGTAGAAGACCTCGTTGATGGGGCCGTGGACTCCGGGGCGCTTTCCCGTGGTGGGGCCCACGGTGATGGTGGCGTCGGTCACGTCCATCACCCTGCCGTCGACGGACACGCGAGAGACTCCCTTGGCGCGCAGCGCGCGGCCGTCGAGCTCGATCGTGCGCGCGTTGACCGTCGTGACGTTGACGGTGTCGCCCGCGCGCTCGGAGCGCACGGACACGTCCGCGCCCGCGTCGGACTCGGACAGAATCGTCACGAACGAGTGCCGCGGATTCACGAAGGGCGACGGCGTCGTGAAGGCGAAGTCGAGCTCGGTCGGGTCGAGCTGACGGCGCTGCATAAACGCGAACAGCGGCTGCCAATCCACGCAGTCCGCGCCCGGCGCTTCCATGCCGTCCCACCAGTGTCCCGCGCCGATCTGCTCGTGCACCTCGACGTCCATCGTGTGCATTCGCAGCGCAGGAACGAGCGCGCGCGGCTCTCGAATCGGAACGTTGTCGTCCGCCGTCCCGTGAATCACATACGCCCCGCGACGCGCGAGGTTCGAGAGGTACACGTTGGTGTCGCTCGCCGCCGCGGCGCGCGCAAACGCGCCCGTGGGCCTGCGCGCCCCCGTGTACGTATAGAACGAGCTCCACCCCGCGCTCGGCCCGATGGTCGCGAATCGCCCGGGAAAATGCACGCCGATGTTCCACGTCCCGTGCCCTCCCATCGAGTGGCCCGTGAGGTACACGCGCGTCGGGTCCACGCGAAACGCTCGCGTCGCGTCGTCGAGCGACTCGATCGCGTCGAGGCGACCCCAGAGTTCCCAATCGAAGCCGTAGGGGCGGCGGTTGGTCGGGGCGATGACGTAGTTCCAGTCGCGGCGCGAGTACGCGCGAGCGTGACCGATGCCTTCGACCGACGCGCCGTGCAGCGCGAGCACGAGCGCGTATTGCCTCGACGCGTCGAAGTTCGTGGGAGAAACCACGCCGTAGTACTGCGCCGAGCCGTCCACCGCCGAGCGAAACGTGCGTCGATACGTGGCATCCGCGGCCACGGTCTCGAGCGTGACCTCGCGTCGATACGTCCAATCGAGCGAGCGCGACTCGATCCGCAAGGCCACGGTCACGCGCTGCATCGCCGTCGTCCACGCGCGCTTGGGTCGCAGCTGAAACGCGACCTTCGTGACCGCGCCGCCCGCGAGAGCTGGGTACGTCACAGCCGTCGCCTCGAAGTCCGCGCTGTCCTCGACGCGCGCGGTCACGTCGGTCGCTGGCGCGTCGGTGAGGTTCAACACAGCGACGCCGAGCCATTGCTCCGAGCGGTCTCCCACCAGCAGGTCTGGCGCGGTCGTGTCCGCGGTGTTGAACACGATTTCATCGGGCGTCTGAAAGAGCTGCACGCGCGGCGTTCCGCGGCCGCCGAGCAAGCGCGCGACGATCGCGTTGTCCTCTCCGTCCCGCGTCACGAGCGGCACGCGCATGGACCCCGACGCGTACACGTCCCCGGGCTGCTGCGCCCCGTTGGTCCACACGGACAGCGTCGTGTCCGCCCGCGCAAACACCCGACGCCCCGACGCAACGCGCACGTTCGCCGCGACGTAACCCACCCCGCGCGGAACGTCCGTGAGCACCCCCTCCGCCTCGGGCGCGATGGGATCCCACGCGACGCCGAAGCGCTCGCCCGCTTCGACAGGAACGCGAAACGTCCCGCCTTCGATCGCCGCGATCACCGTGTCCGTCTGCGACGCCGGGATCGCAGAGAACATCCACTGCGTGACCTCCAACGGCTCGGGCTCGCGCGCCATCGCCACAGGACCGAGGCCAGCGTCGTCGCGCGGAGGACGCACGAACCCCGAGCCGGCGTCCCCGCTCGCGTCGGTCACAGCATCCGCAGTGGGCCCGTCTGCGTTCGCGTCGGGCGTCGCTGCCGTCGTCGAGCACGCGAGCGACAGGGACATCAGCGCGCCGATCCCCAACGGAGCGCGCGCGACCGAGAGCGTGCAGGGAGCCTTCACGACCGCAGAGTGTACCCGCCGACGTGACGTCGGGTCGCCTCGACGAGCGCGCTGGGGTTCGAGCGGATTGGCAACGGAGTCGCTGTCGACTCACGCGCGCGACCGACCTGCTGCGGATGTCCTGTGCTCCGAAGTAAACGGACGTGCGATGAACTGATGCCCCACGCTCTCTCGCTGACGCGCATCACAGCGCGACTGCCCTTCGATCGCGCTCCACGAAACCGCCGCGCCGAACGCACGAATCATGACCAATATACCGCGCCCGCGACGGGCATCGCAGATGACCGGAGCGGATCAGCGCGGTAGACATCAAGTCAAACCACTGCCGAACGCGTCGTGCAGTGTGGGGTGACGATCGCGACGCGGCCGCATCGAGCAGCGGACCGCGGCGACGCAACCGGGTCACCGTCGGTGGGCTTCCAGCGCGCCTCGTCGAAGCAATCGTCGCGCGCGCTCAGCTGACTGCCGTTGGATGGCCTGCTCCCTCCGCGGTCACGGAAGCTCGCTGAGCTTGAATGCCGTCACCTCGATCTCGATCTTCATGCGCGGATCGGCCAGCCCAGCGGAGATCATCATGGCGGCCGGGCGCACCTCGCCGAAGTACCGCCGCAGCACCGGCCAGCAGCCCTCGAATTCGGTCGCATCGGGCAACACGTACGTGACCCGCACCACGTCGGCCAAGGTGGCGCCAGCCTGGGTCAGCGCCGCCTCGATGTTCTTCAGGCACTGATCGGCCTGTTCGACCACACCGTCGGCGATGGTCATGGTGGTGTAATCGAAGCCGGTGGTGCCGGAGACGAACACCCAGGGGCCGGCCACGACGGCGCGGCTGTAGCCGATCTGGGCTTCGAAGGTGGAGCCAGAGCTGATGAGTCGTCGGTTCATGGGGTGGGGGTTCCGTTCGGAGGGAGGCCGACAGCGTAACAGCAGCATCAGCCCTCCGGCCTCCGATGCCGCAGCTTCCGCAGGATCAGGCACCCCGGGCGGCAGAAAGCCAGATGCTGGCTCAGGCGCAGACTGCGCGCTCCCGCAGCATCGGGCCGGCGCCGAGGCAACTGGGTCACCGTCAGCGCGCTCGGCTGACCGCCGTTCGGTGTCCTGCACGACGAAGAGAGCCGCGCCCTTCGGCATTCTCATCGGGCCCATGCTCCGGGGACTTCCTTGCTGTCATCATGCAGTCGCCCTGCCTCACGACGGATCCGAGGGAGCACCGGACGTCTCCTGTCCGAAAGCCTCGAGGACCTCAGTTTCGAACGAGACTCGCGTCAGCGAGGGATCAAGCGAGCTGATCGACAGTCGCTCTTGGACAAGAGCACGTTGAAGCTGATCGATGCGCAGAAGCTCGGATTCCTGAGCGATCTGCTCCCAGTTCAGCTGATCCGCCGATCGGCTCTGTCCGAAGCGTAGAAGAGCGAGCTGTGAAACAAGATACTCAACATCGAACCAATAGTTTTCGAGCAGAGCGCTCGGAACGCGGCGCCCAGCGATCGAAGTGAGAACCGAATCCAAATAGAACAGCGGGACCCGAAGAACGAGCGGGACTTCCAGGTCAAGCACTGGAAGGCTGAGCATTGAGCGCGCTTCTCCCGCGAACTTCGGACGACCCTCGGGCTCTGATTGGGCTGTGTCCATCCACTCGATCGCATCAGCGAGTCGACGATTCGAGTCATCCTGCGTCGAGCGGAACCAGTCAGGAATATCGACCCGATCCCACCAGTGAATAAGCCCGCTGGCAAGACCGAGCACAACAGCGGCGCGCTCATTGAACTTGCGCGAAACAAAGCGGGGCCCGAGGGTCATCTTCTTCATCGTGAGCGAGCGCCCCCACTCCGCGGCTCGAGAACCTCGAGACGCCGCAGCGTATCGAGCCGATCTCCGATCCTGTTGATTCGTCCGCGGGTACTGCGAGATCGCGTGCTCGCCATCGTCATCACCCATCGCCTCGACGATGCGGGTCGATCAACAAGAGAACCTGTCATCGACTACGTTGCCTCGCCAAGCCGTCGCCAGCCAACAACCTCGCCGCTGCGCGAGCCTTCGTCAACAGCGCGTGCCTCTGCAGCTTCACGCACACGCGCGAAGCGATCGACCGCGTTGGACCTCCGCCCTCCAACGCAAGATCGCCAACGCAACCACCGTTGAACGCGCTGCGCGACGCCGGCTGACGCTCGCGCCGCCGACACAAGCGACCGCGATCGCTGCTATGCTTCTGCGATGAAGCTCACGATTCCCAGGGCGCTCGCGGTCACTGCCATCGCCGCGGGCTCCGCTGCCGCGGCGGCGATCGTCGCGACGACGTTCGAAGCCTGCCAGAGCTGTCCGCCCGTCGAAGCTTGCTACTACGACTTTCAGCAGAACCCCGACGGAGGAAACCCCATCGGCTGCTATCGACGGCAGTTTCCCGACGGCGGCGTGACGTGCACCAGCGAGCAGTGTCCGCCCGTCCCCCAGGGCTGCCCCGTAGCGTGATGAGCCTCGCGCTCTCCCGTGCGGAGAGCACACGTTTTCAAGAGCTCCCCCTCGTCAGCGCAAGCGCCGTCGCTCACCACTCTTCGGGCGGCGGCGGAGCGCCGTAGCGCGCGACCGGTCCGCCCGGGTCGTACGGTGCGATTCCGTACGCAGGAACCACCCCCGTGTGATCGGGAGGAGGCTGCACCACCACCGGGTCCGGCTGCACCGGCTGCGGCCGCGGCGGACGCACGACGATCACCGTCCCGCCCGGGTCCACGGGCTGCGGCTGCTGAATCACCACGGGGTCCTGCTGCTGCACGACCACTTGCTGCTGCACGACCACTTGTTGCTGCGGCTGGGGCTCGACGTACTGAATCTCTCCCTGCTGCAGCGCCGGCGCGCACGCCCCGAGGGCCACGCTCGCGCCAAACGCTGCGATCGCGGCGCGGGACCGCAGCGGACCCGTCGAGCGCTCGACCACGCTCGTCCCCTCGAGCGCTCGCGCGCAAAACGGACAGGCAGACTCGCTCGCGCGAACATGGCGCGCGCACGACGGACACGGAACCAATGCGGCCATCACGGACCTCTCTTTCGAACTCTCTCGACGGTGACTCTTCGTCGGATGAAGCGCGCCCGCGATATCTTGGGCGCCCGATCGCAGCTTCTTCGTTGCACCGACGGCAGGGCTTCGAACGTTCTACGCGCGTCTGCGCCGTTTCTTACGGCGCCTTCGAACAATCCCCCTGAATCTCCCTCCCCCTCCCTCCGATGGACCCACGTGACCTTCCGACGCGGCCCGTGCGCCGCCCCGACGGCTGGACCGCCCCAGGCCCGCGCCCCGCAGGCACCCGCGGCGAGCCCGACCTCGACCCGCAGCCCGGCGAAGAGCGATCGCTCTTGTCTGGGGATTTTCAGCTCTTTCAGCTCTTGCGCGGCCACCGCTGGTCCATGGACGACCTCGTCACAGCGTACGTCGCCGTCACGTGCGCCAAGGCACTGTGGCCCGACGCCGTCGGCGACGACGCGACCCGTTCGATCGCGTACCTCGACATGGGCTGCGGCATCGGCTCGGTGCTCTTGCAGTGCGCGTGGGCGCTTCCGCTCGCGCAGTGCACCGGCGTCGAAGCGCAGAAGATCTCTGCCTCGATGGCGCGCCGAAGCGCCCGGTTCAACGGCGTCGATCGCCGCGTGACCGTCCGCGACGGAGACCTCCGCACGCCCGACGCGCTGCCTCTTGAATCCGTGGGCCAATTTTCATTGATCACAGGGACACCGCCGTATTTTCGCGACGGCGAGGGCGTCGAGTCCGACGTCGTCCAGCGCGGCCCGTGCCGCTTCGAGCACCGCGGCGGCGTCGAGGACTACGCCCGCTCGGCCGCGAGATGGTTGAGCCCCGACGGCCGCGCCGTCCTGTGCGCCGGGGCCCTCGAGCGCGCGCGCGCCGCGCAGGGCATCGGCGAGAGCGGCCTCTCGCTCGAACGACAGATTGAAGTGATCCCTCGCGCAGGAAAGCGCCCGCTGATCGACCTCTACGTCCTCGCGCGCTCGCCCTGCGAAACATCGCAGCAAACGCTGGTCGTCCGCGGCGCCGACGAGCAGTGGACCGCTGAGTTCATCCACGTTCGAGAGACCATGGGAATGCCCGTGTCCCCAAAGAGAGCTCGCACATGATCGTCACGCGACGCGACAGCTGGTGGCAGCTCGTCCTGCGCTACCACGGCACCGAGCTGCCTCGCACCAAGTGGCGCATCCTCGGCGTGGCCGTCGTGGCGATGGTCGTGACGGGCTTCGAGCACTGGCGCAATTTTCACCCCAACCTCACGCCGCTGCCGTACACGCTGATCGGCGTCGCGCTGGGTATTTTCTTGGGATTTCGCAACAACGCCAGCTACGACCGCTGGTGGGAGGCGCGAAAGCTCTGGGGCGCGCTGATCAACACCACGCGCACGTTCAGCCGTCAGGTGCACGCCTTCATCGGCGCGCGCGGCGAGCGCGAGTCCGACGCGATGCGCGAGCTGCGACGCGCCCTCGTGTATAGGGCCATCGCCTTCACGCACGCGCTCAAGCTGACGCTGCGCTCGATCAACGACCGATGGGACGAGCTCGCGCCGCTGCTGCCGGCGGACGAGCTCGCGTCGCTGCGAGCGCAGAGCAACAAGCCCTTCGCCATCGCGCAACGAACGGCGCTCATCCTGCGCGACGCGTGGGACCAGGGGCACATCGAGACGATGCAGCACGCCGCGCTCGACGCGACGCTCACGCAGCTGACGGACATTCAGGGCGCGTGCGAGCGGATCAAGTCCACGCCGATCCCGTTCTTGTCCACCACGCTCATGCACAGGATCGTCGCGGTCTACTGCTACACGCTGCCCTTCGGCGTCGTCGACGCGGTCAAGCTCTACACGCCCGTCGTCGTGGTCATCGTGGCGTACGCGTTCTTCGGCCTCGACGTCGTCGGCGACGAGCTCGAAGAGCCCTTCGGAACAGAGCCCAACGACCTCCCGCTCGAAGCGATGTCGCGGCTCATCGAGCACAACCTTCGACAGAGCCTCGGAGAGACCGACGCCCCGCCGTTGAAGACCCCCGTCGGCGACGTGCTCGACTGACGGTCTCGTGCCCCCGAGCCACCGTCTATTCGATCTCGTCAGCGCGCGCAGCGCTCACCGCTTCTCATCGCTGACGACGAGCAACGTGCGGCGCCGTCCGCAGCGCGCCGGTAGTACGATCGAGGCCGATGCGCGGCCGGCATTGGCTACTGACCACGGTCTTGGCGCTCGCGTGCCGCGGGCCCTCGCGCCCCGCCGCGCGTCAAGCGATCTTCAACGCCCCACACGCCATCGGTCCCGTCGCGGACGCGGATCACACGGACAGCGCCCCGCAGACCACCAGCGCCGACGCCGCGCTCTCGTTTGGCGCGCTCGAGCCGTGGACGCTCGCCGAAGAGCGCGAATCCGCGCGACGCATCGAGGTCACCGGCGACCACGAGTCGATCCGCGTGTTCGTCGAGTCGCTTCCGCCCGGCGCGACCTTCGACGAACCGTCGCGAACGCTGCGGTTTCGACCGGACTTTATTCAGGGAGGGCGCCAATGGACCGTGCGCGTCACCGCGCGAAGCAAGACCGCGACGGCCACGGCGAACCTCGAGGTGTTCGTCGAAGACACCATTCAGCCGCCCGAGCTCGTCGTCGCGCAGCGAACCACGGAAGACGGCTTCGAACGCATCGCGCTTCGCCAGGTCACCGATCAGTTCACCGACAGCCCAGGCTACGCCGGGCGCGCGTTCGACGCCGTCGTCACGGTCCCGAGCGGGGCGAGCGCAGCGCAACCGGCTCCGGTCCTCGTGGCGCTTCACGGCTACGACGCAACCGCCCCAGAAGACGCTGGGTCTTCGAGCGAGTTCAGGATCTTTCCCCACGACCCTGGCAACACGTACTGGTGGGGGTACTCCGAGAATCTCCCAGGCGGAGCGGCCACGAGCGGGCTCGTCCCCGAGTACACCGCGCGACGCGTGCTGCAGCTCGTCGAGTGGGTTCATCGCAGCTACGCCGGCGCCGACCCCGAGCGCACGTACATCGCTGGCAGCTCGATGGGCGGCGCGGGCGCCGCGACCATCGGCCTCTTGCACGCGCGTCACTTCTGCTTCGTCGACGCGTCGATCTTTCAACCGATCCCGCGCAACCACCGCCCCGCGCGCATCGCGACGCTGAGCGCCCTGTGGGGCGCTCCGTCCCTCGCGCTCGCTGACGATTCGGGCGCGCCCGTGTGGAACCGCATGGACCTCACCCGCGCCCTCGCCCAAAGCCCCGAGGCGCGCGCGCAGTTTCTCGAGCTCCACCACAGCAAGGACGACGACATCATCCACTTCGGCGCCGTCGTCTATCGCAGCCCGCTCACCGATCGCAGCCTCTATCGCGCGCTGCAAGAGGCCCACACGGGCTACCTAGCGAGCTGGGACGAGGGAGCGCACGGCCCGCCGGACCCCATCCTCGGCGTGCGCTGGTGGAGCGGCGAGTTTCACTTCGTCACCGACCGCGTCACGCGACTGCAGCGAGATCTGCCCTTCGTCGCGTTCTCTCGCTGCAGCGCCGACCGCGACCCCGGAGACGGGTCGAGCAAGGGACGCCGCCCGTTCGACGAAGACTCAGGCTACGCAGGACGAGGCGTGATCCCCGGCGACACGGGCTGGATCGGCGACATCGCGGGCGCGCACAACCGACTGCTGCGCTGGGACAGCAACCGCGTCGTCGACACGATCGATCGATTCTCGATCTTCGTTCGGGCCGTCAACGGAGCGGGCGGAGCGCCTCCTCGCGTGGGCTACCCCACGACGGGCGACCGCTTCGACGGCGCGCTGCCCGCGCGCGTAGACCTCACGCCGCGCCGCGTGCAGCGGTTCAGGACGCGCGCCGGCGAGCGCGTTCGATGGAGCTTCGGCGACGCCAGCGGAGAGCTCACCGCAAGCGCCGACGGGAGCGTCACGGTCCCCGCGGTCGCGCTCGACACGACCTGGCGAGAGCTCGTGCTGACCCGCGTCGAGTGAGCGCGGCTCGCTCGTCGCTCAGCGCAGCCCAGCGCGCAGCAACACCGCGGCCAGCACCAGCCCCACCATCACGCTCACCGCGCTCGCGCCCAAGAGCAGCGCGCGGTGAACGCGCTCGGAGCTGCGCGACGCGCGCCCCAGCACCACGCCCAAGAGCACCGTCGCGACGGACATCCCCGCGACTGTTCCTGCGCCGAAGAGCACGGTGAACGGGATGATCCCGATCGTGTCGTTGGCGCTCGCCGCGAGCAGCACCGCTGCAGACGAGCCCGCGAGCCCGTGCACGGCGCCCACCACGAGCGCGCGGAAGTTGGTCTGCGTTTGCTCTAGTGAGTTGATTGTGTGTGCGTGATCGTGCCCGTGCTCGTCTCGCCCGCGCAGCACCCGCCGCGCGCCCACCACGCCGAGCAGCACCAACATCGCAGCCACCCCGAGCTCGGCGAACCACGCATATCGGCTCGGCACCGCGACGCCCAGAAACCGCAGCGCCGCCGCCGCGGCCAGCAACACCACGCTGTGGCCGAGGCCCCACATCGCGCCCACGCGCGCCGCGCGCACTGGCCCTTGCTCGCGGCGCAGCAACGTCGCGACCGCAGCCACGTGATCGGGCTCGATCGCGTGCTTCAACCCGAGCGCCATCCCGACGCCGACCGCGGCGATCACGTCCACGAAGGCGCCCCGCTCGAGTGGCCGAGACCCGCATTTGGAGCGGCGAAAACCATTGGTAGCACGATTGGACGTACGCGTAGCACGTCCCGGCGACCGCCGCCAACGTCCTGCGCTACGACAGCGAGAGGCGCAGCGCAGCCCAGCGGTCGAGCAGCCAGACGAGCGCCGCCATCTTGCGCGGAAACGAGCGGACCGCTGGCCGCGTACGAAGCACGCGCGCGAGGACGTCGCACGCCTGGTCGACAGAGATCATCCAAGGCTTCACAGGCGACTTGGCCATCTTTGTGTCGACGAAGCCGAAGCGCACGTTGGTGACGAACACCCCCTTCGGCCGCAACGCGAGCGCGAGGCCCGCGAGGTACGACGACACGCCCGCCTTCGAAGCTGCGTACGCGGGAGCGTCCGACGAGACGCCGTCGCCGATGCTCGAGAGGCCCACGAAATGGCCGTCGCGCGCGCGCACCATCGAGGGGATCACCGCTGCGGCGCACGAGACCATCGCTTCGAAATTGACGCGCACGGTGGTCGCGTCCATCGCGAGGTCGCTCGGGTCGAAGGCCTCTCCGATGCCCGCGCAGTACACGCACAGGTCCACGCGCGCCGGGACGACCGCGGTCAGCGCCTCGCGAAAGGTCGGCGACGATGCGTCGATCACGTGGTGCGCGTAGCGATCGCTCTCGATGGCCGCGACGCGACGAGAGACGCCGACGACGGTCCACCCCTCGGCGAGCAGGCGGCGGGTGAAGGCGAGGCCGATTCCGTCGCTGTTGCCGACGACGAGCGCGACCTTCGCTTCACCCGCAGAAACGCTCACGGAACAGCGGTCCCGTCGAAGAACGTGCGCGCCTTCGCGAGCGCGCGCGTCCCGACCTGGCTGCCCAACCGACGGCCCACGAAATCATCGGGCGGAATGTGGATCCCGCCCCACAAGCGCGACTGCCCTGCTTGATCCGCGGCGTCGTAGTACGTGGCCCACTGCAAGTGGATCTCTGCGCTGGGGCCGCGCTCGAACGTGAGGTACGCGCCTTCGCGCGCGACGAACTCCATCATTCCGCCGGGGAAGTACTGGCTGCCCGTGATCGCCGCGAGCACCTCGGCGCCCGAGCGCGAGAACGTGCTGTGACCGGAGATGAAGCCAGGGAAGGCCGGGGTCACGAAGGTGCGCAATTGAAACGGCAGCCATTCGACGGCGCGCATCCAGCCGACGCCCCCAAGCTCGGTGCGCCGTTCGCCGGGCTCTCCGCGCCAGGTGAGCACCGCGACTTGTCCGACGTACCGCGCGAGGTGCGCGTGACGCTGCCCCGCCGCGCTCGACTCGGCCGTCACCAGCTCGATCACGCCGGGGATCAACGGGAGCCCGTTGGGGTTGTACCGCGGCGCGCTCATGTCCGTGCGCTGCCCGAGGCCGCCCATGTAGCGGATGAGCGTGATGGGACGCGAGGCGAGGAAGCGACGCTTGATGCCCCACGCGACGATGGCCGCGTCGTGCATGCCGCCGTTGAGCGCGAGGTAGACCTTCACGTCCCACTCGAGCGGGTCGATCGCCGCGCCCATGCCGTTGATGCGACGGGCGAACATGGGGTGGTCGCTGACGTCGTTGGCGATCTTGTTCCAGTGGCCAGGGGGCGTCTCGGACTTGGGGCCGTCCGCCCAGAACTCAGCCATCACGCGCCCGAAATCACCGAGCCGAACGCGGTTCGCCGCGTAGGGTTGGCCCGTGGCGGGGTTCATCGGATGGCCCGTACCGTCGTTGGTGCCGAGCGGGTTGTTGCCGTACGCGCCCGGCGAGACGTCGATCATCGCGTCCAGCGTCGGGTCGAGCGCAGCGCTCTTTCGCAGGACGTCCGCGACCCAATCGCCCATGCGCGCGTCGAAGCCCGGCGGCATCCCAGGGTCGAAGTACGGGTCGCTCGCGTTCGCTCTCGTCAGCGCCCAGGGCGTCACGTTGTCCCAGTTCGGCCCGATGTATCCCTGCACGCCCGCGCCCAACGGAATCCCGTTCTGCGTCACCGCCTCGGCCAACACCAACGGCTGCCACTCTTCGGGGTGCATGAACCCCTCGCCCACCCCCGGCTGCTCGAAGACCAACGGCGGGTTGCGCGCGCGCCACATCGTCGTGTCCGCGTAGCGATTGCGCTCGTTGGACCCGTCCTCGATCGAGCGCGCGAGGATCTCTTGTGCGATGCGGTTGCCCACCGCGCGCGGCGTGTCGCCAGTGGACTCGGTTGCGTCGGGGTCGTAGCCGAGCCGCCCCATCAGCGCGCGAAAGCACGCCTGCGAGACGTCCGCGCCGTTCGCCAACGTCGGCGCATAGCGCGCAGAGAGCACGCGATACGCCGCGTAGCTGATCGCCTCGCGACGCGCGGCCGCGACGTCCATCGCCGTCTTTCGCTCGCGAAAGAACACGCCGTCCGCCGTGGCGTCGTAGGCCGCCCAGGCGTCCCACATCGCCGCGGACGAGTGAAACAAGTTGCGCGCGTGCACGACGGGCATCGGGACGTCGCGGCGGATCGCCCAGAGCAGCGATTCGTTCCACCGGCGCGCGATCGAGCCCATCGGAGCGGGGTCGATCTGCGACTCGGGGCACTGCGCCGCCGGAACCGCAGCGTCTCCGCCGTCGCTCGAGCCGCCGTCGCCCATCGCAGACTCGCTGTAGCCCGCGACCATCCGTCGCCCGCGATACGTGAGCGCGCCGCGATCGAGCGAAGGCCCGAGGATGCCTCCGCCCACGAGCCACGCGCCGCCCTCGTCGTCCATCCAAGCCGCGTGCAGCGACTCGATCGGAAGCGACGGAGCGCTCGTGTCCTGCGTCCACGCGCCGTTGGCGCCCCGCAGGTACACCGCGCCGTTGAAGCCCGCAGCGACGCCCGTCCCGTCGGGCCGCAGCGAGACCCCTTGCAGAAGCCCCGACGACTCGGGCGCCTTCGACACGAACGCGCCATCACCATCGCGCTCGATCAACGTGCCCGCGCCAGCGCCGCCGACGGCCACCACGCGGCGACCGTCGCCCACGACCGTGAAGAGCGTCTGCGTCGTGCCGCTCTCGACGCGCTCGAACACGCCGCCGCGACCGCGCAACACCACGCCGCGACCGCCCACGACCCACACGGTCCCAGCGTTGTCGCCCCACACTTTGAAGAGCCCCGGGGTGGTTCCGTCGTCCGCCGTCGGAAGCGCGCTCCCCAAGGGAATCTCCACAAAGCGCGCCCCCTCCAGCCGCCACAAGAACCCGCTCCGGCCCGCCTCGCTGCCGACCGCGTACACCTCTTGCGCGCCGCCCGCCGCCGCGTTGCTCGCCCACACGCCGAACACAGTGTGCCGCGCGAGGCCGGGCGTCGGCATGCGCTCGTACATCCCGTCGCGCACGCGAAGGACCGTCGAGCTCGTGCCGCTCATCCACGTTGTTCCGTCTTGTGCCGCGTGCACCCACCAGAGCGACCCGCGTGTCCCGGTCGCGCGACGCTCCCAGCGCGTCCCGTCGTAGTGCAGCACCAACGGCCCGGCCCCCTTGTCCGCGCCCACCGCCCACACGTCCGTCGCGCTGCGTCCGTGCACCGAGAGCAGCCCCTCGCGCAGCCCCTGCGCGACCGTGGTCCAGCGCCCAGCAGGCGGCCCTGGCGGGCACGCAACCAGCGCACACGAAATCAAAGCGAGCGCGCCTACAGCGGCGACGCGAAGAGAGTCTCGATTCAAGATGGATTCCTCCGTTGCGACCATACGCCTGTGCACGCCGCGGGCCCAGCAGCGTTGCACGCTCTGCCCGCGTAAGCTCTCACCCGTGAGGCCGGCACGAGTCCGGTCCCCACGCCACCGTCACCCGCCTCCGCGCTTCGGCGCGCACCGTCCGCGAGGCGTCTTCGACCACAGCCACCATCACCACGGCGCGACCGATCACGGCGCGCGGCTCTTCGATCACCGGCGTCAGCCCTGTGATCTCGCCGCTGCCGTCGCTGCGCGCGGTCAACGGCAAGCGCAGCTCGTAGCGAGACGAGACCGCTCGCAGGTCTTCTTCGCGCAACACCGACAGCGTGATCCAAGGCGCTTGCTCGAACGGGATCCCCCGCGCGCGCAGCGAGAAGAACACGTGCTGCGAGCCCTGACACCCGCGCTGCAAGAGCACTTGCTGACCGTCGGTCACCGCAGAAAACTCCCCGGGTCCGCCGGTCGCGAGCTCGACGCCAGGCGGCTCGACGGACGCGTCCGAGCCGTCGCGCACGGTCGCTGCATCGACCGTCGGCGGACCGCTCGCGTTCGTGGGAGCGCAACGCGCCGCGCTCACCGCGACGAGCACCAGCGCGACGCTGACGAGCGCCCTCACAGCGCATCCCTCGGCCGCACGACGTGCAGCGCGTCCTCGGCGAACACCCACAGGTCCGCGCCCACGCCCGCGACCGCCGTGGGAAAATACAGCGTCGCGTCGTCGATCGAGAACGCGCGCCCCGCGACGAGACCGCCGTTGCGCGACGGGCTCCCGGCCAGCGTGCTCACGCGCATCGCGCCGAGGTCCACGCGCCGCAGGCTGTGATTGGACTGATCGGCGACGTACAGGGCGCTGCGGGCGGCGTTGAGCCAGAGGCCGCGCGGGCTGCGAAAGAGCGCGTCGCCGAGCGGTCCGTCCGCAGGGCCGCTCATCGTGTCGCGTCCCGAGAGCGTCTGCACTGTGCCCGCCCCGAGGTCCACGACGCGCAGCGTGTGCGCGGAGCTGTCGGCGACGAACACGCGTCGCCCCGCGGCGTCGCAGGCGAGGCCGCTCAGCGAACGAAAGCGCGCCATCGCCAGCGGACCGTCCACCGTGGCCGCGGGGCTCGCGCTCGATCCGGCGACGGTGGTGACGGCGCCGGTCGCGACGTCGATCGCGCGCAGGCTGCGGTTCGCGCTGTCCGCGACGTACAGCGTCGCGCCGAGCAAGCAGAGCCGCGCGGGCCCGTTGAAGCGCGCCGCAGCGCCGACGCCGTCGGTGCTCGCAGCGGCCGCAGCGCCGTCGCCCGCGAGGGTGCTGACGCGCGAGGCGCGCAGGTCGAGCACGCGGATCGTGTTGAAGCGCGAGTCGCTCACGAAGAGCCGCGCGTTGGCCTCGTCCAGCGCGAGCCCCGAAGGAGATCCGAAGCGCGCCTCGGAGAACGCTCCGTCGCCGCTGCCCGCGCTCGCAAACGCGCCCGCGAGGGTGCGCACCGTACGCGCGCGCAGGTCGATCTCGCGCACCGTGCGGCCGCCGCTGTCCGCGGTGAACGCCCGCGCGCCGTCGCTGCTCACGACCAGCTCGGAGGCGCCGTCGAAGCGGGCTTCGAGCGCGGCGCCGTCGCGAACAAACGAGACGTCCTGCGCGCCCGCGAGCGTGGTGACCGCGAACGTGTCGAGGTTGATCGCGCGCACGCTGCTCGCGTCGCGGTCGTTGAAGTAGAGGACGCGTCGCGCCGCGTCGCACATCGGCGGCCCGAAGGCCACGCCGAGCCGCGCCGTACGCGCGTCGCCGTCGCGCGCGAAGACCTCTTCGAACACCCCGAGCGGCGTGCTCGTGCGCAGATCCGCCAGCGAGACCCGGCGAAGAATCCCCTGAAACGACGTGACGAACAGCGACGCTCCGTCGGTCGCCAGCGACTGCGGCGCGTCCAACGTGGCCTCGGTCGGGGGGCCGTCTTCGATCCCAGCGACGCCGGGCCGGCCGACGATCGTGCGCACGGTCATGGTCGCGAGCTCGACCGTCCTCAGCACGTGGTTGAACGTGTCGGCGACGTACAGCGTCCCGCCCACGCGGAGGATCCCGCCGAGGCCCGAGAAGCGCGCGACAGGCCCGACGCCATCGGCGTGCACTTCGGCGCCGGTGTAGCGCGTGCCTGCGACGGTGCGCACCTCGCCCATCATGGGCGCCGCTGAGAGGTCGAGCGTTCGCAGGACGCGATTGCTGCGGTCCGCGATGTAGAGCGTGCGCTCGTCGGCGCTGAGCGCGAAGCTGTGCAGCAAGAATCCAAGCCGAACCGCGGCGCCCGCGCCGTCGACGTAGCCAGACATACCCGCGGTTCCCGCGAGGGTGGTGACCGCGAAGGTGCGCGTGTCCACGCGGCGCACCGTGGGGCCGTCGGCGACGTAGAGCGTCGATCCGTCGGCGGTGAGCACCACCGCGCGAGGGCTCTGAAAGCGCGCGTCGGCGCCGACGCCATCGACCACCGACTGCACTTGAAGCCGCCCAGCGACCGTGCGCGTCGCGCCCGTCGTCACGTCGATCACCCGCAGCAGCGAGTTGAACGTGTCCGCGACGTACATCGTTCTTCCGTCCGCCGAGAGCGCAGCGCCGGACGGGCCCGAGAAGCGCGCCTGCGCGCCGACTCCGTCGAGATACCCAGTCGAAGTGCTGCCCGCGACCACCTCGACCGTCCCTCGCGGCGGCGTCGTCGCGTCCGGCGCGGCGTCTTGGACGGCGATCGCCCCGTCGTCGAGCGCGGCGTCTGCGCCGTCGGCGAAGGTCGCGCCGTCCGTTGCGTCGCCGGACGCGAGCGCGTCGGAAGCGTCCATCGTACTTTGCGCGTCCTGCGAGCGCTGATCGTCGCGCGCGTCGACAGACGCCTCGAACGCCGCGTCGTTGTCCGCGGGCGAAGGCGAGGCGCAGCGCGCCAACGAGAGCAGCGCGAGCGCGCCGATCATCCTGCGATTCATCAGTGATTCTCCAATACAAATGCGCGCGACAGCTCAGGGCTGCAGCGTCGCTGTGATCGTGTATGCGGCCTGCGCCGCGCTCTCTGCGCCGGTCACGACGACGAGAAACGCCCCGTCGACGCGGGCGCGGTGGGCGACTTGTTCGTCGTCGTCCGCGGACTCGCTGCGGGCGATCGCGCGGTCGACGCGAGGGTCGCGGCCCGGCTCGTAGAGCGCGAGGTCGAGGTCGCCTTCGGCCTGTCGAAACGCGAGGTCGACGACGAGCCGCTGCCCCGCGCTCGCGCGCACCGTGAACATGTCCACGTCCGTCGCGCAGCGTCGTCCCGCGCGGGCTTCGCCGACGACGAGGCCCGTGGCGTCGGTCGCGCGGTCGTTGGGCTCGTTGCGGTCGTCATCGGGGCACGCGTCGATCGGGACGCACGTAAGCCCGACCGCGCGAAAGCCCGCGTCGCAGTCGCAGTGGTCGTTGTGCAACACCCCGTGACCGCTGCACGCCACGGCGTCCGGCGCGACGTCCGCTGCGGCGTCTGTTGTGACGTCGATCCCGCCGTCGGGACCCGCGTCAGGGCCAGCGTCCGGCGCGAGCCACGCGTCCGGCGCAGCGGCGTCGAGAGGAGCGAGCATGGGACCCGCGCACCCAGCGGAGAGCGCGGCGAACAACAGCGCGTATTTCATAGCCCACACATTCAAGTCGCCAGAGAAATTTCAGAGAAGACCAGGACCCTTTGCCCGTCGCTCGTGCGCGTGAGCGTCGGCTTCGCGTCGAGCGAGCGCTCGTCGGCGACCTGCGTCAGCGCCAACACGATGCGACGGTCTTGCGTGCGCGCCACGCGTGGTGATCGGTGCACCGCGCCGTGCGCGATCCCCGGCCACGCGCCGCCCTTCAGCACGACGACGTCTCCGCGCTCGACGCTCTTCACGCCGCGCGAATCGCGGACGATTCTGGCGTTGGCGGCGGCGACGCTGGCCGGCGGGTGATCGAGCGCGTGACGGTCGACCGCCGCGCGGTGAACGATCACCGTCCCTGGGCCGGCGTAGGTGACCAGCAGCCGCGCACGGACGAAGTCTTGATGAAACTTCGTGCACTCGTCGCCGACGACGCTCGCGAAGGTAGCGAGCGTCCGGCGCGCGCCCGCCGCGGACGAGAGCATGCTGAGGCAGAGCGAGACGTCCTCGACGAGCGCGTCGCGCAGCGCGTGGGGAGCGTTGGCGACCAGCGAGGCGACCGCGTCGCGCAGCGAAGGGTGCGAAGGGTCGAGCACGCGCGAGGACATCGGGAGCTCGCCTTGCGCAGCGGCGTCGAGCGCACGCGAGAGCGCTGGGTCGATGGCGCGCCGCAGGACGACCGTATCCACCTCGGGCTCGGCGAGCGCGTCGAGCACTGAAGCGTCCTGGCCGAAGCGCCACGAGCCTCGGTCGAAGTCGTCCGAATGGGAGCTCATGGCGCGAGGGTCCTCAGGCGAACGCGGCGCTCGTCGGCGGCGACGCGGCGCTCGAACGCAGTGAGCCACGAGCGCCAGAGCCACTCGGCGGCAGCGAGGCGGCTCGACGAGGTGGTGACGTCGAGACGACGCCAGTAGAGCTCGCTGTGGGCGCGGTCGGGCCCGTTCCACCGAAGGAGGGCGAGGCGACCGTGGATCGCGGCGCTGTGCGAGAGAGCGGGCGGCAGAAAGTGGTTCGAGACGAGCTCGGCTTGGGCGAAGCCGTCGTCTTGGCGCGGGCCGATCTGGGCGAAGAGCAGCTCGCGCTTACCACCTTCGAGCACGACCCAATCGACGCGCCCGTCGGCGAGCGCGCCGAGCGCGTCGGCCAGCGGCTCGATGGCGCCGAGCTCGATCCCGCGAATCCACTCGCCATCCTCACAGGCGAGGCACTGCAATCCCTCTGCGATGGCGACGCGCTGCACGAGGTCGATCGCGTCCACCAAGACGGCTCGCGCCACCCACAGGTGCAGGCGCCCCAGCGAGTCCTCGAGGACGCTCGGCGTCGGGCCGTTGAGCGCCAGCAGCGGGTGCCGCGCGAGCGCGCGACGCACGCTGGCGTAGCGGTCGGACACCGTCGGAACCCAGTGAAACACCCGCAGATCCCCAGAGGCCTCGCGCTCGTCGGGCCAGAGGATCAGCTCGCTCACGAGCGAGCGCAGGGCCGCAGGCTCGGCCGGCGCAGGCTCGACGGACTCGCAGTTCGATCTCGACACAGAAGCTGCACTAGCACTGATGCAATCAAGTTGCAAATACATATCAAATGCAATAGCACCGCGTCGTTCGTCCGCGGCATCGCGCGGGCGATCGCCCCCCTACCGCGAAGGACCCACCCTCCGATGACAAGCTGGAACAACACCCCCAACGACGAAGACCGCCTCGAACCGGGCGCCGACGAGGTCGCGCGAGAGAACCTCTCGATGCGTCGCCGCGGCGCGCGCAAGCGCACTTGCTACTTCTGCGAGAGCAAGGCCACGCAGATCGACTACAAAGACGTGCTCACGCTGCGGCAGTTCGTCTCGGACCGCGGCAAGATCATGCCGCGTCGACAGACCGGGACGTGCGCCTGGCACCAGCGGATGCTCATCGAAGCGATCAAGCGCGCGCGGATGCTCGCGCTGCTGCCGTACTCGACCAACTGAGCGACGACGTGCGCCCCACAGTGGTGTTCAGCGGCGCCACGCTCGGCGCGCTCTCGTTGTTGACGGTCGCAGCCCACGCGCAGAGCGCGCGGCGCGCGAGCGATCGTCTACGGCGGCGCGCCCGCTACGAGCGGACGCTCGACGCGACCACAGACCGTCGAGGCGCGCCCCTCTCTTTGCCCCGCGCAGCACAGCCGGTGCCGCTCAGCGAGGCGCCCGCGACGCGGACGAACGCAGCGAGGCCATACGACCACGTCGTGCTGCTCTCGATCGACGGGCTGAGGCCAGACGCGATCGCCCTCTCGGACGCTCCAAACCTGGAGCGCCTCTCGCAGCGCGGGCTGTCCGCGACGGAGGCGCGCACGATCACGCTCTCGTATACGCTCCCATCGCACGCCTCGATGCTCGCCGGAGTCGACGCTCCGACGCACGGCCTCGTGCACAACGACTTCACCCCTCGTCACGGGTTCAGCCGCGCGCCCACAGCGCTCTACTTCGCGCACGACGCGGGCCTCGCGACGGCGATGTTCGTCTCGAAGCCGAAGTTTCGACACCTCGCGATCCCGGGCAGCGTTGATGTGTTCGAGCGGCCTTCCTACCAGTGTCCGGCGGTGGCTCGGCGCGCGGCGAGCTACATCGCCAACGTGGGCGCGGGGCTGACCTTCGTCCATCTCAGCGAGCCGGACAGCGCGGGGCACGACAGGGGCTGGATGACCGTCGCGTACCTGCGCGCGATCGCCGCCGCGGACGTCTGCCTCGGCGCGCTGCTCACGGCCATCGAGGCGCGCCGCGACCGCGACCGCTTCTTGCTCATCGTCACCTCGGATCACGGCGGTCACGGTCGAACTCACGGCAGCACCCGCGAGGTCGACCGCCGCATCCCGTGGATCGCCTGGGGAAGCGCGGTGCGCCCTGGCCCGCACACCGAGCCGGTGTCTGTGATGGACAGCGCCGCCACCGCGCTCGCCGCCCTCGGCCTGCCGTTGCCCCCAGAACTCGAAGGGCGCCCGGTCCGCGCCGCGCTCTCGCGCGCGACGAGCGGCGCGAGAGCCGCTCCATGACCATCCCTGTCACCGTCCTCAGCGGCTTTCTCGGCGCAGGAAAGACCACGCTGCTCAACGACGCCTTGCGCCACCCCACGCTCGCCAACGCCCTGGTGTTGATCAACGAGCTCGGCGCCATCGCCATCGATCACCACCTCGTCTCGTCGCTCAGCGACTCGGTCATCGCGCTGCCCTCGGGCTGCATCTGCTGCGAAGCCAAGGGAGAATTCGCGCGCGTCCTGCTCGAGCAGCACGCGCAGCGCAGCTTCGACCGCGTCGTCATCGAGACCTCGGGCATCGCGGACCCGACGCCCCTCCTCGCGACGCTGCACCACGCGCTCGAGCTGGCGCCGTACTTTCACTTCGACGCCCTCGTCGTTGCGTTCGACGCGACGCTGGGACCGTCGACGATCGCACAGCACGACGAGGCGCGCGCGCAGCTGGCCCTCGCCGACGACGTCATCCTCACCAAGCTCGACCGCGCGACGCGCGACGAGGCGCTCGGCGCCGCTGAGCTGATCCGCGCGCACAACGCGTTCGCGCGGGTGTTCGTCGCCAACCGCGGCGCGCTCGACTGGCACGCGCTGCTCAGCTGGACCCGCGAGACCATCGCCGCGCGGCTCGACCCCGCAGCAGCGCACAGCCTGGGCTCGCACGGGACGCACGCGAAGAGCATTTCTGTGCGCTCGGAGCAGCCTGCAGACTGGAGCGCCCTCGCCGCCTGGCTCTCGCTCGCGACGCAGCTGCACGGGACCGAGCTGCTGCGTGTGAAGGGGCTCGTCTCGCTCGCTGACGAGCCCGGCCCCGTCTCGGTGCAGTCCGTTCAGCACGTCGTCTATCCCCCGTTCAGCTTGCGCGACTGGCCCTCGAGCGACCGCGCTTCGCGCGTCGTGGCGATCACCCGCGGCTTGCAGCCGAGCTACGCCGACGAGCTCGAAGACGGCCTTCGCGCGGCCCTGCGCGCCGCAGACCGCCCCAAGCGACACCGCTTCGTCCGCGTCGATGGGCAGCGGATCCGTCGGTCGTAAGCACAACCACGCTGCTACAGCATCTCAAATTCAGATGCATACCGATTGCAACAGCATCGAAGATACATTAGATCGGAGCCCCCTGATGAACGACAGCACCAGCATCGACCCGCGCACCCAGCCGTCTCTGCCCGTCACGGTCCTCTCGGGCTACTTGGGAGCAGGCAAGACCACGCTGCTCAATCACGTGCTGAGCAACTGCGAAGGCAAGCGCGTCGCGGTGATCGTCAACGACATGAGCGAGGTCAACATCGACGCGCAGCTCGTGAAGCACGGCAGCGCCGCGGTCGAGCGCAAAGAAGCCAAGATGGTCGAGATGACCAACGGCTGCATCTGCTGCACGCTGCGCGAAGACCTGCTCGACGAGGTGGCCAAGCTCGCCCTGCAGGGCAAGTTCGACTACCTGCTCATCGAGAGCACTGGGATCGGCGAGCCCATGCCCGTCGCGGCGACGTTCTCGTTTCGCGACGAGAACGGGCGATCGCTCTCGGACCTCTCGCGCATCGACACGATGGTCACCGTCGTGGACGCGAAGAACTTTCTCGAGGACTACCAGAGCAGCGAGCTGCTCGGCGATCGCGGGCAGTCTCTCGGTGAAGACGACGAGCGCGCGGTGGTCGACCTGCTCGTCGACCAGGTCGAGTTCGCCAACGTCATCGTGATGAACAAGTGCGACCTCGTCACGCCCGACGAGCTCGCGCGGCTCGAAGCAATCCTTCACCACCTCAACCCCGACGCCAAGCTCGTCCGCTCGACGCGCGGGACCGTCGCGCTCGACGCGATCCTCGACACGCAGCTGTTCGACGAAGCCAAGGCCGCGCAGTCCGCTGGGTGGGCCAAAGAGCTCGCCGGCGAGCACACGCCCGAGACCGAGGCCTACGGAATCTCGTCCTTCGTGTACCGCGCGCGCAGGCCGTTTCATCCCGAGCGCTTCATGCATTGGCTCGACAGCGAGTGGGCCGGCGTCGTGCGCTCGAAGGGCTTCTTCTGGCTCGCCACCCGCATGGAGGAGGTCGGCTCGTGGTCCCAAGCTGGCGCCGCGGGATCGGTCACCGGAGCGGGCTTTTGGTGGGCCGCCGCGCCGAAAGAAGCGTGGCCCGACGACGCAGAGTCCAAGGCCGAGATCGCCGCCATGTGGCAAGAGCCCTACGGCGACCGACGGCAAGAGCTCGTCGTGATCGGCATGCGAATGGACCAAGACGCGCTGCGCGTAGGGTTCGACCGCTGCCTGCTCACGGACGAAGAGTTCGCCGCGGGACCTGCGGCGTGGGCGCAGCTCGAAGATCCCTTCGAGCAGTGGCACGGCAGCGGCGAAGACGACGAAGACGACGCTCAGTCGAGCTGAGCCATCAGCGATTCGATCGGAGGCTACGCGATGAGAGAAATGATCCGTCTCGTGTCCAGCGCAGGCACTGGCTACACGTATTACACGAGCAAGAACAAGCGCACGACCACCAACAAGATCGAGCTGAAAAAGTACGACCCGATCGCGAAGAAGCACGTCGTCTTCACAGAGATGAAGATGCCCAACCCGAAGAAGAAGTAGCCGCGCGCATGAGCACCGAAGCAGTCGTCGACAAGCGCATCCCCGTCACGGTCCTCACGGGGTTTCTCGGCGCGGGCAAGACCACCTTGCTCAACCGAATCCTGACCGAGCAGCACGGCCGACGCATCGCCGTGATCGAGAACGAGTTCGGCGAGATCGGCATCGATCAAGCCCTGGTCATCGACGCGGACGAAGAGGTCTTCGAGATGAACAACGGCTGCATCTGCTGCACCGTGCGCGGCGATCTGATCCGCATCCTTGGCGCGCTCGCGCGCAGACGCGACAAGTTCGATCAGGTGCTCGTCGAGACCACGGGCCTGGCCGACCCCGGGCCCGTCGCGCAGACGTTCTTCGTCGACGAAGACGTGCGCGAGCAGTACCGGCTCGACGGGATCATCACGCTCATCGACGCGAAGCACACGCCCACGCGCCTCGATGACAGCGACGAGGCGCGGCAGCAGGTCGCCTTCGCCGACGTGCTCGTGCTCAACAAAATCGACCTCGTGAGCGCAGAAGAAGCAGAGGCCATCGAGCGCCGCGTGCGCGCGATGAACGCGATGGCCCGCTTCGTCCGCGCAGAGCCGGGCGCGAAGCTCGCGCTCGACCAGGTGCTCGACGTCGGCGGCTTCGACCTGTCGCGCGCGATCGAGCGAAAGCCGGCGTTTCTCGAGCCCGAGTACCCGTTCGAGTGGGGCGGGGCGTGGTCGCTCGAGGCGGGGACGTACGCGGTCGAGCTGTCGAACGGGCCCGACCCCACGGTGCAAGCGCTCGCCCGCGTGAGCGTCGATGCGCCGAGCGAGGCGCTCGTGCAAGAGGGCGCAGAGCTGCATTTTCGCTCGTTTGTTCGCGGCGCCGAGCCGCTCGCGCCGGGCGCTGCGCTCGCCCTCGCCGGCGCCGCCCAGACGCTCGACGTCCGCGACGAAGGCCGACACCGATGGACGCTCGAGCTCGCCTCGCCCTCGACGTTGCTCGTGTACACGCAGCACCGGCCCGAAGAGTTCGCCTTCGCGCTCACCGACGCGAGCGGCGCGACCCTGGCCCCCGCCGCGCAACATGATTTCATGGGCGCGCACGAGCACAACGACCGCGTCACCTCGGTGGGGCTGCGATCGAGCCAGCCCATCAGCGAAGAGAAGCTCAACGCCTGGCTCTCGACGCTGCTGCGAGAGAAGGGAACGGACCTCTATCGCACCAAGGGCATCCTCGCGATCCAGGGAAAAGACCGGCGATACGTGCTTCAAGGCGTTCACATGCTGCTCGACGGCCAGGTCGACCGCCCGTGGGGCGACGAGCCGCGCGTGTCCGAGCTGGTGCTGATCGGCCGCGACCTCGACCGCGCCGCGCTCGAAGCAGGGTGGGCCACGTGTCAGGCGTGACCGAGTCGACCGCGCGCTTCGAGCTCGCCGCGCGGTGGAAGCTCGTCGCAGACGACTTCGTCACCGCGATCGCAGGGAGCCCAGACGGAGCGCTCGTCGCCGTCGCCGACGCGAGCGGCGCGGTGACCTGCGTCCGGGCCGGCGACGGCGCGATCCAATGGAAGCGCCCGCTCTTCGCCATGAGCGCGCTCTCGCTCGACTGGCACCCCAACGGCTCGGCGCTCGTGGCCTGCGGACAAGACCGCTTCGCGCACGTGCTCGAGCGCGACGGGGGCGCGAGCAAGAGCAAGCTCGACGGCGGCGGCCCGTGGATCGAGCACGCCCGCTGGGCCTCGCACGGAAGGACCCTCGCCACGGCGGCGGGCAAGGTCGTTCGCTTCTGGCACGCCGACGGCGCGCCGATGTTCGAGACGCCTCCGCAGGCGAGCACGATCGCCGCGATCGCGTGGCGAAAAGACGGCAACGAGCTCGCCACCGCGTGCTACGGCGGCGTGCACTTCTGGACGCCCTCGCGCGGCGCGAGCACCCGACAGTTCTTGTGGAAGGGCTCGCTGCTCTCGCTCGCCTGGAGCCCGGACATCAAGGTCCTCGCCGCCTCGAGCCAAGACTGCTCGGTGCACTTCTGGCGGCTCTCGAACGGCAAAGACTCCGAGATGACGGGCTACCCGTTCAAGCCCAAGGCGCTCGCGTGGGACGCGGCCAGCTCGCTGCTCGCCACGGGCGGAGACAAGACCGTCATGCTCTGGAGCTTCTCGGGCAAAGGCCCCGAAGGCACCGCGCCGATCGAGCTCGAAGCGCACCAGGGGCTCGTCACCGAGCTCGCGTTTCATCGCTCGAAATGCGTGCTCGCGTCGGGATCCGAGGACGCCTCGATCATCCTCTGGGAGCCGCGGCGCGGCCGAGGCCCGGTCGGCTACGGCTTCGTCGAAGACAAGGTCTCGTCCCTCGCGTGGGCAGACGCCGACCGGCTCGTCGTCGGCGACGCGAGCGGCCACGTCCACTGTTTCTGACCGCTGCTCGCAGCACGAAAGCACCGTCACCGTGAGAGAGCGCCGAAGCACCGCACCGCAGTTCGTCGTCCCGCCGCCCGCCGCGCCCGAGCGAAGCCCAGCGCCATCGCAGGCCGAGCTCGCGCCGATCCTCGACCCGTCGCGCAATCACTGGCTGCACCAGCGCCCGATCGACCCGGCCCTGCGCGCGCAGTGCGCGGCGATCGCCGAGCAGCGCGCGTTTCGTCGAGAGCACATCGCGCCCGCCGCCGAGCTCTCGATCGAGACCCTCGTCGACGCGCGCTTCGGCCGCGCGCTGCGGGCCTTTCTCGAAGCAGACATCGCGCGATGGGCGAAGCAGTACAGCGCCCTCACCGGCGTCGATCGCTGCAAGGTCACGCTCGCCGCCGTGTGGAGCGACGCGTGCCGCAAGTTTCACGCGGACTTCGTCGGCCTTCGCCTGCTGTGCACCTACGCTGGCCCCGGCACCGAGTTCATCTCCAACGAGTTTGTCTCGCGCGACGTCGAGCTCGACACGAGCCGCTCGATCGAGGCCATCTCCCAGGCCAACGCCCAGATGATCGCCGACCCGTCCGCCGTCCGCCGCGCGCACGAAGGCGACGTCCTGGTGCTCAAGGGCGAGCTCTGGCCGCACAACCGCGGGCGCGGCGCGATGCACCGATCCCCGCCCATCGAAGCCGCCGGGCAACGCAGGCTCGTGCTCACGATCGACGCCCCCAACCCCGCGCTCGGCGAGCACGTGCACTGACCGACGCCCCGTCGCGCGCAGAGTTCTGCGACACTCGCGCGGTGATCCACGTTCGATTGGACCGACTGCGCGCGGTCGGCGCGAGCCACGGCCGCGCGTGCGGACCGTGCACCGCGTGCTGCACGCTCATGGCCGTCCCCGAGCTTCGCAAGCCCAACCGCAGGGCGTGCGACCACGTCACCGCGGACGGATGCAGCATCCACGCAGAGCGCCCCGAGGACTGCAGGCTGTTTCACTGCCTCTGGCTGCGCGGCGCGATCGAGGGCGGCGAGGCGAGCCGCCCCGACGTGCTCGGCGTCATGTTCGACCAGTTCACGGTGCGCGAGGACCAGAGCACGCACACGATCGCCTTCGAGCTGTGGGACCGCGCGCTCGACGCGCCCCGAGCGCGCGCCGTCATCGACGAGCTCGCACAACAATTCAAGATCGCCCTCTCGTACCGCGACGGACGCTGGAGCGAGATCGACCCCGCGCCCTGACCCCGCGCGCGTCAGCCCTTCACGAGCGAGACCGCCATCGCCGCGCCGACCGCCACGCTGAGCGCGCTCGCGACGAACAGCATCGCCCTGTACGCCCGCTGCGACCGCCGCGCGGTGCGCGCGAGCCCCGCGCCCATCAGCGCCGTCATCGCGGACATCCCGCACACCGTCCCCACGCCGAAGAGCAGCAAGAACACCATCGACAGCGGCCCGTTGCCCCCCGCGCTCGCCGCCACCAGCGCCGTCGCCGCCGTGCCCGCCAGCCCGTGCACCGCGCCGATCCCCAGCGCCCCTCGGCCCGTCCGCGGCGCGGCGCTCTGCGCGGGCTCGCCCTCGCTGCGTCGCCATCGCCACAGCCCCGCCGCGCCCAGCCCGAGCAACATCACGCACACGAGCACCTCGCCCGCGGTCTCGAGCCGCGAGAGCCACCGCGCGCGCACCAGCAGCAAGAGCGCCCCTGCGCCGAGCAGCGAGAGCGTGTGCCCGACGCCCCACAGCGCGCCCACCCCCATCGCCCGCGCCACCCCCTGCTCGCGACGCAGCAGCGTCGCCACCGCAGCGACGTGGTCCGCGTCGAGCGCGTGCCGAAGCCCGAGCACAAACCCCATCCCCATCGCAGAGCACACGCTGATCACGGTCGAGCGATATCATTTTGCAAGTCGTTTGCAAGTGCACTTCAAATGCAACAGACTCGGCGCGTGCCATCCGAGCTGCAGTCCGAGCAAAGGCCCAAGCGGTTTCGCATCCGCGCCGCGCACCAACACAGCGCGGACTGCGGCTGCGAGCGCCGCGACGAGCCGCGCGCCAGCGATGTCGAGCGCGACGAGAAGCGAGGACGGTGGACCGCCGCGCTCCCCGCGCTCGCGTGCCTCGTGTGTCCTGCGTGCCTGAGCCTGTACGCCAAGGTCCTCTCGGCGCTCGGCGTCGGCGTGGTGCTCTCCGAGCGAACGCACGGTCGAATCCTCGCCGTCGCCGTCACCCTCTCGCTCGCGACCAGCCTCTGGAGAGCCACGCGCCTGCGTCGCTGGACGAGCTTCTCGATCACCACGCTCGGCGCCCTGCTCGTCGTCGCTGGGCACCTTCGCGAGTCGCACCCTGTCGAGTGGATCGGCGTGCTGCTCTTGCTCGCGAGCGGCTTCGCCGAGCGCAAGCCGCTTCGCACGCTCGCGCCTCGCACGGCGCCACGCTGAGAGCGCGGCAGCGTTCACGCCGGTGATCGAGGAGCGGCTTCGCGCTCAGCTCGGCTCGCGCAGCCATCGTCTCGCCCTGCTCCCCCAGCTCCGCTCGAAATCGGCTAAACCCCTTGAGCTGCCGATGGGGACAAAGACAGAGACGCCAGTCGCGCAAGGGCTCGAGCTTCGTGAGGGCGAGCGCGGTCTTGTCGAGCACGAGCGCGTGATCAACGGAGAGGCGCACGTGTCGAACGAGCGCGCGTCACTCCCGCTTTTGCTCGCGTCGGTGCTGTGGCTGTTTTGGTGCTTCGTCGGCTCGAACGCGGGCGCTGACGCCGTCACGGTGCAAGTCCTCTGCGGGATGCTCGGGGGATCGCTCGCGCTGCTCCTTCGCAGCCCGCGGCCCGTTCGCGGGCAGATCTCAGCGCGCGAACGCGTCTTGAGGATCACGCGCGGCGGCCGCGTGCGCGAAGTGGGGCTCGCCTCGGCGAGCGTGTACGCGGCGGCGACCGAGACGACGCTGTGCTTCGAAGCGGCCAACGGCGCGCGGTACAACATTCAGCTGAGCCACGACGAAGCGGAGCGCGCGTTGGCTGCGTCCGGCGTCGATGTGTTGCAGTCGAAGTGGCGGCTGCCAGTCGGATGGGGGCGATGGGCTGCGTACCTGGGAGCGGGTGTCGGCGCGTCGCTCGGGTCGATGATCGTGGCGCTCGTGGAGGCTCGCATCGGCTCGCAGCTCGCGATCGCGGCGTGGGTCGCGACCAGCCTGCTGTGCGCCTGGGTGGCTCGGCTGCTCACGCGCGGGCAGTACGTCGAACAAGGCATCGACGGCGTAGTGTTCGATCGCGGCGTTCGATCGGCGCTGAGCTGGAGGTCGATCGTCTCGGTGCGCTTCGAGCGCGCCGAGCTCGAGGTGCAGCCCGAGATCGGCGCGGCGCAGGTGTTCGTCGCGACCGCGAAGGAGCAAGTGTACGGAGCGGTGAATCGCCACGACCGCGACGCGCTGTTGTTCATGGGGCGTGTGGAGCGCGCGTTCGCGCAGAGCCGCTCGGCGGCGAAGCTGCCCGAGTGGTTGACGGACCTCGCGCGCACCGGGCGCTCGTGCGAGTCGTGGTTCGACGCGTTGATCGCGCTCAGCGCGGGGGCGACGCCGTTTCGCTCGCGCGCCGTGGAATTCGAGTGGGTCGAGCGGGCGCTCGTTCACCCGCACGCAGCGCCCGAGGTGCGCGTCGCGTGCGCGGTGCTCTTGTGCGCGAAGTTTCCGGACGAGTGGCGCGCTCGTGTGCGGCGCGTGAGCGATGCGTGTGTGTTCGAGGGCGTGCGCGCGGCGCTGCGCGCGGTGAGCGACGGAGCGTCGCGGGGCAAGATTGTCGCGCTCATGGAGAAGGTCGAGCGCTGAGCCGATCGCGGTCGATCGGCACGGACCGACGCAGAGCATCCACGGCGCGCAGCTCGAGAACGCGGTCAGCGCGGGTCCACGCGGGAGCGGGACGCGACGACGGCGCACGAGATCACGAACGCCGAGGTCAACGCGTGCCCGCCGGTGAGCGCGTCGCCGAGGAGCCAGTGCGACCACAGGGCGCCGAGCGGGCCTTGCGCGAGCTGGAGCTGGCTGGCGCGGGCGACGCCGAAGCGGGCGATTCCGCGGTACCAGGCGAAGAACCCGAGCAGCATCGAGACGATCGAGATGTACGCGAAGCCCGCGAGCGAAGCGGCGCTCACGACGGCCGCTGGGCGCGTCTCGGAGAGCGCCGCCCAGAGTCCCACTGGTGCGGACACGGGCCACGCGAGCACGAGGGCCCAGCAGATGACTGTGGGTCCGCCGAGGGTGCGCGCGAGCCTGCCTCCCTCGGCGTAGCCAAGCGCCACGAGCACGACGCCGCCGAGCAGCAGCGCGTCCGCAGACGAGGGCGGTCCGTGCGTGCGCGTGAGGGCGAAGAGGAGGGTTGCTGCGGTTCCGAGCAGCGAGGCGAGCCAGAAGCGCGTGGACGGGCGCTCGCCTGCGCGCAGCGTCGCGAAGAGCGCGGTGAGCGTCGGCGCGAGGCCGAACACGATCGCGCCGTGCGACGCGGACACCTCCCTCAACGACAGCGCGGACAAGAGCGGAAACCCCAGGACCACCCCGAGCGCCACCACCGCGAGCGACCCGAGCGCCGCGCCACGGGGCCGCTCGGCGCGCCCGTACGCGAGCCACGCCATCGCGAACACGCCCGCGACCGCCGCGCGCCCGACGCCCACGGTGACCGCGCCGAACGAGCCCATCGCCGCCCGCGTCGCGGTGAAGCTCAGGCTGAACGCGAGCACCCCGAGCGCCGAGAACATCGGCCCCTCGACGGACGAAAGGGTTACCCGAAGGCGCGCGATAGCGTTATCGTTGTCTCTCATGGAGAAGAGTAACGCCACTCGCAAGCCCGCGCCAGCTGCCCGCAAGCCTCGGGCGGACGAGCGCGTCGCGGACGAGCTGCGCGCGCGGGTCGCGAAGCTCGCTCCGGGCGCGATGGTCCCGTCCGTGCGCGAGATCACGAAGGAGCTCGCGGTGAGCCCGGTCACCGTACAGCGCGCGCTCACGCAGCTCGCTCGCGAGGGCGTGCTCGACCCGCGGCCCGGCGTGGGGACCTTCGTCGCCCCTCCGCCGAGCGCGCCGGCTGCGCGCGACGACGCGTGGCAGCTGGCAGTCCTGGGCGCGTGGGCGGACGCGCCCGAGGGACGCGCGTTCGAGATGGCCACGGCGGGGCACATCGACCTCGGGACGGGCTACCTCGACACGACAGCGCAGCCGGTCGAGCTCATGGCCCGCGCCGCGCGTCGCATCGTGGGAAACGCGCGGCTCTGGGGCCGCCTCCCGGTCGAGGGGCTCGAAGACCTCCGGCACTGGTTCGCGCGCGACGTCGGGGGCGACGCGTCGGCCTCAGAAGTGCTGGTGGTTCCGGGCGGGCAGGCGGCGATCGCCACGACGCTGCGGGCGCTCTGCCCGTACGGCGGCACGGTCATCACCGAGTCGCCGACGTACTTCGGCGCGCTCGCCGTCATGCGCACGCTGGGCCTGCGCGTGTGGCCCGTCCCCGTCGACGACGAGGGCATGCGCGCGGACCAGCTCGAGTCCGCCCTGCGCGCGTCGCAAGCACGCGTGGTGTACCTGCAGCCCCAGTGGTCCAACCCCTCGGGAGCCTCGCTCTCGGCCTCGCGACGGCGCGACGTGCTCGACGTGTGCGCGCGGGCCGGAGCGTTCATCATCGAGGACGACTACGCGCGAGACCTCGGCCACACGCCAACAGCCACGACGCCCATGTTTCGCGAGTCCGACGGGCGCGTGGTGTACCTGCGCTCGCTCACGAAGACCACCGTTCCTGGGCTGCGCGTCGCGGCGATCGTCGCGCGCGGGCCGGTGTTCGCGCGGCTGCGGGCGATGCGCGCGGCGGAGGACATGTTTCTCTCGGGGCTGCTGCAGGGGCTCGCGCTCGAAGTGGTCACCGCGAGCGCGTGGGAGCCGCACAAGCGCGCGGTGCGAGCGGCCCTTCGCGCGCGGTGCGCGGCGGCGGTGAGCGCGCTGCGCGAGCACTTTCCTGCGGCGCGCGTGGCCAAGATCCCGGACGGGGGCTTCTCGCTCTGGGTGGCCCTGCCCGCAGGAACCGAGGACGCGTCGCTCGCGCGCATCGCGTACGAGCGCGGCGTGCGCGTCAACGAGGGATCAGCTTGGTTTCCCGCAGGAAAGAGCGCGGACTTCGTCCGCCTCTCCATCGCCGGCGCCACGCTCGAAGAGATCCCCCGCGGCGTCGCCATCCTCGGCCGCGCCGCGGAGTCCGCCCGCCGCGCCGCCCGCCGTCGCTGAGCCCGCGGATCACCGTCGAACGACGGCATTCTGCAACGCAGCCGCAAGCGCATTCTTCCTACAACGCAGGCCCCGTGCTCGCGCTTCGGACAGCGCCACGCCGAGAGCGCTACGCTCTCGCTCATGTTCGAGAACCTCTTTCGCGCTGTGTTCGGCTCGCGCGGAGCCATCGTCTTGCACACCCCGTCGCTCGTCGTTCAGCCCGGCGCGACGATCCCCGTGCACATTCGCTTCGAAGCGCTCGAGCAGGCGCGCGAGGTCGCGTTCTTGCGGCTGCACCTGCAGATGACCGTGCACCAGTGGGTGCAAGGCCCCACGGGCCCCACGATTCAACCGCAGGCGCGCGACGTCGTTCCGCCCATGATGGTCAGCGAGAAGTTCGTCGTCGCACCCGGAGGAGTGCAGGACTTTCAAGTGCAAGTGACCATCCCCCAGGGCGTGTACGCCACGGTCCCTGGACAGATCGACTACGCCCTCTGGGCCGTCGCGCCCGTGGCCGGACAGACCATCGACTCGGCGCAACACCTCCCGCTCACCCTCGTCGGCGCGGGCGCGGCGATCCCGTTCGCGCCCGGCGCCACGCCCCCGATGCCCGCGGGCCCTGCGCCGATCGGAGCGCCTTTTCCCTCGCCGCCGAGCGCACCAACCGGCCCTGCGCCCATGAGCGCGCCGGTCGCACCCGCAGCCGAGCCCGCGACCGCTGCCCCCATCGCACCAGCACCACCAGCACCGCCCGCGCCGCCTGCGTTCGCGCCGGGCGACGACATCGAAGCGATGGGCCCCGACCAGCAGTTCGCCCCCGCGATGGTCGTCGAGTCTCGCGGCCCCGTCCTGCTCGTTCAATGGAAGGACGGGCGCGCCGCCACATGGGTGCGCCTCGACCAGACGCGCAAGCCCTCCGCCCCGGACGCGCCGCCCTCGCAGTGAGCGTCCGTCGCCCGCGCGGATGGTGATACCGTCCCGCGTCGAGTCAGAGCAGCGCGCGCCCTGCGAATCTCTCTGCTCTGCGACGGTCGACGCCATGAGCAAATACCGCAAAAATCCCGGGCCTCCATCGTTTACTCACAACGCGCACGGCGGGCAGCACGGCGACAACGGCGACAGCAATCTCGTCGACGGAATCGACCTGCATCAAGACGTCAACGCCATCCGCGACGAGGCCAGCGGCCTGCTCGAGAAGCTCTCGTTCGCCCCCGCGCTCGACGGCTTGAACCAGCGCCACGCCCGCCTGCAGCAGATCGAAGACGAGCTGCGCCGCTTGCGTTCGCGCAACTTCATGTTCTGGCCCAACCTCGAGCAGCAGCTCACGCAAGCCAAACAGCTCGCCAGCCGCGCGATGACCGACGCCCGCAACGAAGCGCAGCGCGCCAGCCAGCAGCTCCGCGGCCCGATCGAGCAGCTCGCCCGCAACGCCTCGAGCATGGCCACCCGCTCGCACCTCGCCAACAACCAGGTCGAGAACCTCGGCGCCGAGCGCGACCGCGTCGAGTCGCAAATCAACGCCGTCGAGCAGCGCATCAACGCCATCGCCGAGCCCTTCACCAAGCTCGTCGACACCGTCGCGCAAGGCGTCACGGGCTCGCACTGGACCATGGACCAGTTCGACCAGGGCAGCTTTCGCCCGCGCGCCGAAGAGCACCCGCTCGCCGTCGCCGCTGCGACGTGGGAGGACTGCGCCCAGGGCGCGTGCGAAGGGATGATCTACATCACCGACCTGATCCTTCGCTTCGAGCGCACGCAAGGCGCGCGCGCGCTCGTGCTCGAGAAGGCCATCGGCCACATCGGATCGAGCGACGACTCCGAGCGCGGATGGATCATGAAGGACGAAGTGCTCACGCTGTCGTTCAACCCCGCCAGCGGAGCGCCGCAGCGCGCGACGTTCGTCATGAAGTCCGCCGACTCGAAATCCATCGACGACTTCATCGAGCGCGCGCGCTCGGGGCAGCTCGTGGCGTGGATGGTGCCGAAGGCGCAGCAGAGCAGCGTCCCGATCGCCGACACGGCCAAGACCCCCGTCCGTTGGCCGAACGAGTGCGACCACTGCGGAGCCACCATCGCCGCCCCCGTCCGCGGCCAGATGGAGGTCGTGTGCGCCTACTGCAAGAAGCGCTACCCGGTCGAGTTCGCCTGAGCGCCTGACGCTCGCCAGAGGGCGCGAGGCTTGACAGCGCGCGGCGTCGCTCGACACAACAGAGCACTGATGACCGCGCTTCGCCGTACGTTCTTCGCGCTGACAGCACTCTCGATCGCCGCGTGCGCGCCTCCCGCTCCGCCGACGCCCGACGCCGAAGCGCCGCGCGACGCGATGACGGTGATGGACGCCGCGGGCTCGACCGACGCCGCAGCGCCCTCGCGCGACGTCGAGGTGCCCGACGTCGCCATGACGCCGTTGCCTGATTTTGCGCTGACCGATCGCAACCCGCGCTCAGCGACCAACGCGACGGCTGTCTCGCTCAACGCCCAGCGGGGCAAGATCTCTGCGTGGTACTTCGCCACCAGCTCGTGTCACTTCTGCGTCTCGATGGTGAGCCAGCTCGAGCGCCTGCAGCGCGAGCTCGCCGCGGCCAATCCGACGCGCCCCGTGCAGATCTTCGTGATCGCCGACCTCGACAGCGACGGAGCGACCGCGATCTTCAGCGCCGAGACCACGCTGCCGGTGCTGCAAGACGACCGGGTCTCCCACGTGCAGAGCAACTGGATGGCGGCGATCCGCGACGTGGTCGTCGTCGACGACGAGGGCACGCGCAGGCTCGTCTACAACCTCACCACGCGCCCCCTCAACGACGCCCTGTACTTCAACGATCTGAAGGTACGGCTGCTCGCGCTGGCCAATCGCTGACCGCGGGTCAGAGCATCAATTGCGCCTGCAAACGCAGCTGGTGGTTGCCCGTCTCGAGCTGGTCGCGAAAGAGATAGAAGTAGTCGAGCTGCAGCTTCACCGAGTGGCCGAGCGCGTAGTAGCTGAACACGCCGCCGAGCTCGTGGCTCTCGTGAAAGTTCGGGTCGCGCGACAGCACGCCCGCCGCGAGCGCCTCTGCGCCCCACGCCGCGCGGTCGAGCGCGATCGGAATCACGTGGGACCAGCGCGCGCCGAACTCCAAGTGTGACGCGGTCTGATAGCTCGCTTGGACCATGTAGCCGACGGCCGAGCGCGTGTACTCGGTGCGGGCCGTGGTGCCGACCATGCCGGTGGCGCCGGGGCTGTCCGCGAGGCGCCAGATCGCCTCGGATTGCAGCGAAAATCCTGCCCATTTGAACATCAGGTCCGCGGTCGCGTGCGCGTAGTCGAAGCGCCGAAGCTGGTAGGTCGAGCCGATGGTGCTCTGCGCGCGGTTGGTGCGTTGATTGAAGGCGCCCGCGAGGCCGATGGACAACCTGGGTCCGGTGCGCTTGAGGTCGCCCTCGACGTCCATGTCTTCGAAGTGGCCGAGCGGCTGGACCTGCAAGCGCGCGACGTAGAGCAGTCCCGCGTCGAGCGAGGGCCTGTTGCGCCCTCCGCCGCCGAAGACGCCGACCGCGTAGCCGAGGCGGTGGCCCAGCAGATCGTCGGAGCGAAATTGCACGCCGATGTCGCGGTCGAGGCTGAGC
>JAAFIF010000026.1 GCA_013298625.1 Myxococcales bacterium
GGTGTGATTGCGGATCGTGCGGGCGGTGAGCGAGCGGTGCGCGGCCCCCACCCGCGCTACCGCGCGCCCCGCCCCCGCGCAGAGCGCAAGGGCGGCGGCTCAGCATGCTGAAGCGCTCGGAAATAGACTGGCAGACTTGATCGCAAAGGCCCTTGCTCTGCAAGGGCGGAGCTCACGGCAGCCCCGGGCGCTTCGACGAATCGAGCGCGCTCGTCGCTCAATCCATCTCGTCTGCTGCAGTGTCGAGAGCCGCGCTCGTGTTCGATCGAGCCGACCGAGAGCGCTTGCAGAGCAAGCGCCCTCACGATCAACTCTGCCAGTCTATTTCCAAGCGCTTCAGCATGCTGAGCCGCCGCCCTTGCGCTCTGCGCGGGGGCTCGCTATTTCGTTCGCGGAAGAATACCGCAAGGCCATGGCGCTGAATTCAGACGAGCATCGTGGCCGGCGACGCGCTCGAGCTTGAAGGGGTGTGATTGCGGATCGTGCGGGCGGTGAGCGCGCGGTAGCGCGGGTGGGGCCGTGCGTTCGCTCGCTCGTCGCCCGCACGATCTGCAATCACACCCGCTTGAAGGGGCAGGGCGTGCTGGTGTGGTTGCGGTTCGCTCGCGCCCGTCACCGACGCGCGCCGCGCAATCCCACCAGCGTCGAGAAGCCCGCGGGGCCGTGGTCCGCCGCCACCACCGCGTCGATCTCTGCGCAGAGCGAGGCGTGCGTGTCGTGCGAGTACAGCTTTCCCAGCAGCGGAATGCTGATGACCGACACCCCCATCCGCACGATCCGCGAGCTCGCGAACACGTCGAACCGCGCGGTGCTCGACAGCACGCTGAGCCCGAACTCGGTGATGCCCGTGCGCGCCCCGGTCTCGTATCCCTCGAGCTCGCTCAAGTCGTGAAACACTCGCCTCGGCGTCTCGAGCGGCCGCACCAGCTTCTCGACCAGCGCCACGAACTGCCCTTCAGCGTGGCCCGTCCAGCGAAACACCGCGACGTGCGGCGACGCCTTCCACCCGACGATCGCCCCGCGCTCGGTCGCGCGCCGCTCTCCGCCGAGCGGCAGACTCTTGTCCCCTTCGCTGCTCGAGTCTCGCGTCGTGCGCACGGCGAAGAGCGAGTTTGTAGGGCTGCCGATCTGCTGTCAACGCGCGCTCGTCACTCTCTGCGAGGCGCGCTGCGGCGCGTGCTACGCACGCTCGCACGATGGCCACCAAAGAAGTGAAGGTCCCCAAGACGATCAAGCTCGAGTCGTCCTTCGGCAGCCGCATGGCGGTCAGCCCAGACGGCGCGTTCGCGCTCGTGAGCGGTCAGCTCGGCGCGATGTTTCGTGTGGATTTCTCCACGTGGAAGGCGACTCCGTGGACGAAGCTCTCGAGCGCCCCGAGCGCGATCGAGCTCTCGCCGGACGGCGGGCGGGTCGCGGTCTCGCTCTCGAGCGAGGGCAAGTCGCCCGAGCGCGTCGAGGTGCGCGACGCGAGCGACGGCTCGCTGCTCGTCTCGATCAACGCCCGCGATCCCTCGCAAGCGAGCAGCGTGATCGAGACGCTGACGTGGTCGCCCGACGGCGCGCGGCTCTTGGGCGTCTCGTCGAGCGCTGTGCACAAAGACAGCCCGCACGTGGTGGTGTTCGAGCTCGCGAAGAAGCAAGCGCGGCACCTGCAGGTGTGCGCGCATCACACGCTCGCGGCGGGGTTCATCGATGATCGCTCGGCGATGGTCTTGAGCTCGCGCGCGGTGCAGCCCGAGGGGACGCCGGACACGGACCTGTGGCTGCTCGACGTGGATTCTGGCGCGCTCGATCGAAAGGGCGACGGAGACATGGACGTGGTTCGCTCGGTCACGCGACTGCCCGACGGACGGATGTTCGCGACGGCGTCGTACAGCCCGTCGCGCGTGATCGACCAACACGGAACGGTGGTCTTTCTCGGCGGCAACGGCGGCCTCGCGTACAGCGACGGCGCGACGATCATCGCGATGGACGGCCGCAAGAACCTCACGCTCACGCGCGCGGACGGCGCGGTGATCGAGCTCGGAAAGGCAGCCAAGGCCAGCACCGCGATGGCCGTCGTCGCCGGGCGCTTGTTGCTGTTGCAAGAGAAGCAGATTCAGGTGCTCCCGCTGCAGTGACCGCGCGTCCGACGGCGCGGCGCGCTCGTGGTACGTTGCCAAGCGTGCATCGACCGCTGCGACGCGCTTCGCTCGCGCTCTACTCTCTCGTCGCGCTCGCGTCGCTCTCGTGTGGCGGCCCTCCATCGCTCTTGCGCGACGGCTCGGCGGACTCGCGGGACGCTGTCGATCCCCTCGCGTGGCCTGCGTGCGTGACGGGCTCGACCCGCTGCGTGGGCGCGGTGTTTCAGCGCTGCGTGGGGCAGGGCGAGTTCGGCGCGCCGCAGAGCCGCGATTGCGCGTTCGAAGAGCTCGTGTGCTCGCCGACGGCAGAGTGCATCGTGTGCGTTCCGGGCGCGCTTCGGTGCTCGGAGGACGAGCTCTCGGTCGAGCGGTGCAACGCTGACGGAAGCGCGTGGCAGCCCGCAGAAGAGTGCGACGTCGGGATGGGCTTCGCGTGCGTCGCCGAGCGTTGCCAGCGCTTGTGCGAGAGCACCACGGTGGTCGGGACCAACATCGGCTGCGAGTACTACTCGGTCGACTTGGACAACGCGCAGCTCGGCGCAGGAGAGAGCGCCGCGTCGCAGCAGTACGCCGTGGTGCTGTCGAACCCGCATCGGTCGCTCTCGGCGCGGGTGGTGATCGAGGTGAACCAGGCGCCGCCTGGGATGCCGCCGCGGGTGGCGCGCGTGGCGAGCGCCGCGATTCCGCCAGGGGATTTGGAGGTGTTTCCGCTTCCGGCGCGCGAGGTGGACGGCTCTCCGCCGGGCGAGTTCAACACGGGGACGCACACGGCGCTGACGTCCAACGCGTATCGCATCACCAGCACGATCCCAGTGATCGCGTACCAGTTCAACCCGCTCGAAAACGTCTTGGTCTTCAGCAACGACGCGTCGCTGTTGATCCCCACCAACTCGCTCGGTCGCGACTACGCCGTGCTCTCGTGGCCGCAGACGCTCGCGTCCAACCCGCCCGAGACCGTGCTCAACCCCGGCGATCCCGTGGACCTTCGCGCGTATCTCACCGTCGTGGGGACGAGAGAGACGACGCGGGTCACTGTGGTTCCTCGGGCCGACGTCGTGCCCGGCGGGCCCGTGCCGATTGGCCACACCGCAGGGACGCCCATCGAGGTCACCCTCGGTCCCTTCGACGTCCTCAACCTCGAGACCGGAACGCAAGGCGCCGACTTCACCGGCTCCACCGTCCTCTCGGACAACGCCGTCGCCGTCTTCTCTGGCGTCGAGTGCGCGGACTCTCCTGCGTGGGGTGACCTCAACGACCGCCGCTGCTGCTGCGATCATTTGGAGTCGCAAATCGTCCCGCGAAACACCCTCGGTCGACAGTACGTCGGCGTGCACTTCGTCAATCGCACTCGCGTCGTGCGCGCAGCAGGCGCCGCCGTCGCCTCGGTCCCCAACGAGCCCGAGTTCACCCGCGTCCTCGCGACCGCGCCCGGCGACACGACCATCACCACCACGCTACCGGCCAACGAAGCGATGCCCGCTGGCCCGCGCTTGCAGTTCACCCTGCAGCAGGGCCAGTCGCGCTTTCTTCGCGCGACCTCGCACTACGAGCTCGAGTCGAGCGCGCCCGTCTACCTCGCGAGCTTCATGGCCTCGCAGCTCAACACGGGCATTCCCCTCACGTATCCGGGCGGCGACCCGAGCTTCGTCCCCATGCCGCCCGTCGAACAGTGGCGCGACAGCTACGTGTTTCTCACGCCGGACAAGTACGCGTTTGATTTCGTGACCATCGTCGCGCCCGCGAGCGCCACGGTCTCGCTCGACGGCTCGCCGGTGCCCGACGCCGACTGCGTGACCGAAGCGTCGGACGGCTGCGTCGCGACCCGCGATCGCGCGTGCCCGCCTTCGCGCTACGTCGTGCACACGTGCCAGCTCTCGTTTCCCATCGTGGACAACGACAGGCCGTACCCGCAAAACGTCAGCCCCGGTCGGCAGCGCGACGGCGTTCACACCGTGCGTGCCAGCGCCCCCGTGGGCGTGTGGGTCTCGGGCTTCGACCTGCGCGTGTCCTACGGTTACCCCGCGGGGACGCGCCTCGCGCCGCTGCTATAACGGTCCCACTTGATTGTGTGTGCCGCTCAGCGACAGGGCGAGAGCCCTTCGCCGCGCACGACCGGCGACTGGATCCACGTCCCCGCGGTCTGCGGCGTCGCGACCATGAGCACCGTCGCCTGCGTGCCGAGGATCTGCTGCCTCGCCGTCCCGCTGCAGTCCACCACCGTGTAGATGTTCACCGCCATCCTGTACTGCCCGTCCGGGATCTGCACGGTGAACTTCTCGCTGTCTGTTCCGTGATGAAGCGCGATGCGACGCTGCTGCGGCGCGCCCACAGAGAGCCCAGAGGGAGTGAAGAGCAGCTCGATCCCGACGTCGCCGAGCCCTGCCTCGCGGCCTCGGATGGTCTCGCTGATCCCCGACACTTCGACGGTCACTCCGGGCAACGTGGCGGGGTCCGCGCAGGAGGCGACGGCGAGCGAGAGCGCCGCGATCATCGCCAGGCATCTTGAATGTGTGTGCATCACAGGGCTCCTCCCACGAGGACCATTCCTCCGCCGTGCAGCGGCGCGGCGCTGATTCGTACGCGCTCGGTGACCGTGGTCGTGCTGCGCGCGAAGATGCCCACGAGCGTCCCGGTCACGACCAACACGCCGCCGAGCGCGTGCGCGCCGATGGCGAGGTAGTTGTACGTCGCGGCGGTCTCGAGCAGCCCGTCGCGGTCGCGCGGGGCGTCCGTCGTGCTGCGCCCGAGCTGCTGCGCGCGGTTGAGACTGCTCTGCGAGATCGTCCCCAGCGCGATGCCCGCGCCGAACGAGCCGACGCCGAGGGCGCCGAGGACGAACGCTCCCGCGGGGACGCCGCCGCGCACCTCGCGCACTTCATCGCGATACTGCGGCTCCGGCGTGCGCGCGCCGCTGCCCGTGCTCACGCGCACGTCCGGCGGTCGCACGGTGTTGCTGTTGTCACCGTTGCTGTTGGTGTTGGGGGTGTTGCTGTTGCTGTTGCCGCTGCCGTTGATGACTCGACCGCTGTTGCTGCCGTTGCTCCGCGTGCCTGCGGGCGTGCCGTTGTTCTCGCTGGGGCGCGAGCCGCTGCTGCCGGCAGGGCCGCGGGCGAGCCGTCGGATCTGCGCGCCGTCGGTCACCGAGCTCTCTCCCACGATCGTCGCGGACACGACGTCGATGGCGATCACTTTGTCTTCCGCTGCGATGAGACCGAACACGCGCATGGCGCCCAGCGCGCGGCCGAGCTGCGCGAGGTCGGTCACCCATCGACGTTGGCCGTCGGGCAGCGACGGGTAGCGAAGCGTCGGCGCGTCGAGCACGTCGAGCGCGCTGTCGAGCTGAATGTCGATTCGAAACGTCGACGTCGAGCCCGAGGCGATGGTCACAGGATGCACCAGCGACGTGCGGCCGCCGCAGCGGAGGCTGATGCGATGGTGGCTGCCGGGCGCGAGGTTCGAGAGCTGAGCGGGCGCGTTGCCGACGCTGCGGCCGCTGCGAAACACCTCGCAGCCAGGCGTGTCGCTCTCGACCACGATTCCTGCGGTGGCGACCTGCTGGACGCTCTGCGTAAACGCTTGTCGCACGGCGCTGCTGGCCGCGCGCGCCGAGAGCACTCGCTGCGGGTCCGCGGTGGCGAGGCGACGAATGGCGTCGTCGGCGCGGGCGGGCGCGCTTTGAATGGTCGTGTTGGCGACGAAGAGCAGGGCCCTCGCGAGCTGCTCTCTCGCCTCGGGAAACGCGGACAGAATGTCCGGCTGGGCCTCGAATTCGCCGGCGATTCGCTCGAGCGTGTCGAGCGCGGTGTTCATCGCTTCGTTGTCGTTCGAGGCCGCGGCGTTGTTGTACGCCGCGCGCGCCGCGTCGATGCGCGCCGTCGAATCCGCGAGGGTGTTCGCGGTCGGCGGCCTGCGGCCGAAGCGCTCTTGCAGCGCTTGCCCGAGCGCTGGCCCGAGCTGCGCGTCGCCCGAGAGCGCGGCGTTGATCCGCGCGAGCTGCGCCGTGGCCTCGCCGTGCGGCGCGGTCGCGGTCGACAAAACGATGACCGGAACCCTGTCCGCCAACGCCTCTCTACCCGCCCCGATCCCCGCCGTCGCGCACGCGAGGGCGACCCCCATTCGTCCAATCCGCTGTGTCCCGAGCATCGTTCGTTTGTTCCAGTCCGCGAGGCAGTATAGTGCAGGAATCGTGTCATCGGGCCAGGGCGAGCGCTGGGGCAACTATCTGCTCGAAGAGCGGATCGCGGCCGGCGGCATGGCCGAGGTGTTTCGCGCGCGTCGCATCGGCGCCGTGGGCTTCAGCAAGCTCGTGTGCATCAAGCGCATGCACCGGCACCTCAGCGACGACGCCGAGTTCGTCGGGCTCTTTCTCGACGAAGGTCGCACGGGCTCGAAGCTCAGGCACCGCAACATCGTCGCCGTCGACGACCTCGGCGAGCACGGCGGGCAGTTCTTCATCGCCATGGAGTACATCCACGGCGTCGACCTCTCGCAGCTCGAAGCGCGGCTGCAGTCCACGGGAGAGCCCTTTCCTGTCAGCGCCGCGGTGTTCGTCGCCATGGAGGTGCTCGCTGCCCTCGGCGCCGCGCACCGCTCGCAAGACCCCGACGACGGGACGCCCCTGCGCGTCGTGCACCGCGACGTCGCGCCGCACAACATCCTGCTGTCGTACTCTGGCGAGGTAAAGCTCGGTGATTTCGGCATCGCCCGCGCCGAGCGCCGCGCCCAGGTCACCACCGGGGGCGTCGTCCGCGGGCGCTTCGGCTACATGCCCCTCGAGCAGCTCTCGGGCAACGCCATCGACGGCCGCGCCGACCTCTACGCGCTCGGCGTCGTGCTCTACGAGATGCTCGCAGGTCAGCGCCCCTTTCATGGCGGGGGCGCCGAAGCCACGGTCGAGTCCATCGTCGCCATGCAAGTGGTCGATCAGAAGCGCCCCATCGCCGAGGTGCGACCGGGCCTCTCTGAAGAGCTCTGCGTGGTCATCGACACCCTGCTCGCCAAAGACCCCAACGAGCGCTTCTCGTCGGCCGAAGCCGCGCTCACTGTCCTCGAGCGCGCGCGCGAACGGAGCGGAGGATCCCAGGCGTTTTGCGCGCTGATGGCGCGGCTGTACCCCACGCACGCGAGCGTCGCGACCGCGTCGAGCCCGGCCATCGCCCACGCCCACACGCCGTCCACCGCGCCCGCGCAGCGACCCGCTCCTTCGTCGGTCACGCCGACGCCCGCGCCCGTCCCCGCGGTCCCGGACGCCTCGCAGCGCCGCGGCGCCGTGCTGCAAGTGCTCACGGACGGCAGCGACCCGATGGCGAAGCCGTTCGACACCGACCCTCGAACGACACCTCCGACCACCATCGCTTCAGGCACGACCAGCACCGAAGTGTTGCCCGCGCGCGATCGCTCGAAGCCGCGCGCCGCGGTGCTCTTGCTCGCGCTCTCGCTCTCCGTCGCCAGCGCCAGCGCGATCACCGTCGCCGTGGTTTCTCGCTCGAATTCCAGCGCAAACGCCGGCGCGCTCTCGATGCAAGACGCCGGTCTGCTCGTCGCGCAGGCGCCCGACGCGTCGCTCGCGCTGGTCGAGACGTCCGACGCGCAGCCCGAGCCCGACGTCGCCGCGTCCCCGCGCGTCGCCCTTCGCAACAACCCGCAGCCGGTGCGAGCGCAGAGCAACGGCGCGAGCCCGCTCGGCGATCGAGACGCCGCTGCTCCCATCGCGCGCGTCGAGCTCCCTGACGCGCAGGCCCGCTCGGCGACGCACGCGAGCGCGACCGCTCAGCGCGGCGTGCTGCGCGTGGTGGTGACGCCGTTCGGACAGGTCTCGATCGACGAAGGACCGCTCTCTGAAGAGTTCAGAAACGCCAGGGATTTTACGGTCAGCGTGGGCCGTCACCGCGTGCGCGTGACCGGCGGCGTCGAGGACTCGGTCACGGTCGACGTCGGCCCCGACGAGCCGCGCGTCGTGCGCTTTCACGGCAACGAGTGAGCGCGCGCGAGGCCGTGGTAGCCTCGTCGGTGATGGTGCTCTCTGCTCGCTCTTCGCTTGGCGCTTCGCTCATGATTTCGCTCGCGTTCGCCGCGTGCACGCCGCCGCCGCCGCCTCCCATGGAGGACGCGAGCCCGCAGCGCGACGGCTGCGTGGGAGCCGCGTGCCGGGAGGCGGGCTCGACGCCGGACGCCGCCGCGGACGGGGCAGTGGACATGGACGGCGCGGTGGACGGCGGCGAGGACGCGGGCGATGGCGGTGGAGCGAGCGCTCCCGATGCGTCCGACGGGTCGAGCGGAGACGTCGCCGTGGTGGTGGGGCGATGCACGGGCGTGATGGCGTCTCCGCTGGTGCTCGGCTCCGAGCCGCGGCAGCAAGCGCGCCGAGCGTTCGTGTCGCAGAGCGCCGCGGGCTTCTTCGTGGGCTATCCGATGCAGGTCGCGGGCGGAGACACCGTGCAGTTTCAGCGCATCTCGACGGCGGGCGCGTCGCTGGGGATGACCAACGTCGTCGCGGCGCTGCCGGTCGCGCGCACGTCGGGGGGAGCGTTCGCCGTGACGCCGTCGGGCTTCTCGTCGGTGTTCAGCTCGAACTACGAGTTCGGCTTGGACATCTACATGCAGCGGCTCGACGCGATGGGCGCGACGATGGGCCCTGTCGTTCGCATCGTGAGCGACGGAGAGCTGTCCGAAGATCCGCAGGTGGTTCGCACGTCGGCGGGCGAGGTCGTGCTGTGGCGATCGACCAACGACATGCTGGGCGGTCAGCGGCTGCTGAGCAGCCTGGTCAACGGCGCAGCGGCGGGCGCGGCGGTCAGCGTCGGCCCCGCCATGACGCAGGCATCGTCCTTCGACGTCGTCACCGACGGAACGCGCATCGCCGTCGCCCTGGTCGCGCGCAACGAGCTCGGCCAGGGCAATGTGTTCTTGCAGATCCTCGACGCCAACGGGGCGCTGCAGCGCTCGGTGCCGCTCACGACGGGGGCGTTTGTCACCGAGGCGGTGAGCGTGGCGTTGCTCGGCACGGACGCCGTGGTCTCGTGGACCGCGCGCAACGCCGACGGGACGTTTCGGCTGCGTCGGGTCAACCTCGAGACGGGCGTAGCGGGTCCCGCTGCGGTGATCGAGGGCTTCGGGTTCGACGTGTCGCAAGCATCGATCGCTCCCGATCGCGACGGGCTCGTCGCGGCGATGCGCACGACCACGCCGATGGGGGCGCGGGTCGCGGTCGCGCGCATCGGTCCTGCGCTGACGCTGCGCGAGGGGCTCTCTGCGATCGCCGCGTCGGGCCCGGGCGATCAGGTGCGCATCGTGGGGCGCGGCGACGGGACGTTCGGCGTGGCGTGGGCCGACGAGACGTCGGCGCCGATGAACACCACGGTGAAGTTTCAGCTCGTGCGCTGCCCTTGAGCGCGCGGGCTCAGCCCGCCACGGGCAGCGAGCGCTTGCCGGCGCGCGAGCCGTGCAGCTCGGCGAAATAGCGCTTGCGAAAGTGCAGCGTCGGCGCGTCGGTCCGCACGCTCTTCTCGTCGCCCGCCCTGGGAATCTCCGCAGGAAACGAACTCTCGACCACGAGCTTGTCCTCGCTCGCGATCTTCTTGTTCGACCAGTTGAAGGCCCAGTCGAACATCGGCGACGTCATGAAGTCCCGCGCCATCGTGAGCAGCATGCGCGTGCGCGTGGGCCCGACCGGGACGCACGCGACCATCATGATCATGAGCCTGCCGTTGTTCGACAGGTCGAGGTTCATCTGGTTGGGCCAGCGCAGGTCGAGCGTCGCTTCGCCGTCTTTTTTGCCGTCGATTTGAATGTGTGTGTGCAGGCCCCAGGGCCGCTCTTCGCTGACGATGTCCATGCGCGACGCGCTCTTGTCCCTCATCGCGCGGCCGATGGTGCTGCGGTGGACGAAGGGCAGGTGCGGCCAGTCGAGCATGTTCTCCATCGCTCGCGTCCAGTGCGTCTCCCACTCGATGAACATCCCCGAGACGCGCACACCTTTGCGGCTGAGCACCTCGAGCACGTGGGGCTCTTCGCTCGGGGGCTCGAACGGGTCCGTGAAGACCCACACTTGACCGGCGATTTCACGGGTCGGAAGCGCGATCGCGTCGAGGTTGCTGAGCTTGGCGTCGGGGTTCCACGGGACGAGGCACGCGTGGCCTTGTCCGTCGAACTGCCAGCCGTGAAACGGGCACTCGACACAGCCGTCCTTCACGAGCCCGAGCGACAGCTTGACCCCGCGGTGCGGGCAGCGATCGACCAGCGCGCTGGCGCGCCCCTGCTTGTCGCGAAAGAGCACCACGGGCGTCCCCGCGATCTCTGTTCCCAACGGCTTCTGCGTGCCGAGTTGCTCCGAGAGCACCACCGGCGTCCACACTCGAGCGAATCCTTCGAACATCGGCCTCGACGGCTACGATGCCCGAATCTCCCCTCCGTTGCCCGTCGCTCAGCCCACGCGCGCCACGATCACCTTGAGGTATCGCCCCTCGGGAAACGCCGCAGGCACCAGGTGATCCGGCGGCTGCCCGAGCAACCTGAGCACCGTCACGTCCCGCTGTACGTCCCGCGCCCCCGTCGCGACGACGCGCAGAAAATCCCCGCCTGCCATCGCCTGCGAGCACGAGCAGCTCACGAGCAGACCGCCCGGCGCCACGAGTCGACACGCGAGCGCGTTGAGCTTGCGGTACATCCCGCGCGCCTCGTCGACGTCGCGCGCGCCCATCGCGAGCTTGGGCGGGTCGAGCACCACGAGGTCGAACACGCGACCTTCGTCGGCGAGCTGCGCCATCACCTTGCGCGCATCGCCCCTGAGAAAGCGGATCTTCTCGGCGAGCCCCGCGGACTCTGCGGTCTTCGCCGCACAGTCGAGCGCGAACTGCGAGCTGTCGACGGCGGTCACCTCCGTCGCGCCGCCCCGCGCGGCGGCGAGCGAAAAGCCTCCGACGTACGAGTACAGGTCCAGCACGCGCCTGCCCTTCGCGAGCTGCTCGACCGCGGCGCGCGTCTCGCGTTGATCGAAGTAGTAGCCAGTCTTCTGCCCGCCTCCGCCCGGCGCGCCAGGAGGTTGGATCCTCCACTCGAAGCCGCGCTCGCGAAAGATCAAGTGCTCGACCGCGGGCCCGAGGACAGGGCCCTCTTTGACCTCGAAGCCCTCGATCTTTTGGTGCCGCGGAGAGGCCACCTCGATGATCGTCGTGGCGCCAGAGTGCTCGGCGAGCGCGCGCAAGATCGCGTCGCTGTGGCGCTTCATCCCGACGGTCAAGAACTGCGCTGCGAGCGCGTCGCCGTACGCATCCACGATCAGCCCGGGCAGCCCGTCGCCCTCGGCGTGAATCAGCCGAAAGCCGTTGGTGTTCGCGTCGGGCAGCGAGAGCACCGAGCGACGCAGGTCGACGGCGGCCTTCACGCGACGCGAGAGCAGCGCGTCGTCGAGCGGCTCGCTCGCGTCGCGCGTGACGATGCGCACGGGGATCGCGCTGTCGGGGGAGTAGTAGCCGCGACCAAGGAAATTTCCACGCGGATCGAGCACGTCGACGACGGAGCCCGCGCTCGCGGGCGCGTCCACCTTGGCGATGGCTTGTGCGAACACCCAGGGGTGCCCGGTCCAAACCGGCTGCACGTGTCCAGGGCGGAGGTGAACGATTCCCATTGGCTTCGAAACGGGACACTACAACGTTCGCGGCCGTGTACGATCCCCCCTCTTCGCCCGTTGCCTGTCGCGACGAGGCGAGCGGTAGGAGGTCACATGCGACGGTTCGAGTTCGTCGAGGGCACGAGCGCGAAGTTCTGGATGGCCGGCGTCGAAGGCGCGAATTTCATCGTGGTGTACGGGCGTCTCGGCACGCCCGGACAGCGCAAAGAGAAGGCTTTTCCCAGCGAAGACGGGGCTCGCAAAGAGCTCGACAAAAAGATCGCCGAGAAGCTCCGCGAGGGCTATCACGAGGTCGCCGCGGACGCCGCCGCGAGCGCGCCCGCGGGCGCCAAAGGAGCAGCGGCCGCGAGCGCCAAGCTCTCTCTTCCTCAGCGCGGACGGGCGCCGCGCGCAGACAAGGCGCTCATTGATCGCGCCGCGGCCTCGCTCGACAGCCTCGCCAAGAGCGCAGGTCGTCGAAGCTGGGTCGTGCAGCGCGCCGCGGATCGAGCGCGGCGGGACGTCCGCTCGCTCGGCACGGTCGATCCCGCGACGATCCCCGCGCTGTCGGGCCCGTTCGACGCGCTCGTCGCGCTCGCCGCCGCGCCGAAGGGACACAAGCGCATCCCCCTGTCCGTCGTGTGCTCGCTGCTCGCCGAGCTCGACGTCGCCGCGTACGAGAAGGCTACCGCTGCGTGGAAGTCGTCGATCGCGCCGACCGCTGCGACGGCGAAGGTCGTCGACGCGATGGTCAAGCAGCGCGACGCGATCGAAGACGCAGAGCTGTCCCTGCGCGTCGGCGTCCTGCTCGCGCAGCGCCCCGGCCGCGCAGGAACCGTGAGCAAACACGGCGTCGCCCGCCGCTTCGCCAAAGACGTCAAGCCGCACCTCGAGTCGTACCTCGTCTCGAAGGGCGGCCGCATCCGCGGGCACTTGGACGCGATCGAGACCAAGGGCGACCCCACGCTGGCCGCCGTCGTCAGCGCGCTGAAGAGCGCGTAAGCGCGGCTGTTGTGGTCACCGTTGGGGGCGCGTGCGGGTCGAGCACGACCGTAAACGTCGGCAGCCCGCGCGCGAGCCGCGAGAGCGTCTGTCGCGCTTGCGCCTCGCCGAGCCGCAGCATGAGCCGCGACAGCGCCGCTTCGTCCGCGGGGACGCCGACGACGTCGAGCGCGTGCTCCGAGAGAAATCCCGCGCTCTCGTCGCGCACGAAGGCCTCGACCTGCGGGTGCACGATGAACACTCCGTCGCCGACCACGCTGGGCGAGAGCATGGGGACGCGCGTGTGCGCCCTCACCGCGCGACGAACGCGCACCTCGACGACGCCGTGCTCGTGGTGCTCGCCTTCGAGCACTTCGAAGTCGAGCGACTCGGGCCTGCGCCACGCGAGGCGGAGCACCGCGCGCAGCGAGGCGCGCACGAGGTCCGCGCGGGTCTGATAGCTCTCGGCGTGCTCGAGCATCGTGCGAAGGTGTCCGCAGCCGATGTGCTCGGCGCGCGTGAAGTGCTCGAGCACGACCGGCTCGAGCTCGTGAGGCGGCCTCAACAGCAGCGCGATGGTGCTCGCGCGGTCGCGCGGTCGACGCTCGCTCGACACGCGAGGATCGTTGGACAGCGCGTGTTGGATGCGCTCGATCGTGTGCGCGTCCGAGTGCATGTAGATGCGCCCAAACGCGTCGGCGTGCTCGGCGAGCAGCGCGTCGAGCGCCGTCTCGCGGACGCGCTCGTGCGTCAACTGCTCGAGGGCCGTCAGCGCGAGGACGAGCTCGCCGACGTCGCCGCCGGGCGTTCCGAGCACGGGGGAGGTCGAGCGGCCGTCGATGCACGACTCGCTGCCGGCGCTGAGGATCGACGCGGCCGTGCTCCACCGAACGGCGTCGGGGCGCGAGAGCCTCGCGCGCAGGGCGTCAACGGTGAGCCGCTCGGCGGGGGGTAGAGCAGCGGCGTCTTCGGCTTCGTGCGTCGAGCGCGTCGCGTCGCTGTTCGCCGCGGCGTCGCGGTCGTCGCGCGCGGCGATGGTGCTGCGATCGACGGGCAATCCGTGTGATTGCCACTCGAGCATTCCGCCGGTGAGCGACGCGACCGCGCGAAACCCGAGGGCTTCGAGCTGCTCTGCTGCGCGGGCCGAGCGTCGTCCCGAGCGGCACACGAGCACGATGGGCTCGTCGTGGCGCCACTGTGCTGCGCTCGCTTCGATCTCGCGCTGCGGTACCCACTGCGCGCCCACGATGTGTCCGAGCTCTCCCTCGACTTCGTCTCGCTCGCGGATGTCCACGACGCGCATGCCGCAGTGGTGCTCGGCGAGGACCGTGCTGGGGATCTCGAGCGTTCCTCCGCGGGTGCGGGTGAAGTGCGACTGTGGCGCGGCGTGGATCGCGGCTGCGACCGTCGAGCACGACGCCCACTGTGCGCGGGCCGCGGGCGCGGACGGGCGCACGTCGGTCTCGACGCGCCGCGAGGCGCACCCGGCGATCGAGGCGCAAATCCCCAGTACGACTGCAGTGTTGCGAAACACGTGAAACGAGACTCCTTCGACCCTGCGCCCGATGCTCGTCCTGTGCCATCGGCGTAATTTCAGGGTAAATTGGCCAGTCTCGCCCTCGTGCGCGTCACGCAGCGTGAAACGCAATGAAACGCTGTTTCGCAACGCGAACGATCACCCCGGGTCCATCTCTCTCGGGGGAAACACGTCGCACGCCGCCGCGCTCACCATCACGTCCGCGTCGTCGCGAAGCGCGCGCAATCGCTTCAGCCGCGGCAGCGTCCATCCTCGGTCGGGGCCGGCGTCTCGCTGCAGCGCCCACACCGCCACGCGCCGCGCCGTAGGCGAATAGCTCTTCGCCAGGCGCTCGACGAACTCCTCGAGCTCCCACGGGTTCACCTTCTCGACGCCCTCTTTGCACGCGTACAGCGCGTCCGCGTGCAGCGCTCCCCGGGCCGCGCGCTGCTCGATCCACTGGGCGAACTCCTGCGCAGGCAGCGTCACGCCCGCGATGCGCGCGCACGTCGCCGAGTGTCGCGGGTCGTCCGAGAGCGCGTCGATGATCGCGCGAGCGGCCTGCTGCCACGTCGTCCACGCCCGGATCGGAAGCGCGCAAAGCCCGCGAATCGCCTCGCCGAACGCGCGTCGGTCGACCGAGAGCGCGACGAACGCGCCCGCGACGAGCCCGAGGTCCGCGTCGCGTCCGCGCGACAAGATCGCCTGCGTCGCCGCCGCGACCTCGTCGCTGTACATCGAGCTCAGGCGCGCTTCGATCGCGCGCAGCATGACTCGGTCCGGGTCGGTGACCGCCACGGTCTGCGCCCGTTGCAAGAGCGCTAGACGCGCCTCGACGTCGGGCCGCTCGAGCACCTTCGCGAGCAGCGCGCTGAGCTTTCGATCGCTCTCGGCCGTCAGGTAGTTCGCCGGAACATCGCCCACGCGGCTCGCCGTGATCCAGTCTCCCTCGCGCACGGCGCGCTCGTAGATCGCCCACGGCTCGGGGCGCTCGAGGTGCTCCCACAGCGCGCGCATCAGCGCGATGCGCACGTCGCGGTGCAGCTTGGGCTCGCGGTCGATCTCGATCAGCCGCTCGAAAGCCGCGTCGGCGCGCAGCGAGCCGAGCAAGCGAAGGACCTCTTTGGCGACGGTGACCTTCTGCATCGGCGCGCCGGACAACACCCGGATCGCCTGCTCTGCCGGCACGTCCGAGAGCGCCTTGCGCAGCGCGTACACCGCGAACCGCGCGCGCCCGTCGCCGAGGCACTCGATCAGCGTCCCCAGCCCCTGGCCTGCGTCGCACCGCGCGAGCACTCGGATGGCCTTCTCTTGCACCGCTGCGCGCGGGTCGCTCGCTCGCGCGCACAGCCCGCGCATGTCCGCGTACACGAGCGCGGGCAGCGCGCTCACGCACGAGAGCAGCGTCGGGGTGTCGCGCTTCTCGTCGTCGAGCACCGCTTCGAGGGCGCGCGCGTAGTGCGCGTTCATCGTGGGCGTCCAGCGAAAGAGGCCGTCGCGAAACAAGAGGACCCACGCGGTCATGCCGGTCGCGAAGCGCCCCGCGACGACCCGACCCGCGACGAACGGCGCGAGCAGCTCTTGCCTGCGCAAATGCAGGTGATTTCGCACTGAGCTCAGCGCGATCAAGCTCGGGTCCGCGTCGACGAGGGCCCCGAGCCGCCGCTCGTAGCCCGCGCGGTCTCCTGCTCGCAGCGCCGCGAGCGCTGGCTCGACCTCGCTCGCGTACGCCGCGCGGCGCGCGGTCTGATCGAGCGCCTCGCTCAGCGCCTCGGGCCACGCGAAGCCCGCGCTTGCGATCGCTCCTCGCGCGAACGCCGTGACCGTCGTCCACCATCGTCGCTCGGTCCATCGCGAAAACAGCTGAGAAAACACAGGGTCGATCGACGCTCGATCGTGCCGCGCGAGGACCAATGCGCACCACTGAGACACCTCTGGCCACGGCGAGCTCAGCGCGTGCTCGAGCGCCAGGGCGCTCATCCCCGGCACGAGCGCGACGCGGGCATCGATGCTCGCGAGCAGCTGCACAAACGGGCCGCTGCGCTCGCGCTTCGCCCACTCTCGCGCCACCTCGAGCAGCGTCGGCGCCGCGGCGCGCAGGTCGTCCGCGCTCAAGTGCCGGCCCAGGTGGTAGTCGTAGAGCTGCCCGCGCTCGCGCAAGAGCACCGCGAGCCACTGCGCGCCCCACGCGGCGTCGCGCCCGAACGAGCGCAGGACGAGCTTCTCTGCGTACGCGGCGGTCGAGGCGCTGAGGTCCGACGCGTCGAGCGCGTCGCGGACGATCTTCGCGACGAGCTCGAGCGGGATCATCGCGAGGCTCTCTCTCGGCCACTGCGAGAGCGCCTCGAGCATGACCCTGCGCACGGGGTCTTGCTCGAACTTGCGCGCGGTCACGAGCGCGACGGCGTCGGTGACGAGCGCGGCGTCCTTGCGGCGTCCCGCGATCTGCAAGAGCACCCTGAGCGCGACCGCGCGATGCTCTCCTTCGGGGTGGGCGAGCAGGTCGGCGCAGGCGCTTTGGGCGTCGTTCCACGAGAGAAATCGCGCGTATTCTGCGCGGGCTTGCGGCTGCGTGTGCAGGGCCGAGACCTCGCGCAGGTGCCGCCAGGCCTCGCGCTCGGCGAGCTCGTGGGAAAGCCCGTCGAGCTCGTGCGGCGCGATCACTCCTCGGTGGTCACGGAGCGCGACGCTCCATCGCTCGAACGCCGCTTCGCGCGCCGGCGAGGGCGCGAGGCAGCGCAGCGCCCACGAGCCCCAGCGCGGAGCAGACTCGGGGCGCTCGAGCCACACGTGGGCCACGGCGCGCAGGCGGCTCTCGCTCGCGGTCCTCCACCACAGGGCGTCGGTGCGCTGGATCATGGCGGGCGCCTCGCGGGCGAGCTGCGCGAAGGCCTCGTCCGAGAGCGCTTCGAGGGCGCGCTTCGAGCTCCGCGCTTCGATCACTCGCGCGATCCCGTGCTTCGCGAGCAGCGCGCTCGTCGCCTCGGGGCGTCGCCCTGCGAGCTTCGCGATCACCGCGGCGTCTGGCTGAGAGCCCCGCTCGAGCATCGCGTCGACCAGCGAGAGCGCTGCGTCCGCGACGCGCCCTGCCAACGTCCCGAGGTGCTCTCGCAGCAGCATTCGCGTGACGTCGTCTGCGTCTCCTCGCTGCGCGCGCACGCGGTCCTCGAGCACGCCCGCGAGCGCGACGGGGTGCTGCCTCGCGAGGCGCAGCCAGAACGTCGTCGAAGGCCGAGAGAGCGCCCTCGCGCTGTGCCGTCGCACCGCGCTGGCGCTCGCGTACGTGAGCAGATCCGCGAAGTGCACCACCCCCTGCTTCTTCGCCACCCAATCGATGAACGCGTCGACCACCGCCGTTCGTCCCGCGCGCGCGAGGTGCCCGAGCAGCTTCTTCTCTCGGCCCATCTCGAAGGCGAGCTTCGTCGCTTCGAGCGCCTGCGCGTCGTCGCACGCGAGGGCGACGAGCCGCAGCGCCAGGGACCGGACCAGCCGCGATGGGTCGCACACCATCGAGAAGACCAGCGCTCCGTCGCGGCTCGTGAAGGCGGTCGCGAGCGCGAGCCTGCGCTGGTAGGGGCTCTCCGAGCGGGCCAGATCGCGGGCGATCGCGCGCGCTTCGGCCACCTCGTCCTTCGCGCGCAGGCCCAACGCGACCGCGCGCTTGATGCGTTGGTCGTGCGAGATCCCGTCGACTTCAGCGAGCCACGCGCTCGTGTCCATACCCAGCTCCTCGTGCGCTGCGAGCGTGCTTGCTCGCCGCGAAGAGGACGAGGCTGAGTCTGCCCATCGCGCTTGTCGAGGTGCTCACTGCGCGCGAGCGACGCGCGCGAGCGAGAGCACGATGGCGCGCCCCAGGGTGGTCGCGAGGGCGAGCTGCGTCTCGTGCAGGTCGACGGCGGCGGCGACGACGGCCTCGGCCTGCTCTGTCGGCAGGCGCATCGCGAGCGCGTCGCGGCCGCTCAGGGCGTCGATGAGGACCAACGTGACGGGGATCGTGTCGCGCACGGCGACGATGACCCTGCCCTGATCGAGCGTCGCGAGGGCGGTCGAGCCGCGCTGGGGCTGCCACCGTCGGCCGCCCTCGCGTGACGCAAACGCCTGCAGAATCTGTGACGAATGCGAGAGCGCGAGAAAGAGCTCTCCGCGGCACACCTTGCGCGGCCACAGGTGCGCGTGCGCGTTGGGGTCGAGCGAGAACGCCGGTCGCACCTCTCCCACCGTGGTCCACGGCCGCGCGAGCTCGATCGGCAGGATGTCCCGCGCCGAGAACACGGTGATCTTGTCCTTGGCGAGCGTCGCCGTCGGCGGATCGAGCGAGGCGCTGAGCTCGACGCGCTCGGAGAGCGCTCCCGTTCGCACGTCGATGAGCGCGCGCTCGGAGGTGGCGCCCTGTTGGTATTGCAGGCACACGAGCGTCTCGGGGTCGCGCTCGAACAGCTCCCACCAGGGCAGCGATCGCTGCCAGCGCAGCGTCCCAGTCTCGAGCTCGTACATGCGCAGCTCCCCCGGACGCGCGGCGAGCACGAGCGTGTGATCGGCAGAGAAGAGCACGGCGGTCGGGTCGAACGCGCCGTCGGCTTCGAGCTCGCACAGCGCTTCGACGCGCGAGGGCGCCGTCTCGGTCCACACGATCGGGTCGTGCGCGAGCACGCCGCGCAGCGCGTTGGAGGGCGAGAAGGCCACTGCGCGCACCGCCTGACGATCGTGTCCTGCGCACGCGTCGACGACGCGGTCGACGGCGAGCTCGAACGGGGCTGACGGCGCGCGTGCCATGCTCGGTGTGCGAGTGAGTATGTCATCGATGGACGGCGGCGAGGGCCTGCCGAAGCAGCGCGCACCGCGCCCAGCGATCGCGGGTGGCCGCGAGGGACTTGTCGGCGGCGATGACCTCGTCGAAGACGCTGTTCGTCAGGGATGCCGCGAGCGCGTCGTTGGCCGAGTCCTTGGCGCACACCTGCTCTTTGACTTGCTCGACCTCGTCGAGCAGCGCTCGATCGGCCTCCCATGCGTCGCATTGCTCGTGGCACGCGCGGACGACGTTCGCTTCAGCGCTGCGGCTCTCGCACGCGACGCGCAACGCTGCGGTGTTCTGAAACAGCCACGCCTCGATCGAGTAGTACGGAACGACGGGGAGCACGCGATCTAGCATTCGCTGGACGCGCTCGTCGCGCTCTTCTTGGGCGACGCCGTTTGTCTCGAGCCGCTGCGCGATGAAGTGCCTCAGCCGCGCGCGGACGACCCTCTCGAAGTCGGCGTCCGACGTGCTCGTGCTGCGCGCGGCCCACGGTCGATCGCCGTCGTAATGAAACGCACAGAAGTTCGTCGACTGCGCGACGTGCGTCGCGATGGACGCGAGCAGCAGTCGAAAGCTCTCTTCGAAGGGCCCGTCTTTCTTGTGTTCGCGCCATCGGTTCGCGCGGAGCGCGCGTCGAACGCTCTGGTCATCGATCGGGTCGAACGAGACGCGATGCAGGTCCGCCTCCTCGTCGATCGACCGCAGCAAGAGCCGCACGATCCTCTGTTGAACCGTAGGCCAGTGCTTGCCCGAGTCCTCCGAGAGCAGAAGAAACTTCAGCTCTGCCCCGCCCGCTGCCATCACCACCACCCGTGAAAGCGCATGATCTCGCTGGTGCTCTGCAGTCCGACCGATCGAGCGTCGAAGAGCGTCTGCGCCTCGCGCTCGGTCATGTTGCGCCAGGTGCGCGCGGTGCGTCCCGGCTTGCTCTCGCGCACCTCGCACAGCACAAACGCTCGCTCGATTTGCTGCGCAGACGTGAGCGAGACGAAGTCGACCAGGATCGGGTTCTGACTGGTGATGAAGCACTGCCGATCGCCCACCTCGCGAAGGCACAGCTCGATCCACTCGTGGTGCATCCCGTTCACGAGCTCGTCGGCCACGACGTAGCTGCGGTGCTCTGCGAGATAGAGGGCAAACGCCACGAGCCGCTGCTGTCCCCAGCTCCAGCTCGTGTGTCGAAGCACGTCTCCGTTGGCGCGCTTCATAAAAAACGCCAGCTGTGACAGCGAGATGGACGTCTCTTCGTCGGTGCTTCGAATCTCGGGCAACCCCAAGTCCGCGAAGAGCTCGGTCGCGCCGAGGGCGTCGAGAAATGCCTGAGAAATTCCAAGCTGTTCGCTGGACAACCGTACGGGCCGCGTCGGGTCTTCGAGGATGGCATCGAGATCGACCAGCCGCGATGGTCGCCCGATGACCCCGAGCGCCGATCGGCTCCCCCGCCAAACATGTCGCTCGCTTGCTTGTTTGGTAAACGCCATCGGTCGATCGTCGGCCACCTGCGCCAGGACCGCTCGAAACGTGTCCAACCCCTCGTCGAATCGCGACAGGACTGGATCGAAGCTGCACGGCGCCATCGCGACCATCGTCGTGTTCGACCAAGGATCGCTTGCACGACCTGCGACAAGAAACGCCGTCAACAGTCCGACCCCCTCGAAGCGCTCGGTGCTTCTGTTGATCGTCCGTCGGAGCTCGCGATCATCAGACTCGATCTCGAAGGCGATCTCTTCGAACCGCACGCGAAGCGTCACCTCCGGGCGATAGCCCGCTCGTCCGTCATGGTCGCGGCTCGGGTCGCGCACGTTCTTCACGCGGTAGTGCCAGAACCACTCGCCGAGCTCGAAGCGGTACTCCACGTCGAAGCTGCGCGTCGACCAGGAGCGAAAGTCTCCCCCCAACGCCGCTGCCAACACGTTGAGCAGCGTGGTCTTGCCGACGCCGTTCTTGCCGAGCACGACGTTGATGCTCGGGTCGAACCGAACGCGTTGGTCGCGCAGGTCGTCCAGGCTGTGGATGTGCAGCCACGCGAGGTGCGCCTTCGGACGCGATCTGATCTCTTCTGAGGGCTTGACCCCCGCGGTGAGCGACAGCGGCTCGATCGATGACGGATTGTCTGTTGCCATCCCTGCACTCATCAGCGCGCCACAGGATACCCTCTCTGTCCGATCGCCATGCAACCCACCTTCTGGCACGAGCGCTGGACGCTCGGGCAAACCGCGTTTCACGAAGGCGCGCCCAACCGCTTTCTGCTTCGATACCTCGATCGACTCGGCCCGCCCGGCGCGCTCTTCGTCCCGCTCTGCGGAAAGTCCTTCGACCTCGACGCCCTCGCCCAACACGGCCACGACGTCACCGGGTGCGAGCTCGTTTCGCTGGCCGTCGAAGAGTATTTTCGCGAGCGAAACATCACGCCCGCGACGCATCACACGCCGACCGGCCCTGTGTACGAGAGCGGCTCGCTGCGCATCGCGTGCGGCGACGTCTTCGCCTTCGAGAGCGAGCGCGCCCCGTTCGACGCCGCGTTCGATCGCGCCGCGCTCGTCGCGCTGCCCCCAGAGCTGCGCGCGCGGTACGTCGCGAAGCTCGCCTCGCTGCTGCGCCCGGGCGCGCCCGTCCTGCTCGTCACCATGGAGCACGACCTCGGCTCGGGCCCGCCCTTCTCTGTGCCCGAAGATGCAGTGCGCGCGGCGTGCGCCGAGGCGTTTGCGATCGAGCTGCTCGCGGACGAAGACGTCGCGCAGAGCAACGCCCGCTTCATCGAGCGCGGCGCCACGTTCGTCCGCGAGCGAGCCTACCTGCTCACCCGCAAATAACACCGCTCTCACACGGGCTCCGCGCGCGGTCTTCGCGCTGCTATACCCACCACCGCTGATGAACACACCCCTGCACTCGAAGCGCTCTGGCGCCGCCGGCCTGCTCTTCGGCGTCGGCGTCCTCGGCTCTCTGGGCTACGCCATTCGCGCGTGCTTCTCGCCGTACCTCGAGCCCGCGGCGAGCTTCATCGAGTGGCAGGCGCGCTGGGGCGACGGGCACTACGGCGTCAAAGCCACGTTTCTCGCGACGTGGCTCCACTTGCTCTTGCTCGGCGGTCTGCTCGTCGCCGGAGCCTGGGCCCCGTACTACCTCGTCACCGCGCTCTCGAGCCCGCGCACCCCGATGCCCGACGGGCCGCAGTGGAGCACGCTCGCGACCAAGGGCCTGCGCAACGCGGCGCTCGGCCTGCTGTTCGGGTTGATCCCCGCGGCGATCTCCTATGGGATTTTGCTGACCGAACCAGAGTCTCTCAGCTTCATGGGCCAGTGCTCGGTCGTCGTCTTCATGCTCGCGCCCATCCTCGCGGGCCTCGGCGTCGTCGCGCTCTTCAACCTCACGTTGCCGCGTCGCGTCCTCGTCGGCGCCGTCGAAGCGCTGCGCGAGACCACCAACGACAAGGGCCAGGTCATCGATCACGTCGTGGCCGTCGGCGGTCAGTCCTGGTCGCTCCCCGTCGAGTCGTGGCGGCAGCTGAAGGTCGGCGACGTCGTCGCGATTCAGGCCCCGTGCTTGACCACCGCGCCCTTCGCGCTTCGCGTGCAGCGCGCGGCGCACTATCGCTGAGTTTTGTGAGATTATAAAACCTCCTTCGACTGTGTCCGATCCCGACCGCGCGCACGACCTCGAACCCGCGCTTCGCCTCGCCGAGAGCGAAGCGAACGTGCGACGGCTGCGGGTCATGATGCCGATGAGCCTCGGCCTGCACGTGATGGGCGTGTGGACCGGCCTGGCGCGCACGACCAGCGCGCCCACGGACGTGGTTCGTCAGTGGCTCGACACGCTTTGGAAGCTGCAGTCGATCGGCGTGCTCTTCGCCGCGACGTGCGTGGCGATCTTGCTGGCCGCGACCCGATCGGAGAAGGCGAAGGGCCTCGCGCTGCGGATGACGCCCGCGGTGGTCGCGTTCTACCTGCTGTGGGGCCCGCTCATCAGCGGCAACGCCCAGCGCGCGCGGCCCAACATCGACGTGTACACGTTTGTGATGATGGGCACCGCCGCGTTTTTGCTCACGCCCGCGGCGCTCACGATCACGTTGCAGGTGCTCTCGACGGCGATCTTGCTCGCGGCGGTGTTTCACTTTCATCACGACCCCGCGGTGCTGCGCTCGATCACGGTCAACGTCGTGACCGTCGCCGTCGGGAGCGCGTTTCTCGCGCGCGTGTTGGCGGCGAGCTTTCGTCGCGCCGAGCTCGACCGTCGCACGATCGAGCGACAGAAGCGCGAGCTCGAGGCGCTCAACGTGGACCTCGAGGCGCGCGTGGACCGCAAGGCCAACGAGCTGCTCGCGAAGGCCGAGCAGGTGCGCTCGCTCGCGAGGCAGCTGCAAGAGCGCGTGCGAGACCGCTCCGAAGAGCTCGGCCGCGCCCTCTCCAAGCTGCACGACGCGCGCGGCGGCGGGGTGTCCGAAGGGACGGTCCTCGCCGAGCGCGTGAAGATCCTCGGGCGCATCGCCGAAGGCGGAATGGGCGCGGTCTTTCTCGGCGAAGACCTCGCGACGGGCGAGCGCGTCGCGGTCAAGCTCGTGCTCGCAGGCGAAGCGCAGGACGCCGGTACGCTGCAGCGGTTCTTGCGAGAGAGCCGCGCGGCCGCGAGCGTCGAGCATCCCGCCGTCGCGCGTACGCTGCACGTGGACGTGTCCGAGCGGGGAGTGCTCTTTCAAGTGCAAGAGCTCGTGCGAGGCGTCTCGCTCTCGTCGCTCATCAACGCGAGCGAGCGCTTCGATCCCAGTGACGTCGCGCGGTTCGGCGCGCTGCTCGCGGACGCCTTGCGCGCGGCGCACGCGGCCGGCGTCGTGCACAGGGACATCAAGCCGTCGAACGTGATGCTCACCGAGGGCGATCCAGGGCTCAAATTGCTGGACTTCGGCGTCGCCAAGGTGCGCGCCAGCGGCGCCGACCCCTCCATCACCCACACCAACGAGCTCGTCGGAACGCCCGAGTACATGGCCCCCGAGCAGATCCTCACCCCCTCGCTCGTCGACGACCGCACCGACGTCTACGCGCTCGGCCTGGTGCTCTACCGCTTGCTCGAAGGCCGCGGCCCGTTCGCAGTGAAGTCCGTGGGCGAGTACCTCACCGCGCACACGATGATCGCGCCCGCGGCGCTCTCGGACCGCGTCCCTCCTGCGCTCTCTGCGATCGTCACGCGCTGCCTCGCCAAAGATCCCCTCGTGCGGCCCTCGGCGTTCGAGCTGTTCTCTGTGCTGAGCGCGCTCGCGACGGAGCTCGGCGCCCCGCCCTTCGCCGAGCGCTCTACGGTCTGGATCTCTCGCGCTCACCGCGCGCTCGAAGGTCAGCGCGCGTCCGTCGCGCCCACGGTGGGCTGAGCGCCCTGCGCGTGCTCTTCGCTGAGCCCCTGCTCTGCCGCGAGCGCGGCGTAGCCCTTCTGCGCGTGCATGAGCGCGTCGTGCGTCCCCTCTTCGACGATGCGGCCGCGCTCCATGAGCACGATGCGGTCGGCGTCGCGCACGGTCGCCAGCCGGTGCGTGATCACGAGTACCGTGCGCCCTTCGAGCAGCGGCTCGAGCGCCGCTTGCACGAGCCGCTCGTTGTGCGCGTCGAGCGAGCTGGTCGCCTCGTCCAGAATGAGAATCCTCGGGTCCTTCAGGATCGCGCGGGCGATGGCGATCCGCTGCCGCTCTCCGCCCGAGAGGCGATAGCCACGGTCCCCGACGAGCGTGTCGTAGCCCTCGGGCAGCGCCTCGATCGTCTCGTGGATCTGCGCCGCGCGCGCCGCGCGCTCGACGTCCTCGCGCGTCGCGTCGGGGCTGCCGTAGCGGATGTTCTCGAGCACCGACGTGTGAAACAAGATGGTCTCTTGCGTCACCACCCCGATGTGCTTGCGCACCGAGGCCGCGCGCAGCCCGCGCAGGTCGCGGCCGTCGATCTTCACCGCGCCCCGCGTGGGGTCCCAGAGGCGCGAGACGAGGGCGGCGAGAGAGCTCTTTCCTGCGCCCGATGAGCCGACGAGCGCGAGCACTTCGCCGGGGCGGATCTTCAACGAGATGTTCTCGAGGATCGTGTGCTCGTCGGCTTCGAGGCTCACGTCGTCGAACTCGATCGCGCCCTCGACGCGCTCGACGGCGACGGCGTCCGGCGCGTCGACGATCGTCGCGCGCATGTCCAAAAACGAGAAGATTCGCTCGAAATACGCGTAGCTCGTGATCACGTCGGTGCGCACTCCCGCGAGCGAGCGCGCCGGCCCGTACAGCCGCTTGAGCAGCGTCGTGAACGCGACGAGCGTCCCGAGCTTCGCGTGCCCGAGCAGCACCAGCGTCCCGCCCACGGCGAACACCAGCGCCGGGCCGAACGTCTCGAACAGCCCGAGGATCATCTGAAACCAGCGCCCGACCTGCGTTTGCTTGATCGAGAGCTGCATCACGTCGTCGGCCTTCGCTCGGAGCCGCTCGACCTCGCGTCGCTCGGTTCCAGAGACCTTCAAGAGCAGCGCGCCCGAGATCGAGAGCGTCTCGCTGAGGATCCCCGTCAGCTCGGCCATCCCCACTTGCGCCTGGCGCTTGAGCTTCTTTCGCTTCATCCCCACCGAGCGCGTCGGGATCACGAACGCCGGCAACATCGCGAACGCCACCAGCGCGAGGCGCCAGTCGAGCCACAAGAGCAGCGCCGCCGTCGACACCAGCGCGAGCGTGCTCTCGATGAAGTCCACCAGCGTCCCCGAGACCGCCGATCCCGCGCCGCTCACGTCGTTGAGCACCCGCGAGATCGCCTCGCCCGGCGCCGCGCGGGCGAACCACGACAACGGTTGCTCGTGCAGGTGCTCGAAGAGCTGCACGCGCAGGTCGCGCTGAACGCGCTCGGCCACCGTCGCGGTGAGCACTTTCTGTGCGACCTGCGCGAACCCCGCGATCAACGGCCCCACCACCATGCCGCCGCACAACACGTACAGCAGGTTGAAGCGCCGCCCCGGCAGCGCCACGTCCACGATCCGCTCGATGCACATCGGCGGGATCAAGTGCAGCAGCGCTCCGAGCCCGATCAGCAGCCCGACCAACAGCATTGCGCGCAGGTAGGGACGAAGAAACCGAACGATCCTCCGCAGGGTCGCGCGCTCGACAGTCGGCAGGTTCTGCGGATCGATGTACGTCTTCTTCACGTCGCCGTCGGTGCTTCTATCGAGCCGCGAATCCGTTGGGGGCGCAATGTCCGAACTGTTGCGTTTGTTGCAACCTCCCTTGCAATCCAAGTTTGCAGCGATGCAATGCAACGGAGGGGGGGACCCTACGTTTCTCCTGCGATTTGCGAGGCCGAGACGTTGGCACGCGACGCGCAATTGTCTTCGACGACTTCGGCGCTCTGTTAGCTCCCTCCCCCAAAAACGGGCGCCGTTGTCGAAAAAATCCGACCGTATCTCCGAGGTGCTTCCCCCCTCCCCTTCCTCGCTGTGCGGTCGGTACCTATTTCTCCGCCGTGATTTCGGTCACGGTCGGTGTTCTCCCTGAGCGCAGCGCGCGACGAAGGTCGCAGCGCCGCTCAGAAGCGCGAGCGCGTGACGCCGGGGCCGAAGAGCCGCTCGCGCGCGTCGCGGGCGATCATGCGCACCGGAGGGCCGGGCGAGACCGTGCTGAACCACGCGCACGCCTCGTCCACCGTGCCGAACACTTTGACCAGAAACGGGACGCGCACGACGAGCAACAAGCCCGTCACGACGCTGCGCACCGCCGTCTGGTGAAAGATCCGCCCCTCGCCGACGACGGCGACCGAGTGCACGCCGCGGACGCCTTCGCGCATGAGCTGCCCCATCGCGTTGCGCACCGGCTCGCTCGGCATCGGGACCTCGTCGTCCATGATCGCCAAGATCCCGGCGTTTTGCGGGTGCTGCTTCACCAGGTCGCGCACCGCGGTGCACGCGCAGAGCACGCTCGCGACGGTCACTTCGCCCTTCCACCACAGGACGCCGATGCGATCGGACGTCGCGATCAGGTGCGCGTCGTCGCACGAGATCACGCGCAGCGCTGTGGCGGTAGCAACCATTCGAACCCGCGCGAAGGGTGCCACGCACCGCGAGAACACGCGATCTTTCAGCGAGATGCGCGGTTTGTCCTTCGGCGCAATCACTGCGCATCGGAGGGGTGCGCGCAGGGTCTGCAACGGGTGTAGAACTGCGCGGGCATGAAGAGCACACGACGCGAACTGTTGCAGCAATTGGCCACCGTCTCGGGGCTCGCGATCCTCGCGCCCGTCGCGGTGGCGTGCACGCCTTCGAGCACCAGCGCCAACGGCAACGGGGCGACGGACACCAACGCCAACTCCATCGCCAACGCGAGCTCGGGTGGGGCGAGCGCGAGCGCAGAGATTCCGAAGGCGCGTCCCGAGGGCTGGGATCCGGTCGCGTACAACCGTGATCGCGGCAACGCAGGGGCGATCCCAGAGACGTACCGCGCGCAGATCAACAGCGCCGACGGCGCGACGCAGCACTTGGGAAAACACCTTCCGTACGTGGCCACGATCGCCGCCGGCGCGGTGCCCGCGGGGATGCTCGCGCTCATGTGGGGAGACCCTTCGCGCGGCAACGCCAAGCACCCCAACGCGCCGCCGAGCGAGAGCAACCCGACGGGGCATTGGTACAACTGGGTGAAGATCCGCAAGGCGACCGACGGTGAAGCGCAAGAGAGCGAGAGCCGCTTCAGCGCGTGGCCCGCAGCGGGCGCGAGCGACACTGGTCGCTACGCCGCGCACGAGGGCACCGACCCCGCCGCCGACGCCGGAAAGAACACCGTGTACCTCGTCGCGCTCCCCGCCGACGTGCGCCCCGGCGACGTCGTTCGCGTGCACGCGCACTGCCTCACGCACGGCGAGTACGTGGACTTCGTGACCGTCCCCGCGGCGTGAAGGACTACAGCCCGAGTCGGTAATTGATCGCGAGGGACGGGACGAAGAAGGGCCGATCGGCGCGGTTGTCTTTGCCAAACGCGTAGAGCATCGAGACGAAGCCGCCCACGCTGAGCGCGCGCGTCGCGAACACGTTGAGCCCGAGCTCGGTCGACGAGAAGCCGACCCAGCCGCCGTCGGTGTTGCGAGGCCACACGCCGGTGAAGGACATCGACTGCGAGCCCACGAGCTCGAGTCGATCGCTCGCGAAGCGAACCCCCGCGCGAACGCCGAAATCTCCGGTGACGTACGGCGTCGGGTCCGAGCGCTCGGCGAACATCGCTCCGCCCGCGACCCCGAGAGTGAACGCCAGGTAGTCCGTCGCCGGGTTGATCCGCACGCCGACGCGCGCCGCTGCGAGACCGGCGCTCGTGCGCGACACGGGCGCTCCGACGACGGTGCGACTCTCGCTCACCGCTGCGCCGACGAGGTCGCCCGTGACGGCCACGTCGCGCGCGACTTGATGACCGTAGCGGACGTCGACGTGGGCGCCCGGGAGGTTCCACACGTCGCCGGTGTACGAGGCTGCGCCGCCGACCGAGTGGGTCCCCACCGCGGCGCGATGCGCGCCTTCGAAGGGCAGCGTGACGCCCGGAGGCGCCGCGCATCCTGCGAGAAATGAGAGTGAAATAGCCGCTGCGATCGCGCAGCGACGGCCCATAAGCAATCGATTCCCCACATGCATGAGCGCGACCGTAGCAGCGCGCGCGCAGCGAATCCAAGCGGGAGCAGTGGTAGCCTCGCGGGCCTGACACCGATGTCTCGCCCGCTCACCGCATGCGTCTTCGGAAGGGTCTTCTCCTTCGACTCCGTCAAAGACGTGCTCAACAAGGCCAGCGACCTGCGCTCGGGCGACGTGCAAGCGGGGCTCGCCGCGGGCAGCGACCGCGAGCGCGTCGCAGCCAAGCGCGTCCTGTCCGAGCTCACCCTCGAAGAGCTCTACGAGAACCCCTCGGTCCCGTACGAAGAAGACGAGCTCACGCGGCTCTTTCAAGACAGCGCCGATCGCTCTGCGCGCCGTCGGCTGTCGTCCATGTCCATCGGAGAAGTGCGCGAGTGGGTCCTCGACGCCAACACGTCGGGCGACGATCTCGCGAGGGTTTCTCCAGGGCTCACGCCAGAGATGATCTCGGCCGTCGCCAAGCTCATGTCCAACATGGACCTCGTGGCCGCCGCCCGAAAGATCCGCGTCGTCACCCGCTGCAACAACACCCTCGGCCTCGCGCAGCGCATCTCGTCGCGCTTGCAGCCGAACCACCCGCGCGACGCCATCGACGGGATCCTCGCGGTGATCCTCGAAGGGCTCTCCTACGGCAACGGCGACGCCGTCATCGGAATCAACCCGTCGACCGAGACCGTCGAGAGCACCGTCGAGATCTTGCAGCGCACCCGCGCGCTCATCGATCACCTGCAAATCCCCGCGCAGAACTGCGTCTTGTCGCACGTCACCGTGCAGATGCAGGCCATGCAGCGCGGCGCTCCGCTGGACCTCTGCTTTCAGTCCATCGCCGGCAGCGAAGGGGCCAACAAGAACTTCGGCGTCTCGATGTCGGTCCTCGACGAAGCGCACGCGATGACTCGCGAGCTCGGCGCCGCCAAGGGGCCCAACCGCATGTACTTCGAGACCGGGCAGGGCACGGCGCTCTCGGCCAACGCTCACTACGGGACCGATCAGATGACCATGGAAGCGCGCGCGTACGGCCTCGCGCGCCGCTACGCCCCCTTCATCGTCAACTCGGTCGTGGGCTTCATCGGCCCCGAGTACCTGCACGACGCCAAGCAGATCACCCGCGCGGGGCTCGAAGATCACTTCATGGGCAAATGGAGCGGCCTCCCGATGGGCTGCGACGCCTGCTACACCAACCACGCCGAGTGCGACCAGAACGACCTCGAGAACCTCGAGATCCTCCTCGCCACCGCGGGCGTGACATACCTCATGGGCATCCCCGCGGGCGACGACGTGATGCTCAACTACGAGACGACCTCGTTTCACAACAACGCCACGCTGCGGCACGTGCTCGGGCTGCGACCGGCGCCCGAGTTCGAAGCGTGGCTCGAGCGCGTGGGGCTGTGGCGCGAGGGGCGCATGACCGAGCGCGCCGGTGATCCTTCGGTGTTCTTGCGACGCGAGGCCGTGCGCCACGCGGTGTTCGGAGGCTGATCGATGGGCATCTCGATCGACGACGACGCGATCGAAGCGATCGTGCGCGCGGTGAAGAAGCGCATGGGCGCGAGCGAGAGCGCCGCGGCTGCGACCGTCGTAGACCGCTACGCGCCGCCCAAGGACTGCGGCGGAGGCAGCGGGCACAGCTGCACGAGCGACCCGCGGCCGATTCACTCGGTCAAAGACCCGGCGTTCGAGGCGATGCTGCCGAAGCTCGTCGCGATGACGTCTTCGCAGATCGCCGTCGGCCACGCGGGCTCGCGCTTTCGCACGGATCTCTACCTCCGCGTGCGCGAAGGCCACGCGGACGCGCGCGACGCCGTGCACAGCGACGTCGGGCCCGAGTGGCCTGTGCAGCAGCAGCTGATCTCGCTCGAGACCCGCTGCAAAGACCGCGGCGAGTACCTGCTCTATCCCAACCACGGGCGGCGCTTGAGCGAGACGTCTCGGGCCACGGTGCAGGCCTACGCGGACACGCGGCCCGACGTGCAGATCATCGTGGGCGACGGGCTCTCGCCGAACGCCATCGTGCAAAACGGCGCGGATTCGCTGCGCGAATTGCAGGCCTCGCTCGCGCTCGCGGGGCTTCGCACGGGCGTGGGGTTCTTCGTGAAGCACGCGCGCATCGGGGTGGCCGACGAGATCGGCGTCCTCGTGGGAGCGCGCGCCACGGTGATGCTCGTCGGCGAGCGCCCCGGGCTCGGAACGGGCGATTCGCTGAGCTTCTACATCGCGATCAACCCCAAGCTCGACCAGGACAACGCCGAGAAGAACTGCATCTCCAACGTGCGCCCGATCGGGATCGCCCCGAGCGAGGCCGCTGAGCAAACGGCGACCATTTTGCGACGAGGATTCGAGGCGGGCGTCGGCGGCGTCGCGCTCGGGCTCGGCTGGGGACGACGCTGACCATGACCAGAAAATTCGCTCTCGAGAAGATGCAAGCGCGCGTGCTCTCGTGCCGCGCGCTGCCCCACGCGGACGCGAGGCTCTGCCGCGCGCTCGGGCTGCCCGAGGTGAGCGAGCGCACGTCGCTCGGCTTGATTACGTGTGATCAAGACGACACGCTGTACGCGGCGCTCGACCACGCTACGAAGATGGCCGACGTCGAGGTGCTCTACGCCAAGAGCTTCTACGCGGGCAGCGCGCACGCCTCGGGGCCGCTGTCGGGAGAGGTCCTCGGGGTGATCTCGTCGAACGACCCCGAGTCCGTGGACCAGGGCTTGCGCGCGATCGTGGACGCGGTCGATCGGGTGTTCTCGTTTTGGGCCGTCGGTGCGACGGGGGTGGCGATGTTTCCCACGGTGATTCCGAGCGCGGGGAGGTACCTGGCCGCGCAATCAGGGGTCGCAGTGGGCCAGCCGCTCGGGTACTTCATCGCGCCGCCCATCGAGGCGGTGCTCGGCGTGGACGCTGCGCTCAAGGCCGCCGACGTGAAACTGGCGAAGTTCTTCGGCCCGCCCACTGAGACCAACTTCGCAGGGGCGTACATCACCGGGTCGCTCGACGCTGTCGAAGCCGCGGCGAAGGCGTTTGCGATGGCGGTCGTCGACGTGGCGATCGACCCGCGGCGCTCGAAATGAGCGCGCAGCCGCCGGCGTTGAAGCGCTCGCTCGGCGTCCTGCACCTCTGGGGACTCGCCGTCGGAATGGTCATCTCGGGCGACTATTTCGGCTGGAACCTCGGCCTCTCGCACGGCGGCCCCTTCGGCATGGTGATCGCGACGCTCGCGGTGACCGTGCTCTACGTGTGCTTCATCTTTAGCTACACGGAGCTGGCCGCGGCGATCCCGCACTCGGGCGGGCCGAGCGCGTTCGCGCGCAGAGGGTTTGGTCCGCGGGGCGCGCTCGTGGCGGGCAGCGCGACGCTCATCGAGTTTCTGTTCGCGCCGCCGGCGATCGCGCGAGCGGTGGGCGCGTACGTGCACTTTCGCGTCCCGCAGCTGTCGGTCAACGTCGTCAGCGTGCTGGCGTTCGTCGTGTTCGGCGCGATCAACGCGATGGGCGTCTCGCTCGCGGCCTCGCTCGAGCTGATCATCACGGCGCTGGCGGTCTTCGAGCTGGGGCTCTTCTTCGTGCTCACCGCCCCGCACGTCTCGATGCAGACCCTGAGCGCGCAGCCCTTGCTGCCCGAAGGGTGGGGCGGCGTGTTCGCGGCGGTGCCGTTCGCGATCTGGTTCTACCTCGGGCTCGAGGGCGCGGCGATGAGCGCCGAGGAGGTGATCGAGCCGAAGAAGACCATTCCACGGGGGTTTTTGGCGGCGATTGTGACGTTGGTCTCGCTCGCGCTCGGCGTGCTCGTGTGCACGAGCGGCGTGATGCCCTGGCGCGAGCTGGTGCTCGACGACTCGCCGCTGCCCAAGGTGCTCGCGCGGGTGCTCTCTCGCACGCACCCGATGACGCACTTGATGGTGTACCTGGGCCTGCTCGGGCTGCTCGCGAGCTTTCACGGGATCATCTTGGGCTGCTCGCGGCAGATCTTCTCGCTCGCGCGCGACAACGTGCTCCCGCCCATCTTCGCGCAGCTGCACGCGACGCGGCGCACGCCCGTCCCCGCGCTCGCGCTCTCGTGCGCCATCGGCATCGCCGCCACCCTCTCCGGAAAGACCGACGCCCTCATCACCATGAGCGTCCTCGGCGCCCTCGTCGTGTACGGGACCAGCATGGCCGCCGCGCTGAAGCTTCGTCGCAGCGAGCCCGAGCTCGAGCGCCCGTTTCGCGCGCCGCTGCACCCCGTGTTGCCCGTCACGGCGATCGTGCTCTCGACGGTGGCGTTCGCGTCGGTCGCGTGGAGCGCGCGGGGCGTGACGCTCTTGTTCGTGTCCGTGATGACCGCGTTTGTGCTGCTATTTCAGCGGCGAATCGCGAGCGTCACTGCGCCGGAGCCGGGTCGGTCACCGTGAACTCGACGCGGCGGTTGCGGTCGTGGCAGCCGTCGTTGTCCTCGCGGCACACCGGCTGCGTGACGCCGTAGCCGACGGGCTCGAAGCTCACGCTGGTGGCGCCGTGCGACTGCAGGTACGTCGCGACCGAGCGCGCGCGGCGCGTCGAGAGGTCGAGGTTGGTCGCCGCGTCTCCGCGAAGGTCCGTGTGCCCTTCGATGCGCACCCGACGGATCTGCTGGTTGTCGCGCAAGAGCGCCGCGAGGTCGCGCAGGACGGACTCGCTCTGTCCCTCTTGGATCTCGTCGCTGTTGGTCGCGAACTGAATCTGCTGCGAAAGCGTGATGTGCCCCCGGTTGAAGATCAGGTTGCCGAAGGTCCCGCTCGAGGTGGGCGCCCACTGCGCGCGAGGGCTCGAGCCGCACGCGGCGAGCGAGAGCGCCGTCGCGACGAGCGCCGAGCGAATGATGGATCGTTGCATGAGCTTTCTCTTACTCCATTTCGCGACGCGCGGACGGCGTCGTCGAAGCGTCAGAACGAAGCTCGAGCTCCTGCGATTCAGGCGACGCGATCGAATCGTCGACGCCCGCGCACGCGCGGGTCGATGACTCATTGTCCTCGGTAATTCGCTGTTCGATTCGCTTCTCTGCGGGGACGACTTCGATGACAATGGGAGACTTTTCGGTGAAGAGAGCGTGGTTGCGCCTCGCGCGTCGCTGTCGCGACTTCGTCGAAGACCCATCGCCTGACGCCCGAGACGCGGACCGCTGCGTCGGCCGCGAGGTTGCGCGGTGTAGAATTTCTGCGACCGAGCCCGCGCTGCGGTCATCACAAGGACAACGACAGACATGAGCAACGAACGCGCAGTGTTGGCTGGGGGATGCTTCTGGGGGATGCAGGACCTCATTCGAAGGTTCACTGGGGTCGTGACGACCCGCGTGGGGTACACGGGCGGGAGCGTCCCCAACGCTACGTACAGCGTGGTGAAGACCGGGCGCTCGGGCCACGCCGAGTCGATCGAGATCGTCTTCGACCCCGCTGTGGTGAGCTACCGAGCGCTGCTCGAGTGGTTCTTTCAGATCCACGACCCGACGACGAAGAACCGTCAGGGCAACGACATCGGGACGCAGTATCGCTCGGCGATTTTCTACACGTCCGACGAGCAGAAGCGCGTCGCTGAAGAGACCATCGCCGCGGTCAACAAGAGCGGACTGTGGCCGGGCCCCGTCGCGACCGAGCTCGTCGCGGCCAGTGATTTCTGGGAGGCCGAGCCGATGCACCAGGACTACCTCGAGCGCTACCCCGACGGGTACACGTGCCACTTCGTGCGGCCGAATTGGAAGATCGCGAAGTAGCTTGGGCGTTCTCAGCCGCGGAGATTTCTGCGAGAGAACCAGCACCATGATCAACGCCCACGCACGCATCACCCTCGCGCTGCTCGCCGCGCTCAGCGCTTGCACCGGCGCTCGAGGCGCGTCGAACAACGAACCCACGAATTCAACTTCGGGTAGCCAGAGCGCGCTCGATTCTGCGGACTCGGCGACGCCAGCGGCCGTCGCGGTCGCCGACGCGGCCACGGCTGCTGCGCCTGCGGTCGACCCCGCGCTCGCCGCGGTGCTCGCCGCGCACCACGCCGAGCAGCCCAACTGGAGAGGCACGGCGCGGGTGCTGTTCGGGCCGATCGCCGTCGACGACCCGACCGACCCGGGGACGCACGCGGTCGCCATCGTGATGGGCGATGCGCCGTCGCTGGTGTACACGGCGGTCCCGTTCGTCGCGGGGCAGAGCGCGCAGGGGTCTCTGTACGGGGTCGACGCAGAGAAGATCACCGGGCTCTCGGTGCGGCGGATCAACGCCGATCAGCGGCCGGACGTGGCGGTGTTTCTTCGCGACGAGGTCGTGACCGAGTCGTACGTGGGCGTGGGCGTGCAGGCGCAGCTCTTCACGCTCGACACGAGCACCGAGCGCACGATGGTCTCGCTGTATCGCGCGCAGCTCGAGCTCGCGGGCGTTCGCAGCGAGGCCGAGCTCGACGCGCAGATCCCGACGCTCGGCAGCTTCGAAGCGCCCACCGCGACGACGAGCCCAGGGCGCTTTCTCGCGCGCCTGCGCTACGCGACGCCCGAGCAGTTCGTGTCCGTCGTCCCTGCGGCGGGCATCCGCCTCTGCCAAGACGTCCCCGACCGCAGCGGAACGCGCCGAAAGACCTGCCGCTCCGTCGCCCGCAACCGCGTCGCGAGCGAGTACACTGCGCGCTACAACATCCGCCGGTCACTGGGTGAGTTCGCGGACCTCGGCCTCGATGACCACCGCGGACTGCAGATGCCGAGCTGCCAGCGGCGCGCGCAAGAGCTGCAGTGCGGCGCCAACGAGGGTGGCCCCGTGGGCGTCAGCTGGACGCTCACCGTCGAAGCTGGCGTCCTGCGCATCGCCGAGGTCTCGCCCTGGCACGAGAGCTCGTAGCGCTCAGCCGCACTCCGCGAGAAACCGCTTCACCGCGAGCACGCGGTTGCGCACCGTGCTGCGATCGACCCGCGCGAACCCGCGCGCGCACAGCGCTTCGACGCACTCGTCCAGCGTGCGCTCGCACAGCTCGTGCTGAATGTACGCCTCGCGGTCGAGCGCGCTGATCTTGTCCGCGCGCACGAGGGCGTCCAAGTGCTGGCGGACCATCGCGCGCTCTGCTGGAGAAATCCCCGTAGACTCAGCGGTCGAGACGGCCTCGAGGCTCAGCGTCGCGCCGCGCTTGTTCGCGCGAAACCAGTCCACCACGAGGTTGCGCAGCACGACGAAGAGCTGCCTGCGCACGTCGCTCGTCCACGGGTCGGCCTCGTCGCGCGCCTGCGCTCGATCGGGCCCCGAGAAGCGCGCTGGGTGCACAGCTCCCACGCGGATCGCCCGCACCATGCGCTCGCGCGCGCTCTGCGCGACGTCCGAGGCCTCGCTGTCCCCAGAGCGGCCGAGCATGCGTCGCGCCATCTTGGTCAGCCCCCGGCTCGCTTCGACCAGGACGGTCTCGAGCCGCCGTCTCGCGACGGTCGCCACGGGGCTCGGGCTGCTCGTGTCCTCGGCGTGAGTGGTCATGGCAAGCGATCCTGTGCTGGTGAGTTGAATGTGTGTGTGTGGCTCAGCGAAGCGCGACGCGCGGCGCGTCTTCGCGGGACAGCCGCAGCGCGAGCTCGGCGGTGATGGTCTGACCGGGGTCCGCCGCGGCGACGTCGGCGATGCGCGCGCGCAGGCATCGGGCCGTGCGCTCGTCGACGTTGCTCGCGCGGACGAGGGCGACGCTGTCGACCCGGCCTCCGTGCGCGTCGCTGGCGGGAGAAATCGTCACGCGAAACGTCGCGCTCGCTTCGTTGGGCGCCGCGACGGTCGAGCGCAAACACGCGGCTCCCCAGCCCTTGCTCGCGCGGCGCCGGGCCTCGCGCAGAAACTCGCTCGCGGCGTAGTCGGCGAGCCGCTCGCTCGAGGGGGAGTCCTCGCGAAAGGCGGTCCGTCCGCGGGCGAAATCCAAGCGCCTCGCGGGCGTCTCGCTCGCGCGCTCTGGCGTGGCGCTCGGGGCTGGCGTCGCGGGCTGCGCGGGACCGTCGCGCCACTCGAGCAACGGGCGCTCGGGGCTGATGCGAACGAGGGTCACGGGAATCGCACCGGCGGCGGTCGGGGCGCGGTTGTGCGTGCGGGCGTTCATCGCGAGCGCGCCGGCGCCGAGGGCGATCACCGCGGCGGCTACGGCCCAACGGCGCTGCGGTGCCATCACGGCGGCGCGCGGGCGGTCGAAGAAGAGGGCGATCGCGCGCAGCTCGTCGAGCAGAGACACGAGCGATCCTCGCGCTTCGGGGGCGCACTCGACCCAGCGCGCGCGCAGGACGTCGAGCCTGGCAAACAGCGCGCTGCGGTCTCGCTCGCGAGCGAGCCTGGCCCCGTGGTGAGCGAGGGCGGTCAGCAGCAAGCGCGCGAAGCCGTAGACGTCGGCGCTGGCGGTGAGGGGAGCGTCGGTGCGCTCTTCCGGCGCGTTCCACGGGGAGAGCAGCGCGAACGAGCCGCGGCGCAAGGGGCGGATCGCGTGCGAGAAGTCCGTGAACCAAAGGCGTCCATCGGCGTCGACGAGCACGTTGCCGCCGTGCACGTCGCGGTGGATCACCCCGCGCTCGTGCAGCTGCGAGAGCAGCCGACCGAGCGCGCCGAGCGCGGCGCACACCCGTCGCGCGTCCCGCTCGATCCGCAGCCAATCGCCCAGCGTAAACGCAGCGCGTACGAGCTCTTCGACCACGAACCACTCGCGGGGATCACCGTCGGTCGAGGCCTCCCACACCCGGGCGATCACCACGCTCGCGTGCCCGTCGGCGATCGCGTCGAGCGTCTCTCGATGCAGCGCGACCATCGCCGCGAGCCCGTCTCGTCGCGCGGCGATGTCGTCGGCCACCGTGCTCGCCACGGTCTGCCCGAACCTCGGGTCCCCAGGCAGCACCAACACTTTGAGCGCGACCTCTTCGCCCGTCGCGCGGTCGAGCGCGAGGTACACGTCGAACTCTCCGCCGGCGCCGAGAAAATCACGCACGTCGAAGCGCCCGGCGAATCGCTGGCCGATCGAGAGTCGTCCCGTAGTCGAAGGTCGTCCTGCCTGCATGGAGTGCGCGCGCCCGACGGCGAACGTCGTGAATACGCAGCGCGATGACAGAGATTCACGGCCTCGCGCGCGCTCGCGTCGAGCTGAGCGAAGTTGTTGTACGAGCGCTCATCGTGCGGCCTGCCCTGTGACCGCTTCGGCCCAGCGAAAGCCCTCGGCGCTCTCGCTCGCACGCGCGATGTGCCCGCGAAACGGGCCGCGGACGGGCATGTCGATCACCGTCGTGGCGATCACGCGGGTGACGGTCGTGTCCGCCGCGGGGTCGCGCAGGACGGCGTCGCGCTCGCGATCGAACTCGCCCACCGCGAGGACCGCCGTGCACTCGACCGGCGCGTACATGGATCCACCGACGAGCGCGAGCGGGCCCGTGTACCCGCGAGGTCGCTCGGCCAGCTCGAGCAACAACACCGCATGTTTGATCCGCGGAACATTCACCACCGCCGCCCTCGCCACCGCCACCCGCACGCCGGGCGACACTTCGACCACGCGCTCGGGCTCTGCCAGCGCGTTGATGACCGCGGCCGCGACGAACGAGCGCTCGTCGCAGTCCATCGCAGCGGCTCCCTGGGCGAGGGCGAGGCCGGCGATCGTGGCGGGAGCTTGTGTTCCGCGGGCGTAGGGCATGGATTGGACGCGTCGGATGACCTCCGAGACGAGCGCGCCGCGCGCCGCCGCGTTGGCGTTGGCTGTGATCGCGCGGGCCACTTCGCTCGTGAGCGCGTTGGGGATCAAATGCGCGCTCGCTTGCAAGCCCGAGACAGCGCGCGCGTTGGCGCACAAGACGGGCTCGCCCAGCACCGCGCAGCTTCGATCGCTGGACTCTTCTGCGCGCGGAGCGCTCGCCGTGGCCGCGGTGGCGCTGGTGGCTCTCTGCGGTCGCGCTCGACGTTGCGCGCTCGCCTCTGCGCTGAGCGCGATCGCTGCGATCGCCGCGATCACGGCGGCCGGCCGCTTCATCGCGGCCCCTGCACGGCGCCCACCACGCGGGGCTCTGGGGCGCTGGCGACCGAAGGCGCGCTCGATCCCACAGCCACAGCGCCCGAGACCAACGCTGGCTCTGCGCGCGGCGCGCTGTCGCTCGTGCCCGGCGCGCGTTGATTGCGTGTGTTGGTATTCGAGCGGCACAGCGGCGCTGCAGCGACCGCCGTCGCGAGGGCGGGGCCCGAGACCTCGCGTCCCGCCCGGTGAATGACCACTGCCATCGACGAGGCGGCGAGGTCTTCGCGCGGGCGTTGCGCGGTCTGCGCGCTCGGGCCGTCGACCGCAGAGACGAGCTGCGAGCACCAGGCGCGCTGGTGCACGAGGGCGTCGGGCAGTCGCGCGTGCATCGCGGCGAGGTACGCGCCGCGGTTCTCTGCTCCTTCGGTGACCGTGGCGCGGACGCGGGCGCGCAGGACGAGCTCCATGGCGTCGACGTGGTTGATGACGCGCTCGCAGATCGAGCGGGCGAGGGCGATCGAAGCGCAGGTTCCTTGGGCGCTGGAGGCGACGGCGATAGAGAACTGCCGGGCGTTGCTGCGACACAGGACGTCTTCGCCGTCGAGGCCGCACGTCGCGCTCGCGCCGGTGGCTTGCGGAAGGGACGGGGTGCTCACGTCGCGGCCTGTGTTGGTGGGGGCGGCGGGCTGCGCGCTGGCCGTGCTGCGCGCGTTGCGGCGAGCGCTCTGCGCGTGGGCGTCCAGGGCGGGGCCGAGCACGATGGCGAGGGCCGAGAGAGACAGGGCGAGCTTGTTCATCGTGCGGCTCCTTGGTTCATCGCGACCTGCTGAAAATCGACGCCCATTTCGAAGGGCGAGCCCCCGGCGGCGAGGCGCTCTTCGACGCGCTCGAACTCGTGCACGAGCGCGCGTCCTCCCTGCGGACACGCGGACGCTGCGTTGCCTCCTTCGCGCGCGGCTTCGAGCAGCGCCCCTCCGTACTGCGCGAGCGGAACGCTCCTCGCGCCCGGATCCGCCTCGAAGTCCGAGAGCACCTCGAGCATTTGCCGTGCGCGATCGCAGGGCGGTTGCAGCGTGCGCACCGACGTCGTGATCCCGAGCCCGAGCATGGCGAGCGCGCGCTCGGGGCCGTTGACCACGCGCAGCCCAGTTCTCAGCTGCCTCAGCCGCGCGAGCTCTTGCGGCGGAACGGGGGCGGCCGCCGCGCGAATCAGCGGCAACTGTCCGAGCGCCTGCGAGATGGGCGGGTGCGCGAGCAGCCCTTGTTCGAGCATCCACTGCACGGTGGCCGTCATCTGCCCGTAGTTCGACGCGGACAGCCGCGTGGTGGCGCCTTCGAGCGCGAGCAGCGCGCGGCCCGAGACGAGCACGGGGTTGGAGGGCGCGCTCACGCGTCGGCCTGCGACCATTCGCCGCAGAAATTCTGCGCTCCTCGCGCGCAGGGTCGGGGTGGTGACCATGGCCCGCGCCCCAGCGCCGAGCCAGTCGCTCAAGCGCACGACGAGGTTGGCGTCCGTGAGGAGGTACGGCAGCGTGTCCGTTCGCAGCACGTCGAGCTCGCGCGAGCGCACGTCGAAGTCGTTGGCGAGCACCGACGCAGTGGCGAACATGTCTCCGTCGTCGCGGCAGACCTCGGCGGTGTCGATGATCGCGCGCACCGCGGCGGCCGCTGCGGTGGCGTCGCTCTCGAGCTCGCCGCAGTACGCGAGGGCGTCGGTCGCGCGGGTGAGCGGCGCGCCGCACGAAATGATGTCCCCAGTCCCTTGCAGCGTGGCGTCTCCGCGGATGCGGCAGTGCTCTGCGAGGCCCCACACGCACTGCGCCGAGGGCTCGTTGGGCGCGAGCGAGACGGCGAGCGACGCGGCGTCGTGGCCGCGGGCGCACTCGGTGCGGGCGATGTAGCGCGCGGCGACCTTGGCGAGGCAGCCGACGTCACGGCGACCTGCGGCCTCCGCCGATGCGCGCTCGAGCAGCGTGATGTCTTCGGACACCGCGGGGTCGAGCGAATCGAGCTGTTGGCACGGTGTGAGCGTGGGCGCGGGCGCTTGGGTTTGCCGTCGAGCGCGCGCGCGCCGCTGGGCTGCGGCGTCGGGAGACTGAGAAATCACCGCGGAAACAACGGTCAACGCGAGCGTGATGCGAGTGTGTGAGCGCATGGTGAGCGACCTCCGTTCGTGGGTCTCACCAGCGCCAACGGAGCTGCGCGCCGCTCGTCGAAGGGCGGCGACGATTTTGTTTCAGCGAGCTCTGTTTTGCGCGGCCACAAAACCGATCAGTGTATTCTGGCGAGCGCATGTTGGGAGAGCACAACAAGAGCGAATTGTTCGCTGTTCTCGTGGCGTGGCGCGCGGTGAGGCAAGCTGGCTGGCCGCAGCTGGCGCCATCGATCGCGCAGCGCTCGGGGCAATGGATGAGGATGGACGAGGCTGCGTTGCGCGCGGAGGTGCAAGCGCTGCTCGACGAGCTGTCGCGTCCGAGCGAGTCGGTGCGGCTGTTCTGGAAGTTCGCTCCCGAGCTCGAGTATCGGGGATTCAACCGGCTGTTTCTGCGGGACAGCGGCGTGGCGACCGGCGCAGAGCTGCTCGGCGAGACGGACATCTCGCCGTGCGTTGGATGGTCGCGACAGGGTGCGAAGTACCGGGCGGACGACATGGACGTGATCGCGCAAGCGCACGGCGTGAAGGACATCGTCGAGCGCCAGGACCAAGCGGACGACACGGTGTGGGTGCACACGGTGAAGAGCGCGATCTGTCTCCCGGGCGGCGAAGCGATCGGGATCCTGGGGATGTACGAGGTCATCGACGGCGCGACCGCGGCGCGTCTGCAGCGACGCAGCCGCTGAGCACGGGGCGGTCTGTCGGGGCGCCACGGGCGACGGATAGCGCGGCCCCCACCCGCGCGTGGCGTAAGCGAGCGAGCGAGCGCGCGGCCCCCACCCGCGCTACCGCGCGCCCCGCCCCCGCGCAAAGCGCAAGGGCGGCGGCTCTGCACGGTGAATCGTAAGGAAATAGTCTGGCAGAGTTGATCGTGAAGGCCCTTGCTCTGCAAGGGCTCTCGGGCTGCTCGATCGAACACAATCGCTGCTCGCCGCGCGACGGCAGACAACGCTCCACTGGCCACGAGTTCGCTCTCGTACCGTTGCTGTCCCGACCGTTGCCCGCAGCCTCGCCCTTGCAGAGCAAGGGCCTTCACGACCAACTCTGCCAGATCAATTCCCGACGATTCACCGTGCAGAGCCGCCGCCCTTGCGCTTTGCGCGGGGGCGGGGCGCGCGGTAGCGCGGGTGGGGGCCGCGCACTCTTCGCTCGCTCGCAGCGCGGGTGGGGGCCGCGCGCTCTTCGCTCGCTTACTCCAAGCGCGGGTGGGCGCCGTGTACTCCGTTGCGCGCGTTGCTCGAGCGTGCCGCGTCCCCCTCCCCGCTGCCTCCCCGTTGTCCTTCAGGCCTGCGCGAGCCAGCCCTTGAACGCCTCGGTCTCGACGAGCCCCTTGGCCATCGCGAGGCCGCGGGTGCGGGCCCAGTCGCGCGCGTGCTCTTTGACGCCCGCGCGCTCGAGCAGCGAGCCGATGGACTCTTTGGCGAGCTGATCGAACACCGCGCGCACTTCGCCTTCGATCGCCTCGCGAAGCTCTTGCCGCGCGAGGTTGTGGGCGACGATCTTGGGAAGCGAGGCGTCGAGGTCCTTCCATCGAACGGACTTCTCGACCCAGGCGCCTGCCTCGGACTCGCTGCGCTCGAGGAGCTTCTGAAAGAACTTCTGCCTGCGCTTTCCCAGGGTCTTCGCGGTCTCTTCGCTGGCGATTCGGTCCGCGAGGCGCTTCTGCGCGGCGGCCATCGAGCTGTCGACGAAGCCCTTGGCCTTCTCTTGCAGCTGCTTCTGCAGCTCTTCGCCGATGCCGCCGAGGAGGCCTTTGCCGACGCCCGCGGCCGCGCGCGCGCCGAACGAGAGCACGCCCCGCAAGCCCCCTCCGCCGCTCGATCCGCCCTGCGCTTCCGGCCCCGCGAGGGCTTTGTTGACGAAGCCGTCGAGCGTCTCGGTCACCACTTGCCGCACGCCTTCGCGCACTTGCTCGCTGGCGACCGCGTCGTCGATGGCCTTGCGCGGGAGCTTCACGGGGCGACCGAGCTGCTCGTCGAGCGCCGCGCTGACGTCGGCCGGAAGCCACGCCGAGAGGCGCACCGCGCTCTTCTTGGCCCGCTCGATCAGCCGCTCGCGCAGCGGAACGCCGATCCACCCATGAAAATCCGCGGTGCGCTCGGCGGCGAGCGCGTCGTCGAGCACCGGCAGCACCTTGGCCGGGTCGATCACCGACTCGAACGGCTGCGCGCACACGTAATCAAACGCGACGTCGATCAGCGCCGCGAGCTTCGCGTCATCGAGCGCGAGGTCGCTCATTGCGCCGCTCCCTTCTTCTTGGGAAACGTGTCGATGGTCATCGTGTCGGCCACGTCGCGCACCAGCCCGAGCGGCACCGTCTGGCCGTCGGCGTAGCGCCACCCGCCGTCCTCGCGCTTGAACGTGCTCAGCTCGATAAACGAGCGGTTTTGCCCGCGCTCGAACAGCCGCGCGTTGAACAGCACCCACGCCACGCCGTTCTCTTCGTCCGTGCGCGTGTCGAGGATCTGCAGCCCCATGTAGCGAAAGCCCTCGGACGCGTCGCGCAGGCCGCGAAGGACCTCGGCGCGCGGGAGCTTTCGGTCTTCGTGTGAGCTGTGAAACGTGTCGTACAGGTACGGCACGAGCTTGAGCGCGAAGGCCGAGTAGCGAGAGCGCATCAGCCTCTCAGCGGTCGGGGCCTCGCGGGACTTTTTGTGAAAGGGAGCGCAGCACGCTTCGTACTGCTCGCCCGAGTGGCACGGGCACTGGCGGGGGGCAACCATCGTTGATCGTTTGTGACCACAGTCGAGGGCCCGCGCGCAACACCGCAACGCAAAGAGCTGCAGGTCCGTGGCATCTTCACGGGCGGTGACCGTACGCCGAACGCGCAGCGCGGACTTCTTGGTGGGCGATCGAGCCGGCGAGCGCTCGATCGACGGAGCGTACTTTGGCACGCGTTTGCTGCGGCCGATGCGCTCGACCCTCGGGGCTGCCCGCGTCCTCGCGCGCGACACGGACGACCCGCGCGAGGCGTGGGAGCGCGCCGTCGCCCAGTCGCTCATCCCTGAATCCTGGGCCGAGCGCAGCCCGCGGCTCTTCGAAGATCCCCTCGACCTCGTGCGCGACCACCCCCCGACGCTCGCGCACGTGCTGGCGTTTGCGTCCGACGCCGTGGCGATCGAGACCGTACACGCCCTCGCGCAGACGCTCACGACCGCGCTCTCGGCTTGGGGCGTGTGCGACCGCGGAGCGATCGCGTGTTGGAGGCTCGTTCAGCGCGCGCAGTGGCGTCCGCAGGGCCTGCACCCTCTGCTGCTCTTGCACGCGCGTGTGGCGATGCCGAAGGCTTCTCTGTTCGACGGCGTGCGCTTGTCCTTTCTGGGCGCCAGCCGGGACTGCGCCGCGGCGCGCGAGGTCGCCGACACCCTTCGCTTCGCCGCCCTCTGGCGCGCGGCCGCCACGCTCTCGAGCGGCGCGACGGGCGAGCGCTTCTCTCGCGCCCTCTGCCCCGATGGATGCGACCCGACGAAGCCGGACTCGTGGCCGGACCCGTGGACGCCCCTGCTCGAGATCATCGCCCTCGGATACGCAGTGCAGTCGTACGAGCGCCAACGGTTGGTGTTGGTGGCCCCGACGGTGTGAGTGCGTCGGGTGGCGATAGCGGTGCAGGTCCCCGCGGGATCGACGAGTGCTCGCGAAGGAACTCCCCACGAAGCAGTGACGCGTCGCGCGGAGGGGCGGTACGCGAGGCGTTTGGCCTGAGCCAAGAGCGCTTCGAGGCGTGGATGGTCGATCGGCTGAAGCAGGCAGTGGCGGGGGCGGTGCGGTAGGATTGCGTCCGCAATGAGCGGACGGAAGAAGGCTTCTGAAATGCGAGACATGTTTCTCGAAACGACTCTGGCCATGTTCGTGAAGCCCGATGCGCAAGAACGCTTGAAGTACTTCGCGGACCATGCGAACAGCTTCGAACAGTGGCTAAACTGGGAAATCATGTTTGCGTTTCAGCGCGAACACGAGTGGCCCGAGTACTCGGCTCACCGCGAACTGGCGCTGACGCAGGGCGGGTACGCCGACATCGGCATCTACCAAGGCGAGTACGACCCTGAAGCGACTGCCTTGATCGAGACGAAGATCATTTGGAACAACGCGAATCGCGCGAAGCAGATCGCCAGCGCGGTGGGCGACCAAGAGCGGATTCGCGAGCACGGGTCCGGTGTTGGATGTGTGTTGATCGTCGCGATTGCTGCGCAGAAGGCTGCCGCAGACTCAGCACTGTATGTTGGAGATGCACGCGAGTTGTTGCGTGATTTTGAAAGAAACGCCGGCAGAAACAGCCGCACGCGCGCGTTGCTGTTAGAACTGAAAGCGCCACAAGGATCGGGCTGGTTCATCCAGCCCCACCTCGTTGTCGCAGCATACAACGTTGGCTAGCCGAGCAGTCGTTCGGGCGCCAACGCCGCGTCGCGCGCTTGCGCGAACGGACAAGGGCAGCGTGTGTTCGCGCCGCCCGCGAGTTCGCGCGGCCGAAACCGGACGCCTGTGGGAAGCTGCTGCTGCATCTGGCGAATGGTCGCGTCGGAGAGCGTTTCCCAGTGCATTCCAGCGAGCAAGGTGCGGACGTTGTCGTCGTCGTGGCGCTCGTGCCACTCGTTGCGTTCCAAGAGCTCCACGCCACGGCTTGCAAACACCGCCATGACGAACGTGACGCACGTGAGACCGCTGCCCGAGGGACCGCTCACGAGCTTACCGTCGACGTCGAACGTCTGACCGTCGAACGTGAGTCCGTAGGTCGGCGCGATACCGAGTGCCTTTTGTCGGAGAATCGCAGTCAGCGTCGACTGCACCGACTCGAGCGCGAGGTCGTCGACGTCCTCGCTGATTTCGACCCATCCGTCCCCGAGTTGCACTGGTCTCGCGCCGAGCCCGCGAAACATCAAGTCGACGAGCGACAGCGTTTCGCGCGGCTGGCATGTGCCGGTGCGACTCAGTCAACGATGCGTACGCAAGGCATGGCGCACAAACTCTCGAAACGCTGAATTCGAGGCTGTCTCTCGCTGTACGACGTCAAGATCGTGGGCCAATCCGATCGCCCGGTCGAAAAGCAAGGTCCGATGGACGTGTCCGCGCGTGACCCACCCCGAATACGAATCACAGCTGACGATCCTTGCTGGTAACCAATCGGTCAGTCGTACGCCGACGTACCCGCATGAAACAAGCAGGGGCCGCACTCCAATGTGCTCTTTTGCGACTTCGAAGAACTCATCCCAGCAAAAACTCGCAAATTTTTCGAGTTCGGCGACATCGCTCGCGCCAAGCTCTTCGGGCTGCTGTCGCTCCAAGGTCGTCTTGACTTGAATCAGCGCGAGATGGACCAAATCCTTGGTCTCGCGAACACCCCACACGTCTCCCGGAGACCGGCTTCCTGGCGAGCGAGCGGTGACAAACCCGCGGCGAGACAAGCGTGCCTCAGTGAAACGCTCGCCGGCTTCGCCAATGCGAACATGACTGAGCTTGCCTGCTTCGTGGACTGGATTCCGTCGGGCCCGCGCGTACGCGACAATAGTCTGCGCAACCCACTCTTGAAAATCGGCAGGGTCGCAAAAATCGAAAACATTTGATGGTGTCATGTTTGAAGCATCACTTTCTATGGAGGTCATGGCTTTCTTTGACGCTCCTTGTCTGTAACTAGCTCGGACAATAGGTGTTGCAACTGTTGGATGATGATTTTTTGCATTTTGTCGCCGCAGGATGAGTGCGCGCATTGGGGCTTGCGAATGCGCCTTGCTCTTGGTTGCGATAGCTATTTGGCTGATGAATCGAAAACCGAAATTCGAGGTATTTCTGCTTGGTTCAGCTCTGGCCATCCTGTGCAAACGGAGGCCGATGCGTTTGGCGCGTCGTGACAAAGGCGGCGACGGAACGCCGAGGCGGTGCGCTATTGGGGTGGGGCAGCGGCGTGCGCTAAACCTGCGAAGGATGTCCTTGCCTCCCGAAGTCCGCGGTGACGCCCGCCCAGTCGCTTGCAGGGGGGGGGCGCGAACGGGGCGTCCGCTCATCCTTGGCCCGTGACTGTTTAGCGAAATGCACGAAGGCACTTGCTCCGAGCGATGACCGGAGCTCCACTCGCGCGTGTGACGCCCGAAGAGCGCATCGCGGAACTCGAAAAGGCGCTGGCCGAACAGGCAGCGGAGCTCGAGAGGCTGCGCACCGCGCTCAAGCAGAAGGACGAAGCGCTCGACGCCTGGAAACGCGGCCATCGCTCGCGACCTGGCGGCAAGAAGGCTCAGCGCTCTACCGATTCAGCGCGGCCCAAGCGCGCGCCAGGACGCGCTGCGGGCCACGCAGGCTGCAGCCGCCGTGCGCCGGCCCGCGTTGATCGTGAGGTCTTTCTTCCGCCGCCTGAGTGCTGTCCGGACTGCGGTTCGAACGTCGATGTGGTCGAGTCTCGACCGCGCCGCATGGTCGTCGAGGAGCTGCGCGAGCAACCCGCCATCGAAGCGGTCGCCTTCGTTCGGCCGCAGGGGCGATGCTCTGGATGCTCCAAGCGCGTGCTCGCGCCGCTGCCCGAGTCGCTGGGGGCCAACGCGAAGATCGGCCCACGAATTCAAGCGCGGATGGTCGAGCAGAAGGCTGAAGGACTCAGCCTCGGACAGATCCAGCGGGAGGCCGCTCGTCTCGGAGTCCGCGTTTCGCGAGGCGGAATCCAGCAGCTCCTGCATCGCTCGGCAGAAGTCCTTCGGCCGCTGCACGAGCAGATGCGGCTGCACATCCGCGGCGCGTCGCACCTCTGGATGGACGAGACTCCGCACCGCGTCGGCGCGAGCAACGGCTGGCTCTGGATGGCCCGGACCAAGACAGTCGTGGGGTTCGTTCATGCGCTTTCTCGCAGCAAAGACCTTGTGCACTCGATGCTGGGCACGCGGTTCGAGGGCGTGATCCATAGCGACCTGTACGGCGCGTACTTTACCGTCGAAGGGGCGAGGCACGCGGTGTGCTGGGCGCACACAATTCGAACTGCCAGAGAAATCACAGAGCGAACGCAACTCGACGAGGCACGTGAGCTGTACGATGGCCTGCGTCGACTGTACGCGCGCTCCGTGCGAAGCCAGCAGCGACCCGCGACATCGGCGCGCAACGCACGCGCGATCGGCCAGGATATTCGCACACTCGGACGCGACGAACGACTTCGCGTTCACCCCGACATTGAGCGTCTGCAAGGGCGGCTTCGTCGTCGGGTGCGCGAGTTGACGTACTTCATCACCGACCCGGCAGCGGAGGGGACGAACAACTTCTCCGAGCGCACGCTGCGGCCGCATGCGATGAGTCGAGCCCGCTGCGGTCCGGCGCGCTCAGAACGTGGCGCGCAAACCTACGCAGTGAATCTGAGCGCAGTGCAGACGATGGCTGCGTGTAGATCCTCGTTCGAGACGCTGCTGCTCGAAGCGCGCGCGTGCTTCTTTCGAGGGCAGCAGTTGTCCAACGCAATCCAGCGTTTCGCGCCGGTGCATTAAGCTAAACAGTCACCTTGGCCCACACGTCGAGCGATGCGCTTGCTGCAGACCACCGCAGACGAGTGCCTCAAGCGCTGCCGGCTCGCCCTGCGTCGAGCGCCTGCGGCTTCGTTCGCCGAAGTCGGCGGACTTGCTGCTGCTCTGGTGACGCGCTCCAGCACGGGCGACGCGCGGGTCTCCAAGGTAGTTGACTGAGGTGCCGCGGATCGCGAGCACCCATCACCGTCTGGAGCGCGCTGCCGTGTGCCGCCGTGCGTGGAACGACGCCCCGTCGCAGCTCGTCGTCCTCGCAGTCGATCCGCCAGTCGCGCGACGCTGACCGTGGCTCTCCCTCGCATCCATCGGGAAAAACGACAGTGCTACGAGCGCTCACTTCGTAGCACTCGCGTCCGTGTTTTCCTGCAATCCGGCGATGGTCGCAGCGCGTACAGGCGCAGTCCCCAAGAAACCATTCCAATGGTTGGAGGTTTGTATGCGTACTCGCCATCGTTGGCTCGCGGCAGGTGTCACTGCTGTAGCCGTCCTCGGAGCTGCCTTTGCGCTCCGAACCCCACGCAGCCACGCTGCGGACCACCTCGATCCGCCCTCGCGCACGGATCCCGCCAACGGCGGATCGGACCGCAACGCGGACATCGCGGACGTCTTTGCGTGGCATCGCGGCGCGGGCGCGTCGCAGTCGGTCGTGCTCGCCATGAGCTTCTCGGGCCCCAACGCCCCGGTCGCGGGCCAGGCGCTCCCCTGTGATCGCGGCGTGCTCTACACCATCCACATCGACAACACCGGCGACGGCGTGTCCGATCGACAGATCGCCCTGCGCCTCGGCCAGGACGACCGCATGAACTGCTTCGCCCGCTGGGAAGGCCTCCCCGGAACCAGCGCCCCCGTCGTCACCCGCACCGAGCACCTTCGGGACTTCGGCGGCGGCGTGAAGGCCTACGTGGGCCTGCGCGACGACGCGTTCTTCTTCGACCTCCAGGGCTTTCGCACGACGCTCATGACGGGGACGCTCAGCTTCGTCAACGACCGCGATTTCTTCGCGCGAAAGAACTCTTCGGTCATGGTCATCGAGGTCCCCGCGACCTCGATCAACAACGGTCAAAACACCCTGCGCATCTGGGCCACCACTGCGCGTCGCAGCTGAGCACGAGAGGAGGTACGCACCATGAAAACCATCAAGCGCGCCGCTCTCGCGGTCGTTTCTCTTTCGATCTTCGCGTGCAGCCCGCCGCCGTCGAACCCCGACGTCGTCGGTGACGCCGCAGCAGAAGCCAGCACCCCGACGGACACCGGCGTCGTCACCGACAGCGGCGTCATCACGGACACGGGCGTCGTCACGGACACCGGCGTCGTTACGGACACCGGCGTCGCGACGGACGCTGCCGCCGATGGCGGCGGTGGCGGCGACGCGTGCGCTCGCTACTGCACCGCGGTCACCGCCGCGTGCACCGGCGCCAACGCCCAGTACGACAACATGGCCGACTGCCTCTCGTTCTGCGCCGCCGCGCGCATCCCGACGGGAATGGCCGGCGAAATGGCAGGCAACACGCTCGAGTGCCGCATCTATCACGCGGGCGTCGCCGTGGCGCAGCCCGCGGTCCACTGCCCGCACTCGGGCCCCTCGGGCGACAACGTCTGCGGCTCGGTGAACTTCAACACCTTGCCCGCGGCGATGTTCACCCGCGTCGACCGCATGGGCATGCCCGCGGTCTCGACCGCCCTCGTCGCCGCCGCGCGCAAGAACGCGTACAACGACCAGGACCCCGCGATGGACATGGGCTTCGCCGGCGACTTCATCACGTCGCTGACGGGTCTTCACACCGCGCTCGACGACGATCTCGGCCGGGCCAACCTCACGGCGTGCAGCATGACCACGATGGTCGGCGGCCTGCCCGAGTGCCTCGGACAGACCTTCGCGCCGGGCCGCACCGTGGCCAGCCTCGTGGTGCCCAACGATGTCCTTCGCTTGGACCTCTCGGCGACCGCGGGCTTCCCCAACGGACGCAAGCTCGCGGACCCGGTCATCGACGTGACCCTCGCCGTGCTCTTGCTCCGCATCAACACCGCGGCGCCCGGCATGTGCGGCGCGGCGCCCTGCAGCCCGGCGACGCTCGCTGGACTTCCGCTCAACCCGCCGCGCAACGACGTGGCAGGCGGAATGTTCACCGACACGTTCCCGTACTTCCACCCGCCGCACGCTCCGTGATCCGCTCGGTCTGCTTCTGAGCGCGCTGCGCTCGTGAAGACCGATACAACTGCGCCCGCGAGAATGCCTCCAAGAGCCCCTCTCTCTTCGTGCTCGCTCCTCGCGGGCGCAGTGTTTCTCCTGCTCAACTCTGGCTCGGCCGCGTGCCGACGCGATCAACCGCACGCCGCTTCGCGCCCCGCGCCGGCGCTGCAAACACAACCCGCGGCCCCCGTCGCGAGGGACGCGTCCGCGCAAGACAGCGCCACGGCGACGCCCGACCCCGCGATGGCCGCGGCCCTCGCGCGCATCGACGACGAGATTCGCTCGCTCGAGCGCATCGCCGCGCAGCGCTCGGACGACTGGCTCAACCTCGAGCAAGTGGGCTCGCTCTACCTCCGTCGCGCAGCGCTCTCGGCGGACTACGAGGACTACGCACGCGCTGAAGACGCGGTCGCGCGCGCGTTTCGCGCAGGGCGCACCGTGGGGCCGTACTTGCTCCGCGCGCAGCTCAACTACACGCTGCACAGGCTCGACCGCGTGGGGCCCGACCTCGACGCGATCGAGCGCGGCGTGATCGTCCCCCCGACGGTGCGCTCGGCCGTCGCAGAGATGCGCGCCAACGTCGCCTTTCACTCGGGCCGCTACGACGAAGCCCGCGTCGCGTACGAGCGCCTCGCGCGCGAAGACCGTACGCCCGAAAACCTCGCGGCCCTCGCGCAGTACCGATGGAAGACCGGCGATTTCGCCGCCGCTGACGCGCTGCTCGCCGAGGCCCAGACGCTCGCGTCCTCGCGCTCGACCGAGGTGCGCGGATGGCTCTGCCTCGTGCGCGGCCTGCTCGAGCTCGACCGCGGTCGATGGCCCGACGCGCTCTCGCACTACCGCGCGGGCCTCGCGCTCAGACCCGGCTATTGGCTGCTCGAAGAGCACGAGGCCGAGATCCTCACGCTGCAAGGAGAGGGCTCGCGCACCCTCGCGCGCTACCTCGACCTGATCGCGCGCACCAACAACCCAGAGTTCATGGACGCCGTCGCGGACATCTACGAACAGCAGGGAAACCACGGGGAATCCCAGCGCTGGGTCGCCCGCGCGCGGGCCGTGTACGACGCGCGGCTCGCGCGGTTTCCCGAGGCTGTGGCCGGTCACGCGGTCGAACATTTTCTCGCGCACGATCCGCAGCGCGCCGTCGCGATCGCCGAGGCCAACGTCCGCGCGCGGCCCGGCGGCGAAGCGCAAGTGCACCTCGCCAGGGCGCTGCTCGCCGTTGGTCGACGAGACGAAGCCAAGACCGTGATCGATCGCACCCTCGCGACCGCGTGGCGCTCGGCTGAGCTCTTCGCGACGGCGTACGAAGCGTACGCGGCGCTCGGGCAGCGCGCGCGGGCAGAAGAGTTCAAGCAGCGCGCGCTCGCGCTCAACCCGCACGCGATGGACGACGTGCGCGAGCCCGACGCGGGACGCTGAGCGCGCTCGTCGAGGGCTTCGTCGGCGAGCCTGACGCGAGCTCGGACGGAGGTGTTCGACCGCACGACTGCGGGCGCTGACGGTCGCCGCGCTCAGCGCGTCGCAGCTGCGATGCGGCGGTTGGCCTCTTCGGGGTGCTCTGCGCACTCGATCAACGCCCGAAGAATCAGCGGCGCGACGATGGTCGCGTCCGACTCGATGACGAACATGGGGGTGTCTCGTGTGAGCTTGTCCCAAGTGATCTTCTCGTTGGGTGTCGCGCCCGAGTACGACCCATACGATGTCGTCGAGTCCGAGATCTGGCAGAAGTATGCCCAGGGTTTGCTCTCTCTCTGCAGGTCGTACTTCGTCGAGGGGACCACGCAGATCGGAAAGTCACCGGCGATTCCCCCGCCGATTTGAAAGAAACCAACGCCCTCGCCCTGCGACAGCGCTGCGTATTGATCGTAGAAGGCCGCCATGTACTCGACGCCTGACCTGGCGATGGACGGGCTGACTTCGCCGGTCTTGACGTAGCCCGCGAGGATGTTTCCAAACGTTGAGTCTTCGTAGCCAGGGACGACGATGGGCAGTCGTCGCTGCGCGGCGGCGAGCAGCCAGCACTCGTCCGGCGAGCCCTCGTGCTTCGCCAGGGGCAGCTCTTGCACCAGATCGTAGAAGAACTCGTGCCAGAAGCGTCGCTCGCCCCGCTCGGTCGCGCCGCGCCACATCGGCAAGATGTGTTCTTCGACTGCGCGAAACGCTTCGTCTTCGGGGATGCTCGTGTCCGTGACGCGACGCATGCGCGCCTCGAGAATCCTGGTGTCGTCGTCCTTTGTAAAATACCGATACTCGGGAAAATCCCTGTAGTGAGAGTGCGCTACGAGTCGAAAGAGCGACTCTTCGAGGTTGGCGCCGGTGACCGAGAGCCCGTGGATCAGCCCTGCGCGAATCGCGGGTGCGAGCGTGATGCCGAGCTGGGCAGAGGACATGGCTCCCGCGAGGGCCCAGAACATCTTTCCGCCCCGTTCGATGTGGCGCCAATACGCGAGCAGGGCGTCGCGCGTCGCGCGAGCGTTGAAGTTCTTGTAGTTGGCAAGCACGAAGTCGAGCAGCGGTAGTGACACGATTATCAACTTCGTAGCATCGCGTCGGCCGCCAGCGCAATCCCCGCAAGATCTGCTCGATTCTTGCGAGCGAGCGCGCTCACCGCGCGACGATCGCGTACACCCGATGGGGCAGCGCGCCCGGCTCGCTGAAGCGCCCGGCGACGTCGCGCGCGTACTCGGCGTCGAAGCGCGCGAGCGTGGCGTCGTCGAGCGCGCACAAGGCGCCGCTGGCCCGCAGTCGCCCGCAAAATGACCGGTGATCGTAGGGGACGTCCTCGTCGTACGAGAAGCTCTCGACCGAGAATCCCTCGGCCCGCAGGTCGTCGAGCCAGCACGGATACGTCGCCGCCATCCCGACCTGCGCCCTCGCAGGAAAGCTCCCGAACCGCTCGACCACGTCCAGCGCCGCCCTCGTGTACGAGCCCGCCGCGGCGATCCAGTCGAAGTGCGCCACGACGAGCGCGCCGCCCGGCGCGAGCAGCCGTCGGCACTCTCGCGCCGCCGCGCCGCTGTCGAACCAGTGCCAGCACTGGCCGGCGCACACCAAATCAAACGCGCCCGACGGCAGCCCTGTCTCTTCGGCGCTCGCGCGCACGCACTGCACGTCGAGCGACGCCTCGCGAGCCCGCTCGCGCACCACCGCGAGCAGCGGCGCGGACACGTCGAGCGCCCACACGCTGGCGCCGGCCTCGGCGAGCGAGAGCGCGATCGAGCCCGTTCCGGTCCCGAGGTCGAGCGCGCGCTGCCCTGGCCGCAGCACGCCCAGCGCCTTCAATCGCTCGAACATCGACGGAGGAAACCCCCTCCGGTGCTTCGCGTAGTCCCCCGCCCGCAGCCCGAAGTCCGGATTGCCATATACGTTGATCGTCGATCCATCCATTTTCTCCTGCGCTCTCTGCGAGAATGTTCGCGAAGAAGAGCATGGGTGCACGATGAGCGACGCAGTAGATGGATTGGTGAATCCACGCAACCTGATGACCTCGCGCGAGGCGTGCGCTGCGCTCGACGTCAAGCGCGAGACGCTCTACGCGTACGTCAGCCGCGGGCTCATCCGCTGCGTCTCGCAGCGCGGCGTGAAGACCCGCATGTACCTGGCCGAAGACGTCGCCCGCGTCGCCGCGCGCAGCGCCGCTCGCAAGGGGCACACCGCGGTTGCCGCGGGCGCGCTGCACTGGGGCGAGCCCGTGCTCGACTCGGCGATCACCTCCGTGGACGAGCGCGGGCTGCGCTATCGGGCCGTCGCGCTTCTCGCGCTCGTCGAAGCGCGGGCGCCCTTCGAGCGCGTGGCCGATCTGCTCTGGCAGTCGCCGCCGGGCGAGCCTTGGACGCAGCCCTGCGACGCGCAGCCGCGCTCGAGCGCGAAGCGGCCGTTGCACAGGATGATCGCGCGGACGACAGCGCTTTGCCTGAGCGATGACGTCGCGCGAGGAAGTGACGCCCACGAGCGGGCGCGCGCGCGATCGCTCATCTGGGCGCTGGTGCACGAGGTGGCGCGGCCGCACGGAGAGCGATCGATCGCAGAGACGCTGGCGCGCAGCGTGTGTCCGACGGTCGCGCGCGCAGAGGCGAGCAGGGCGATCGACGTGGCGCTGGTCGTCTCTGCGGACCACGAGCTCAACGCGTCGACCTTCGCCGCGCGCATCGCAGCGGGGGCGGGCGCGGAGCTCGCGGCGTGCGTGGGGGCGGCGCTCTTCACGTTTACGGGGCACAAGCACGGGGGGATGTGCGAGCGGGTGGAGGCGATGGTGGACGCGCTTCCTGCGGGGGCGTCGGCGCGTCGGAAGTGGATTCGAGAGCGGCTCGGCCGGGGCGAAGCGATGGCGGGCTTCGGGCACCCGCTGTATCCGAAGGGCGACCCGAGGGGCGCGGTTCTGATGGATCTCGCTAGAGAAATCGCAGGAGAAACCGTGATGCACGAGGTCGACTCTGTCGTGGCCGAGCTGACGGGCCTGCGTCCCTCGTTGGACTTCGCGCTCGTCGCGCTCGCGCGCTCGCTCTCCGCCCCAGACGGAACAGCGACCTCCCTCTTCGCCCTCGGCCGCACCGCAGGCTGGTGCGCGCACGTGTTCGAGCAGCGTTCGAGCGCGACCTTGCTGCGACCGCGCGCGCGGTACGTGGGCCCGTGACTGTGCGATGGTGCGCGGCATGAAGGTGATCCTCTTCGGCGCGACGGGCATGATCGGGCAGGGCGTCTTGCGAGAGTGTCTGCTCGCGGACGACGTCGAGTCGGTGCTCGCGGTGAGCCGCAGCGCGTGCGGGCAGACGCACCCGAAGCTCAGCGAGCTTTTGCACAAGGACTTCACGGACTTCACGACGGTAGAAGAATCGCTGCGCGGCTACGACGCGTGCTTCTTCTGCCTGGGCGTCTCGTCCGCAGGAATGTCCGAAGCCGACTACACCAAGATCACCTACGACTACGCGCTCGCCGCTGCGACGACGCTCTCGAAGCTCAGTCCCGCGATGACGTTCTGCTACGTCTCGGGGCAGGGGACGGACGCGAGCGAGAAGGGCGGCTCGATGTGGGCGCGCGTGAAGGGCCGCACCGAGAACGCGCTGCTGGCGTTGCCGTTCGCGCGGTCGCTGATGTTTCGCCCGGGGTACATCCAGCCGCTGCACGGGATCGTGTCGAAGACGACGATGTACCGGGTGTTCTACGCGACGCTGGGGCCTGTGTACTCGGTGATCAAGCGCGTGGCGCCGGGCGCGGCGACCAACACTGAGAACGTGGGGCTGGCGATGCTCGAGGCCGCGCGCGGCGGCGCGGACAAGCGCGTGCTCGAAAACGCGGACATCAACGCGCTCGCTGCGCGACGCGCTTGCTGAGCCACTGCGCGACGCGCGCGTGTGCGTCGGGCTCGTCGGGCTCGACGACGAGCGCGGGCTGCTCGGGTGCTTCGTAGCTCGATCCCACGCCGGGCAGCGTGTGCACTGCGCCCTCGGCGGACTGGCGATAGAGCCCCTTGGCGTCGCGCGCGGCGCAGAGCGCGAGGGGGGTCTTCACGTAGAGCTCGGCGAAGGCTCCTTCGGCGCACTGCTCGCGGGCGTACTGGCGAAACGCGCGTCGCTGCGCGGTCGCGGCAACGAGCACGACGAGCTGTTGCGCGGCTGCCATCGCAGCGAGGTTGGCGAGCGAGCGATAGAAGTCTTCGCGCGCGAGGTCGTCGTAGCCGGGCGTGGGGCGAAGGGCCGCGCGCACTTCGTCTCCGTCGAGGACGAGCGTCGCGATCGACCGCTCGCAGAGCGCGTCTCGAACGCGTCGCGCGAGCGTGGACTTGCCGGACGAGGGCAGGCCGGTGAGCCAGAGGACGAAGCCGGGGTGGTCGAGCATCGAGAAGTCTATCGCATGATTTGCAGACCCCACGCGGGGTCGAAGCGATCGTTGTCGAGGCACTGCGAGACAAACGAGAAGATCCGCGCGCGGTCGCGCTCGTGCAGGTGCGGGTACCAGAGGGGCGAGGCGATCACGAGCGCTCTCCACGCGAAGAAGAGCGGGACGGCGTCGAGGACCGACGGGCCTGCGAGCGAGAGGTACTGCGACCAGAAGCGGGACCAGAGCAAGCCGAGGCCTGCGTCGAAGCGGTCGCGGTGCTCGAGCGCGAAGAAGAGGTAGTTGATGGCGATGCAGGCGACGTCGTCGGCGGGGTCGCCTTCGGAGCCGCGCGAGGCGTCGAGGGCGACGAGCGTGTCGCGCTCGGTCCACAGGATGTTGAAGGGATGAAAGTCACCGTGCGTGCGGCGCAGGCGTTCGGTGCGGGATTTGAGCTTCCATCGCCATTGCAGGCAGCGGGCTTCGATGGACTGCAAGAGCGCTGGCGGCGCGCCGGGGACCGAGGGATCGTAGGAGTCGATGAGTCCGAAGATGCACTCGCCGTGGCCGACGGTGTCGCGGATGGCGCGGGTGTAGGCTTGGGGGTGCGTTCCGGGGAGGGCGTGGAGGTCGGCGAGGTAGCGCGCGAGGCGATCGACGCGGAGCAGATCGCGCTCGGTGACGCGGCCTTCGAGCGAGACGCGTCGGAGGTCGTCGGCGTAGAGCGTTCCGTCGGCCCACTCGGTGAGGAGGTAGAACTCGTCGGTGTGGGCGAGGGTGACGAGCGATCCGTCGCGGCCGATCGCGCCGACGTCGAGCGCGCGTGCGTGCTGCGGGACCGCGCCGAACGTGTCGTACGCGAGCAGCATCCCTTGCGCCCGGTCGCTGCGCCGATCGTGGCCGAAATCGTTGGGCGTCGCCGTGTGAAAGACCACCGCGCGCTCGCTGGCGTCGGGCATCGCGAGCCGCACGTGAATGGGGCGTCCGTAGCCGAGCTCTTTTGCGCTCTCTCCGTCGGGGTGCTCGTCGACGCCGAGCACGCGCGCCTCGCGCACGGAGGCGTCAGGGTAGAGAGCGCGCAGCCGCTCAGCGAGTCCAGGGGGAAGGGGCGAGTTCATCGGGGACGGTGTTCAATAGTTCACGACAGGGCGATAACTGCGTGAAATCACGTGACGCTACCCACTGCGACGCGCACCGCGCTCGGGCGGACGTCGCGACGGGGACGGTGTTCAATCGTTCACGAACTGGGTGACGGGACCGTGTGCGATGGTTCGCGACCGAGCAAACGCCACGCGGACCTGGGGACAGGGCTACGTGATCTCGCGAGGTTATCCGGGGTTCTTGAACTATTGAACACCGTCCCTCCTGCTCCCCCTGCTCCGTTGCCCTCGCTGACGCTGTCGATCCTCAGCCGGTGCCGCCCAGTCCCATCGCGAGCGCGTTGACCGTGAGCAAGAGCTCGTCCAACAACGCGTCGTCGTCGGGGCTGTGCCTGTGCTGTCGCAGCAGCGCGATTTGCCGCTGGTGCAGCACGCGCAGGTTCGCGGTGCGCGCGACGATGGAGGCTTGCACGTTCGGTCTGCGCACGGCGAGCGGCCCCTGATAGAGCTGCTCGAGCATCGTGAGCGTTCGCGCGCGTTCGTCGAGGATGGTCGTCACGAGCGCGTCGCACGCCGAGCGATCTTCGACGAGCGCGGCGTAGCTCTGCATCACCTCGGGGTCGGTCCACGCCACAGCGGTCGCCGCGTTGCCGAGCGCGTAGTGCGCGGGGGACCAGGTGATGAAGCGTCGAGCGAGCGTGTCGAACGCCGCAGGCTGTTCGCGGGCGAGTTGCTCGAGCGCGGCTCCGACGCCGAACCAGCCAGAGAGATGAAAGCGCGCCTGACCCCAGCTGAACACCCAAGGGATCGCACGCAGGTCTTGCAGTGATCGCTGCCCCGTTCGTCGCGACGGCCGCGAGCCGATGCGGCTTCGCTCGATGGCGTCGATCGGCGTCGCCTGCCGAAAGAACGGCACGAAGCCGTCGCTCGTGACGAGCTGTCGATAGGCGTGAAGGCTCGATCGAGACAGGGCGTCCATCGCGTCCGCGAGCGCCGCGAGCTCGACGGGCGACGGTTCTTCGACGCGCGACGGGACGAGCCGCTCGCGCGCGCTGGTCCTCAGTACGTTGGCGACCAACACCTCGGCGTGATGCGCGCCCGTCATGGGGTTCGCGTACTTCTGCGAGATGGTCTCGCCCTGCTCGGTGACGCGAAGGTCGAAGCGCAGCGCCTCGGAAGGCAGGCTCTTGATGAACCGATGCGTGGGGCCTGCTCCTCGGCTGGTCGAGCCTCCGCGGCCGTGAAAGAAGCGCACGCGGACCCCGTGCGATCGCCCGACGGCTGCGAGCGATCGCTGCGCGCGATGCAGGCTCCAGAGGCTCGCGAGGATGCCTCCGTCCTTGTTGCTGTCGCTGTAGCCGATCATGACCTCTTGCACGGGCTCGTCGCTCGTCGCAGCGCGGCGCAGCGCGAGGCTCCGTCGCGTCCACGCTTGCGACAAGAAGCCGTCGAGCACCGCGGCGCTCGTCGCCAGATCGTCGATCGTCTCGAACAGCGGAACGACCGCCAGAGGACACGCCGGCCCGTCCCCGCTCTGCGACACGAGGCCCACTTCGCGCGCAAACAGGTACAGCACCAACAGATCCGACACCGTGCGGGTCATGCTGACGATCAACGACCCGATGGCGTCGGTGCCGCGCGCTCGGACCTCGTCGGCCAGCGCCCGAAAGCACTCGATGACCGACTGAGCGTCGGGGCCGAGCGGCGTTCCTTGCGCGGTGAACGGGCGCATAAGCGAGAGCTCGCGATCGAGAAAGGCCAACCGTCGAGCCTCGTCCCACTGAGAGTAATTCGTCTCGCTGGCGCCGCTCGCGACGAGCAGCTGCTCGATCGCGCGCTCGTGAAGCGCGCTGTTTTGCCGCACGTCCAGCACCGCGAGGTGAAACCCAAACGTCTCCACCAGCCGCCGCGCCGGAGCGATGTGCGCCCGCGCCAGCGTCGATGCGCCCGCTTCGTGCATCGCCCGTTCGCAGTCGCGCAGCGATCGCACGAGCTCGCGCGCGCTCGTGTACTCGCCGCTCAGCCCTCGCGTCGGAAGCCGCTCGCGCATCAAGCTCAGCCACTGGCGAAGCGGCTCTCCACGGTTGCGCGCGAGCACCGCACGGCCTCGATCGCCGAGCGCGCTCGCTTCTCGCTCGACGCCTTCGCGCAGCGCAGCCTGACGCGCGCCCTGGTCCGACACGCTCAGCACGCGCGTCGCTTCTTCGAGCCGCTGGTCGATGATCGCGATCGCCGTCGATCGCAGGTGCGCGAGGCTCTCTGTCGTAGTCGCTGCGGTGACCAACGGATGCCCGTCTCTGTCTCCGCCGACCCACGTTCCGAACCGCAGGCGAGGCAGCTCGCAGTCCGGCATCGGCTGCGTCAGCGCCTCCTCCCACGCGCGCGTCAGCCGCTCGTCGAGCGCCGCCACCACCGCAGGAAACACCGTCGACAGATAGTGCACCACGTTGCGCCGCTCCGAAGCGACGTCGGGCTTCTCGAGAAACAGCTCGCCCGTCAGCCACAGCAGCGCGAGGGTGTCGCGCACCTCAGCGTCGATCCTTCGCTGCTCCGACGGCGTAAACATCTGATTCTCCCGCTGTACGAGCAGCAGATACAGCCGCCGATGGTGCTCGAGCACCGTCGCGCGCTTCGCCTCGGTCGGGTGCGCGGTCAACACCAGCTCGACCTTCGTCTTCGCGAGCAGCGCTGCGATCTCCTCCGGCGTCGCGCCGCTGCGCTGAAGCTCCTGCAGGCACTCTCCGAACAGCGCAGGCACCGCGCACAGCCCCTCGTCGCGCTCGGTCGCGCGGCGAAACTGCACAGCGGCGTTCTCTTCGGCCACCGTGCGCAGATGAAACAGCACCGACAGCAGCTGAGAGAGCGTCGCGCCCGAGAGGGTCTGCAACGATCGTGGCCCGTCTTCGTCGGCGACGCAGCGGGCAGCGTCGTGCTCGCCGAGGCTCACGAGCGCTTCTCGAAGTCGCGCGACGAGGTAGTCCACGTCGCGTTGTGTCTTGTCGGGGTCGGCTGCGAGAGCTTCGGATCGCATGCGTCGATTGTTACTCGACACGAAGGTCCGAATATTCTGTGGTTTTTCCGTCGGTTCGCCTCCGTCTCGCACCGGAGGCGCAGCGCTCAGCCCACGCGCTCGATCACCGCAGCCGCGCCGAGGCCGCCCGCCGCGCAGATGCCCAACACGGCCCGCTGCTTTCCGCTCAGCGCGAGCTCGTGCGCCATCGTCCCCACCATGCGCGCGCCCGTCGCTCCAAACGGGTGGCCCAGCGCGAGCGAGCCGCCGTGCACGTTCAATCGCTCGTCCGCGATCTCGCCCGGCGCTTGATCGAGCCCGAGCCGCTCTCGCGCAAACGCGTCGCTCGCCAGCATCTTGGTGACGCTCAACACCTGCGCCGCGAACGCCTCGTGAAGGTCCACCAGATCGCACTCGTCGAGCCGCAGCCCCGCCTTCGCCAGCACCCTCGGAATCGCGATCGCCGGCCCCATCAACAGCTGATCCGCGGGGTCCACGCCGACGTAAGCCCACTCGGTGATCGCCGCCAACGGAGCGAGCCCTAGCGACTTGGCCCGCGACTCGCTCATCAAGAGCACCGCGGCGGCGCCGTCGGTCAGGGCGCTGGCGTTTCCTGCGGTGATCGTGCCGCGCTTCGAGAACACTGGGTGCAGCTTCGAGAGCTTCTCGACCGTCGTGTCCGCGCGCACGAGGCCGTCGCTGTGCACCGAGTTACCGTTTGGTAGGTCGACCCTGCACAGCTCGCGGTCGAAGCGCCCCGAGGCGATCGCCGCCGCCGCGCGCCGATGCGACCGAAGCGCGAACGCGTCCTGCTCCTCTCGGCTGATCCCGTTGCGAGACGCCATGCGCTCGGCCGCCTCGCCCATCACCTCGCCCGTCGTCCGCTCGGCGATCTTCGGCCGCGTCGGAAGCACATCGGTGAACGGCGCCAGCGCCGCCACCGCCCCCACGTAGTCCCCCATCGACGGCCGCCCCAACGCCAGCGGCGCCATCGCGTGAACGACCTTCTGCGGGAGCTTCACCTCCGCGTTGCTCGTCGAATCGCTGCCGCCCGCGATCGCTACCGCGCAGTCTCCGCGCTCGATCATCGCCGCCGCCGTCGTGATCGCCTGCAGGCCCGAGGCGCACGCGCGCGTCACCGTCATCGCCTCGACCGCCTTCGGCAGCCCCGCGTCGAGCGCCACCTCGCGGCCCACGTTGGGCGACGCGCTCGGCAAGATCACGCCGCCCCACACCACGCTCTCGATCAGCGCGCGATCGACCTCGCTCTTGCGCAAGAGCCCTTCGACCGCGAACCGCGCGAGCGCGATCGTGTCGAGCCGCGTGAACTCCGTAAACGCTTTGACGAACGGCGTCCGCGCCGTCGCCACGATCACCGCTCGCTCTCGCTTCATGCTCGTCACGCTCCGACCAACGCGCCGCCGCACACGCGCAGCGTCGCTCCTGTGATCCCTTGCGCTCCTGGGCTCGCGAGCCACGCGATCGCCTCGGCCACGTCCTCGGGCTTGCCGCCCTGCGCCAGCGCGCTGAGCCTCCGCGCCGCTTCGCGAATGGTCACCGGCATCGCCTCGGTCATCTTGGTCTCGATCAACCCCGGCGCGATCGCGTTGACCGTGATCCCTCGCGCCGCCAGCCGCACAGCGCTCGCGCGCACCCAGCCGAGCACGCCCGCCTTGGAGGCAGCGTACGCGGTTTGGCCGGTGTTTCCCGCGATTCCCGCGACGGACGAGAGCGCGATCACGCGGCCTCCGTCGCGAAGCGAGCCCTCGAGCGCGCTCGTGAGCGAGAGGATCGCGCCGAGGTTGACCGCGAGCACGTCGTCCCACTGCGCGTCGCTCATCTTCGCCAGGGTCTTGTCCCGCGTGATCCCCGCGTTGTGCACCAGCACGTCGATCCCGCCGTCCCCGAGCTTCTCCCGCAGCGCCTCGGCCGCGTCCGCGTCGGTGATGTTCACCGTGAGCGCCGCGCCGTGGATCTCTCTCGCGAGCGCGCTCAGCGAGCCGTCGTCCGCGAGGTCCACGCACCACACGAACGCGCCCTCTCGCGCGAGCGCCCGCGCCGTCGCTGCGCCGATCCCCCGCGCCGCGCCGGTGACCAACGCCACGCGCCCTTCGAGCGCGCGCTCTCTCAGCGACTCTCGCTCGCCCAGCGAGCGCGCCTCGGCCCCGACCCGCACGCACTGCCCCGTCACAAACGCGCTGCGCTCGGACAAGAGCCACACGAGCGCAGCGCCCGCCCGCGAGTGCGCGTCGGCCGCGACGCGAAGCAGGTTCGCCGTGCTTCCGTTGCGGCCGATCTCTTTCGACAGCGAGCGAACGAAGCCGTCGAGCGCCGCCTGCACCGCCGCCGCCTGCGCGTCGTCGCTGACCTCGTCCTCGCGCCGCGCGAGCACCACCACGCGGCCGCTCGCGCGCAGCCGACCGAGCACAGGGCGCAGCGCGGTGAAGAGCGTCCGCAGCTCGCTCACCGTCCGCGCGTCGCTGAGGTCCAGCACGACCCCGTCGAGCCGCGTGCTCTCGTTGAGCAGCGCGATCGCGTGCGGCCCGCGCCCGTACGCCTCGCACGCGTCGCGAAAGTGCCCGCGCAGCCGCTCGAACTCGTCGAGGTACACGTCCGCGCCGGCGCGGGCCAGGGCGTGCGCAGACACCCGCGCGAGCGAGCCGTCACCGACGGCGACGAACAAGAGCTTCTTGTCTTCGAGCGCGCGCTCGCGCATCGCTTCGCCGTCGCGTCGCAGCACCGCCGGGAGCGCGATCGGGAGCCCCAGCGTCCGCCACACGTTGCGCGCTTGGGCGCTCTTGCTCAGCTCGAGGAGGATGTCGTTCATCGAAGGACTCCGAAGGTTGCCGAGAGGTAGGCCGGGCCGCTCGGGCCGTCGGCGATCCAGCACTGGTTGCTCGCGCGGTCGAGGTAGAGCCCGACGCGCGCGGGCAGCGCGAGCGGGCGCAGAAAGCGGACGTCCATCGAGCCGAGCCGCGTCGGGTCACCCACGAACACCGCGCGGTTGAGCCCCTCGATCGAGCGCGCCATCGACGCGAACCCGTGGAGGATCACCGATCGAAAGCCCGCCATCTTCGCCGCGGGAGCGATCCAATGAATGGGGTTCACGTCCCCCGTCAGCAAGGCGAAATCTCGCCCCGCCGTGCGCGAGAGCGACCAGTACGCGAGCTCTTTGGCCTGCGCTCCTGCGCGCTCGGGCTCGCGCTTGTCGCGGGACTTCGACGGCTTACCAAACGGTAGGTACGTGTGCAGCAGCGCGCTGAGCGCCGCGGGGTCGCCCTCGGGGCCGGTCTCGACCTCGGTGGTGATCTTGGCGCGGTGCTCGTCGGCTTGCACCGAGGCGAGCCTCGCGCGGACGCGCAGCGAGCGGCCCTGCGCGATGGCCCCGGCGCGCACGATGGTGACGCCGGCGTTGAGCACGCGGGTCATCGGCCACGGCAGCGCCGAGAGCGCCTTGGACACCGCAGAGAACGTCCACTGCGCGAACATCGACGCCGGAATCACCGATCGATACCAGCCCGGATCACCGCCCGCGTTCTTGATAAACGCCCGCACGAGCGCCTCGGGCGGCGCCGCCACGCGCTCTTCGACCCACGGCCCCGGCGTCGCGGGCGCATCCCCTTCGGTCCGCGCGCCGAGCGAGCGAAGCGCCACGCGGCCGAGGGCGGCCAGCGACGAGCCTTGCGACAAAATGTGCAGCGCCGAGACGCTCATCGCTCACTCCGCCGCCTGCGCGATCGCCTCGGGCTGCGCGGCGATCTTGGCGAGCATCTTCGCGCCCGTCGTGGTGATCTCTTTGAAGAGCAGCTCGTCGCGCAGCTCGCAGCGGTCGAGAAAGCGCTCGAGCAGCGCGCGTCGGGCGGGGTCTCGCTGGCACTGCTCCCACAGGACCTCGCAGATCGCCTCGTCGGTGAGCATGCGCGTGAGCCGCTCGGCGTGCAGCATGGCGATGGCGAAGTCGCGCTTGGGGTCCCAGTTCTTGGTGAGCGCGCCCTTCCACTGACCGATCGGTAGGCGACGAACCCCTCCCAGCTTGTCGATCGCCGTGCGCGCCACCAGCGAGCGCTCTGCGCCGCGGCAGAGCGACTGCACCTTGGCCACCCTGCGCTCGAGCGGGTCCGCCGCGGTGCGCGCCCGCAGCGCTTGCTGAGCGCTCCTGCGAGCGAACCCGCCGGGGTCCTTCACGATCCCGTTGAGCGTGTCCTTCATCGCCATCAGCGACTGGATCTGGCTCGTCCCCTCGTAGATCGGGAGGACCAGCGCGTCGCGCAAGAGCTTCTCTGCGCCGTACTCCTTGGTGTACCCGACGCCGCCGTGGATCTGCACGCAGCGCCGCGCGTGCTCGACGGCCTTCTCTGCGGTGATGTACTTGAGCAGCGGGGTGAACCGCCGCGACCGCGCCCGCACCCGCGGCAGCTCGCGCTCGACGCGCTGCTTCTCTGCGTCCGAGAGGGCGCCCTCGAAGCGCTGCAGGATCCCCAGCTTCTGCGCGCTCTCTTCGGCGTACGCCGAGGCGACGGCGAGCGCGCGCAGGGCGAGCAAGTCCGTCTCCATCTCGTCGAGGTAGTCCGCGATCATCTCGTGCTGGGCGATCGCCTTGCCCATCGAGCGTCGACCCGAGGCGTACTCGCGCGCGAGGCGCAGGGCGGCCTCGATGATCCCGATGCCCTCGAACGAGACGCCCACGCGGGCGTTGTTCATGAGCACCAGCATGTACTTGAAGCCCTCGCCGCGGGCGCCGATGAGCTGCGCCGGGGTGTCTTCGTACGTGAGCGCGGCGGTCACCGACGAGTTGTGCCCGAGCTTGTCCTCGACGCGGTCGATCGTGACGAAGCGCTGTCGCTTACCGTCTGGTAGGTCTTCGTACGCTTGCACGAGAAACATCGAGAGCCCGTCGAGCCCGAGCCCCTCGCCCTCGACGGCGTCGTCGGTGCGGGCGATCACCAGGTGGTACTTGGCGTGGCCCGAGGTGATGAAGATCTTCTGCCCGCTGATGCGCCACTGGCCGTCCTCGCCGAGCGTCCCGCGGGCGCGCAGGCGGGCCATGTCGCTGCCGGCGTCGGGCTCGGTGATGACCATGCAGCCCCAGGCGTCGCCGCGGACGATCTCTTCGATCTGCGCTTGAAATCGTGTGCTGGCGATCTTGCCGCCCTGCACGTCGAAGCGCGTCGTCCCCTCGTAGATCGAGTAGGCGAGCATGGCCATGCCGATGCCCGCGTGAAAGCTGAAGTGGGTCATCGCGCCGACGTCGCCGCGCGCGATCAGCTCGCCCGAGAGGTAGTAGACGAGCAGCGGGACGTTGAGCCCGCCGAGCTCGCGGGGAAACACCATCTTGTGCAGCTCGTTCTCGCGAAACACGTCGAACGCGCGGCGCACGGCCTCGCCCTCGACCACCTCGCCGTCCACCACGTGCGGGTGCTGGCGGTCCATCGCCGCCGAGCGCTCGCCGACGTACTTCGCCGCGAGCTCGCCGATGGACTCGAGCACCTCGCGGTAGAACGCGATGGCCTCGGGGACGTCCTTCATCGCGTCCGGCGCGCGAAATCCGTACTCCGTGGCCTCGATGAGCGGCGCCCAATCGATGCCGCGGTCGACGTACCAGCGCAGGTCTTCGTTGTCGGTGAAGTAGTTGCTCATGGCCTTCACTTCTTGCTGTGGGTTGCCGTTGATCGGGGCGCTTTGCGTTTGCTGCGCGCAGGCGCGGGAGCTTCGATCGCCGCAGGGGCGTCCTTGCTCTGCGCGCCCGCGCGAAAGAGAGAGCTGCGCGCGATGCGCGAGAGCTCGCGCGCGTAGCGGGTCTGGGCGTCGGCCGTGCCGAGGGCGGCGGGCATCACGTGCACGCCCGCGGCGGCGGACAGGACGAAGAGCAGCACGTTGAGGACGTACGCCTCGGGGTCGAGCCCGGTGTGGTGCTGGCCGCGCTCGACGCCGCTGTCGATGTAGCCGGCCACCGCGCGCAGCCACGGGCGCACGGGCCCTTCGAGCAAGCGGCGGACGACGTCGGGGCGGTCGAGGGCCTCGCGCAAGATCAGCCGCGCGCGGTCGGGCTCGGTGAAGAAGAACGTAAACAGCTCGCCGAACACCGCGTCGAAGCGGTCTTCGCTGGCCGTGGCGGCGAGCAAGAGCTTGGGGAGCCGCTCGTTCCAGTGGTTGAGGATCTCGTCGAGGACCGCCTCGCGGATGCTCTCTTTCGAGGGAAAGTGATGCAGCACCGCCTGCTTGGTCACCCCGAGCGCGTCCGCGATGTCTTGCACCGACGTCCCGTCGAACCCGTGCGCCGCGAGCAGCTTCGTCGCCGCGAGGAGGGTCTTCGCGCGTCCGTCGGCGCCCGGCGCCCCCGCGCCAGGCTGTGCAACTGCTGGTCTTCGTACGCCTACCATCTGGTGAAGACGGTACTTACCAGATGGTAAGTTGTGCGCAAGAGGGGGTCTTCGCCTTCGCTGCTCCGCTACTCCGCTGGGGGCCGCGAGCTCTCGGGCCCAGAGGGGAGGTGGATGGGCATGGGGTGCACCTTCCACACGCGCTCGGAGTACTCGCGGATCGAGCGGTCCGAGCTGAAGTACCCCATGCGCGCCACGTTGAGGATCGCCTTGCGCGCCCACTGATCGGGGTCGAGCCACGCGCGCGCGACGTCGTGCTGTCGCTCTGCGTACGCGCGAAAATCCGCGAGCGCGAAGAACTCGTCCTGCTCGACCCACGAGCGCACGAGCTGCGCGTAGAGCCCTCGCTCGTGCGGGCTGTACACCCCGCTCGCGATGCACTCGAGCGCCCGCGCGAGCTCGGGGTCGTTGAAGACCACCGCGCGCGGGTCGTACCCGTTCGCCTTGCGCTCTTGCACTTGCTCGGCGGTCATCCCGAAGAGAAAGAAGTTCTCTTCTCCCACTTGATCGCGGATCTCGACGTTGGCCCCGTCGAGCGTCCCGATCGTGAGCGCGCCGTTGAGCGAGAACTTCATGTTGCCCGTGCCCGAGGCCTCTTTGCCCGCGGTCGAGATCTGCTCGCTCAGGTCCGCGGCGGGGTAGATCCGCTGCGCGTTCTTCACGTTGAAGTCTGGGATAAACGCCACGCGCAGCAGCTTTCGCGCGACCGGGTCCTTCGAGATCTCTTTGGCGATCCCGTGCACGAGCCGGATCAACAGCTTGGCCGTGCGATAGCCAGGCGCGGCTTTGCCCGCGAAGATCAGCGTGCGGGGGACGATCCCGTCGAGCCTCCCCTCGCGGATGCGCTGGTGCAGATACACCGCGTGCAGCGCCGCCATGTGCTGCCGCTTGTACTCGTGGATGCGCTTGCACTGCGCGTCGAACATCGAGTCCGGGTCGATGTCCACCGCGATCATGTCCCGCACGTGCCCGGCCAGCTTGCGCTTGTTGTCCTTCTTCACGTCGATGAATCGCTGGCGAAAACCAGGGTCATCCGCGAACGACTCGAGCTCGCGAAGCCCCTCGAGGTCGGCCACCCACTGCTCGCCGATCGCCTCGGTGATCAGCGCCGCGAGCCCGGGGTTGGCCAGCGCGAGAAACCGCCGCGGCGTCACGCCGTTGGTCACGTTGGTGAAGCGGTCGGGCCAGAGCTGTGCGAAGTCTCCGAGGACGGTCTCGATCAGCAGCCGCGAGTGCAGCTTCGCCACGCCGTTGACCTTGGACGAGGCCACCGTCGCGAGGTGCGCCATGCGCACGGTCTTCTCGCCGCCCTCGCCGATGATCGACATGCGCCGCACCCGCGCGTCGTCGCCCGCAAATCGCTGGCGAACCTCGCGCAAGAAGCGCTCGTTGATCTCGAAGATGATCTCGGTGTGCCGAGGCAACAGCGACTGAAACAGCGGCAGCGACCAGGCCTCGAGCGCCTCGGGCAACAGCGTGTGGTTCGTGTACGAAAACGCCTTGCTGGTGATCCCCCACGCTTGGTCCCAGCTCATCCCGTGCACGTCCATGAGCAAGCGCATCAGCTCTGGGACCGCGAGCGCGGGGTGCGTGTCGTTGAGCTGGATCGCGTACTTCTCCGCGAAGTGCTCGATCGTCGTCTTCTGCAGCAGGATGCGGATGAGGTCCTGCAGCGCGCACGAGACGAAGAAGTACTGCTGCTGCAAGCGAAGCTGCTTGCCCGCGAGGCTCTGGTCGTTGGGATACAGGACCTTGGTGATGTTCTCGCTGCGAATCTTCTCGTCGACCGCGCGCCAGTACTCGCCGGTGTTGAACGCTTCGAGGTCGAACTCCTCTGCCGCGACCGCGGTCCACAGCCGCAAGAAGTTGGCGTTGTCCGTGTTGAACCCGAGCACGGGCGTGTCCGACGGGACGCCCTTGATCACGCGCTCGGGGATCCATCGCACGCGAAAGCGCCCGAGCTCGTCGACCCCGTGCTCGGTGCGGCCGCCGAACGCGACGGTGTGCTCGATCTCGTGACGGCGGATCTCCCAGGGATTTCCCAGGCGGAGCCAGTTGTCGGTCTTCTCGACCTGCTGCCCCTCGCGGATCTCTTGGTCGAAGATGCCGAACTCGTAGCGGATCCCGTGGCCGATCGCCGGGATCTCGAGCGTCGCCAGCGAGTCCATGAAGCACGCGGCCAGCCGCCCGAGCCCGCCGTTGCCCAGGCCGGGCTCTTCTTCGTGCGCGACGAGCTGATCGAGGTCGAGCCCCACCGAGGTCATCGCCTCGCGCACCGCGGGCTCGATGCCGAGGGCGAGCAGGTTGTTTCCCAGCTGCGGGCCCATCAAGTACTCGGCCGAGAGGTAGACCACCGTCCGCGATTTGCGCTCGAGGTACGTGCGCGCCGAGCGCACCCATCGGTGCAGCAGCCGGTCGCGAACCACGTAGGCGAGCGCCAAGAAGCAGTCGTTGGTCGTCGCGACGCCGGGAAACTTCGCCTGCTGAAAGAACAGCTTCTCGATGAAATCATGGCGGATCGCCGCCGGGTCGTTTCCGAGGCGAACTTCGCCCTCGGACACGCGCGCAGAGAGCAGGGTCATGGCTTGGGCTCCGTCGCTCGGTCGAGCGTCTGGGTCTCGGTCGAAGATGATGGATGAGGGGCTATTTCTCGATCGACGCGGCGAGGCGCGAGACGATGGTCTCGAGCACCGCGACGCGCGCGAAGTGCTTGTCGTTCGCGGGGATCACGGTCCACGGCGCGATCTCGGTGCTGCACTGGTCGATCATGTCGCACGTGGCCTGCTCGTACAGCGGCCACTTCTCGCGGTTGCGCCAGTCCTCGTCGGTGATCTTGTACTGCTTGAATCCAGTGTTCTTGCGGTCTTCGAAGCGCTTGAGCTGCTCGTCTTCGCTGACGTGAAGCCAGAACTTGCAGAGCACCGCGCCGCTTTGCGCGAGCTGCTCTTCGAAGTCGTTGATCTCTGCGTACGCGCGGCGCCAGTCTTCGTCGCGGCAGAAGCCCTCGACGCGCTCGACCAGGACGCGGCCGTACCAGCTTCGGTCGAAGATCGCCGCCCTTCCGTTGCGCGGAACGTGCCTCCAGAAGCGCCAGAGATACGGCTGCGCGCGCTCTTCTTCGGTGGGCGCGGCGACGGGGATCACCCGGTATTGCCGCGCGTCGAGCGAGCGGGTGACGCGGCGGATCGCGCCGCCCTTTCCGGCGGCGTCGGGGCCCTCGAAGACGCAGATCAGCGAGCGCTGCGAGAACGCAGGGTTGCGCGAGAGCTGGTTGAGCCTGGCCTGCAGCGCGTCGAGCTTCTCTTCGTACTTCTTCTTCTCGAGCTTGCGGGTCATGTCGAGCGCGCGCAGGACGTTGAGCCCCTTGTCGTCGCGGATGCTCACGGGCGCCGGCTTGGCTTGCGACCGCTCGTGCTCGCCCGGCGGCGCGGCGAGCCGACGCTCGAGCGCGTCGAGGAGCGTGCGCGCGACGGCCATCGAGCGATAGCGCTCGTCCGAGCCGTCCACGACGATCCAGGGCGCAGAGCCCGTCGAGGTCTCGCGCAGGACGCGCTCGCTCACCGCGCGAAAGTCGTCGTAGCGAGAGGCGTTCTCCCAGTCCTGCGGCGTCACGCGCCAGCGCGTACGCTTGCTGCGCGAGAGCGCTTCGAGCCGCTTTTTCTGGGACTTCTTCGAGAGGTGAAACCAGAACTTCAAGAGCAGCACGCCCTCGTCGGTGAGCATCCTCTCGAAGTGCTCGATGGTCGAGATGGACTGCTCGAGCTCGACCTTGCGGCTCTCTCCCAGCACGCGGCGGACGATCGGCGCCGTGTACCAATTGCCGAAGAAGATCCCCACTTTTCCCTTCGGCGGAAGCTCTCTCCAGAACCTCCACAACGCGGGTCGCTCGCGCTCTTCGTCGCTGGTCGCGCCGAAGGCCATGGACTGAACGTGCCGCGGGTCGAGCCACTCGTGCAGCGCGTTGACCGTCTCCCCTTTGCCCGCGCCGTCCACCCCGTTGATCAGCAAGAGCACTGGAAATCTCTTCGCTTCGAGCAGCTTCGTCTGCGCTTGCAGCAGCCGCTCTCGCAGCGCGGGCAGCTGCTTGTCGAAGTCCTCTTTGCTCAGCGTGTGACCCAGTTCTGCGTCTTCGAACATCGGTGGTCCGCCGTGCATAGCAATGTGCGGACCGATACGAACCGCCCGCGAGAGCGAGAGATCGCTGCGAGAGGACTGAGAAAGGACGACGGGCGAGGCGATGTTCCTCATGGGCGACGCGCGCGCAGGTGCACGCTTTGCGCTCTGTTTGCGCTAGTCTGCGAAGCGCAGATGGCTCCGATCGTTGCGTTGCAGGTCCCCGAGGGGGTGCTCGTCGAGGACACAGGAATCCTCGCGAGCTATTGGGTCGAGGCGTGGCACCAGTCGACGGTGAAGTCGTTTCACACGCTCTTCAGCAACGTGCGCGCGCGGCAGCCGAAGGGCTGCGGGATCGTGATGTGCTTTCGGACCGACGCGATCGACGCGCGGCGCTTCGGCGACGAGCCGACGCGCAAGGACCTCGGGCGGTTGAACGGCGCGTTCGAAGGGTACTTTCGCAACACCGCGCTGGTGATCGAGGGCGGAGGCTTCGTCGCGTCGGCGCTGCGCAGCTCGACGTGGGCGATGTCCACGCTCTTGCGCATCAAGAACCTCCCCAAGTACTTCGACACGACCGACGAAGCCGCGCGGCACCTGGGGGCAGCGCTCGCGGACCTCGGCGCGACGCGAGAGAGCATCACGCGCGCGATGGAGCTGGCCAGGTCCACCGTGCTCAGCGGCGCAAGCGCCTGAGGCGCAGAGAGGATTCGCTCGCGTGGCAGGCAGGACGTTTGTGATCGGTGACATCCACGGAGAGCTCGGCCATCTGCAAGCGCTGCTCGCGCAGATGCCTCCCGTCACCAAGGACGACACGATCGTTCTGCTGGGCGACTACGTCGACCGCGGCCCGGACTCGCGCGGGGTGCTCGAGATGGTGCGACGCATGGACCAGACGCTCGCGTGTCTGGTCGTTCCGCTGCGGGGAAATCACGAAGACGCGTGGCTGCGGGTGATCGACCGAGGATGGCCCGAGTTCTTGCTGCCGACGCCCAACGGGTGCCTCGCGGCGATGCGCTCGTTTACCGGTCAGAAGCACCCGGCCAAGGGAGAGCTCGCGACCGAAGCCGACTGGGCCATGATGGAGCGCGGGCGCTTCTTCAGCGCAGACCAGGTCGCGTGGATGAGAGGCCTGCCGTACTGGTACGAAGACGAGCACGGCATCTACGTGCACGCGGGGCTCCTGCAAAAAGACGGACAGTTCGCGCACCCGAGCGAGACGTCTCCCGAGACCGCGCTGCTCTGGACCCGCTCGACCGAGTTCTTCAAAGACTACCGGGGAAAGCACGTCGTCGTCGGCCACACCAAGACCGCCACGCTCCCGCCCGAGCTGTCGTCGTACACCCCCGAGGACCCGAGCGATTTGTGGGCGGGCCCGTGCGTGACGGCCATCGATACCTCCTGCGGAAGCGGGGGATTTCTCACGGCGATCGAGCTCCCTGCCAAGCGCGTCTACGAGTCTCGCAGGCGCTGAGCGTCGGCGTACACTCGTCGGCTCCAACGCTCCCATGAACCGCCGCGCGCTGCTCTTCTCGCTGCTCTTGTCCGCGTGCGCTCCGCGCGCGCCTTCGCTCGACGCGGGCGCCGACGCGAGCGCAGATGCGTCCGCCGACGCGGGCAACGGCAATCCGCACTGCGTCGACGGCGCTCCCTCCGTCGCGTACCCGCCCGAGCCGCACGAGATCATCGACAACGCCGTGCTGCCGGACCTCGCGTTCGACGACGGCGCAGGGGGATCCGTGCGGCTCTCGCAGTTCTTCGAGCCGTGCGCTCCGCGGCCAAAATTTCTGCTAATTCGGCAGTTGGCCGCGTGGGGAGGCCCCTCGCAGTGGCACGCGCGCAACACCGCGCGGGTCGTGCGCGAGCTCGGGCCGGGGACGGCGGTGCTCGACCTGCTCGCGCTCGGAAGGGACAACCTCCCGGCGACCGCGGTCGAGCTTCGCGCGTGGACCGAGCGCTTCGCTCCCGTTGTCGGTCAGCGCGTCGCGCTCGACCCGGACTACCGCTTGCGGTCGCTGTACATCGGCCTGCGGCAGCTCCCGATCCTCGTGGCGGTGGACGTGCGCACGATGCGCGCGAGCCGCGTGCTCATCGGGCAAGACCAGCACGCGGTCGACGAGGCGTTCGCCAGGGTCGTCGCGCGCGCCGAGGGCAGGCCCGCGCCGCCGCACCAAGAGCACGCCCTGCACGCGCTCAGCGACGATCAGTGGGACATGCTGCGGATGATGACCCTGCCCACGGCGCGTCCGCCGTCGCCGAGCAACCGCTACGCGGACGACCCTCGCGCCGCGCGGCTCGGCCAGCAGCTCTTCGAAGACGCCAGCTTTTCTGCAGGCGGCGTCTCGTGCGCGTCGTGCCATCAGTCATCGCGAGAGTTCACCGACGCGCGGCCCGTGGGGCTCGGCGTGGCCTTCGCGCGCGGAGGACGCAACACGCCGACGGTGCGCTTCGGGCAGCACACGCGCTGGCTCTTCTGGGACGGCCGCGCGGACTCGCTGTGGTCGCAGGCGCTCGGGCCCGTCGAGAACCCGGTCGAGATGCGCTCGACCCGCTTGCACGCGGCGCACACGATCGCGGCGCGGTATCGGGCCGAGTACGAAGCGGTGTTCGGCGCGCTGCCCGAGCTCTCGGACGCCGGGAGATTTCCGCTCGAAGGCAAGCCCGGCGACCCCGCGTGGGAGGCGATGGCCGAGGCCGACCGCCTCGCGATCAACCGCGTGTTCGCGAATTTCGGAAAGGCGATCGAGGCCTACGAGCGCACGCTCGTGTTCGCCCCGAGCGCCGTCGACCGCTACGCGATGGGCGACGAGTCCGCGCTGACGACCGAGCAAAAAGCGGGTCTGCATCACTTCTTCGCCAACGGCTGCGCGCAGTGCCACCACGGCCCGATGCTGACCGACGACAGCTTTCACAACATCGCGATGCCCTCGGGGCAGCAGGACATGAGCGCCGATCGCGGGTGGATCGACGGGATCGCGCAGGTGCGAGACAACCCGTTCAACGCCGCGGGGGTCTTCAGCGACGCGCCGACGGACCGCGCTCACCTGGACCGGCTGCCGATGGTGGCGCCCGAGCGCGCCCTCGGGTTGATGCACACGCCGGGGCTGCGCGGGGTCGCGCGCACAGGGCCGTGGGGACACGGCGGGCGCTTCACGCGGCTCTCGGACGTGGTCCTGCACTACGCGAGCGAGCGGCTGCGCAGTGAAGTGAGCCCGCGCGCGGGCGAAGAAGACCTGCACCTCGGCAGCTTTCACTCGGACGCGCAGACGATCCGCGAGCTCGCGCTGTTTCTCGAGGCGCTGTGAGCGCGTAGGGCTCAGCGGGTCTGCGTGCTGGGGTGATCGCTGTCGACGATCCAACGGCAGAGCGCCCAGCCGGGGTCGTGCTGCTTGGAGATGTCGAGCCCCGCGATGCGCGCGAGCGTGTCCTTCATGATGTCCTTGGCCGCGCGCTGATAGCTGCGACGCGCGTGGTCCCAGGCCTTCTCACCGTTGCGGTCGAGGACGAAGCTCTTGCCGAGGGTGCTGTTGGACCCGAGCGCTCCCCAGGTGATCCACTGCGGTCGATCCGGCGCAGAAGCGCCGCGGCCGACGTGGTCGAGGTGGGTCTCGAAGACGTCGACGCACACGCCGACGAAGAGGTAGTTCTTCTTCGGGTCGAACACGCCGTGCTCGGACACGCCGCCGATCGCGATGTCCACCGCGTGCTGCCCGTCGACGAACTCTTCGAACGCGCGGAGGTACCGGTCGCGATCGCGCTCGTGTCGCTTGTGCTTGGGCGCGTCTGCGAGCAGGGCCGCGAAGATCGCCTCGGCCTCGGCGCCCACGTCGAGCCCGATGGACTCGCAGAAGCGGGCGTGCACGGCGAGCGCTGCGTCGGTCTTGAGGGGCGCGCCGACGCAGATGCGTCCGAAGAGTTCGTAGGTCACGGGGGGTGTTGTTAGTCCAAACTGCCCGCGACCGTCACGCGTTGTCGTGCACTTGGGCCGCGAGATAGTTGAGCTCGCCCAGCATCGCGAGCTCTTTTTGCTGCGCTTCGAGCCACTCGAGCTCCGCTTGCTCCCGCGGCAGCAGCGACTCGGCGAGCTCGGCGGTCCCGTGGTCGCCGTGGGCGAGCGCGACGCGGGCGAGGTCTTCGACCTTGGCGCACAGCTCGCTTTGCAGCGCGCGGTCGAGCGCGAGCTGCTCTGCGGACTGGTCGCTGATCGAGAGCTTGCCGATGCGCTGCAGGTTGGGCAGCCCTTCGAGAAAGAGCACCCGGGCGATGACGGGCTCGGCGCTGCGCATCGCGTGGATCGAGTGCTTGTACGCGCGGCGCGCGAGGCGAAGAAAGCCCCGGTGCTCGTGCATCTTCGCCGCGAGAAACAGCTGGTTGATCGTCGTGAGCTGGGCGGTGAGCGCTGCGTTGAGCGCGTCGATGACCTCGCGGTGACCCTTCATGGCGCCGGAGGCTACCGCGAGGCGCTCGGCTGCGTCGCGCTGTGTCTGCGCGGGCAGTGTCCGCAGTCGCCGCCGCAGCTCTGGTCGATCATCGACTGGATCTCGTCGCGGCACGAGCCGCAGTCGCCGCCCGCGCCGCACTCGGCGGTGACCTCGTCGACGGTGCTCGCGCCGGCGTCGATCGCCGCGCGGACTCGAGACTGGGATACGACGCGACACATGCAGACGTACACGAGCACCTCTCTGCGGGGCGGCGAGACAACAACGCTCTTCGACCGAAGGGGCTCGAAGAGGGTGACGAAACGTTACCGATGTTGAGACTGGTTTTCAACACTAGCAGCGTCGAGGGGTGACGCAAGCACGCGGGCGAGGGCGATCGTACAGTTTTTGTGAGGTATCAAATTATCTTGCGCTCTCTGTGGATGTCTTCTGATAGGTTGAAAAGACACGGGTTTGCGGCGGCGCGGTCCCTGCGAGCCCCTTCGCCGAGAGGAGCCACGAATGATGCGAGTCCTGCGACCTACGGGGGGCGTTCGATGACGATTCGTTCTGAGAGCTTTTTGGCCCACGGAACAGCGGCCGAAGCCGCCGCGTCGCTCGTTCGCGAGGCGCGCGCCGCCTTCGGCGATCAGGGGCCGCGGCTGCTCTTCGTCTTCGCGTCCACCGCGCAGCCGTTGACCGAGCTCGCGGCCATCATCGGTCCCGCGCTCAGCGACACGCTGATCCTCTCGGCTTCGACCGCCGGCGAGTTCACCGAGCGCGGAGACCGCAAGGGCGCGGTGACCGCGATCGCGTTCGACGGGGACTTCGTGTGCTCGGGCGACGTCGGCCGCGGGCTCGCTGCGGACGTCGAAGGGGCGATCGACCGGGCGCTGTCGTCGCAAGCGCTGCGCGTCCCGGGCTACGCGCATCAGACCGCGGTGCTCTTGCTCGACCCGCTCGCGGGGCACGCTGAAGAAGCCGCGCTCTTGCTCGCGATGAAGCTCGGCGATCAGGCGCGCATCGCCGGCGGCGCAGCGGGCGACGACCTCGCCATGAAGCGCACCTTCGTCGGCTGCAACAGCGTGGTCGCCAGCGACGCGGCCGTCGTCGCGCTGCTGCACACGCGCCAGCCGCTCGGCATCGGCGTGCGCCACGGACATCGCGCGTACAGCGACGCGTTTGTCATCACTGACGCCGACGGCTCGCTGGTCAAGACCATCGATTCGAAGCCCGCGTGGCCGTTCTGGCGCGAGGCCGTCCGCCCTGCCGCCGCCGCCGCGGGCTTCGACGTCGACGCGATCACCCCCGAGCAAGCGGGGCCGCTGCTGCTGCGCTTCGAAGGGGCGCTCGACGCGGGGCGAGAGATCAAGGTGCGCGCACCGCTGTCCATCGAAGGCGATGCGATTCGATTCGCCTGTGAAATTCCTGTTGGATCGCGGGTGAGGATCACCGAGAGCAGCGCCGATGGTCAGGTCGTCAGCGCCGTCGACGCCGCCCGCACCGCGCGCGCGCAGCTCGGCGACGACGCCGTTGCAGGGGCCGTCGTCTTCGACTGCATCTGCCGCAACCTCATTCTGGCAGAGCGCTTCGGGGACGCCGTGCGAGGCATGTCCGAGGCGCTCGGCGGCGCCAAGCTCGCTGGCTTCGAGACCTACGGCGAGATCGCCCTGATCGAAGGTGACCTCAGCGGATTTCACAACACCACCAGCGTCGTGCTCGCCTTCGGAGAGCGCGATGGCTGACCCTCGCGGACGCCGCTGGAGCCTCGCCTCGCTCGCCTCGCTGCTGACCCCGTCGGTCGGCGACGAGCGCGCGCGCGAGGCGCTCCAGTCGGCGCTCTCCGCGCTCTCGCTACGCGAAGAAGGCCTCGACGACGAGGCCGCGCTGCGCGTGTTCGCACGGCTGCACGGACAGGGCGGGCTCATCGCCACCGCGGCGCGCCGCGCGTCGACGACGATCACCGCTAGAGACGAGGCTCCTGCCTCTCGCCCGTCCGCGCCGACCCTCGTGCACGGCGGTGAGTCCAGCGCTCGGGCGACTCCGTCCAATCCGAGCAGCGTGGCGATGATCAGCCGCGGCGACATCGTCGATCTGCTCGCGCCCGCGGTCGGCCGCGTCGAAGCCGAGCGCGCCGTGGACAAAGCTGCAGCGGCGCTCGCGTTCGGGGCGCAGGGCTCGCTCGTCAACGCGCAGCGCGTGCTCGAGGCGATCGCCGCAGAGCCCGGCCTGGTGGGGATCACCGCGCGCTTCGCCAAGGCGCGCCTCGCGCTGCGCGGCAAGTGAACGCCGCGAAACTCTGGTAAGCATCCCCGCGCCAGAGATGGACCGAAGCAACCTCCTCGCGCGCGCCGCGCGCACGTCCGCCGCGCTGTCTGCGTTTGTTCTCGTGGGCGCGTGCGCGAGCCCCATGCCCGTCGCCGACGCGGGGCCCGAAGCGGCCGTCGTGCTCGACGCCGCGCCCGAGGTGGTCACCCCCGTGGTGCGCTGCGAGCCCCACACGCCAGCGTGCATCGACCTCTCGCTGACGCAGCTCAATTTTCTCACGGAGCCGAGCACCGGAGAGATCACCACCGAGGGAGAGCTCGCCGTGATCGACGCGAGCGCAGGCGGCCGCATGCCGACCGAGAGCTTCGTGTACGCGCGCTTCACCGAGCGCGGTCTCGAGAAGGTGGCCATCCATGACGAAGACTCGCTCGGCTCGACCGAGTGGGACATCGCGTTTCGCCGCGGGACCGTGCGCTTGAATAGTGGTGTCTCGGGACCCTCGTGCGTCGAGGGCACCGAGGCGCCCGAGGGGGCGACGTACGAGTCGATCACCCGTGTCGCGCCGGCGACGAGCTTTCGTCCCGAGAGCTATTTTACCCCGCTCAACTGCTACTACGTCACCGATGGGTCCGGCATGGGATCGCCGGGCACCGTGCTCTCGGGCTACCGACGCTTGAGCAACTGCGTGCAGATGACCGGCGAAGTGTACTTGATTCGTCTGCGCGACGACCGCGTGGTGAAGCTGCAAGTGCGCGCGTACTACAACCCCGACGTGCAGCGGCTCTGCGACGAGGGCGCGGACATCCCAGGGTCGGACAACGGCGCGGCGACGTACCGCCTGCGCTGGGCGTTCGTGCCGCGTTGAATTCTGGGGCGCTTATTCGAGAGGGCCGTCAGCGCACGGTCCAGTTGCTCGATGCGCGCGCGGCGGCGCCGAGGTCGATCTCGTAGAAGCCGCCGCCCGAGGCGGTCCACGGGGTGTGCGTCGGGGGCAGGGCGTCGTTGTAGTTTCCCCCGCCGTTGACGACGTGGGCGGCGAGGCGGATGCGCGAGGGGAGCCCCAGCTGCGCCCGCGGGATGCGCACCGAGAGCGTGCGGTTGCTGTCGCTGCCGACCCAGAAGTGCCTCCCCTGAACGAAGCGCATCGCGCGCGCCCATCGCCCTCCCTCGAACGCGAACACGCCGTTGAACGGCCCCGCGCCGTCGCCCAGGTCCGACTGCCTTCGCACGATGATGGCGAAGTCCGCGGCGAACGGGACGTTCGGCGTCTGGCCAGAGTACGTGAGGCCCGCGCGCGCCGCGCCCGCCGGGCTCGCTGCGTTTTGCACGTAGAGCACCATGGGCTTCTCCCGCGCGAGCTCGAACGCCGGCGAGACCATCGCGAGGTAGAGGTAGTCGTTGTCCCAGTCGAGCGCGAAGGCGTCCCACGCGTCGAGGCGAACCCCGGGCTGCGCGCGCTGCGCAGGGGCAAAATCGTCGTAGTCGCGGTTGCCGTCCATCGCGACGAGCGCGGCGTTCGAGCGCGCGAGGCCCTCCATCGCGAGCACCCGCAGCTCGCTGATGTTCACGCGGTTGAAGGCGCCGGACATCCCGCCGGTGCCGCCGGTGTACGCGTTGAAGTGCGCGAAGCTCGACATGTTGACCGCCTCGGGACCGTCGCCGATCACCACGCGATACGCGCGGCCCGCGGTGAGGTTGGCGCGCACGAACGTCGAGTCCCTCCACTCGGTCCACGCGCTGGTCTGCGGCATCGAGAGCACGCCGCGCGCGACCTCGCTGCCGTCGCTCGCGTCGAGCACGGTCACGCGCTTGACCGCGCACGTGATGCCCGTGGTGTACCCGCCCGCGCCGTTGCTGTACGTGAGCTGCAACAAGTGCGCGCCCGTCGCGTTGGCGCGCAGCGGAGCGACGGTGAGCGTGTGCCCGTTGTCTCCCCATCCCTCGACGTAGCCGCGGCCGTCGCGCACGACCGGCGTCCCGCCGGTGTTGGCGAAGTCGTAGCCGGGGACGCTGTGGACGTGCACGAAATCGCGGCCCCAGTAGCAGCTCGGCGCCGCGTGCTGCGAGCGCGTCCCGGTGCTGCGAAAGGTGCTCGCGACCGAGTAGCAATAGGTCCTCGCGCTGTAGTCCGTGGACATCGGGTCGTCCCACGACGCGGTCGACCCAGGCAGGTTGCTCGCGACGCGCTCTCCGTTGCGATAGACGTCGAAGGTGACGTCGTCCTGCGCTTCTCCGCCGCGGTCGAAGCGGACGCTCAGCCGCGCGCCGTCCGTCGTCGGCGCGACCGCGGTCACGTTGGGCGTGCGCGGCCCGAACACGCGTCGGTAGTCCGTCGTGTCGCCGATGCGCGTGATGCGCCCCGCAGGGTCTGCGCCGGCTGCGAGCTGGACTCGCACGCGATGATTGCCCGGCGAGAGAGCGCTGGCTTGAATTTCGTCACCCATAATCATCATGCCGTCGAGCGAGACGCTCTCGACGCGCAGCGCGGCGACGGTCGCGGGCACCATCGCGACTGGCGGCATCGCGAGCTCGATCGTGAGCGTGGCGCCTCGGTAGCGGACGCCTTCGAGCGTGATCGCGTCGGCGTTGTCGAAGAGCGACCGCCGCCACGCGCCGGTGACGTAAGGACGGACGCGCAGCGCGTCGCCCTGCGCGCTCACGCCGAAGATCACGGATTGCACTGCGCCGAGGTAGCCGCCGACCGACCAGAGCTGCCGCGGAGAGTTGACCACGGGCCCGGTGGCCGCGCCGTCGTCGAGCCGCGAGCGGCCCGAGACGAACTCGAAGTTCTCTGCGTGCGTGCGAAAGCGCGCGGCGCCCTCCATGAGCGACTGCATGGCGGCCGACGCGACGGCGTCGTTGCGAACGTCGCGCGCGGCGCGCAGCAGGTACGCGGTGACGAAGGGCCACGCGGCGCGGTTGTGATAGATCGGGATCTGCTGCTGCTGCGGGTGGATGACGGGCGGACCGAAGGGGCCGAAGGGGTAGTTGGCGATGGCGTCCGACGCGTCTGCGCCGGAGATGATCCCGAGCGAGACGGCGAGCGAGGTGGCGAGCAGGTCCACGCGGCGCACGGGGGACGGGTCGAGGCTCGTGGTGGTGAACGCCGCGAGGGCGCGCTCGTCTGGGAGCCAAAATCGCTCGCGGATGCGCGCCGCGAGCTGGTCGCGAAAGCCCGTGAAGCGCGCGGCGGTGGCGGCGTCCGATCGGGCGGTGGCGCCTCTGGCCACGAAATCAAGCGCGGCCCAGTGCAGGACGTTGGTGGCGAGCGAGTGGGACATCGCGATGTGCGCGTTGTCTCTCGCGGTCCACGCGGGGTAGCTCTGCTCGCGCCAGTCGAGAAAGGACTGCTCGCCGCGGTACAGGCCCGTGACGGAGTCGAACGCGACGAGCCGATCGTGCTCGGCGGTGTTGCGCAGGGCGTTGAACGTGCGGTCCGAGAAGGGGGCTCGGTCTGCGTCCGAGAGCCACGGGAGCAGCGCCGCGGCGCCGACGGCCCAGGCGACGCGGTCGGTCGAGACGGGGTACGAGCCGCCCGTCCCAGTGTCTTGCACGACCTGCTCGTTCGAGCCGTCGCGGCGCGGGCTGAGCTTGAACGAGAGGGAGTTCTTCGCGCGAACCGGGTCGAACGCGCCCAGTCCCAGGTCCACGGAGAACGCGGTGTCGCGGGTCCAGACGTAGTTCCACAGCTGGCCGGTCTCGAAGCAGCCGCCGGCGGGGCAGGGGATCGCCGAGCCGTTGTTGAACGACCCGTCGCGGATGGCGTCCACCGAGTTGAGCCGGGCCTCTTCGACGGCGAGCGAGTACAGCGCGTCGAACATCGTGTTGCGCGTGCGCACGCGCGGCGCGTCCGCTCGCTCGCTCCACTCTCTCGGACTACCCGGAAAGTGCTCTCGCTCGGCCGCCATCCCCTCGAGGCGATACCGCCGGATGCACCCGTCCATCACGATCGTCGCTCGCGCGTTGCCGAGCATCTCCGTCGCGCGCGCGCCGCTGCCGGTCGCGTTCGCACACTCGGTGATCGACGGGACATCCACTGGCACGCCCGTGTCCGTCGTCGCGACGTCCGCCCCGCTCTCGGCGCTGGCGTCCATCGAGGGCGCGCCGTCCATCATCGTCGCGCGGTCGCTGAGCGCTCCGTCCGAAGGAGCCACGTCTCCAGTGAACGGCCTCGGCGAGCAGCGGGCGTTGGCGAGCGCGAGCAACGAAAAGAATGCTGGGCCACCATAGCGGCGAATCATGGTGTTCTTCACGGCTCACAGAGGATTCCATGAATCGAGTCGTCGTGCGCAGCACTGGCTGCTTCGTGCCCAACAATGAGATCTCTAACGCGGTGCTGCGCGAGCGCTTTCGAGCGACGGCGCCGGAGTTCGTCGACAAACAAGAGGCCGCCTCGGGCATCCGCACCCGGTGGGCGGCGCCCGAGGGGTGGGCGACGAGCGACTTGTGCGTTCCCGCGGCGAAGCAAGCGCTCGAACGCGCGGGCGTCAGCGTCGACGAGCTCGACCTGATCGTCGTGGGGACGGACTCGCCCGACTACATCACCCCGTCGACCAGCGTCGTCGTGCAAGAGAAGCTCGGCGCAAAGCGCGCGGGCACCTTCGACGTGGGCTGCGCGTGCGCGAGCTTTCCGACCGCGGTCGCGACGGCCGCAGGGCTCATGAGCACCCAGCCGCACTTGAAGAAAGTGCTCGTCCTCGGCGCGTACATGATGCGCAAGCTCTCGGACCCCACTGACACGATGAGCTTCTTCTACGGCGACGGCGCGGGAGCCGCGCTGCTCGAGCCGAGCGACGGCAGCGACCCGCACGGCGGAGTGCTCACCGCGAGCTTCCTCGCCGACGGCAGCTTCTCGAAAGCGTGGGGCATCTACGCGGGCGGCACCGCCGAGCCCGCGAGCGAAGAGGCGATCCGCGCCGGCCGCACCCACGTGCGTTTGGTGGGCAAATATCCTCCTGAAGTGAACGAGAACGGCTGGCCCACCATCGCCCGTCGCTTGTGCGAACAGGGCGGCTTCTCCCTCGGCGACGTCGACCTCTGGATCTTCACGCAGGTCCGTCGTCGCACGATCGAGAAGGTCATGGCTGGCCTCGAGCTGCCCATCGAGCGCGCGCACATGATCATGGACAAGTGGGGCTACACCGGCAGCGCGTGCATCCCGATGGCCCTGCACGACGCGATCGAAGCGGGCCGCGTCCGCGCGGGCTCGCTGGTCGCGATGGTGGGCTCGGGCGTCGGGTACAACCAGGCCGGCGTCGCCGTGCGGTTCACCGATCGACTCGTGACCGGCGGCTGAGCGTCAGGGCACCAACGTGGTCTCGAGGGTGAAGCGCCCCGAGTCGCCGTTGTTGAAGCCATCGACGACGAGATTGAAGACCGTTCCCATGGGCAGCGGGCTCGTCACCATGGCGGTCTCGGCGACTCCGTCCGCGCCTCGGTCCACGCATTGGCCGGGGCAGGTGGTGCCGCCCTTCAGGATGATGTCCCAGCCCCCCTCTGGGGTGATCGTTGTGCGAAGGCGGCCCGCTGCAGTCATGCGCACTTGAAACACTGCTTCGGGTCCGTTGGCGCGGTCGTTCGAGTTGTCCGGGCACGAGTTGTACGTGCTCGTCATTCCCGAGGTCGCGCCGCGAAAACGGATCACCTGGTTGAGCGCGATGGGCACAACCGTGCGCGCCCCGCCGCACGTCGTCGTGATGGTGCCGGGTTCGGTCTGGCACATCGGCGAGCAGCCATCCCCCGCGACCATGTTGCCGTCGTCGCACGTCTCGCCCGCATCCAACGCGCGGTTGCCGCAGTTCATGGGAACGCGTTCGCAGTTGTTTCCCACCAGCATGAACGACGGGTCGCACACGATCCGGCACGCGCCCGCGTCGCACACCGCGCGACCGTTCGCCGCGGGCGCTGGGCACATCGCGCAGCTGGCTCCGCAATACATCGTGCTGTCGTCGGGCTGGCATCCCGTCGTGCATGCGTGCGTGTTCACGGGGCACACGCACCGGCTGTCCATGCAGCTCTGCCCGCCGACACAACGTGTGCCGCACGAGCCGCAGTTGTTGTTGTCCGCGCGAAGATCCACGCATCCAGATGGGCATAGAGTGCTCTGGTTCGCGGGGCACACGCAGGTTGCCGATGCGCAGCTCTGCCCCGTCCCGCAGGCGCGACCGCAGGCGCCGCAGTTCGCGCGGTCCGTGCTCGTGTCGACGCAGCTGCCGCTGCACAGCATCCTCGGCGCGAGGCAGTCGTCCGCGCACGTGCCGGCCAGGCACGATTGGCCCGAGGCGCACGCGCGTCCGCAGCCGCCGCAGTGGGTCGGGCTGGTCTGCACGTCGACGCAACCATCTGCGCAGCGCTGTTGCCCCGCGGGGCACTCGATCACCACGTCGGGCAACGGGACGACCCGATCGGGCAGCGGATCGACGCGATCGGGCAGCGGATCGACGCGATCGGGCATTGGGATGATGTCTGCCAGCGCTCCTCCGTCATCATCGATCACGGGAGCAGAGGCGTGAGGCAAGGCGCAGGCAACGGAGCAAAGTGCCGCGAGCACGAGCGCGGCGTTCGATGGAGTCATCAGAGGCGCATCGTACCGCGTCCGCTGCGATTGAAGCGCTCACATCAAGCGGATCACCGCGTCGTACGCGCCCGCCGCGCCGTTGAATCCATCGATGACGACGTCGATGTCCGAGCCACCAGCGACGCCCGACTGCGTGTAGGTCTCCGTCGCCGACGCCGACATGCTGTCGATGCACATCGAGCCTGGGCATCCGCCGCCCGCGCGCACCACGACATCCCACGTCGGTGCGAGCGGGGTGACGGCGACGCTCAGCGTTCCACCGTCGACGGCACGAATGCGAAGCACGACCTCGGGGCCTGTGGCGTTGCACGGGCCGCTGCCGCTGCCGTTGTTGGTTCGGCCGACGGTCGTCCCACGAACGCGAACCGTCTGTCCGCTGCGCACCTGAATGCTCGCCGCCGTGTCTGCACACGCCTCGCGGATCACGTTGTTCTCGATCTGGCACGTCATCGAGCATCCGTCACCGCTCGCGGCGGCGCGGCCATCGTCGCAAGACTCGCCCGCGTCGATCACTCCGTTGCCGCACGGAACGGCGGTCGCGACGCAGCTCGATCCCATCGCCATGAAGCCCGGGTTGCATGCGATTCCGCAGGTGGTTCCGTTGCACGTCGCCGTGCCGTTGGCCGGGACCGCGCACGGCGTGCACGAGCTCCCGCAGGTCGCGACGCTGTTGTTCGACACGCACGCCCCGCTGCACAAATGCTGGCCCGACGCGCAGACCGGCACGCACGCGCTGCCCATCGGCATGAAGCCCGGGTTGCAGGTGAAACCGCAGGCGGTCCCGTTGCACGTGGCCACGCCGTTCGCAGGGACAGGGCACGGCGTGCACGAACCCCCGCAGGTCGCGACGTCGTTGTTCGACACGCACGCGCCGCTGCACACATGTTGCCCGGCGGGACACGTGAGAACGCAGGTCGACCCCATCGGAGCGAAGCCCGCGTTGCAGGTGAATCCGCAGGTGGTTCCGTTGCACGTGGCCACGCCGTTCGCGGGGACAGGGCACGGCGTGCACGAGCTCCCGCAGGTCGCGACAGCGCTGTTCGACACGCACGTCCCGCTGCATACGTGTTGCCCAGCAGGGCACTGACACACCCCCGCGACGCAGCTGCGTCCGCCCGTGCACGCAGTGCCGCACATCCCGCAGTGGTTGTTGTCGGTCATCGGATTGACGCACGTCCCGCCGCAGTCCGTCGTCCCTGTGTTGCAGACGCACGCGCCCGCGGTGCACGTCCTGCTCGCGTTGCAGACGTTGTCGCAGCGGCCGCAGTGCTCGCGAGTGCTCTGCGTGTCCACGCAGAGCGCGCCGCACATCGTCTGCGCGCACGTGTTCATGCACGCGCCCATCGAGCAGAACTGCGTCCCGGCGCACGCTGTCCCGCACGCGCCGCAGTTGGCGCGGTCCGATCGCGGATCGACGCACGCCCCGCCGCACAGGGTCATGGGCGCCGCGCAGATCGCGCGACAGATGCCGAGCGCGCACTCTTGCCCGGCTGCGCACACGGTTCCGCACGCGCCGCAGTGGCTCGTCGACGTCTGCGTGTCCACGCACTGACCGCCGCAGCGGGTCTGGCCCGTGGGGCACTGCACGTCCTCGACGACGTCGGGCCGCGAGATGACCTGGTCGCCGACCACGTCGGGTCGGCTCACGTCGGGCGGGATGGTCATGTCTGCCCGCGCGCCGCTGTCATCGTCGGGCGCGCTGGCGTGGGGCAGCGCGCACGCTGCGGAGCTCGCGACGACGAGCAGACCGACGACGGTTGAGCGGTTCATCACGGGCAATCGTACCGCACGGGCTCGCGCCGCGGAGACAAGCGCTTTCGATCGCGCGCCGTGTGTGTGAACTTCGCAGGTCGGATCTACAGACATGGCGAGCACACACCTCAAGTTCGATTCGGCCGACGCTCACCGCGCGTGGCTTCGCTCTCAATCCGCGCTCCCGCAGGGCTTTCGCTGCGGGACCACGCGCTTCGAGTTCGTCCCTGTGGAGGTGCACAAACCGTCGAAGATGGCGCTCACGCTGATCGCCCTCGACGAGCCGACCGACGCGTTCGCGGCGATGTTTACGCGCAACGCGTTTCCGGGAGCGCCGGTGATCATCGGCCGCCAGCGCCTCGGCGCGCCGAAGCTCTCGGCCATCATCGTCAACAACAAGGTCTCCAACGTGTGCGCGCCCAACGGCGTCGAGACCGCCGAGCGCGTGTGCGCCGAGGTCGCTCGCTGCCTCGGCGTCGCGCAGTCCGAAGTGCTGCCCTCGAGCACGGGCGTGATCGGCTGGCAGCTGCCCGCAGAGGCGATCCTCGCCAACGTCGAGCACGCCGCGCGCGCGCTGCAGAGCGAGAGCGTCTTTCCTGCGGCCGAAGGAATCGTGACGACAGACTTGTACCCGAAGGTGCGCTCGGCCGCGGTGGGCGACGGTCGCATCGTGGGCATCGCCAAGGGCGCGGGGATGATCGAGCCCAACCTCGCGACGATGCTCGTCTACATCCTGACGGACGTAGACATCTCGCGCGACGAGCTGCGCGCGGCGCTGCGGGCGTCGGTCGAAGAGAGCTTTCACTCGATGAGCATCGACAGCGACACGAGCACGTCGGACACGATCGTCGCGCTCTCGTCGCGCAAGAAGAAGCTCCCTTCGCTCGCTGCGTTTCAGGCTGCCCTGACGCAGGTGTGCTGGGACCTCACCGAGGACGTCGTGCGCAACGGAGAGGGCGTCCACCACGTGATGCGCGTGCGCGTCAGCGGCGCGCCGACGCGGCAGAGCGCGCGGGCGATCGGCAAGAGCATCGTCAATTCACCGCTGTTTCAGTGCGCGGTTTGCGGCAACGACCCCAACGTCGGCCGCCTCGTCATGGCCGTGGGAAAGTGGGTCGGCGAGCACCTTCCCGGCGCCGACCTCTCGCGCTGCGCCATCACCATGGGCGGCGAGTCGCTGCTCGTCGACGGGGTCTTTCGCTTGGACCCGACCCGCGAAGCCGCGCTCGTCGCCCACATGCGCGCGGCGGAGCTGTACGCCTCGGTGCCTCCTGAAGACGGCGTGACCTTCAAGCCCCCGATCCGGTTTCCGCCCCACGAGGCGTGCGTCGAGATCGAGGTCGCGCTCGGGCTCGGCGACGCCGAGTGCACCGTGCTCGGCGCGGATCGCACGCACGAGTACATCAGCGAGAACGCGGACTACCGCACCTGAGCGTGCAGTCCGTAACGGTGGGGGAGTCAGCGCGCTGACGCTGCGCCGCGGTTCTGTGCGGGGACCAACCGCGAAAACCGTGCGAATCGTGGGGTGAACGCGCGCTCGTCGCTGGGCCGCGGTCCTGCGAGTGCACTGTTCGAGAACAGTCTGGCGACGACTCGCGACGCGCGCGGGTCTCGCTCGGGGAGTTGCGTGCGTCCTGCGTGCAGGGCGCCGGAGGCACGGGTGCGTCCATGCGTGGTGTGTTGAAGGTTCCAGCGAAGCTCGCGGTGATGGTGGTGGCCGGGTGCGCGCCGATGATGGAGGTGCCCGACGCCGCGCGCGACGCGACGACGCGGCCGCTCGCGGACGCCTCGGAGCCGCCGAGGATCGACGGCGGCTGCTACTCGGGGTCGCTGTACCTGGGGATGAACCGCCGGTGTTTTCCCAGCTATCCAGCGACAGGGTGCCGCGCCGAGCGCGCGTGTCGCTCGGGCGAGTGCGGCGCGGGATGCGCGCTCTGCAACACCGTGTACCGGTGCTTTCCTGCGATCGTGCGCCCGGGTGAGGACGCGCAGGTCGTGGCCGACGCTTCGCCCACGATGTGCCGATCGCCCGAGTACACGTGCGATCGATACGGGTGCGAGCCAGGATGTCAGACGATCCCTGCGCCGATCGAGACTGGCGGCGGCGTGGGGTGATGAGCCCGACGATCACCCGTGCGGTGATCCAAGTGTTCGATCGATGCCGTCACCGGCCTGCGTCGGCGGTCCCCATCGGGACGCACGGCGTCGGGCTGTTGAACCCGCGCGGATCGTTGACTCGGTACGCGAGGCAGCGCGTCCCCGCGGGGCACGACTGTACTGCGCTCACGGCGACGCACGTGCTGCCGACGCACGCGCGCATGCCGCACGCCTCTGCGCACGGCCGCGACTCGACGACCTCGTACGTGAGCTGCCCCGTACATCGCTGCGGCCCATCACAGCTCGGCGGAGGAAAGCACGCCGCGTCCGGGTCGCTCGCCCTGCTGTCCTCGGGGGGCGGGGGCGTGATCGAGTTTCCGCACGCGGTGAGGGACAAGAGCAACACGAGCAGCGCTGAGCGAAGTGGCATTGGCGTAGTGAGCTCGTAGGGTCGCGCGAGAGCGGCGCGCGCGGCAAGGGGTGCTTTCTTCTGCGCGACGACTGCGGTACGTGCGGTCGAAAGAGATGCTTCGCCGCCGCGCTCTCGTGTTGCTCTCGCTCTGTGCGTGCCGACCCAGCGCGCCGATCGCCCGCGTCCCCACGCCGAGGACGCACAGCCAGCCGCCCGGCCTCGACGAGCACTTGACCATGGACGAGGGCCCTATCGTACGAGTATTTCGCGCGCAAAATCCCTCGGACTTGTGCGCTGGTCCCAACGCCGTCGGAAAGCCCGGCGACTGGGTCCTCGACAACGGCGTGGTCCGCGCGGTGATCGACGATGTGCGCACCGGCGGCGGCGGCTTCGCGCTCTCGGGCGGGCAGCTCGTGGACCTCTCGCGGGTCGACGCAGAGCACCGGGCGCCGGACGAGCTCGGGCAGGTGTTCAACTATCTCGGGAGATTTCCCAGGCAGCTTCGGTACACCGAGTCGACGAGCGAGACACAGCACAACGGCTCTGCCGCGGTGATCGTGCGCGGCGACGACCCGCGAACGCCGGGCCTGACCGGGGTGACGAGGTACTCGCTCGGGCGCGGGCGGTGCGCGATCGACCTCGAGACCACGCTCACGTACACGGGACCAACGCCCACGGAAGCGGGCCTCGGCGACGCGATTCAGTGGGCGGGCGCAGAGCACTGGGCTCCCGGAGTCGGTCACGCGCTGCGCGGCGAGCGTCGCGGTCCGTGGATCGCCGGCGTGGGCCGAGCCTCGGTGTACGCGATCGTCGCCGAGTCGTCGGCCGAGCTGTTCGGCCCCAACGGAAGCGCGTGGAGCAACCCGATGCAGCGCACGCTCACGCTGAGCGCGGGGCAGTCGGTGACCTACAAGCGCTCGATCGCGGTGAGCACGGGCTCGGCGGTGGGCGACGCCCTTCGCTGCGCGGGCTTTCAGCATCGCGGCACACGTTTTCAAGCTCGGGTGCGCGCGGTGGACTCGCAGGGCGCGCCGTTCGCCGGAGCGCGGGTGGAGGTGTTGGACAGCGCGGGTGCGCCGCAGTGGATGGATGCGACGGGGCGCGACGGGGCGGTGGTGGTTCCGATCGCGAGCGCGGGTGCGTGGCGGATGCGGGTGACCGCCCTCGGCAGGACGGTGTCGACGCCGCACGGGGACACAGTGACCGTGGGCGAAGGGGACGCGAGCGCGTCGCCCGAGCTCGTCGCGACGGTGAGCGCGCCCTCGACGCTGCGGATCTCGGTGCGGGACGAAGACGGGCCTGCCGATGCGCGGGTGTTGATCTTCGGGCACGACGGGACGCCGGACCCGATGCTCGGCGCGATCGGTCGCGGCGACGGAGCGCGCAACAGCGTGCTCGTGTCGCACCGCGAGCCGCGCGTGTTGCAGCTGCCGTCGGGCTCGTATCGGTTGGTGGCGACGCGCGGGGGCTTCTACACGCTGGGCGAGGCGATCACGACGCTGAGGGTCGGCGCGGACTCGGAGGTCTCGCTGTCGGTGCGGCGCGTGATCGACGGCGAGCGACGGTGGGTCTGCGGGGATTTTCACACGCATCAGGCGCCGTCGCTGGACTCTCCCGTGAGCGCTCGGGACCGTGTGCTGGCGGCGGCCGCCGAGGGCTTGGACATCGTGGCGGCGACCGATCACAACGTGGCGACGGACCTGAGCGCGGCGGCGTCGGCCGAGGACCTCGAGCGCAGGCTCGTGACGATGGGCGGCGACGAGGTGAGCACCGACGTCGCGGTCAACCCTACGGGCCACTGGAACATCTTTCCTCTTCGCGTCGACCCGTCGCGTCCGCTCAACGGCGCGCCGGACCTGTTCGAGATCCCCGCGGACGAGCTCGTCGCGCGCGTGCGAAGGGACACTCCCGACGCGGTGCTTCAGCTCAATCATCCGCGGGCTGGATCACCGACGGGGATGTTCGACGTGTACGGCTTCGACGCGCGCACGGGGCGCGCGAGCCGCCCGGGCTTCACAACCGCGTTCGACGCCCTCGAGGTGTGGAACGGCCGCTACCAGCGCCCCGTCGACGACATCTTGAAGGACTGGCTCGCGCTCTTGCGCGCAGGCGCGAGGATCACCGGCGCGGCCAACAGCGATTCGCACGCGATCGTCACGCAAGAAGTGGGCTATCCGCGCTCTTGTTTTCGTGGGTCGGTCACGTGGCGCTCGGTCGGAGGCCCCGCGGGCCCGAGCGCAGAAGAGCAGGTTCGCGCGGTGTTTCGCCGCACGCGCGACGTGTTGATGACCGACGGACCCGTGCTCGAAGTGCTGCGAAGCGACGGGCAGACCTCCGCCGTGGGGACGCCCTTTGCGCCTCCTGCGCGCGGCGAGCACTTGCACCTGCGCGCGGTGTCCGTGGCGTGGGCGCCCGCGGACGTGCTCGAGATGATCCGCGCGGACGGGAGCATCGTCCCCGTCGCGGGCGCGCAGGTCACACGCGATGGAGACACCGTGAGGGTGCACGCGCACGTGACGGTGCGCGCGGCGGACGCGATCGTGCTGTTTCGCGTGCGTGGGACGCAGCCGATCTCTGTGCTCGTCGGGGATCCACCGATGGTCCCGATGGCCATCAGCAACCCGGTCTACCTGTCGCGCGCGTCGCGCTGACGCCAAGGCGGTTTGCAACGACTCGACAGGGGGGGTGCGTTGACGAGCGCGCGAGAGTCACCTACTCCCCCCCGCACTTCGCAATGCTCATCCGAGGAATCACCAAGGCCGACTTCGACGCCATCGTGTCGGTGATGGACGCGTGGTGGGGCGGCCCGTCGGCGCTCAAACCCGAGCCGTTTCTGTTCTACGAGCTCGGTCACCACGCGCTCGTCGCCGAGGACGACGGAGAAATGACCGGATTTCTCCTTGGATTCGTGACCGACCACGACCCGCGTTGCGGCTACGTCCACCTCGTCGGGATCAACCCGGACTGCCGACGGCGCGGCACCGCTCGGGCGCTCTACGAAGAGTTTGCGCGCCGTGCCCAGCAGCTCGGCGCGACCTCTCTCAAGGCCATCACCACCATCGGCAACGAGGGCAGCGTGGAGTTTCACCGGGCCTTGGGGTTCGCGATCGTGCAAGACCCCAATTACGCAGGCGAAGCTCGCGCTCGGTACGTGTTCTCTCGCGCGCTCTGAGCGCGCTGCCAGCGCGATCTATGGGGAAATGGTCGCGCGCAGGCTCGTGCCTGGTCTCGCGGTCGAATTCGCGCGCACTCGGCGCGATACCGCGATTGATCACCGCGCCGCGCACACGGTATCGTCCACTCCTCGTTCATGAGCAATACGCCATCGGCCGCAGCCGCCACGGCTCGCCAGCGACTCGCAGGAGTCCTCGGGACGCTTCAGCAGGACCCGAACATTCCTCCCTCCATCGTCGAGATCGCCTCGGGGTTGGCGGGGGCGATCGGTCCGCTGTTCAAGCTCGAACGCGGCGACCCAGACCTCAACCTCTTTATCCAAGCTCGAGGCGTGCTGCAGGGCACGCTCGAGAAGATGCAGGCGGTCGATCAGGGGTTTCCTGGCGTCGCAGAGGCGACGCAGGCGATCGCTGAGACGCTGCGCACGATCTTCAACGCGCTGAAAGACGCGGGGATGATCGGTCAGCCCGCAGCGCAGCCGGCGCCCGCAGCGCAGCCCGCGCCCGCGCCCGTCGCGCAGCCCGCGGCGTTTGCTCCGACGCAGCCGCAGCCGATCGCTCCGCAGCCCGCGCCCGCAGCGCCGCCGCAGCCC
>JAAFIF010000015.1 GCA_013298625.1 Myxococcales bacterium
CTGCGGGCGGCGCGGCCGTCGGCGGTCGACTCGGTGCTCTTCTTCGCGGGCGTTGCCTTGGTCTTCAACGAACGGCGTCAGCGTACACAGAGCGTCAGGGGTATGTGGCGCCCGAGAAGCCGATCTGGTGATAGCTCTGCTGTCGGTGGTCGCGGAGGATGTTGTAGAAGCAGCGGTCGCCGCCGCCGAAGGGGTGCACGACCAGCGGAGCCGCGAGAACTTCTGTGGTCAACGTCCAGCCCGGGGGGAGCGTGACGTCTGTGGTCGGAGTTCCGTTCGGGGTGGCGTGCATGACCGCGCGTTGTCCGTCGGGGCCGCGCAGCATGAACACGGAGCCTTCGAAGGTGAGCTCGTGGCACTTCTCGGTGACGACGACGAGCAGGCCGCCGGGCAGAGGTGTGGTTCCGTTGCATGCTGCAGTGGAGGGTAGGCAGTCTGCGGCGCGGATCTTCGAGAGCGCCACCCACGTGTGGCCGCCGAGCGAGACGATCTCGCGGCAGTCCTCGCCGACGCAGCTCGCCGGGCGCGACGGCGATCGGGCGTAGCAAGAGCGCGCGAAGAGCAGATGGCGGTCGCTGTTCTTCTGGTTGCCGAGGCCCGGAGAAAAGCTGGCCCACGCTTCGTCCGAGATGGGCGACGGTCCGCCCGCGATGACGACGGTGCGAGAGGCGCCGATGAGCACTTCTTTGGCGATTCCCGTGGGCGTGGGGCTGTTGAGGCACGCGGTCGTGGCGGACCACGGCGACTCGACGGTCGAGAACGAAACGTTGGCTTCGCGGGCGGTCGGCAGGGCCGCGCAACCGCCGAGCGCGAGGGCGAGCAGAGCCGTGATCGATCCAGAAAATGAGCGGTGAAACGAGCGCATGGGGATATTATGGCAGTTGAACTGTCATAAGTCGAGCGCGGGGCCGATCGCTCGCTCCGCGGCGTCGCTCGGCGCGGGGAGTTCGTGAATTCTTGAACACCGTCCCCGACGCGCGGCGCGGATGAGCGCGGTTGAAATCAAGTCAAACCACCGCCGCGCACTGGGAACACGACGAACCCCGTCGCGGTAGTGGTCTAGGATGGATCCATGAAATACATGTTTGCCTTCGGCGCTCTCTCCGCCGCGCTGCTCGCGTGCTCGGCGCCCGTCGAGAACCCGGACCGCCCTGCGTCCGATGCGGCGATGGATCGCGTGATCGTCGACGATCGCTCGTCCGTGCCCGACGCCAACGACGCCGGGGTGATCGTGGATACGGGCGTGATCGTGGACACCGGGGTGATCGTGGACACGGGCGTGCTTCCTGCGTGCCCTGCGGGGCAGCAGCGGTGCGCGGGCGAGTGCGTGGACGTTCAGACGAGCGCGACGCACTGCGGTCGCTGCGACAACGCCTGTCCGCGCGGGGCCAACGCGACGGCCACGTGTGCTGCGGGCGCGTGCGCGCTGCTGTGCGCCGGAGGCTTCGCGGACTGCGACATGAACCCAGCCAACGGCTGCGAGAGCGACCGCTCGTTCGACTTGGAAAACTGCGGCATGTGCGGCGTCCGCTGCACGTTGGCCAACGCCACGGCCGCGTGCACCGCGGGGCTGTGCGCGATCGGCGCGTGTCGGCCGGGCTTCTCCAACTGTGACGGCAACGCGGCCAACGGCTGCGAGGCGGACCTCGGCGCGTCGAGCGCGCACTGCGGGGCCTGCAACAACGCGTGCCCGATGGGGCAGGGGTGCAACGCGGGGCGCTGCGAGCTCGTGTGCACGGCCCCTGCGCGCGTGTGCGGCTCTGGCGCGAGCGCGCGCTGCGTCGACACCAACACCGACAGCGCGAACTGCGGAACGTGCGGCAACGCCTGCCCCGCCGGCGCCAACGCGAGCGCGCGGTGCGCGAGCGGCGCGTGCGGCATCACGTGCATGCCGGGCTTCTCGGATTGTGACGGCATCGCGGCGAACGGCTGCGAGGTCGACCTTCGCTCGAGCGCCGCGCACTGCGGCCGCTGCAACAGCCCCTGCGCCGCGGGCGCGACGTGCACGGCGGGCGTGTGCGTCGCGGCGGCCACGTGCAGGGCTCCTGCGGTGTTGATCTCGCGCGCTCCCTCGGGGACCGAGGTGCTCTGCGACGACCCGACCAACGCGACGTGCGAGCAGGACTTCGAGCAGCTCTGCCCCGCGGGCTGGCACTTGTGCACGCGGCTCGAGCACAACGCGCGCAACACGGGATGGACTCACGTCGCGACCACGGCCGAGCGCGCGCTCGGGGTGATCTACTGCCGCGCGGGCGGCGGCGGCGCGGGGCACCTGACGATCCCTGACGCTCCGGCGAGCAACACGCCGCTCAGCACGGACACCACGACGAACTGCTTCTACGGCTCGTCGCGCCCCTCGTGCCCCTCGGGCTTCGGCTGCAACGAGCAGAACTCTCAGGCGCTCTGCTGCGCGCCGGCGCCGTTGTGCGGCAACGGCCGCGTGGATTCTCCCGAAGAAGAGTGCGACGACGCCAACAGCAACGAGACCGACGACTGCTTGAACAGCTGCACCTGGCGCGTCCCGACCTCGCGCGGCATGACCGGAACCAACTGCTGACCGAGCTCGGCGCGCGCGACTGATCACCGCGCTGCGGATCACCCCTCGGGTCGCTCGCGGAGTCCCAGCGAAAACTCGATCCAAACGAGCCACTCTTCGAGCCACTCGGCGGCCTCGGCTCCGCTCGGCCACGTGGCGTTGAAGCACGCGGACCGCGGCGCGGCGCTGCCTGCGCGCAGCCGCGCGATCACGTAGCGCATGCGTCGCGCCAGCGCGCAGCGGTCTTCGACGGAGAGCCGCTCGGCCGCGGCGAGCGCGACGAGCGACGGGGGGCCGTACGCGCCGATGCTGCAGCAGTTGGTGCTGCAATAGCTCTCGCACGCGCTGAAGAACTCCGCGCATCGACCGAAGGAGAACAGGTCGTCGATCTCTCTCTCGAGCTCCATCGGGCGCAGGCAGCGTAGCGCGGTACGCTCGAGCGATGCAGCCCGTCGCCGCGCAGCGCACGGTCTTCGCTGCGGCGCTGCTCTCGGCGTGCGCGCGGCGCGGCGGTCAAGCGCCCTCGGGGCCGCCGGCCGTCGTGCGGCTCGCGGCGCGGCAGCACGCTGGCATCCGCGCGCCATCGAAGCTGGCGCGCTTGCGCGTGGCAGAGCCAACGAGCGCCCAGGCATCCGCCTGGGCTTAGGCAACTCGGGTACGCCGCTGAAGCACCAGCGCTTCGTCACGCTGCCGCGCCCCGGGCGCCGACGCTCACGTGCCTCAGCTCGGGCTTCATGCCCGAGCGCTTGTCGGCAGCACGCAAGCGCGCCAACTTTGATGGCGCGCGGAGGCTCGATCCCCGAGCGCGTGTCGGCCGCACGCGAGCGCGCCAGCGTTGACGGCGCTGCAGCCCCCTCGACAACGCGCGCTGTGCTGTCGCAGCCTCAGCGGCACCGATGGTCACCCCGCGTCGCCCCGCGAAGCCCGCTGCGAAGAAGAAGCCCGCTGCGAAGAAGAAGCCCGCTGCGAAGAAGAAGCCCGCGTTGCCGAAGGCCGCCGCGGCGCCGATGAGCAGAGCGCGCGCGCAGTACGCGGCGCTGCTGCGCGAGATCGAGCTGGCGTCGCGCGACGAAGTGCGTGGCTGGGATCGCAAGTGGGAGGCGGTCGGCCTGGTGCTGTCCAAGCAGCTCTTCGTGCTGGACGACGAGGCGCCGACGGCGGCCACGTGGGTCGAGAAGCACATGGGAGAGAAGTACCGAACGGCCGTGCGCAACGCGCGGGTCGCGAAGATCGCCTCGCCCGACGAAGAGGCGAAGTACGGCGCGACCAAGATCGACATGGCGTACGCGATCGAGCTCGCGCGCAAGGTCGCGGCGGCGAGCCAGCGTGGCGTGGAGTGGAGCGCTCCGGATGAGCCGCTCCCGATCGACCTCGCGGCGCTGCGCTACACCGTGACCCGCGACGGCGCTCGCGTGACCGTGGACCTCGCAGCGGTGACCCCGCTCGAGCTGCGCGAGCTGCAGCGCGGAGCGTCGCGCGACGAAGGGGCAGCAGAGGCGCGGGTGAGCCCGTTCATGAAGCGCGTGCTCGCGCGCTTCGGCGCGCGCAGCGGGATGAGCAACGTTCGCGCGTCGCAGCGGGACAACGCGTACACGTTTGGGGGTTTGCGCCGCGATCAGTTCGAGGCGCTCGGCCGCGCGCTGATCGAGCTCTCCCGCGAAGAGGGCGACGAGTAGCACGCAGCCGTTAACGGCGGGCACGCAGCCGTTAACGGCGGGCACGCAGCCGTTAACGGCGGGCACGCAGCCGTTAACGGCGGGCACGACCGCAGACCCGGCGGGGGGTCAGCGACGTTCGATTGGCGAGCGCCGGGCGTCGTAGACGCGGAGCACGAGCACTGTCGCGCCTTCACGAATGTAGTAGATCACGAGCGTGCGCACGGGCCAGCGGCGGACCCGCCGATCGTCGGAGAGCGTCACCTCGCTTCCGAGTTCGTTGGCTTCGAGCGCGGCAAACGCGTCCATGATCGCCGCGCGTTGTCGTTCGGCAGCGCTCGGGTTGCGCTCGTCGAGCCAGGCGTAAAGAGCAGCGAGGTCCTCGTCTGCCTCGGAGGATAACCGGATCGTCATCCCGCCTTGCGCCGCGCCGTCGATGCGGCTCGGATCGCATCGAGCCGCGCGTTGACCTGGTCCAGGCTTCGCGTTTCTCCTCGCGTGACCGAGTCGAGCGCAGCTCGCACACCCGCATCGTGCTCCGGTGGAACCTTACCGTCGGACGGCGCTGGATAGAGCTGATCGTGAACCGCCCAGAACATCGCCTCCGCTGTCCGACCCGCATCTGCCCAGGTCAACTTGAACTCGATCCAGTCGTTCTGCGCGTTCTTGGGGTTCTCGTCGGTGAACACGAAGAAGGAGTCTTCGACGCGGACGCGGCCGTGACCGAGCGCGTTGCGAAGCGCACGAAGGTACTGCCGACCGTTGTTCGCGGTGCGAGCGCTGCCCGTGCGCACGTCCTTTACGAGCTTCGAAAGGTCGATCCGCGAGGCAAACGAGTCGATGACCTTCTTGCTCATCTCATCGTGATCGCTCGTGTAGAACGGCTCCCACAGCCAGACTGCAGTGAGGTAGAGCGCGCCGAGGAAGCTGCTCTGGTGGAGCAGGCTGACGGGGAGCCGGACCCCGAACCCTTTCGCTGAATCTTCGACGAGCGACTCGACGACGTTGCCCGGTGTGCCGCGGGTCTCTTCGAGCGCGTGGAGGACGCGCATGTTGAAGAGCATCAGCTTGGTCTGATGAAACGCTGCTCGTTGGTCAGGCTTGCCTCGATCAGTCGCTCCGGTCATGCGATTCAACGTACTACGTCGATGCGCGGCCGACGAGGACAGCGGAGAGCCTCAGGCGAGGCTGTGTTGGTCGCAGCCGTTAACGGCGGGCACGCAGCCGTTAACGGCAAAGGGTCAGTGGCCCTCTTCGGGCGCTCCGTAGTCGGCGACGTTGGTGTCGGCGTACTCGTGCACGTCGCTCTCGAGGTTGGTGAACTTCGTCAGCTCGCGGATGAAGCGGAGGCGCGCGGTGCCGGTGGGGCCGTTGCGCTGCTTTCCGATGATGATCTCGGCGACGCCCTTGTCCTCGGTGTCCTTGTTGTAGATCTCGTCGCGGTAGATGAACATGACCATGTCGGCGTCCTGCTCGATGGCGCCCGACTCGCGCAGGTCCGAGAGCTGGGGGCGCTTGTCCGTGCGGCTCTCGACGCTTCGGTTGAGCTGCGAGAGGGCGACGATGGGGACGCCGCACTCCTTGGCGAGCTGCTTGAGCCCGCGAGAGATCTCGCTGATCTCTCGCTCGCGAGAGTCCATCCCTTCGCGAGAGGCCTTCATGAGCTGGAGGTAGTCGATCACGATCAGCGAGAGGTCTCGCTCGGCCTTCATGCGTCGCGCCTTGGCGCGCAGGTCCATCAGCGTGAGCTCGCCCGAGTCGTCGATGTAGATGGGCAGGTTGTAGATGCGCGAGGCGGCGTTGGTGAGCGCCGTCATCTGGTCCTCGGTCATCATGTTCGAGCGCAAGAGCGACTGGTCGACGTTGGCCTCGGCGCACAGCAAGCGGTTGGCGAGCTCGACGCGGGGCATTTCGAGAGAGAAGAACAAGACGGGCTTTCCCGAGGTCTTCGCGGCGTTGGCCGTCATGCAGAGGACGAAGGACGTGTTGTGCACGCACACGTCGTTGGCGACGAAGTTGTGCGTGTCCGGCACTTCGAGGTCGTACACCTGCTGGGGCCCGAGGGCCTCGATCGAGACGATCTCGTCCCAGAACACTTCGCTGGTCGCGAGCTCGATGAGCGCGCTGTCGCCGAGCGCGCGAGCGATCTTGAGGAGTCGCTCGCGCGAGAGTCCCCGCTGGCCGACGTGGATGTTGGTGCTGTCTCCCAGCCCGGCGCGACGGGCGAGAGACGCCCAGCTCTCGTCGCCCTTCTTCGCTTCGATCATCGACCACACCTGAGCGGGGATCGTGTCCGAGTTGCTGTGATCCTTGCGGGCGTCGAGGGCCGCGACGGCGAGCGCGAGCCGTCGCTCTTTTCCGAACATGCCGATCTGCTCGGCGAACGTGCGAATCGAACGCGCATCGGTGACGTCGAGCTGCCACGCCCGACGTCGCGTCGCGCGGTACTTCACCGAGCGCTCGCGCAGCTTGGCGATGACTCCGAAGCGCAACAACAGGTGCTGCACTTGTTCGGCGAGCGTGCGCGACACGGTCGCGTAGCCGATCTGCGATTGCCCTGTCGCGAGCGTCGTGGCCCAGCCGTCGGTCGCGAAGAGGCGATTGAGAAACAGCGCGACCTGCGCCTTGGGCGCGACGAACACGCACTCGGGGACGAACTTGTCCGCCGCTCCGCACCCCCACACGCCGACCTCGTCGAGCCAGCGAACGAGCGCGTTGCGGCCAGCAGTGCGCTGCGGAGGCTCGAGCTCGACCGCGTCGACTCCTTCGAACTCACGGACCGCGTCGGCGAAGTCTCGTCGCAGCACTGGGTTGCTGTTGGTGAACACCGCGCTGGTTCCGGTGAGCGAACCGTCGCCGATCAAGTACCCGAGGGCCTTGACCTTCGCGTCGTCCATCGAGCGCTCCCCGAACACCGGCAGAACCCGCGGAACAGCGACGCGTTCGCCCACCGTCAGGAGCCCGAGCGACTTCCAACCGTCGAGCGTCAAGAAGGGGTGCGTCGCGGTGGCGCTGACCGTTCGTCCCAGGCGGGTCGTCACGCGAAACACGGGCTTGACGCCGTCGTCCAGAAACCCCGAGGGCTCTGTGACGCGAAAGCGTAGGTCGCGCCCCAGCGTGAGCAGTCGCGCGGCGCGTCGGTGGTAGAGGGTTTCGATCGTCTGCACGCTACCGTCGGCGAGCAGCACCTTCGCGTCGGCCGTCAGGCACTTCCCCATCGCCGGACGCGCGGCGATGACGATCATCTGACCGGGGTGCATGCCCGAGGTCATGTCGTCGAGGTCTCTGAAGCCCGACTCGGTTCCGGTGATCCTGGCGCCGCGCTCGAGGGACTTCTCGATGCGCTCGAAGGCCTCTTGCACCGCGGTCTCGAGGGGGATCAGCGTGCTCTTCGAGCGCTTCTGCGCGACGGCGAACACCTGCGACGCGGCGTAGTCGAGAAAGGTGTCGGCAGCGCCGCGCTCGCCGTAGCCGCGGGCCACGATGTCGTGCGCGACGCCGATCATCCTGCGGACCTGCGCGAGGTCGGCCACGATGCGCCCGTGGTTCTCGGCGTTGGCGATGGTCGGGGTCGTCTCGGTCAGCTCGCCGAGGTACTGCATTCCGCCGACGGCGTTGAGGCGCTCGCGGTTGCGCAGCTCGGCCGAGAGCGTCACGACGTCGATGGGCTCGCCGCGGGCGTTGAGGGCGAGCATGCACTCGAACACCACCGCGTGCGCGGGATGATAGAAGTCCGACGCGACCACGGCGGCGCTGACCGTCGCGAACACGGTGTTGTCCAGCAGAACCGCGCCGAGGACGGCCTTCTCCGCCTCCAAATCGTGCGGTGGAACGTTGCCCTTCGGGTCTTCTTTCGGCGCCAACGGGCTGTCGTTGTTGGCGTCGCCGCGACGAAAGCGGGGGTTTGTTCCGCGATCGTTGAAGCCTGAGCCTCCCGAGTCTCCCTTGCGTCCGACGAATGCCATGTAGTGGAGCTAGAGCGGCTAGCACGCCCGCGCGCTCGCCCTCCAATTTGCGACGCAATTGACGGAATCACGGCGCGCCCCAGAGGGTCTCGACGGCCTGTTTTTCGCGGAATTGCCGGGTTCTACGCGCGCTCTGTTACGCTGCGCGCGCTATGGAACGACCGCCGCTCGCGCGCTCTGTGGGGTACCGCCGCTCGCTCGTCTCGCTCGCGCTCGTCGCGGCGCTCTCGGCCACCGTGGCCGCGCCCGACGCGAGGGCGGACAACAACGCCGACGAAGCGGAGCTGCAGTTTCAGCTCGCCGCCGAGCGCTACCAGGCCGGGGACTTTCGCGGCGCGCTCGAGCACTTTCTGGCGAGCAACCGGCTGAGCCCCAACCGCAACGTGGCGTTCAACATCGCGCGGTCGTACGCGGCGCTGCGACGGTTTCCCGAGGCGTACCGGTACTACCTCGAGGCGCTCGACGGCGAGACCAACGAGAACACGCGCCGCGCGGTCGAGACCGCGATGAATCGCATCACCAACGAGGTCTCGGTCGTCCGTGTCGAGAGCGACCCAGCGGGCGCGAGCATCTTCGTCGACCGTCGCGACCTCGGCGCGCGCGGAACGTCCCCGCGCGTCCTCGCCTTCGCCCCCGGCACCGTCCGCATCCTGCTCGATCGCGAAGGGTACGAGTCCGCCCAGAGCGAGCCGCTCGTGCTCGAAGCCGGTCGCTCGCGCACCGTTCGCTTGTCCCTGCGTCGCATCGTCGGCACCGTCCGCGTCGAGGGCCCGCGCGGCGCGATCGCGCACCTCGACGACGAGAACGCCCCCGCGCAGTGCGCGCTCCCGTGCTCGCTCGACGCGCCGCCCGGCGGGCACACGGTGTGGGTCACTCAACAGGGCTTTCAGAGCTTCTCTCGCTCGGTGACGGTGCTCGCGCGGCAAGAGGTGTCCGTGCGCGCAGAGCTGCAAGCGCTCACGGGCTCGGTGATCATCAACGCGTCCGAGCGCGACGCGCTGGTCGAAGTGGACGGACGGCCTTCGGGGTTTACGCCCGCGGTCGTGAGAGACGTGGCCATCGGTCGCAGGCGCGTGCGCATCTCGCTCGCGGGGTACGCGCCGGTCGAGCGCGAGATCGACGTGCGCTACGGGCAGCCCACGGAGATCAGCGACATTCAGCTGCGCAGCTCCGGCGAAGTGACGGCGGCCTCGCGCGTCGCCGAGCGCATCGAAGACGCGCCCGCGTCGGTGTCCGTCATCGACGGCCGCGAGCTGCGCGCGTTCGGCTACCCGACGATCGTCGAGGCATTGCGCGGCGCGCGCGGCGTGGCGGTGCACGACGACAGCGCGTATGCGTCGGTCGGCATCCGCGGCCTCGGAATCCTCGGAAACTACGGCAACCGCGTGCTCGTCCTCGCCGACGGCCACCCGATGAACGACGACGTCATCGGCTCGTCCTACGTGGGCTACGACAACCGCGTCGACCTCGACGACGTCGAGCGCATCGAGCTCGTGCGCGGTCCGGGCTCGGTCTTGTACGGCACGAGCGCCTTCTCGGGCGTGATCAACCTCGTGTCGCGCGGGCGATCGGTCCCGAACCGTGTGCACGCGCAGATCGGCGCGATGGGCGAAGGTGTGATGCGCGCGCGCGCTGGATTTTCACTGGGATTCGGCCGCGACGCCGGCGTGACCGCGTCTGTCGGCATCGCGCGCACCGACGGGGCCGACCGCACCGTGCAGCAGCTCGACGAGAGCGCGACGCCCGCGAGGTTCGTCGAGCGCACGGCGCGCAACAACGCGGCGTTTACGGCGGGCACGTTCAACGCTCGCGCGTGGCGGAAGGACCTCTCGCTGCAGCTCTTCTGGTCTGCGCGCGACGTCGGCAACAACCTCGGCGTCTACGGGACGGTGTTCGGCGACAACAACTCGCGCCTCGTCGACGCGCGCTCGTTCGCGGAGGTGCGCTTCGAGCCGCGGATCGGCTCGATCGGTCGCTTGTTTCTCAGGGCGCACGCGAACCTCTACCAGTTTCGCAGCGCGTACACGTACGAGCCCAACCCCACGACCGAGGAGTACGACAGCTTCTGGTACGGCGTCGAAGCGCGGGCGCAGTTCGACATTCATCGCGCGTTTCGCCTGACCGCGGGCGGAGAGTTTCAGCACCACCCCGCGGTGAGCTTCTTCGCGCTCGACCGGGTCACCAACATGCGCTCGGTGGACGTGAAGTCCCCGCTGCTCGTCGGCGCTGGATATTTGCTCGCAGAAGGCGACCCCGTCTCGTGGTTTCGCTATTCGCTCGGCGCGCGCGTGGACGTGTACAACACCTTCGGCGCCAGCGTGAACCCGCGCGCCGCGATGATCTTTCGCCCCGCGCAGGCAGCGACGCTCAAGGTCACCGGGGGCCAGGCGTTTCGCGCGCCGAGCGTGTACGAGCTGTACTTCAACGACGGCGGGCTCTCGCAGCGACCGGCCTGTGACCCCACCGGCCGCACGCCGTGCGCGCTCGGGCCCGAGACGATCCGCTCGGCCGAGGTCGAGTACTCGCATCGGTTCTTGTCCGAGTGGGTGGCGGTCGCGGCGGCGCACGGCTCGCTCACCGAGCGCGTGATCGTGAGCGAGGGCGCAGGGACCATGACGGACCCGTCGGTGTACCGCAACGCCGCCGCGCCCATCCTCGTGGTGGGCGGCGACGTCGAGCTGCGGCGCGAGTGGCTCGGCGGCTGGATGCTCGCGGTGATGTACGGCTATCAGCGCGCGCGTCAGCTCGATCCGTCTGGAGAAAAGCTGGTGCCCAACACGCCCGAGCACCTCGCCAGCGCGCGCGCCGTGGCGCCGATCGTCCCGGGGCTGCTGCAGATCGCGACGCGCTTGAGCTTGGAGTCGCCGCGCCCCGTGCGCGCGAGCCCTCTGTCGACCGAGCAAGAGTTCTCTCCGTGGGCCGTCGTCGGCGACGTGGTGGCGAGCGGTCGCGTCGAGCGCTTCGGGATCCGCTACTCGGTGGGCGTCTACAACGTGTTCGACTGGCGCTACACGCTGCCGGTCAACGAGGTGTTCGCGCATCGGTTCGCGCCGCAGCCGGGGCGCACGTTTATGCTCAACGTGGGCGCGGGGTTCTGACGGGGGGTCAATCGAGCGCGTCCATGCCCATGCCCATCTCGTTTGCGTTGGGCTGAAACCGACGGAGCAACATGCGGGCGTACACGCGCGCTTCGGCGCTGCTCGTGCTGGTGTCGACGCGGTTGAGGGCGCGCTCTGCTTCGGCGCGCAGGTGCGCGCTGCCTCGTCGCGAGAGGATGAGGGCCGACGCTCGCAGCGCGCGCGGGTCATCGGCAGAGAGCCAGAGGCGCAAGCGTTGGTCGGAGAGAGACTGCCACGAGGAGGCTGCCTGTCCGTTGCGGCTCCAGAAGCGCAGGGCGCGGACCGCGGCTGGGCGCGCCTTCGCAGCGCCCTCTGCGTCGAACGAGTTGTTCCACAGCGCGGTCTCGTTGACGGGAAACCCCGTGCTCTGCTCGAACACGCGGAGGTTGGTGTGCATGAGCGCGAGCGGCGGCGCTGCGCTGCCGTTGAACGTCTGCGGCTGTTCGGCGCTGATCGCGTCGATCAGCGCGTGGATGCGACGAACCACGTAGGCGCCGCCCGACTGCGCTTCGGTGCTCGCGAGGATCTCCGAGAGCCGCTCGCTCGGCGCGCTGTTCATCCCCCGAACGTTCGCTGCGAGAAACTGTCCGATGGCGTGGCCGCTCGCCTCTCCGCCGCGCGCGAGGGTCTCGAACCACTGCCCGCACTCGCGCGGCGGCATGTGGGCGATGCGCATCATGGGCGCGCTCGACCAGCAGTCGTCTGTGCGCTCGACGATCGCGCGCAGCTCGCGGACGCGCGGCTCGATCGCCGGCGAAATCACCGGCGTCGCGGGCGGCTGCGGCACCGGATCGCCGGGCGCGACCGCTTCTTCAGCGAGCATCAGCGCCATGGTGTTGATCGCGCTGGTGGGCATCTCGGACACGGGCGTCACCACGGGCGTCGGGGTCGTGACCGGGGTCGTGACGCCCGCGCTCGTCGGGCGGGTGCGCTCGGCGCCGGTGGTCGCGGTGTTCCATTGGGTGAAGGTCGTGCCTTCGCTCTGGGGCTGACAGGCGGCGAGGGCGGCGAGGCACGCGCACGCGACGAGCGATGAACGGTGATTCATGGGGTGATTCCTGCGGTGACAGAGGTAGAGCCCTCGATGACTGTCGCGCGGTTGCGCGCGGCGCCGAAGCCCTGCGCCGCCGCTTGCGGTGAGGGCATGAGCAAGTGCTCGAGCTTCCAGCGCACGAGGCGCGCGTTTGCGAGGGACGCGCCCGTGAAGCGCAGCTCGCTCTCGCGTGGAGTCCCCGTGCCCGGCGGCTGCACGCGCGAGTCGCCGGACTGCCTGCGCACGAACGCCATGTGCCCGTCAGGCGTTCGCTCGTAGACGTCCGTAAACGACCGCGCGAACGAGACGACCTGCGCGCGTCGAGGCTCGCCGTCGATCCACACCGACAGCTCGAGCCTGCGAAACAAATCGCCGGTTGGAAACGCGTGACCGACGTCCGTCGGAATCACCCTCGCGCGCACCACGAGCGCCGCGCCTTCGCGGGACGCGCGGGCTTCGATGCGCACCGAGCGCGCGAGCAGCGACGGGTCTCTCGCGCCCGTAAAATCGTGAGAGCGATAGCGGGCCCCGTCCGGCGCGGTGCGCCACGGCATGTGACAGTCTTGGCACTGCGTTCCGCGGGCGGCGTGCGCGCTGCGCTGCCACTCGCCGAAGGTGTCCTGCATGGGCGCGCGCGTGTCGAAGAGCGGCCCTCCCGCCGTGGTCTCCGCGGGAAAATTGAACTGATGACACCCCGCGCAATACTCGCTCTGCGCGAACCGGGCGTCCGCGCGAACCGCGTGCGGCGCGATCGTCCCGGGCGCGTCGCCTCGGCCCGAGCCCGAAGAGAGCACGTGTCCGTCGCGCACGTGGCAGACCGCGCACGAGACGCCGTCGCGCGCGGCGACGCCCGTGGGGCGCGTCCCTTCGCGCGCGAGTGGTGCGTGGCAATTGCGGCAGAACGTCATGGGCTCGACGTCGTACGCTGCCTGAAACACCTCGTCGGTCCACGCGGACTTGTGCAGCGATCCCGCCCATTCGCGGGCGATCTCGCGGTGGCACTCGCCGCAGTCTTCAGCGGTGCCTCGGCCCGTTCGAGCAGCGGGGCGACCGACGTGCACGGGGTGAGCGCCGTGCGAGAAGAGCGGCCGCAGGGCGGGCGCTGCGGTGCTTCGCTGCCCGCGCGCGTCGCGGCTGAGCATCCCGCTGCACACCGCGAGGGCGAGCGCGGCGATGGATGCGAGTCGAGCAGCGAGTGTGCGACGAGCGAGCACGACGGAGAGCATACGCCCGATGGCGAGGGCGCATTCCCCACTGCGCTCTCACCCTCTGCGTTGCTGTGCGCCCCCCCGTTGATCGCTCCAGCGCGCGAGGTCAGCCAGCGCCGCCGCAGCGCTCGGACATCGCCGGCGCTGCAGGGACGACGACGAACACTTCGCGCGTGTCGAGCCGCGTGACGCCGTCGCCGACGACGTCGATGTACGAGTGAAACAGCGTCGATGCGCGGCAGTCACCCTCGAACACGTCGTTTTGGAAGGTGATGGTGAAGCGCACGCGCGTGCCGGGAACCACGCGGTAGAACGTGCTGAGGTCCGTGCGCGCGACGGCGGCGCGCATGGCGACGGACGCGGGCGGAGTCCAGCAGTTCATGTTGACCGGGGGCACCTGGCAGGACGGGACGCGGCGCTTGATGAAGCGCGTTCCGTCGAACATCATGGGGTTGGCCGGGTCGTTGCGGAGCGACGTGGTGATGTCGAGCGGCACGCGCGTCGCGAGGGTGTTGACCGCTTCGGTGACGACGTTGATGAGCTCCGCCGGAGGCGCGCCAGTGCCCGCGTTGCGCGGCAGGTCGTAGACGAGCGGGACGCCGTCGACGTCGACCGAGCCCGTGCCTTCTGCGGACATGCGCATGTCGTAGCAGGGGCCCGACGCGCCGCCGTGATTGGTGTACACGCGGCCGACGCACACCGAGCTCGACGCGTTGATGTTGATCTGCCTCGCGCTGCGGCGCTGAAACGCCGCCACCATCTGGTCGAAATTGTGCGGCGCCGGCGTGATGCCCGTGTACGGGCTGTAGTACGTCGTCGTGGGGGGCGACTCGTCGCGAGCGCCGTTGTGATACGGCACGTCCGTGTAGTGCACGGTGATGGCGAGCGCGCCCGTGCGGAAGCAGGGGAATCCCCAGGTCCCTTCGCCGCACGTGGTGGGCTTGACCCAGCACGGAGCGCGGCCGATGGTGCCGGGCGTTCCGCAAGCAGAGGGCATGGCGCGGTCGTAGAGACCGTCGTTGGTCATGATCTGGTAGAGGGCTTCGACCTGGCTCTCGGGCGTGTCTGCGCCGCCGCCGCTGGGGATGGCCACTGCGACGCGCTGCACGATCTGCGCGCCGGTCTCCGCGCCCACCATGGCAGTGGGGTTGGTCATCGTGATGCCGTGAAACGGCCGCGTGGGGCTCGAGTTCAAGCACTCTGCAGGGCCGTAGCCCGCGCCGCCGGGGCCCGCTGTGGTGCAGAGCGGGTGGATCGCGCGGTCGCTGCCGCCGCCGAATCCGCCCGAGGGAAAGTCGTCGTAGTGACCGACGCCGAACCACGTGTCCGGGATGATTCGTCGGATCGAGTCGACGAGGCCCATGCCCGGCGCGGCGATGGTGTTGGCCACCGCTTGCTGCACGGACGACATCGAGCCGGTCGTGTCGAAGATGAAGAACACGTCGGCCACGCGGAGGGTGGTGCCGAACTCGAGCTCGCGCTGCACAGGAGCGCCGTTGAAGGGCAGGATCAAATAGTAGTCCTGCATGCGGACGGACGGGGTCATGTCCGTGGCGCAGCCCGTGCGCATGTTGCGCTGGCAGTAGGCGTTTTCGACGACGTCGAGCTGTCCGTCACCGTCGGAGTCTGGCCTGCAAACATCGCTGCCGATCGCGCGCTCTTCGCGGTCACCGAGGCCGTCGTTGTCGCTGTCTCCGTCGGCGTAGTTGGAGCGTCCGTCGAGCTGGACCATGGACAGGTCCGCGGGGTTGACCTCGGTGGGGCACTCGAAGGTCGGGTCGTCGATCTCGCCGCGCGGGGGCGCGCCCATCGCGGGGTTGTTGGCTTCGACGCGGTCATCCGTGCCGTCCCCGTCCGAGTCGGTGTCTCGGAAGTTGGGGATCATGTCGCTGTCCGAGTCCGTGGTGGTCTCGAGTCGATCGGAGATGAAGTCTCCGTCCGAGTCGAGGTCGCGCCAGTCGGGGCGGCCGTCCATGTCGGTGTCGAACGGGTTGCTGGGATCGCCGATCTCGACGAGGTCGGGGATGCTGTCGCCGTCGTCGTCGCGGTCGGCGTAGTCGGGCGTGCCGTCGAGGTCGGTGTCGACGGGGCGAGTGTTCCACCCGCCTTCGGGCTCCATTCCAGCGCCGCGGAACTCGACCGAGTCGAGGACGCCGTTGTCGTCCGCGTCGGTGTCGAGAAAGTCCGCGCGGCCATCGTTGTCCGAGTCGGCGGGGCGCGCTCGACAGTTGTGCATGCCCGTGGCGGATGCTTCCAGGCTGTCGGGGCGACCGTCGTCGTCCGAGTCCGTATCGAGGTGGTTCGGCGTGCCGTCCATGTCGGCGTCGGCCATCGTCTCGAACGTGTCGGAGATGCCGTCACCGTCCGAATCGGCGGGGCACATGCCGATGATTCCCGTGTCGACCGGCGCTGATCCGTCGGTCGGAGGGCCGCTGTCGTTGCCCGGAGACACCGGGTTGCCGCAGTGAATCGCGCCCAGCAGCGCACCACTAGTCACGAGGAGACGCCATCGTCGAGCCATCGTCCGTAAGCCTTTCTGTTCGTTCGAAGGGCGCGCCGTCTCGGAGCTTCGTCCGACGCGAGGATGACGCGCTCGCATCGGGTGATGTTGCCCGATCTGCGGCTGCGCGGCTACCTCCCGGCGCAGTTGTTTCGCGGGGGTGGGAGGCAAAACCATGCTCGGGGTGTGTCGCGCGATTGCGAAGAGGGGCGATCCCGGTGCACCCTGCGCGCCGTCTCGATGGACATCTTGTTCGTGTCACCAGAAGTCGCTCCTTTCGTGCGTGCGACGAGCGTCGCCGACGTCAGCGCGGCTCTGCCCAAGGCTCTCAAAGCACTCGGCCACCGGCCGCACGTGTTCACCCTGCTGCACGGACCCGCGGATGGTCGGTCGCTGACGCTCGCGAGGCGGCTCAACAAGCTCGCGGTTCCGATGGGAAGCGAGACGGTCTACGCGGACGTCTACGAGACCCGACTGGTCTCGGGCGTCAACGTGACGATGATCTCGGCCGCGGGGATCACGGACCGGCCCGAGGTGTACGGCCCTGGCGACCATCGCCGCTACGCGCTGCTCGCGCGGGGCGCGATCGAGTGGCTTCGGCAGCAGCACACGCACCCGGCGGTGATCCACTGCCACGATTGGGCGGCGTCGTTGGTTCCGTTGTTTCTATCGATGGCGAAGGCGTTGGACCCTGTGCTCGCGTCGGTGAAGACCGTGCTCACGGTGCACGACCCCGAGCAGCGGGGGCTCTTCGATCGCTCGACGCTCGCGAGCACGGGGATCCCCGAGCGGTTCTTCTCGCCGGACGAGCTCGAGTTCTACGGCAAGGTCTGCTGGCTCAAGCACGGCATGCTCCGCGCTGACAAAGTGGTGCTGCCGTCGCCGACGTACGCGCGAGAGCTCGCGCAGCCCGAGGCCGGACGCGGTCTCGAAGGGGTCGTTCGCCACCGCGGAAGCGACGTGGTGGGCATCCTGCACGGCGTGGATTTCAGCGTGTTCAACCCGTCGACGGACCCGCACCTCGCGGCGCGCTTCGACGCCGAGGGGACCGCTGGACGCGAGGTGTGTCGCGCGGACCTGGCCGAGCGCGCGGGGCTCGCGGCGCGACCCGAGTCGCCGGTCTTCGCGTATGTGGGGCCGATCGACGCTGCGCGCGGGCTCGACTTGTTGGCTGCCTGCGCGACGCGCATCGTGCGCAACGACGCGCGGTGGGTGCTCGCGGGCGACGGCGACGCGACGCTGGTCGCGGCGTTTCAAGAGCTGGCGAAGCGGTTTCCTGAGCGCGTGTCGTTTCGTCGCGAGTACGACGAGGCGTTTATGCACAAGGCCTTCGCGGGCAGCGATTTCTGGATCGCTCCGTCGCGGCGAGAGCCCGGCGCCGTCTCGCACTTGTATGCGATGCGCTACGGCTCGCTGCCGGTCGCGCGCGCGTCCGGCGCGGTCCGCGACGCCGTCGTCGACTGCGACGCTCGCTTCGAATCCGGAACGGGCTTTCTCTTCGAAGCCGCCGACCCCGACGAGCTCTTCGGCGCGATCGGCCGCGCGCTCACTGCGTTTCGTCGCAAGGACGCCATGGCTCGCTTGCGCCACCGCGTGATGCGCAAAGACGTCTCGTGGGACCGCGCCGCGCGCCAGTACGAGTCGCTCTACGAGGCCCTCGTCGCGCGTCCGCGTGCCTCTGCGTCGGCTGCTCTGTAAGCTGCTCGCTCGCCGCGCATGGTCCGTCGTCGCCCGCCCGAACCGCCGATGACAGAGGAGTCCAAGCCCAGCGCTCTGCGCGCGGAGGGCTCGGTCGCCGATGACCCGCGCGCGAGCCCCGAGGCGATCCGCAAGCGCATCGCTGCGCGCAAGCTCAACGACCTGCTCTCGGGCTCGGCTGCCAAGAACACGCTCGACGGTCGCACGCAGCTCAAGCGCAAGCGCCTGCTCGCCGAGCTCGAGCGCAACACCAACAACCGCGGAAAGGCCCTCAAGCCCGTCGAGGTCCTGCAGCACGCGAGCGACCTGCTCGAGCTGGGTGAGACCATGACCACGCTGCGCAAGCTGGTCCGCGCCGCGCCGCCCATCGTCGCCGACCGCGACGCGGTGATCTCGATGCTGCGCGAAGTGCACGAGGCGTACGGCTTTCACCGCGACGTGTACGAGCTGCTCGGGCTCTCTGCGGACATCCTCGAAGCCGCGGACCTTCGCGCCAGCGTCGCGCGTCGAGGCCGCCCCAAGCGCGAGCCATAGGGTATGCGCGCGCTGTTCTCTCGCATGGGAGCCTCGGGGGCCGTGCTCGCCCTCTGCTTCGCGGCGCTCGCGCAGTGCAACCTCTGGCTCGTCCGGCCGTGGGTCGTCCCCGTGAGCAACGACGAGGGCTACATCGCCGCGATGGCGCTGCGGATGATCCGCGGCCATTGGCTGCCGTACGTGGACGGGGTCTCGCAGCGCGGGCCGCTTTTGTACTGGGTTTCTGCGCTCTTTCTTCGGGCGGGCGGCGTGTGGACGTGGGCTCCGATCCGCGCGCTCGGGGCGCTCTTGTCCTTCGCGCAAGTGGCGCTCGTCTACGCGTTGGCGCGAACGATCGCGGGGCGCGCTGCGGCTGCGCTCGCCGCGGTGCTCACCACGTACCTGCTCGGCTTCGAGCTGATCCCGTGGGACGGGCTCGGCGTCAACGGAGAGCCGCTCGGCGCGGTGTTCGCGCTCGGCTCGACGCTGGCGATGGCGCGCGCGCAGCTCCGCGGTGGAAGCGAGCGGCGCCGGGCGGCGTTGATGATCACCGCGGGCGCGCTCGCGGCGTGCGCGGCGCTGTCCAAGCAGATGTTTCTCGGGCACGTGCTGCCCGTGGCGCTCTGGGCGCTCGTCGGTCCCGCGGACGAAGCGCGCCCGCTCGGCGATCGCAAGCGAGACGCGCTGCGCTTCGGGCTCGGGGTGCTCGCGCCGTTCGCGCTGGTGCTGGCGGTGTACGCCGCGAGCGGGGCGCTGGGGCGCTTCTGGTACTACTTTCAGCGCTACGGCCGAGAGGTCTTCATGGACCCGGTCCATGGGTCCTCGGTGCGCGCGGCGTTTCGGCCGCAGGTCGAGCGCTCGCTCACGATGGTCACGCTCTGCGCGCTCGGATGGGGAGCGCTGCTGGCGCGAGGGCTCGACCGCTCGCGGCCCGTGAGCGATCGGGGCAGGGCGGTGCCTTTGATTTTGTGTGCGCACGTCGCGCTCGCGCTCGCTGGGGCGCTCTTCACCACGCGCTTCTTCGGTCACTACTTCGTGCAGGTGATCCCGTGGCTCGCGCTCTCGCTCGCGACGCTCTTCGCGCGCGACGACCGAGGCGTCGAGCGTCGGCACTGGGTGGTGGTCGCGATCGCGCTCTGCGCGCTCGGCGCGGGCGTGTACACCCGCGGCAGGCAGATCACCCGCTGGCGCGAGGGGGATCGTTGGTACCAAGACCCCAGCGACGACCCGATCTCGCGGTACGTGCGAGAGAACACGCGGCCCGAGCAGTCCGTGTTCGTCTGGGGATTTCGCGCAGAGACGTACCTCTCGGCCGAGCGATGGCCCGCGTCGCGCTACGTGTACACGGTGTATCCCGCCGGGGTCGTCCCGTGGTTCTCGGCGACGCGCGAAGAGATGGAGCGGCGGACCGTCCCGGGCTCCCGCGAAGAGCTGCTCGCGGACCTCGAGCGAGAGCAACCCGAGCTGCTCGTCGACGCGGGGCGCACCATGCTCGATCAGTACATGTACAACTACCCCGTGTTTCGCTCGTACATCGACCGGCGGTATTGCTTCGTTCGCTACGTCGACGGCGAGCCGATCTACCGACGAAAGCGCGGCGCGACATGCCCAGGAGCCGACGATTGAACGCTCGAACGACGGCGTTCGCGCTCGCGCTCTGGGCGCTCGGCTGCGCGCCGAGGCCGCGCGCGCGGGACATGACCGAGACCATCGCGGGCGTCGTTCGTCCGCGCGCGTTCGCGTCGGCGACCGCGTACGAGGCGCTCTTGCGCGCGGAGGTGGCGATCGGCCGCGGTGATTTCGAGTCTGCAGCGCGGCAGCTCGAGCTCGCGACGTTCGCGGACGACACCGATGGGTGGCTGTGCGCGCGTCGCGCCGAGGTGCTCTTGCTCTCGGGCGCGCGCGACGAGGGGCTCGAAGCCGCGCGCGCGTGCACCCGGCGCTTCGCTGAGCAAGCGGCGAGCTGGATTGTTCTGGGCGAGGCGCTCGTCGACCGAGGCTCGGTCCAAGACGCGACCGCCGCGTTCACCCGCGCGCTCGCCGTCGCGCCCGACGACCCCGAGGTGCGCGAGAGCGTCGCGCTCGGCCAAGGAGCGGCTCGCTCGGCCGCCGCCCGCGCGAGAGAGAACGCTCCGCAATCGCGCGCGTCGGATCAGACCATCGCGCGACGCGCGCTGCTCGACGAGGGACGAGATCGCCGCCCGACCCTCGCGATGTTGCGCAGGCAGCGCGCGAGAGAAGCCCGTGATCGGGGCGCGTTTTCTGCGGTCGACGCGCTGCTCACCCCGCTCTACGTCTCGCAGCGCGCGAGCGTCGAGGACAGGGTCGAGATCATCGAGGCGCGCGTGGCCGACGGGCGAGCGAGCGCCGCGGCGGCCGTCGTCGCAGCGCTGCCCGTCGGAGAAGCGGGCACAGGCGTCTCTCGAGTCGAGCTCGCGCGGCTGTGGTTGCGCGTCGGTCGCGCCGAGCTCGCGCTCGAAGCGGTCGAGCGGGCGCGCTCCGAAGGCAGACAGGACGCCCTCACGCGTCGGCTGCACGGGACGGCGCTCGGTCGCGTGGGCCGCACGAGCGAGGCGATCGCGATGCTCGCGACGATCGATCCCGAGGATGGCGAGTTCGTCGAGGCGCAGATCGAAGCGGCGACGGCGCTCGCGCGCGGGGCTCGTTCGGACCTCGCGGACCGCGTGTTGGAGGCGGCGATCGCGAGGCTCGGGCTCGATGGGTCGCGGGCGATCGACCGCGATCGGCTGCGCGTGGCGCGGGCCAAGACGCTCGTCGTGCGCTCGCTCGCGGCGCAGGCGCGAGCTGCGGCGGCGACGGTCGAGACCGTGTGGGGCAGGCAGCAACGGGGCGTTCTCTTCGCGCGCGACGCGACGTCGGCCGCAGAAGTACTGAGGGATTTGCGCGAGCGGTCTGGGGATCGCCCCGACGACGGCCGCGCCGGCGCGTGGCTGGTGCTCGTCTGCGCTCGGTTTCGTGGGACGTGCAGCGAAGGCGAGATCGAGCGATCGCTCGCGGACGCCGTGCGTTGGGCCGAAGAGGACCCTGCGACGTTGGCGGCGAGGGCGACGCGCGCGGCGCAGCCCGCCGAGGCCGAGGCGCTGCGACGCCGGGCGCACGAGCGGGACCCGCTCACGTTTTCTGTGGGGTCGCGGTAGGGCGGCGAAAAATCTTCAGGGAGGGCCGGGCGACGCGCAACCCGTCCGCGAGGGCGGTGATGAACCGCGCGCCCGCTGGTTGTGCCTCGTGTCTTGCCTCCAACCCATCCACCAGCGCGCGGAGAGCGCGATGTCTACGCAACTGACGATCATCGAGGGAGCCAACGAGGACTGCCGTGCAGCCTCGGCAAACGAGACGGTGCAGCTCTTGGCAGAGCCGGTCGCGGCTGGCCCGCAGAAGCCGGTCGCGGTCGCGGCTCCCTTGATGAAGCTCGTTCGAGTACCGTCGAGCGCGAACGGAAGGGCGATGACGCAAGACTCGGCGCAGCGCTTCGGCAACTATGTGCTCGAAGAGCGGCTGGCGATCGGTGGGATGGCGGAGGTGTTTCGCGCGCGGCGCGTGGGCGCGGCGGGCTTCTCGCGCACGGTGTGCATCAAGCGGATCTTGCCGACGTTTTGTCAGGACAAGCCGTTCGTCGAGATGTTCATCGACGAGGCGAACACCGGGGCGCAGCTGAGGCACAGCAACATCGTCGCGATCGATGATTTCGGTGAGGTGGACGGGCGGTACTTCCTCGCGATGGAGTTCATCCAAGGGGTGGACGCGTCGAAGCTGCTCGCGGCGCTCGCGGCGGACCGGCGCTCGCTGCCTTGGGAGGTCGGGGCGTTCATGCTGCGCGAGGTGCTCTCGGCGCTCGACTATGCGCACCGAAAGAAGGCCCCGGACGGCGGGCCGCTGAGCGTAGTTCACCGCGATGTCTCGCCGCACAACGTGCTGGTCTCGACGGCCGGAGAGATCAAGCTGACGGACTTCGGCATCGCCCGAGCGCGCACACGAATTCATCAGACCAGCGCCCACGTCGTGAAGGGAAAGCTCGCGTACATGGCCCCCGAGCAAGCGCGCGCGCAGCCGCTCGACGGCCGGGCTGATTTGTTCTCCGCGGGCGTGAGCGCGTTCGAGTGGCTCGCGAATCAGCGCCCGTTCGTGGGCAAAAACGAGCCCGAAATGGTCTCCAACTTGTTGAAGGGGCGCCGCGCGCGGCTCTCGTCGCTGCGGCCGGACGTGCCCGACGCGCTCGAGGCGGTGATCGACGGGCTGCTCGAGACCGATCGCAACCGCAGGATCGAGTCCGCGTCCGCGGCGCTCGCGCTGCTCGATCCGCTGGTGAGCCCGTCGGCGGGGCGGCTGTTGGCCGCGATCGTCGCGCACTATTTCTTTCCGCACGCGGCGGTCTCGTCGGTGCGCGGCGCGGTGGCGTTCTCGCCGGCGTCGCTGCCTCCGTCGCCTCTCGTGAGCGCTTCTCCTCTGCCGCCGGCGCCAGCCGCGCCTGCGCCGTCGCCGAGCAACCCGCCCGCGCCGCGGCTCTCGATCAACGCGCCAGCGGCCAGGTCCCTCGAGCCGTCGGCAGCTACGCAGCTGTCGACGCCCGCACAGCCATCGCAGCCGTCGTATCCGTCGCTGAGCGAAGGGACGGATGCCGCGGTGTCGTCCAGCGCGATCGCCGGCGAGGCTCTCGCTCCGCGCGACGGTTCGACGGCGGTCAGCGACGTCATCGATGCCTCGCCCGAGAAGACCGAGTCGCGCCCGATGGGCGTCTCGCCGTCCGCTGCCACGATGAGCGCCGTCGCTGTGTCCATGCGCCCGCAGGACGCCGTCACGCGCACGTCTATGGGGCCCGTCGTCGACGAGGCCTCGATGTCCGTGGCGCCTGTCGTCGCCGAGGTGCGCAGCGATGTGACGGAGCCGTCCTCCACGCGCCCCTCCGTCAACGACCGTCGTCCTTCGCGCTGGCTGGTGGTGTCGATCGCGGTGATCGCGCTGGTCGCAGCCGTGCTGCTCGTCGCGCTGCGCTCGCGCGGGGCGCGCGCGGCGTCCGTGAGGCCGACGGGGGCTGAGCGTCGGACCGAGCGCGCAATTCCTGCGGTGACGTCGGCGGTGCCGGCGCACGAAGAGCGCGTCGCTTCGGCGCCCGCGCCCGCGAGGGTGCCTGCAGTGGCCGTGGTGCCTGTGGTGGAAGCAGTCGCGCCGCAGCCGCCGAGCGTGAGAGATCGACCGAGGTCTCGCCGCGCCCTCTTCGTCGCCGCGCCCGCGCGCGCCGCGAGCCCCACGCACAACGCTGTCGGAACGCTCGCGATTCAAGCGAGCCCCTGGGCCGAGCTCACGATCGACGGCGCGCGCGAGGGGCTCACGCCTGTGTATCGAAGGATCGCCGCAGGCACGCACCGGATCGTGCTCGTCCATCCGCCCACGGGGCGTCGCGCGACCCGAAGTGTCCGCGTGGCCGAGGGCGCGGTCACTCGACTCACCGTCGAGCTTCAGTGACCGCCCTTCGTGACATCCTTGTGACCACCCTGCACATGGAACTCGCGCCGCAGCGGCGCCATCGGGTAACCCTCCCACGGTCATGCCAAGGTTTGCATCGATCGACGTCGGCTCCAACGCGATGCGCTTGCGCATCGTCGAGGCCACGTCTGCGACGGACGTGCGCGAGGTGTTCAGCGACCGCGCCGCGGTGAGGCTCGGTCGAGACGTGTTTCTCACGGGCCGACTCGCGCCCGCCGCGATCGCCGAGGCCGTCGACGCGCTGCGATCCTTTCGCGAGACGATGCGGGCTCACAACGTCGAGGTGTACCGCGCCGTCGCCACCAGCGCCGTGCGCGACGCGAACAACGGCGACCTGCTCGTCGAGCGCGCCGCGCGCGAAGCGGGCGTCAAGCTCGAGGTGATCGAGGGCGTCGAAGAGGCGCGCCTCGTGCGCTCGGCGGTCATGCGCGTGATGGACCTCAGCCAGCACAGAGCGCTGTTGGTGGACGTGGGCGGCGGCTCCGTCGAGCTCACCCTGGTCACCGACGAGAAGGCGCGGCAGAGCGTCTCGCTCCCGCTCGGGACGGTGCGCTTGTCCGAGGCGTTTCTCGAGCGCGACGTCGCTGTGAGCAAAGAGCGCTCGGCGCTGCTCACCGAGTACGTCGAGCGTCTGCTCGGCGAGGCGAGGCTGCTCACCGACGCGCGCGTGGACATCACCGTCGCGACCGGCGGCAACGCTGACGCCATCGCCTCGATCGCGCCCGCCAAGAGCGCGCACGGCGCCTCGCTCGACGTCGAAGTGATGCGCGCGCTGAAGACCGTGCTCGCGTCGATGTCCGTGAAGGACCGCCGCGAGCGCTACGGGCTGCGCGGCGATCGCGCGGACGTGATCGTCCCCGCGGCGTACGTGCTCACGTCGATCGCCGACGCGGTGGGCGCCAAAGAGATGGTCACGCCCAACGTGGGGCTGAAGGACGGCCTGCTCGGAGAGCTCATCGACCGCGCGTTTCGCGTGTTCGACGAGCGCGGAGAGGCCGCGGCGGTCGAGGCCGAGGCGATCGCCCTCGGGCAGCGGTATCGCTTCGACGAGGCGCACGCGCTGCACGTCGCCGAGCTGTCCACGACGTTCTTCGACCAGCTTCAATCGCTGCACGGGCTCGGGACAGAAGAGCGCTCGTGGCTCAGGCTCGCGGCGATCGTGCACGACATCGGCGACTTCGTTGGCTACGAAGCGCACCACAAGCACACGTACTACCTCGTGACCAACAGCGAGCTCATGGGCCTCTCGCCCGAGGCCAAAGAGATCGTCGCTAACGTCGCGCGCTATCATCGAAAGGCGTTTCCGGACCTGACGCACCCGGGCTTTCGCAAGCTCGATCGCCGCGGTCGCACTGCGGTCCGCAAGCTCGCGGCGATCCTGCGCATCGCGGACAGCTTCGACCGAGAGCACCTGCGCAAGGTCGAGTCGGCGGACGCGACCATCACGGGCTCGTCGGTGCTCTTTCGCGCGCACGGGACCGGCGATCTCTCGCTCGAGCGATGGACCGCGTCGCGCAAGGCAGACCTGTTCGAAGAGGTCTTCGAGCGAGACGTGCGCGTCGAGGGCGCCGAGGACGTGGGGACGTTTCCTGCGCGGCCGGGCGCGGGCAGAGGCTAAGCGCGAACCGCCGTCTATCCTTCGAACAGCGCCGTGTACCGACGCTGCATCTCTTCGGGCGTGACGTCTTCGATGCTGTGGCCGATGTGCCAGTCGTGGCCGAACGGGTCGCGCACCGTGCCCGATCGCTCGCCGTAGAAGTGATCGGCCGCGGCGCGAACGAGGGTCGCTCCGAGCTCGACGCATCGGGCGATCAGCGCGTCCGCGTTGTCTACGTGCAAGTGGATCGCGCTCGCTGTCGAAGCGCCGGGCTTGGGCGCCTCGAGCCCGAGCTCTGCGAACTCTTCAGAGAGCATGAGCGTGACGGGCCCGAGCTCGAGCTCTGCGTGGCCGACGCGCCCGCTCGGCTCGACGAGGCGAAACTTCTCTCTCGCTCCGAAGGCAGCTTTGTAGAACTCGATGGCGCGCGGCGCGTCCTTCACGCGCAAGTACGAGAACGCTTCGTGGATGCTCAATCTGGCCTCGCTTTCTGCGGGCGATCATCGTGCGCGTGCGCGGCGTGGTCTTGAAGAAATTGAACCGAGCGCGACGTGCCTCGCGTCTGTCGGCGAAGCCGCGCGGTGCTCGCTCGGAGTGAGCCCCGCGTGCGCGAAGAACTCACGCGACAGGTGCGCCTGGTCCGCGTAGCCGAGGTCTGCTGCGATCTGCGCGAGCCCGCGGTCGCGCTGGGCGAGCGCGCTGACCGCGGCGTCGAAGCGGCGCACGCGCGCGTACCGCTTGGGGGTCATGCCCGCCCACGCGCAAAACTGCTCGGAGAAATACCGGTGGCTCACGCCAGATGCCTCGACGATCGCCGCGATCGACGCGGGGCGCTCAGCGTCGAGGGCGACGACCGCGGCGCGCACGACGCGGGGCGGCCCAGCGCGCACATCGATTCGCGCGCACAAGAACGCCTCGAGCAACGCGAGCTGTCCTTCGGCGCTCGGCGTCTCGCTGAGCTGCTCACAGAGCTCGCTCGCCGCGCGGCCGAGCGCGAGCCGCGCGTCGATGTGCGCATCGAGGATCGAGTCGCACGGTACGCCGAGCAGCGCCGAGGCCATCGCGGGGCGAAGCACAGCGCCGACCGACACCGCGTTGGGCGAGACCTCGCGTTGGTAGTGGACCGTGCGTGGCCCCGCGAGCACGCAGTGCGAGACCGTGACGATCGCGTCCGTGTGCGCGTCGACGAGCCGCAGCGGCGTCGCGTCGGGGCGAAACACGAGGTGCGCGAAGCCCGTCGGCAAGACGCTCTCGCGCAGCTGCTCACCGATGCCCCTCGTACGCGCGCCGGTGGCCCACACGCGGGAGACGAAGGGGCGCAGCGCCGCGATGGGATCGCGCGCCATCATCGGCGTCAGGCGAGCAGCGCTTCGACGTCGAGGGCGAGCAGCTCGACGCCGCTGTCTTGCTCGACCGAGTACGCGCCGCGCATGTTCGAGCGCGCGTCGACGAGCGCGAAGTGGTTCGAGTGCGCGAGCGCGTAGGGGTCGAAGTCTGCGCCGGCGGTGCTGCCGGGGGTGGACATCCCGGAAGAGACGCGAAATCCCTGGTCGATTGCCCGCAAAACGCGGTCGAACGGCCCCGTGACGAAGCGCCAGCGGGACCAGTCTGCGCCGTAGCGCGCGCCGAACTCTTTGAGCTTCGCAGGCGTGTCGAACTCGGGGTCGACCGAGATGCTCACGAACCGCACGCGGTCGCCCGCGGCCCGCAGACGCGCGGTGAGGGCCGCCATCTTGCGGGTGAGACGCGGGCACGAGCTCGGGCAGCGGGTGAAGATGAAGTTGGCGACGTAGACCTTTCCGCGAAGCTGCTCGGAGCCGAACGGGTTGTTGTCTTGATCGGTCAACGACCACGCGGGCAAGGGCCAGAGCATCGCGGGCGGCGTGCGCTTCTTCGTGCAGCCAGCGAGGGCGCTAGCAGCGCCGAGCGCAGCGCTCGCGACGAACGAACGACGGTCCATGCGCATCAACCAGCTCTCTCTCTTCTATCGCGCGTCGAACGCGAGGATGGCGAACAGCGCCGTGAGGTACACGAGCGAGCCGATGAAGACCTTGCGCGCCCAGGCGAGGTCGCCTTCGGGCCGCGCGAACCCGAGGATCACGCGCGACAAGAAGAACGCGCCGAGGAGCATCGCGGCGACGTCGAAGACGTTTCCCACGACGCCGAGGGGCTTGAGCGCGAGCGTCGCGACCACGAGCAAGAGCGTCCACGCGAGGGCGTGGAGCTTGGTGACCTTGTCCGTCGCGACCAGCGGGAGGATCTTGTGCCCAGCGCGCGCGTAGTCCTCGCGACGCGCGATGGCGACCGCAATAAAGTGTGGAATCTGCCAGCAGAACAGCACCGCTGCGAGCACCAGACCCGCGAGCTCGACCCGTCCGCGCACCGCTGTCCAGCCCATTAGTGGCGGGATCGCGCCGGGCACCGCGCCGACCCAGAGCGCCAGCGACGAGCGCTGCTTGAGCGGCGTGTACGCGAACACGTACGAGAGCAAACCGAGCAGCCCGAGCCCTGCGGTGAGCATGTTGGAGAAGAAGGCCAACGCCGGCAGCGCGAGCAGGCCCAGCACGAAGCCGACCCACAGCGCGATCTTCGGGTCGAGTCGTCCGGCGGGCAGCGGGCGCGTGCGCGTGCGCTCCATGTGCTGATCGAGGTCGCGCTCGATGTAGCAGTTGAACGCGTTGGCCGAGCCCACGACGAGCGACGTGGCGAGCAGCGTCCCCACCGCGCGCCAGGGCGCGATGTTGCCGGGCGCGAGCAGCAGCCCGCCGCCCGCGGTGAAGATCACCAGGCCCGAGAGGCGAGGCTTGGTGAGCGAGACGATGTCGCGGAGCGAAGTGGACATCGGTGTGTGTCCTGATTGGCCAATGGCCGAGCCGTTGGCGGGCCGGAGGGGAGATGAAATCAGGACAGCGCTCGCAGCGGGCTCTGTCGTCATGGCGCTGTGTGGCAACGGTTCTGCGCGAAGCGGCGAGGGTGCAGACATGTTTGGCAACGCGCGGGTTCGATTGAACTTCAGCGCGTGCGATTGTTTAGAGGGCATTCGCACGCGCGGTCAAGCCACGCACGGATTGCACTTGTGCACGCTCGCGCGGCGGCGCGGCGATTGTTAGCGACGACGACCGCCGACGGTCTCCCAGCGCAAACGCAGGTACGGGTCGCTGATGGCGAAGCGGGCGAGGTCGTCGAGGGCGTGGAGCCTTCCGATCGAACCGGGCACGTCGGCCTCGCCGCCGCCCTTGTGCTTGACGACCACGAGCTGCGCGGCGACCGCGAAATCACCGGACGAGAAGAGTCCTGCCCGCGCGCGGGCTCGCTCGCACGAGGCGACCCACGCGGCTTCTTCGAAGGGCGCGCCGCGCTCGTCCATGGCCGCGAGGATCTCTTCGATCTTCTTCTGCGCGCGCGGCGGAATCGCCGCGACGAGGTCCCGCGCGCGGCGGGTCACCTCAGGGGGTTCTCCCTGGAGTTTTCCTCGCGGACCGAAGGTGGCGAGCAGCGCGCGCACGAGCACCGAGCGCTCGCTTCCGTCGAGCGACGTGAGCACCCACGAGGGGCGCGTTGCCTCCATCGCCGAGCCGAGCAAGTACCGCGAGACGGGCGTGTCGTGAGAGAGCGCCGAGGCGAGGATCACCGACGGCGGCTGCGTGCGAGCGATTTGAGTGCCGCCCGGAACCTGCGCGCGCACGAACACCGCCGTCCGCGGCATCTGCAGCAGCCGCGCGATCGCCGTGTACATCCGCGCGATCTCCGTGGGCGCTGCGGACATCACCCGGTCGACGCCGGTGACGCCGTAGCCTGTGATTTCTCTGCGAAAGAGCGTTCCGAGGCTGTCCCACAAGAGCGCGCCGACCTCGGCGTACTCGGCCGCTTCGTTGGGGAGCACCCAGCGCGCGACCGCGTCTGGCGGCGGGTCTGGCGTGCGGTTGAGCGGCGGCGCGACGCCCTGCGGCTCGATGCCCGAGAGCGCCTCGCGCACGGTGCGCACCGCGAGCGCGTGTTCGTGCCGCTCGAGCATCGAGAGCAGCCCTTCGATCGACTGCAAAATGTCCAGCCGCCCAGGCTGCGTCGCGAACCGCTCGCGCTCGATGCGCAGCGCCTCTTCGCGGCCGCCCTCGGTGCGCACGAAGCGCGAGACCAGCTCGTGCCCAGCCTCGTCGTCTCCCTCGGCGAACCACGCGCGCAGCGTGCTCTCGTCGAGGTGCGTGAGGTCTCGCGCAGGCGGTCCCGGCTGCGTGTCCGCGGCCTCCGCGACGCCGCTCGCTGGCGGCGCGAGCGGCGAGCCCGGCGGGAGCGGCTCGATCAGCAGCGGCTCTTCGAGCATCTCGGACTGCACGATCGCTTCGGCCGGCTCGCCCTCGCTCGTCGGAGCGATCGGCGGAGCGGGCTTTTCGCTCGGCTTGGGCGCGTGCGTGAGGCCCTCGGTCACCACCACCGCGGCCACGCGCGAGCGCGAGATGGGGCGATCGTCGTCGCGCGCGCGCTCGAGCATCGCGTCGAGCGCTGCGATCTCTGCGGGCGGCGCGTGCGGGCGCGCCGCGTCCACGTGGCTCTTGGCGCGGAAGATCGCTCCTGCGTCGAGCGCCGCGCGCGCGGCTGCCACGCGCAAATGCGCCTTGTCCGCGCTGTGCTCAGCGCTGTTCGAGAGCGCCACCATCGTGCGTTCGAGCGCGTCGAGGTCTCCTCTCGCGCGCAGGACCCGCTCGAGGCCCGCGAGCGAGCGCGCGTTGGACGAGTCGAGCTCGAGGCCCCGCCGATACTGCGCCTGCGCTGCGCCGTCGTCGCGTCCGAGCTCGAACGCGTCGCCCGCTGCCGCGAGCAGCTCTGCGGCCTCGGGCCGACCGTGCGTCGCCGCCGCAGCGCGCGCGTAGCATTCGCCCGCGTCCGAGAAGCGCTCGGCGCGCATGTGCAAGTCGGCGAGGTAGCGCAGCGCGGGCCGGTGGCTCGGCTCGTCTTCGATGATGGCTTCGAGCTCGAGCCGCGCGGCCGCTGGGTTCTCGAGGCGCTGCTCGAGCACCGCCGAGCGCCGCAGCCGCAGCGCGCGCGCCTCTGCGCGGTCCTCGGCGCGGGTGATGCGCAGCTCGAGCACCGCAGAGACCGCGGACCAATCCTGCCGTTGCTCGGCGATCTCGTGCGCGACGCGCAGCGAGGCGTCCGAGCGCAGCCCGTCGTTGATCGCGTGCGACAGCCGGCGCCAGGCCTCGTCGGGGCGCGAGAGGGGCCCGCGCAAAAGCTCGATCGCCCGCAGCAAGTGCGGCTCTCGCTCGCTCGCGTCGAGCGCTGTGTCTCGCCGCGCGTCGAGCAGCTCGAGCTCCGTCGTGGCGTCTCCCGTGGCGCGGGCGAGGGACTCTGCGTAGGCGCGGAGCTCTTCGTTTTCACCGCGCGAGAGCGCGGCGCGCGCAGCGGTGAGCGCCGCGACGACGTCCCCTTGCGCTGCGAGCGAACGAGTGGTCTCGATGGCGCTCGCCGAAGGGGTGACCGCTGCGTGGGTCGCGGACGACGAGCGTCGACGGAGCGCGCTCACTTCGCGGAGCGCCGCGCGGACGGGCTCGGCGACGGGCGCGGCGCGCAAGACGGTCTTGAGCGCTGCGGTGTCGCGCTCTTCGTTGTCCGAATCGCGCAAGAACACCTGGGCGGCGCGGGCTGCGAGCGGCCCGTCTTCGAGGTCGCGCACGGCGCACTCGAACGCGCGCAGCGAGTGCGCGCGGCGGGCGTCGTCGTCCCAGACCTCTTCGGCGACGGCGAGTCCGCGGTCTGCGACCAGCGTGGCCGCGGCGCGATGGAGCTCGGGGGACTGCGCGCGAAGCTCTCGGGCTGCGTCGAGCACGAGCAGCGAGGTCTTGCTGTCTCGCAGGACGTCTTGCGCTTCGAGCAGCAATCGCAGGGCGCCTGCGCGGTCGTTGGCTTGCTCGCGCGCGGCGCGCGCTGCGTCGAGGAGGTGTTCGACGCGGGCGTTTCCGGTGGCGGCGCCGTCGGCGAGGCGGCGGTGCAGCGCGACGAGCATCTCGGGGCGCCGGCCGATGGCGAGCCTGCCGATGGCCGTCGCGACCGCTCCTCGCGCGGGGCGGGCGTCGAACGCGGTGAAGTACGCTTCGAGCGAGGCGTCCGAGTGTCCGGATTGCTCGAGAAAGACCGCGCGTCGGTAGGTGAGGGCCGCGCGTCCGTGCGCTCCGGCGGCGAGCTGATCGAGCGCCTCGTAGAGCGCGATCATCTCGCTGACGAGCTGGGCGTCCTTGGCGACTTCTTCGGCGAGCACGAGCGCGTCGGGCGTCTCGGGTTCGCGCAGGAGCGCCGCGCGGGCGAGGGAGAAAACGCGCGGCGCAGGGGCGCCGTGGGCGCGCTCTCCGGCGGCTGCGCGCGAGAGAAACGCTGCTCCGACCGCGGGCGATGGCTCGCTCTCTCCCCACTGGGCGAGCAGCTCGTTGGCGCGCGCTGGGAGGGCGAGCTGCTGGAGCGCGAGCGCGACGTCGGCGCGGTCCGAGGCCGTGGCGAACTCCGCTCCGATGCGCTCGAGAGTCTGCGCGGCGGCGGCGTCGAGCGAGAGCTTCTTCTGCACGCCAGCGAGCATCCACAGGGCTTCTCGTCGCTCGCTCGCGTCGAGCTCGCTGGCGAGCAGCGCGGGCAGCGCGTGCAACAACCCTGGACCGTCTCCCGCTTCGCTGAGCGCCCGCACCCACGGAACGATCACGCGCCGATCCCCCGGCGTCACCGCGCACAACCTGCGCAGCGCGCGAGCCTCGTCGCGCGTCGCCGCGTCCGCTTTGGCTCGCTCGAGCAAGCGTCGCAGAAACCCTGCGGATTCACTGTCAGATTCGGCGGCGAGCAGCGCCGACTCGAGGATGATCCGCGCCGACGGAGAGTCCACGTCCGCGCGGTCCGAGAGGGTGACCAGCGTCGTGCGCAGCGCGCGATCGGCGAGTCCTACGCGGGTGCACGCCTCGAGGGCGGTCGCGAGCACGGCGCGCTCTCCGAGGGCTGCGGCGAGCTTCGCGAGCGACGAGCGGACGAGGCCTGCTGCGTCCTTCGCCGGCGCGAGCGATCGCAGCACTCCTGCGGTGGACTCTGCGACGGCCTCGAGCTGCGCGCCCATGCTCGCCGCGCCGAACCGCGCGAAGGCGGCCTCGGCCGAGCCCGGAGCGCGCCGAGCGAACCGCGTCGCGACCTCGAGCGTCAGCGCTGGGTCCGAAGCGCTCGCGAGCAGCGTCCTGGTCCATCGCGCGAGCGCTGAGCGCGAGTCGCCGAGCGCGGGCGTGATCGTGGCCCAGGCGGTCGCGCGCGCGCGCAGGCGACTCTGCTCGTCGAAGAGGGCAGACGCTGCGTCGTCGCCCTTCTCCGCGTCGAGGATGCGCGCGAACAGCCTGGCGCCGCTCGCGGCCGCGCCGCCGGTCCAGCTCTGCAGCATGGCCCGCAGCGTGGGGCGCACGAATCGATCCGTCGCGGCGCGGGACGCGATCGCGAGCATGGTGGCGGCGATCCAAGGGGACTGCTCTTCGGCTTCGTCCAGCACGAGCTCGAGCAGCTCGAACGATTCGTTTTCTGCTTGTTCGTCGACGGCGGTGTCGAGCCCGAAGCGCATCGCGGCTTGGGTGCGGACGACGCTGGTGGTTCCTCGGGTCGCCACGCGGCGAAGGGCGAGGCGCAGCCCCTCGAGGTCGTCGCGACGCGTGACGAGGCGCAGCCAGGCGCGGGCGGCGTCTTCGCGCTGCGCGGCCAGGAGCGAGAGCGATCGTGACGCGCGAACGACATCGCTGATCGCGCCGGGCTCCTTCGCGATGAGCGCGACGGCCGTGTCTGCCGCTGACGGGTCGTTGTGGGACCGCTCGAGCGCCTCGATCACGGCGGTCGCGCGGGAGACCGCGGCGCGCGCGCGCGCATCGCGTTCTCCGTTGGTCTCGGCGAGCGTGACGCCGAGCGCCGCAGCGCGATCACGGGCGATCCCTGCGGACGCTGGGTCCCCTGCGCTCTCTTCGCGCGCGGCCCAGAGCGCCGCGAGCCTCGCCCGCGCCTTGGGCCGCTCGTCGCTGGCCATGCATGCGTGGGCGAGCGCGTCGAGCGCCTCGGGCTCGTGCTGCTCGCGCATCCGCTCGATCGTCGCGAGCGCGTCTTCGTCGTCAGGAACCCTCGCCAACGCGCGCCCGAGCGCCTCGATCGCCCGCGCCGGGTCCGTGCGCTCGATGATCGTCGCGATGCCTCGCCACGACGCGGCGGCGAGATCCGGGTCGCTCTCTGCAGAGGCTTCAGCCCAAAGCTCGACGGCGAGCGCTTCGTTGGCTCCGAGCTCTGCGAGCGCGTCGCGCGCGGCTTCGCGCTCTGCCGGGCGGCGGCGCAGCAGCGCGCGAAGGATCGCTAGCGCTGCGCGCTCGTCGGCGTCGTCGCTCATCGCTGCGAGGGCGGTCGCGGCTTCGAGCGCGGCGTCCCACTGCGCGGCTTGCACTGCGCGCGCGGTGCTCTCGACGAGGATCGAGCGCGCGACGGCCGGGTCGCTGCTGGCGACGTGCGCGGCGGTCTCTGCGCCGAAGCGCGTCGCGCGGGTCTCGATCCAGAGGTCGCCGTAGATCGACCGACGCTCGTCGGTGTCCAGCGATCGCGCTGCGTGGCGCTCGAGCTGCTCGATCAGCGCTTTGGCGTCACCTGCAGCGCGCGCGACCTCGACGGCGAACGCCGCGGATTCTTCGGTCGTCACTTGCTCGGCGTACACGCGCGCGCACTGCAGGGCGCGCGGCCACGCGGCGGCGCGAACGAAGCTCTCTGCTGCCGCGCGCCACGCTGCGGTCACGCCGAGGGCCGCGCGTTGCTCGTGCAGCTCACCAGCGTCCGCGTGCGACCCGGCGCGCGCGAGCAGCGTGGCGGCCCGCTCGAGGGCGTTGGTGTTGCTCGGGCAGGCTGCGAGCGCGCGGCGCGCGGCCGAGAGCGAAGGCGTCAGCGCGCCGACCGCGAGCCAGGCGTCCGACAGCTGCATGAGCGCGTCTGCTTGGGCTTCGCGCGGCGCGTTGTGCTCGGCGCGGTCCACCGCGAGCTCCGCGACCGCGATCGCGTCGCGCTCGGTCGAGCATCGACTCGCGACCTCCCAGGGCAACGGTCGATCACCCTCGAACACGTCTGCAGGGATCGTCGCGTCGTTCATCGTCAATCGAAGCCTCTCCGCTCGATCACGGCGTCGGCGTTGGGCTCGTGCCAGCGCTGCCGCTGCCTTCAGAGGGCGCGGGGCTGCTGCCCGAGGAGCCTGAACCAGAAGCGCCTGTCGAGCCCCCGCCGCTGCCAGAGGAGCCCGAGCCCTCGGGCGAACCGGAAGATCCCGTGGAGCCCGAAGATCCCGTGGAGCCCGAAGATCCCGTGGAGCCCGTGTTTTCGCTGGGTCTGCGGTCGAGCGCTTCGATGCGAGACTGCGCCTCGCGCGCGTGCGATCCGCCGGGGTTGATCTCCAAGTACTGGCGGTACGCGCGCAGCGCTTGCTCGGTGTTTCCCTGGCGTTCGTACGCCTGGCCGAGGCCGATGTGTGCGTCGCTGTACCGGCTGTTCAGGCCGATCGCGCGGCGAAAGAGCAGCACGGCCGCGCCGGTCTCGCCCGAGCGCATCTCGACGTAGCCGAGGCCCGTGACCGCTTCGCATCCGTCGCCACGAAGGCCGAGCGCGGCCATGAACGCCGAGCGCGCTCGCTCGGTTTGACCGCGATTTCGCTGGCGTTCGCCCTCTTCAACGAGCCAGTCGTAGCTGCGTCCTGCGAAGGCTCCGCTCGGCGCGCTGCCTCCGCTGGGCGTGCCGGGCGCGCTGCCTCCGTTCGTGGCCACCACAGGATCGACCGCAGGGACGCCGGCGTCGGGCACCGCTGCGGGGACAGGGTTCTGCGCAACCACCGCGGCCGCCCCTGCGTCGGTCGCGCCCTGCGCCGCTGCGTCGCGCAACGGAGGGAGCCCCGCTTCGATCGCCGTGGACATCGCCTGCGCGTCGTCGTGCTGCGGCCGCACGCGCAGCAGCGCCGTGAGCTGCTCGACGGCTCCTGCTCGGTCTCCGCGCGACGCGTACAGCCTCGCCAACGCGAGCCTCGCCCGCGAGTCCGCGTCTGCAGCCTCGGCCGCTCGTCGAAGCGCGGCCACTGCGACGTCGAACTCGCCCGCGTCTCTCGCGATGAGCCCGTCGATCAAATCCGTGTTGGCTCCCGCGCTCTTCGCGGCGGTGGCGTGTTGCCGCGCCGAGGCGAGGTCCGCGCGCACCACCCGAGCGATCTCAGCGAGGGCGCGCTCGAAGCGACCGCGATCGGCGCTCGTCACTCGCGATGCTCCCGCTTCTGCTGCCGCTGCGTCGGTGCGGGCGCGTTCGATGTCGGCCAGCGCTCCGGCTCGAATGATCGACGCCTCTGCGCGCACCGTCGCCGAGTCCGACCCGCCGCGCGCAGCGCGCGCATCGAGGTCCTCTGCGCGCTGCCTCATCGACTCGCCCCTGGCGGCGAGCACCGCGGCGCGCGCTGCGAGGACGCGCGGGTCGTTGCGGTTCGCCGTGCTGAGCAAGAGCGCCGTCAGGCTCTCTTTGGCGTCGTCGTAGCCCGCGCGCGTCGCGGCCTTCGCGGAGGTCTCTGCGCTCTCGATCGCTGACGAAACAGCGTCGGTCGTCGCCGCTGCCCGCCCGCTCGACGAGAACACGCCCGCTTGCCACGCGGCGATCGCTCCGCCGGCGACGATCGCGACGAGCACTCCGCCGATGAGGGCTCCCTTGCCGCTCGATGATTTGGGCGACGATCGGCTGGGCCGCGCGGGCGGCTCTTCTTCGACAGCGCTCGCAGCGGGCGCGGTGCGCGCGCTCGGAGGCGGGCCCACCGCGGGCTTGACGGGCTTGGGCTTACCGTCGGCGCCCCACTTCTCCATGATGCCCGTGTCGTCGCCGAAGTCGTACGCCTCGGTGGTGAGCTCGCTCTCGGAGCCGCCCATCGAGTAGTTGCTCTTCGGCTTGTCGCTGGCGACCGGCGCGCTCGGCGGCGTGGGGCGTCGCGTGACCGCAGGCGGGCTGCTCGCCGCTGCGGTTGCAGGCGGCGGCAACGGCGGCGCTGGCAAGCTCGGAACGCTCGGCGGCGGCGGCGCAGCGTGCGCTCCGTACGGCGCGCTGCTGCCTCCGCTCGGCCTCGGCGGCGGCGCAGCGGGAGGAGGCGCGGGAGGCATCCCCGGCGTCGTCGCGCGTCGCGGCGGCGCAGCGGGGGGCGCGCTCGCTTGCGGAGTCGTGCCCAACAGAGGCGTGGTCGCCCCAGGCTTGCTCGACGCCGTCGCGCGGGTCTTGGCCTCGGCTTGCGTGAAGAACCCTTCGAGCTCGGCGATCGAGCCCAGCGGCTTCCAATCGACGCCGTCGCGAGAGAGAAGGTCGGCGCGCGAGGCTTTTCCTTCGCCGATCCAGCGTTGAAGGACGGCGAGGCTGTCGAAGGTCGCGGTCTTTCCGTCAGAGCGCTTCAGGATCCACGGGCGCGCGACGGTACCGTCGCTCTTCGGCCGAAAGATCCGAAACTGGTGACCACAGTGCGTGCACTTGACGGTGGTCCCTCGCTCGGAAACGAGCGCGTCGTCGAACTCGTACTCCGTGTTGCACCGGTCGCAAACGACATCCATGGGCAGTCACTAGTTGGCCCGCTGTCGCGCTGGCCCGCGCGTGGGCGCACCGCGAGAGCTATACCCGCTTCGGCGAGTTGCTGTCGATTGTTCCGCATTGGGCGGGGCGTTGATTTGCCCGAACGCTCATCCAGCGCCGAGCGCCGCGAGCGCCTGCCGCGCCTCGATCGCCAGCGGACCTTGCGGGTTCGAGCCCAGATACGCCCGCAGATACCGCACCGCGGGCTCTCGTTCGCGCATCTTCGCGTGCGCCAGTCCCAGCCCCGCGCGCACCTCCGGCGTGTTGTGCCCCTGCGAGAACAGCCTGCGAAAGGATTGCGCGGCCACGGGGTAGTACCCGATGCGCAGCGCGACCCACGCCAGGCCGATCTGCGCCTCCACCCCGTCGGACTTGATCGCGAGCGCCCGACGAAACTCCGTTCGCGCCCGCGGAAGCATCCGAATCTCCAGCGCCCGTCGCCCTGCTTGCACCCGCGCCAGGTACTCCGCGGGGGCCGCGCTCGCGGGCTGCTCTGGTGCGGGCTGCTCTGGCGCGGGCTGCTCTGGCGCTGTGTGGCTGTCCGTTGTCTGCGCGGGCTGGGCTGCGCTCGCGCCCCCTTCTCCGTCGAGCGTGCGAAGCACGGATCGGGCGCCTTCGTCGTCCGCGTGGCTCTGCAGCACTGCGTTGGCATGCTGTCGCGCGACGTCCATGCGCCGTGCAGCGCGCGCCGCGCGGGCGAGCGAGAGCGTGGCCAGCGTGGGGGCGTCCCCTTCGGCTCTCGCTTGTTCGAGCGCGCTGTCCGCGCTCTCTCCTCGCGAACGGGCCACGACGGCCTCGAGCCAACGCACCTGCGCGCCCGCCGCGCGCGCGCTGGCGAGGTAGTCTGTGGCCTCTCGGCTCGTCGGGTCCGTGGCGATCGCCGCGTGCGCGAGCGAGAGCGTCCACTCTGCGCGCGCTCCAGCCGCGGGGACCTCTGCGCGCACCGAGGCGACATCCGCGCTGGCCCTGGCGGCGTCTTGTGTCGCTTGCCTCCGCAACAAGCGCGCTTCGGCGCGGTCGAGCAGTGCTTCTTCGCCGGTGTGTGTCGCGGCGATCGCCTCGAGGTCCTCTGCGATTCCGCGCTGGTGCTCGGCGCGCAGGGCGAGCAGCCGCGCCCGCCGCACCTTGCTCAGCGCTCGCGTCGGAAACGCTGAGATTTCCGCCGAAAGTCCTTCGATTCGGTCGTCGAGCAGCGCGCGCGTCGAGGGCGTCGGCATCGGTCTGTCGTCGCTGGTGGCGGCGATCGACGGAGCGGTGTGCGTACCGGGCTCGCGCCGCGCGAACGTCCGCGCGAGCGCTGCTCCGCCCAACACCGCGCCGAGGATCGAGAGCGCGAGGGCTGCGTTGAGCTTCCACGATGGCGCGGCGGACTCGGGGCGAGAGATCGTCGCGTGGCGCTTCGACGCTTCTTCGTACACCGCTGGGTCGACGCTGATGCTCGGAGGCGGGGGCATCGAGCGGGGGCGCTGCGAAGGCAGCGGCGTGGGATCGCTCGAGGCATCGACGCTCTTCTTCGCGCTCGGGGGCGGCGGCGGCTCGGTCGTTCGCTCTGCGTTCGACGGCGCAGGGGGAACCACGGAGTCCGATCCGAAAATCGCCGGCGTCTCATCGCTCGCGGCCGGCGCGGCTGTCGTTGTGGTGGGCGCAGGCGTCGCTGCAACGGGCGTCGCGGGGGCCGTCGTCGCTGGTGTTTCTGGGACGGCGCGAGGCGTTGTGGTCGCTGGCTCTTCGGCGAACAGCCGCGCGCTCTCGACCGCAGCAGCGGGGGCTTTCGCGACGAGCGGTTCGGTCGCGGGCGTCGGCGCGGGCTTGGCGACAGGCGTGGCTTCGGGCGCCTTCGCGACAGGCGGAGCGCTGGCGGTCGCGCTCGTCACGGGGCGCGTCGGGACAGACAAGGGAGAGAGCGGCGGAGTCGATCGCGCGGCGGCGGGCGGCGGGACGCGCACGGACGGCGTCCCCGCGGGCGGCGGAATAGACACGCTGTTCTTCGGCGGAGACGAGGTCGAGCGAACCGGCGACGGCGTGCCGAACAGCGGGGCGTTGGCAGAGGGGCCGTTGAGCTCGTCTTCGAGCCCCGCGAGCGACGGGACCTTCGGCGCCGCGGGCACGGTCCCGAGCGACGGCGGACGCACGGAGTCGTCCGTCGGCAGCCGCACCGCGGGCATGGCCATGCTCGACGCGCGGCGCGTGCGCGCGGGAGGCGCCGCCGCGATGAACACGTCCACATTGGAGATCGAGCGCAGCGGCGTCCAGTGTTGTCCGTCCGGTGAGAGCTCGTCGTCGGGGGTGATCCTGCCGTCGGCGATCCACGCGCGAAGCTCTCCGTTGTTGGGGAGGGCGGCGCGCGTTCCGTTCGGGCGACGGACGCTCCATGGACGATAGGCTCGGTCGGGGTCTGCCGACGGCGCCGCCGACGGATGGCTCGAGGGAAACGCCGAGGGATGCGCCGATGGCCGCGCAGCCGCCCCCGGGATCGGCGCTCTCGCCGGAGGAAGAGGCCCTGGCGCGACGCTCGGAGTTGCGCTCGGTCCTGCCGTCGCGGCGCCTTGGGCGCGTGGTTCGCTGTCGTTCATCGGGTGCATCAACTGCGTCGGTTCAACACAACTTCGCAGCGGACCGTCGCGGCCGAGCAGCGAATCCAGATTGTCTCTATATCACTCCTCGGCCCTGTCTCGCTGTCTCGCTCGGCGCTCGGTCCCGACGCGCGGCTGGCGAGCGAAGGCGCGGTTCACAGCAGAGCGTGAAGCTCCGTTCACGAGTGGAAGGCGAACCCTCCACCAGCCCACCCCCGTCCCTCCCTCTCGAAATGCTGACAAACCGCAGGACATGGCCCTCTCGCGCTCAGTCCAACTACCGCGGCACGGAGGCTGCTACCGTCCTGTCCGCGCTCAGGAGGCAACAAGACATGCCCAGGCTCTCCACGATTACTCATCTCTCGCTTCTTGGATCGTTCGCCGCTGTTCTCGCAGGATGCCCTGTTTGGGGTCCCGGCGCGCGTCCACGCACCGACGGGGGAGCCGACGCGCGAGCAGACGCTACGCCGACCGGCTGTTCAACCAATGCAGAGTGCCTCCCCGGCGACATCTGCGACCGCGCTCTCGGAGAGTGCGTTCCCGGCTCGCGAGGGTGCACGTCCACCGCGATGTGCCCGGCCGGCGAGTACTGCGATGATCGCAGCACTTGTGTTCCAGGCTGCTCGAGCAACGTCGACTGCGCGTCGCAGGGGACGGGGCTCGTGTGCAACAACACCACGCGCCGCTGCGAAGCGGGCGGCGGCTGCACCACCAACGCCGAATGCTCGATGGGGCAGACGTGCGTCGGCGGACGGTGCCGCGCTCCCGCGCAGGTGTGCCAGTTCAACTTTCAGTGCAGCGCAGGACAGCAGTGCATCGACGGCCGTTGCGTCGCGGGCTGCTCGATGGCGGTCCCGTGCCCCACGGGCCAGGTGTGCACCAACGGCACCTGCGGCTACCCCAGCGGAAGCAACTGCGGCGCGTGCGCCGAGGGCCAGGTCTGCTCGGGCGGCGTGTGCACCAGCGCGTGCACCAACGACATGCAGTGCGGCTCGGGCTTCTTCTGCGACCAGGGCGCGTGCCGCGTCGACGACCGTCGTCCGGTTCCGTTCTGCCCCGCCAACGCGTGCGGACCGAACTCGACCTGCGTCGACGGCGTCTGCCGCATCGCCTGCCCCGGCGGAACGCTCTCCGAATGCCAAATGGTCGACGGAACGACCTCCGCTTGTGACGCGATGCGTATCTGCCGCTTCCCGAGCGAGCTCGCCCCCGAGTGCCGTCTGAGCAGCGACTGCTCGATGGGCCGTCAGTGCGTCGACGCGCGCTGCCGCTGAGCGCGCTGCGCGCTTCGTAGACTGCGACGGGGGATCGCAGCAAATCTTCTCAACGACGGCGCGCGGGTCTATAGACACCGGCCATGTCGTCGTCTCTCGCGCACCCCGATGTCTTCGCGCGCCGCCACATTGGCCCGAGCCCCGAAGACCAGGCCCGAATGCTCGAGACCCTCGGAGTCGCATCGCTCGATGCGCTCGTCGCCGAGACGGTCCCGCATTCGATTCGCATCGAACAACCGCTGGACCTGCCCGCGGCGATCTCTGAGTCGGCGCTGCTGGCCGAGGCCGCGCAGCTCGCCGCGAAGAACCGAGTGTTTCGCTCGTACCTCGGCATGGGCTACTCGGACTGCATCACGCCGCCGGTGATCCTGCGCAACATCGTGCAGAACCCCGGCTGGTACACGCAGTACACGCCCTACCAGGCCGAGATCGCGCAGGGGCGACTCGAAGCGCTGCTCAACTACCAGACCATGGTCAGCGACTTGACGGGTCTGCCCGTGGCCAACGCGTCGCTGCTCGACGAGGGCACCGCCGCGGCCGAGGCCATGCACATGGCCTACGAGTTCAAGGGCAACGCCGACGGCGGCGCCGCTGAGAAGACGGTCTTCTTCGTCTCGCAGCGCTGCCACCCGCAGACGATCGAAGTGGTGAAGACCCGCGCCGAAGCGCTGGGGATCACCGTGCACGTCGGAGACGAGACCGCGGTGGACTTCGCCGCGATCCGCGCGTTTGGCGTGCTCGTGCAGTACCCCGCGACCGACGGGCTCGTGAGCGACCTGCGCCCGATCGCCGCCCGCGCGCAGCAGGCGGACGCGCTCTTCGTCGTGGCGGCGGACCTGCTCTCGCTCGCGCTGCTCGCGCCGCCGGGCGAGCTCGGGGCGGACGTGGCCGTGGGGAGCACGCAGCGGTTCGGCGTTCCGCTCGGGTATGGCGGGCCGCACGCGGCGTACTTCGCGTGCAAAAACGACTACGTGCGCAAGCTGCCGGGGCGCATCATCGGCGTCAGCGAGGACGCGCAGCACAAGCGCGCCCTGCGCATGGCGCTGCAGACCCGCGAGCAGCACATCCGCCGCGAGAAGGCCACGAGCAACATCTGCACGGCGCAGGCGCTGCTCGCCATCGTCGCTGGGATGTACGCGGTCTATCACGGCCCCAAGGGCATCCGCGCCATCGCCGAGCGCGTCCACCGCGCCGCCTGCGCGCTGCGCGACGTGCTCTCGCTGGCGGGCGTCACCGTCAAGCACGCTGGCTTCTTCGACACGGTGCGCGTCGAAGGCACCTCCGCGCAGTGCGATCAGTGGATGGCCGAGGCCATCGCACACAAAATCAACCTGCGCCGGATCGACAGCTCCTCCGTGGGCATCGCCCTCGACGAGTGCGTGGGCGCGCAGGACCTCGCGGACCTGTGCGCGGTCTTCGGCCTTCGCCGCACGGCGGATGATCTCGAGGCGGTCGCCGCGCAGACCAAGAGCGCGATCCCCGAGGGCCTCGCGCGCACGAGCGCGTACCTCGAGCACTCGGTGTTCAACGCGCATCACTCCGAGACCGAGATGCTGCGGTACATGCGCAAGCTCGAGGGCCGTGACCTCTCGCTGGCGCACGCGATGATCCCGCTCGGGTCGTGCACGATGAAGCTCAACGCCACCGCCGAGATGATGCCCATCACCGACGCGGGGTGGAACCGCCTGCACCCCTTCGCGCCCGTCGATCAAGCGCAGGGCTACGCGCAGGTGTTCGCCGAGCTCGAGGGCGCGCTCGCGAAGATCACTGGACTTCCGGGGGTCTCGCTGCAGCCCAACGCCGGCGCGCAGGGCGAGTACGCCGGGCTCCTAGTGATCCGCGCGCACCACCATGCGCGCGGCGAGCAGCACCGCACGGTGTGCCTCATCCCGTCGTCAGCGCACGGTACCAACCCCGCGTCCGCCGTGATGGCAGGGCTCGAGGTGGTCGTCGTGAAGACCGACGAGCGCGGCAACATCGACGTGGCCGACCTCGAAGCGAAGGCCCAAGCGTACTCGCCCAAGCTCGCCGCGCTGATGGTCACGTATCCCTCGACGCACGGCGTGTTCGAAGAGTCGATCAAGCGCGTGTGCGCGATCATCCACGAGCACGGCGGGCAGGTGTACATGGACGGCGCCAACATGAACGCGCAGGTCGGCCTCTGCCGCCCTGGCGACATCGGCGCGGACGTCGTCCACATCAACCTGCACAAGACCTTCAGCATCCCGCACGGCGGCGGCGGCCCAGGAATGGGCCCGATCTGCGTCGCTGAGCACCTCGCCAAGCACCTGCCCGCGCTTCCCGTGGTCGAGGCGCGCTCGAAGGACTCGGTCGGACCGGTGTCCGCCGCGCCGTGGGGCTCGGCCAGCGTGCTCTTGATTTCGTGGGCGTATATCAAGATGATGGGAGGCGTCGGCCTCACCGACGCGACGAAGGTCGCGATCTTGAACGCCAACTACATCGCCAAGCGGCTGAACGGGCACTTTGCCACGGTGTACGTGGGGGCCCAGGGGCGCGTGGCGCACGAGTGCATCTTGGACCTCCGCGGGTTCAAGAAGACCGCGGGCGTCGAGGTCGAAGACGTGGCCAAGCGGCTGATGGACTACGGCTTTCACGCGCCCACGATGTCGTGGCCCATCGCCGGGACGCTCATGGTCGAGCCCACCGAGAGCGAGCCGCTCAGCGAGATCGACCGCTTTTGCGACGCGATGATCTCGATCCGCGCCGAGATCGCCGAGATCGAAGCCGGCAGGATGTCCCGCGAAGACAACGCCTTGAAGAACGCGCCTCACTCGATGGAGGTCTGCCTCGCCAGCGAGTGGAGGCACCCGTACACCCGAGAGCAAGCGGCGTTTCCCACGCCCGAGTCGCGGGACCGCAAGTTCTGGCCCTTCGTCGGCCGGGTCAACAACGCGCTCGGCGACCGCAAGCTCGTCTGCACGTGCCCGCCCATCGAGGCGTACGGCACCGCGTAGGCGCGCTCAGCGACGACGACGACCCGCGCGCGCGCCGCTCGCCGCCGCGGCCGGCCGACCCGGGCGATAGGGCTCGTGCGGCAGGTACGGCTGACCGATCGCAGGGACCGCGGCGGCCTGCGTGCGCGCGATGTCTGAGGTCCACGGGCGGCCGTAGAAGCCTCCCGCGCGGACCTCTGCCGGGTTGGTGCGCTCGTCGAGCCCGCCGTCCGCGGGAATCGTCGTCTCCACGAGGATCGCGCGCGGCCCGAGGTTGAGCCCCGCGCGCTGCTCGGCGTGCGGCTCGAGCGCGCCGTTGGCCGCGACGGTCCAAGCCCAGCGGCGAACGTTCTTGCCGTTCGAGCGCAGATCGCACGTCCATCGCCCCGGATGGTCGCGCAAGTGCGTGCTGCGAAACGGCATCTGCACCTGCATGTGCACGTATCGCATCACTTGGATCGCGGTCCCGCCGGTCGAGCCCGGAGGCAGATACGACCGATGCAGCCGCGTGGAGCGAACGTTGCTCGTGTTTGCAGGAATCGGCGATCCCTCCGTCGTGAACGGCTGCCCGTTGACCTGACAGCGCACAGAAAAGTCAGCGATCACCGGGTCCGAGATCGTGTCGTCGGCGTTGAACGCGACGAGCATTCCGACCAGCGATCCCCCGATCCCGTGATCCACGTAGGACCAGGCGAACTCATCGTTGTGATTGTACGACTGCCAGAACAGCACCGAGTCGATGATCCGGCCGTGGTGAGAGACGTAGTAGTTGTCCGGCAGCGCTGTCGGAGGCACGCCTCCTGCGACCTGCGCCACGCGCTGCACGTTGACCGTGCGCGTCGCCAGCACGGTCTCGGCGTCGGTCTGTCCGTTGACCGTTTTGATCTCGACTTGGATGTCACCGGTCACCGTGATGAGCGCCGCGCGGTCGTAGCAGTTGCCGATTCGCACGTGCGCGAACGCTGGGTCTCGATCGAAGCCGGGGATGTCCACGGTGCACCGCACTCGCGCCAGCTGCCGCCCGTTCTGCGAGTACGTGAAGACCACCGCGCTGTCCGCGGGGAGCCTTCCCCAGACGCGCACCCACGATTTCAAGTAGTAGCCGCGGTCCACGCGCGCGCCGGCCACGGTGTCCTCGACGCTCTCGGCCTCGAACCACAAGGTTCCGTCGTCGAGCGACAGCGCGGGCGCGGTGGGAGCCGCCGCGACGCCCGCGTCTTGCGCGTGCGACACAGCTGTGGACAAGAGCGCGCTCGTCGAGAGCGACAGCGCGGCGATCGTTCGAAGGTTCATCGGTGAGCTCGTCCTGTGCGAAGGTTGCTGGGGGTGCCCGTTCGGCAACTGGACGAGCACTGTGCGCGCGCGCTGCGAATTGGCTGCCTTAAAGCTCCTTCGAGAATCTGTCGGCGCCGCTCTCTGCGCCGCTCGAAGCGGTACAACGCAGGCAGTTCGATGTGCGCTATCCTCCTCAGCGGACGCTGCACGCCCCGCGATGAGCACGACGGTACGCGAAGACTCGGCGGTCGAATTCGACCCCAGCGCGCTGGCGCGGCGCTGGTCGTTGGTGGTCGTTCATCATCGATCGGTGGCGGTGCTCGGACGACGTCGGGTGATCGCCGCCGGCGCGGCGCTCGACATCGGCCGCGCGTGCGGCGCCTTCGGCGACGGTGCGCTCGATGACCCGCAGCTGTCTCGCGCGCACGCGCGCTTCGAGCTCGACGCCCGCGGATCGCTCACCGTGAACGACCTCGGCAGCGCCAACGGAACCTGGGTCGACGGCGCCCGCGTCGGCGTCGCCTCGCTGCGCGCGGGCTCCATCGTGCGCACGGGGCCGGTCTTCTTCGCCGTGCAGCACGCGCCCGAGACGTACCCCATGCGCCGCTCCGAGCGCGCTCCCGCGGTCGCGTGGGCCACGGTCGAGTTCGGGCAGCGCCTTCGCTCGATGCTCGCCGCGCGCGAGGTGGTCTGCGTCGACGCGGCTTGCGCGGGCGCGTGGCGCGAGCACGCCGAGTGCGCAGCGGAAGAGCTCGGCCTGTCGTTGCGCTCGGTCGCGTCGCTCGCCGATGCGCGCGCGCTCGGCGCCTCGCAGCTCCCGGTGCTCTCGGCGCAGCACGCCCGCGCGTCGCGAGACGAGCTGCTCTCGTGGCGATCGCGCGCGTTGATCATCGACGGCGCGCTCGAAGGGCTCGCCGAGCGCACCGCGCGCCTGCCCGCGCTGGTCGATCGGCTCGAGGACCTGCCGTGGATCGTGCGCGCCGCGCTCGCGCGCGCCGTCGGGCAGAGCGTCGAGATGGACCCGGGGTTTGCCGGGCGATTGTTGATGGCCGCGTGGCCCGAGGACGTCGACGGCGTGCATCGCTGGGCCGAGTCCGTCGCGCGGCGTCCCGAGCGTCACGAGCGGCTCGCGTGGGTCGGCGAGGACCTCGCGCTGACGGGAGGCCCCCGTGAAGCGCCGAGCGATCGCCCCGCGCCGAGCGCGCACTCAGCGCCGCAACTCTCGAGCGAACAGCTGGTGCTCGCGCGGGACGGGACCTGGTTTCGCGCCGCTGGCGAGGCGCCGGTGGACCTGCGCACGCGCATCGCGCTCGCGAGGATCCTGCGCGCCCTCGTCGCGGCGCACGGCGAAGACCCTCGCAAGACGCTCTCGCTCGAAGACATCGTCAACGCGGGTTGGCCCGGAGAAAAGCTCATCTCGGACTCTGGCGCCAACCGCGTGTACGTCGCCGTGGCGACCTTGCGAAAGCTCGGTCTGCGCGACGCGATCGAGCGTCGCGAGGGCGGCTATCGCCTGGCGACGCGCGAGTCGCTGACCCTCTCGGACGCGGAGTTCGACGCAGAAGGGACGCGCTGAGCGTCGTGAGGGAGACCGCTGGCTCGATCGGCGTCGGCGCGGTGCTGGCGCGCAAGTACAAGCTCGTGCGGGTGCTCGGCGAAGGCGCGAGCGGCCGAGTGTTCGAAGCGACGCACGAGAAGACCGCGGGGCGATGCGCGATCAAGCTGCTGCACGCGGGCGCGGACGCTTCCGAGCGAGAGCGCATGCGCAACGAGGCGCGCGCGCTGGCGAAGCTCGATCACCGCGGGATCGTTCGGCTGCTCGACTACGACGAGCTCGAGGACGGCGCGTCGTTCATCGTGCAAGAGCTGGTCGAGGGGCGCACGCTGCGCGCGGTGCTCGATGACGAGCTGGTGCTCGCGGCGCCGCGCGCGGTCTCGATCGCGATCGCGCTGCTCGACGCCCTCGCGTACGCGCACGAGCGGGGCGTCGTTCACCGCGACATCAAGCCCGAGAACATCGTGCTCGCGCAGGGGGCGGACGGGACGATCACTCCCAAGCTCGTCGACTTCGGCCTCGTTCGCGAGCTCGACGCCGGCGCCGATCGCCCTCGATCGAACCTCACGCGCCCTGGCGCGATCGCCGGAACACCTCGCTACATGTCCCCCGAGCAGGCCTGGGGCCGCGCCGACATCGACGCGCGCACGGACCTCTGGTCGATCGGCGTGGTCCTGTACGAAGCGCTCTCTGGCGCCGCTCCGTACGACGGAGCCAACGACCGCGAGGTGCTGGCGTCGATCGTCGCGCGCGATCCCGTGCACCTTCGCTCGGTCGGCGTCGCTGTCGACGACGCGCTCGCGGATGTTGTCATGCAGGCGCTCGTGCGCGCGCCCGAGGGGCGTATCGCCACCGCGCGGATGTTCGCTGATGCGCTGACCGCGTGCGCGAAGCCCTCGGAGCCCATGGTGCGCGCGTCGTCCACGGGGCCCGTCGCGTCCGCGTCGCGCGACTCCGTTGCTCGCGTCGCGCCTGCTCCCGCTTGGCGGGCGATGATCGCGCTCGGGGCTGTGTTGCTGCTCGCTTCCGTCCTCGTGGGAGTGGCCGCCACACGGGAGGGCGGCCAGCCTTCGAGCACCCGTGCGCGCGCTGGTTCTGCGGGGATCGCCGCGCCCGACGTCCTCGCGCCCGTCGAAACGCTCGTCGACGCTGCCTCTGTCCTCGAGGACACGACAGTTGTCCCAGTGATTCGTCGAAACAACGTCATCGTGCCGCCCGCGCGGCGGTATGATTCGGGCGCGCGTGCGTCGAGCAACGGAGCGGCCTCGGGGCGCGGCGCCAACGCCTCTCCCATCATCGACGAACTATGAACGGCCTTCGACCGAGCACGACGACCGCGGCGCTGCTGTTTGCAGCGTCGCTTGCGTGCGCGTCGGTGTGCAGCGCGCAGACGAGCGAGGCCGAGACAGAGCAACGCGCGATGGCGCTGGCGCGAGACGGCCTCGTCGCGCGTCGCGAGGGCAGAGACGCAGACGCGCTCGCTGCCTTCGAGCGGTCGCTGGCGTTGTCCGAGCGCGCCTCGGTCCGCGCGCAGCTCGGGTTCGCGCTGCAGGCGCTCGGTCGTTGGGTGGACGCTGAGCAGACCCTCGCGCGCGTGGCGGCGCTCGACGACCCGTGGGTGCGTCGCTATCGCGCGACGATCGACGAGTCGCTGGCGCTCGTGCGGGCGCACCTCGGGTGGCTCGAGCTCTCTGTCGATCCCGCGGACAGCGAGGTGCTGGTCGACGGGGCGGTCTTGAATACACGCGCTGGTATTCGAATTCCGATCGGCGCGGTCACGGTGACGGCGCGGCGCGATGGGCGCTTCTCGGTCGAGCGATCGGTGAGCATTCTGCCTGGTCAAACGACGACCGAGACGATCGTGTTGCGCCCGCGTCCGATCGAGCCGCAGCCCGTCGTCGCTCGCGTCGAGCGCACCGTGCCGACGCCCGTGGTAGTGCGCCCTCCGCGCGCGCAAGTGGGTCCTCGGGACAACCGAGGGTGGATCGGTCCGTCGGTCACGCTCGGCGTCGGCGCGGTGACGGTGGGCGCATCCGCGGTGTTGTGGGCGTTGCGCGAGCGCTCGTTGGGCGCGCTGCGCGAGCTCGGCTGCGTCGAGACGGCGAGCGAGTTCGTGTGCGCGTCGGGGGTGGTGGACGCGGGACGCGCGCGTGCGGCGCACTCGGATGCTGCCGCGACCGGCGCGGCGAGCGCGGTGACGGTCATCGTGGGCGGCGCGACGCTGGCGGCGGGCGTCGCGTGGGCCGTGATCGAAGCGCTCTCGCGTGGGCGCGAGCGGCGGGCGCTCACGTTGAGCCCCGGAGGCGTCCATTGGGTGTTCTGAGGGCGAGGGCGCTCTGCGCGTTGGTGCTGTGCGGCTGCGCGCCGAAGCCGCTGCGGTTCACGGACGCGGCGACGGAGGCCGCTGCGCTCGCGGACGCGACGAGCGACGCGTGGGACGAGCGAGACGGCGCGGACGCGACGGATGCCGCGTTGGATGCGGGCGTCGAGCGGCCGGATGCGCTGGCGGTGGACATCGCGGACGCGGGCGACGTGCGCGCTGATGTCGTCGCGAGCGACGTGGTTGGAGTGGTTCCGACGAGCTGCGCGAGCGACCCGCTGCGGGCGGACTGTCGCACCGTGGCCGTCGACCCGACGCGCTCGTTCTGCCTCGGCGTGGACGCTGCCGCGTGGAACGCAGGTTGGAGCGCCTCTCCGTCGGTGTGCGGGCTCAGCCTCTCGCCCTTCACCGTGGACGCGCAGGAGGTGAGCGTCGCGCGCTTTCGCCCGTTCTACGAGCGGTGGACCGCGCGCACCCTCGCGGGCGTGCTCGATGTTCGCTTCGCGAGGGGCGTGAGCTTTCGCTCTCCGCTGCCGCCGCGCACGGTCCTCTCCGAGTGGAACCCTTCTGCCATCGGCTGCAACTGGACCGACGCCCCGACGCCTGCGCGCGATCGCCACCCGATCAACTGCGTGGGCTGGGCGCTCGCGATGTACTTCTGCGCTTGGGAGGGAGGGCACTTGCTCACCAGCGCGCAGCACGAGTACCTCGCTCGCTGGCACGGCGCGGCGTCGACCGACGGGCGCTCGTATCCGTGGGGCGAGGGCGCGGCGGGCTGCTCGCTCGTGCACTACGGGCCCTGCGCGGGCGAGGACGGGCTGCTCACGCGCCGCGTGGGCTCGCTGCCGATGGGGGCGGTCGCGTCGGTGTTCGACCTCGCGGGCAACGTCGCGGACTGGGTCGCCGACGACTTCGCGACGTACGACCTGCTCGAGGCGAGCGCGTGCTGGACGAGCCGCCGCGTCGATCCGCTGTGCGCTCCGACGCTGGTGGGCGCGCACTACGCGCGGGGAAGCTCGCACATGAATCCGAGTGAGCTGGTGCTTCGCACGGTGTTTCGACCGGGCGGCGCGAGCGGAGACGCCTCGGCGTCCCGCGGATTTCGCTGCGCGTACCTGCGTTGATCCTCGCGCGTCAGCCGTCGGAGCCGGCGTCGACGCCCGCGTCGCTCGCGGGTGCGCGGCAGCGGTAGAGGGCGTTGCGGTTCGCGCGCGCGCACTCGAGTCCGTCGCGGCACTCGAGCCCGACGCCGCACACCGCGCCTGCGGGGAGCTGCACACACGCGCCGGGCGAGCACGTCCCGCCGAGCGATGCGCAGTCGTACGCGACGGGCTGCCCTCGCACGCAGCGCGTGATCAGCCGCGATCCACGGCACGTGTCGATGTCGTCGAGCGCGCACGTCCCGACCTCCGCCGCGCACGCCCCTTCGAAGCCTGCGCCGCGCTCGGTCACGACGCAGCCCGAACGCGCGCCTTCGCAGTGCGACCAGAACACGTGCGAGTGCGCGCCATGCGCCACGTTCATCCGGCATCCCGCGCCGACGGGGACCACGCACGCGTGTCCGTGTTCGGCAGAGACCAACGCGCAGCGCCCCGCGCCGCCGCCCTGCGGCGGATTGTCGCAGTCGATCCTCCAGGGCTCGCCGAGATCGCACAGCCGCAAGCGATTCTCGTCGCACTCGAAGCCCACCGGAACGCCCATGCACGCCTCCGGCGGACGCTCGCTCACCGCGTCGATCGCCGCGTCTTCGCTCGGCATCGCCGCGCTGTCCGCCGCGTCTGGCACTGCGTTGGGAGGGGCCGCGCATCGCGTCGTGCCGAGCGCAGCGAGCACGAAATAAATGTATCTAGCAGTCAGTTGCATTTGAGTTGCAACTGTACTCAGTATGCGATCACTGAGAGATGTTCAACACGAGATCGAAGCAAGGATTGTTGTTGTCAGCGGCGTTCGCGGTGCACTGCGGCGCTCCTCAACCGACGCAAGACGCCGCCGCCGACAGCGCGGCGGACGCCAACGTTGTGACCGAAGCGAGCGTCGCGGACGCTGCGGCTGCGGAGGCCTCTGCGCCGGACGCAGCGGCGGAGGGCGGCGTCTCGCACGAGGGAGAGGTGACGCGCGGCCGACTCGTCGTGGCCGACGGCCGCGCCGCGACCGTGCAAGTGTGGGATCTCGACACCCGCACGCGCGTCGGGATGTTCTCTGTGACGGGTCCTGCCAGCGCGTACGGTGAGCGCGAGGGCACCGACGGCGTCGGCTACCTCGTGCAGCGCGCGCAGAACCGCACCGATGTCCTCTCGTCGGGCATCGTGTTTCATCTGCACGACACGCACTATCACCTGGTGAAGTCCGCGCCGACGGTGCTCGCGAACCGGGCGCTCACCACGATGATGCCGACGCACTTGAGCTCGCACGACGGGTGGTCCGCGCTGTTCAACGACGGCGACGGAACGGTCACGTTCATGAACGACGCGCAGATGCTCACGGGCTCGCCCATGCTGAGGACGTTCTCGACGGGCGTGGCGCACCACGGCGCGGCGATGGTGGCGTACGGCCATCTCTTGTCGACGATCCCCGATCCCATGGAGCCCGCGATGGGCGCGACGCGCCTGCCCGTGGGGCTCTCGTGGCGCGATCGCGCCAACACCATGATGGAGGCTGGTCGGGCCGTCGGCTGCCCTGCGCTGCACGGCAACGCGTTGGGCCGCAACAGCGCCGCCGCGGGCTGCGCGGACGGCGTGCTCGTGCTGCGATGGGACAGCGCGATGCTGCGCTTCACCTCGCAGAAGATCGCGAACCCGATGGACGCTCCGCCGAGCACCCGCGTCGGAACGCTGGTCGGCCACCACTCACTGCCGGTCTTCATCGGCAACTGGGGCTCTCAGCCTGCGATCACCATCGTCGACCCTGCGGCCAACGGCGGCGCCGGCTCGATCACGCCGGTGCTGCTCCCCGCGCGGCCGTTGGGCTTCGCGCTGGACTCCGAGGGAGAGAAGCTCTTTGTGCTCACGCTCGACGGGCGGCTGCATCGGCTCAACCCCACGACGGGGGCAGCGGACGGAGCGCCGCTCATGGCGATCCCTGCGTACGAGATGATTCCGAGCGGCGAAGGCGCGGTGCGGCCTTCGATCGCGGTCACCGGCGATCGCTTGTACGTCAACGATCCGCGCGACGGAACGGTGCGCGAAGTCGACCTCGAAGCCTGGGCGCTCGGCATGCCGTTGATGGTCGGCGGCGCGCCGGCGAGCATCCGCGTGCTCTCGATGTCGCCGGACTTTCACGCGCACGAAGGGCACATGCACTGAGAGCGGGGGGCGCGCTCACTCGAAGCGCACCCGTCGCAGCTCGCGGGCGACGAAGTCCGACTCGCCAATCCACCGCCCGCCCGCTTGCGCGACGAGCGCCTCTCCGTTGGTGAGCAGCTCGACGACCTGGCCCGGCACTGGCGTAAACGTCCTGCGCGTGACGTCGAGCACGGCGCTCCATCGCACGACGAACGAGAACAGCCCTGGCGCGCGCGGCGCGAAGCAGCCGACGGCGAAGCGGTGATCTTCTTGCGCTTCGACCGCGAGCTGCGCGGGCGCGGCGCAGTCTGCGCGGCGCGCGACGCGGATGAGCTCGGCGCTCTGCGCGTCGATCACGAAGAGCGAGAGCGAGCCGTCGGCCTCTCGTTGTTGCGCGACGCCCCAGCGATCGGTGGGGTTGAGAAACATCAGCTCTTGCAGCGGTCTGTGGTCGACGAGCGTGCCTTCGCGCAGGTCGATCCAGCGCGTCGTGGGGCCGTTCGAGCTCGTCTGCAGCTCGAGCAGCCGCGCGCGGGTCTGCGAGCCGTCGCCGATGCGATGAAACCGCTCTTCGGGCTCGCGCACGAACCGCCACTGCCCCGGCGCCCACCAGTACCAATCCGTGAACGCTCTGCGCTCACCCACGCCCGCGCACGCGATGATCGCCCGCGGCGGAACGCGCAGCTTCTTCACCGTCTGGCAGTTTCCTTCGGTCATCGGCCCGCGCTCTTGCCGTCCAGTGACCGTGTCGACCAGCGCAGGGAGGCTGTCGTCGCTGTACGCGTAGTCGCCGAGGAGGACGGCGTTGTTCCACCCGACCCACTCGGGGCGAGACTCGCCCCAGGCGACGCAGCGCGCGCCGCCGACTGCGTCCAAGCGAACGCCGACGCACGCTCGTCCGGGCCGCGCGACGAAGCCGTCGAGCCACGAGTGCGACTCGAGCACGACGCCTCGCTCGGGGCCGCCCTGCACGTACGTCCGCGGTCGAAACGGGATCCTCGTGCGCGCTGTGGCCACGTCGCCGTCGAGCGGGTTCCACGGGCCGGCGAAGTGCTCTCCGCGCGCGTTGGTCCCGACGACGTACACGGTCGCGTCGGTCTCTCCGACCACCGTGAGCGCGTGGCGAATGTCTGTCCCGTCCGGGCCGAGCACGCGGGGGCTGTGCTCGCGCTGATCGGCGACCGTGAGCACCGCGAGCGACCGCCGCTCGGGATCACCCGATCGCAGCGTGTGCACGCGGTTGTCCTCGCTCGACCAGTCGATGTCGCCGAAGCTCCCCACCACGCGATCGTTGGCCAGGTCGTAGAGCGCTGTTTGCGTGCGTCCTCCGCCCGCGCGTCGGCCCAGCAGCAAGTGCGTCCTCGCGTCGACGTGGTCCGTCACCACGCTGTAGCCGGGCGCGCGCACGGGGCGCACGGACACGATGCGCGCGGGCCCGAAGAGGTCCTCTCGCTCGGTCGCGACGCGCGCCGGGATCGGCGGCGCCTCGGGCGTGCGCTGCGCGCGCGGCTGCTCGACCGGCGGCGCAACCACGGTGATCGCCTGCATCGCCGCGTCCCACGGCTCGGTCCTCGTCACCGGCGGGTCCACCTGAAACGGCGGGGGAAAACCCAGTCGCTCGCAGCCCTCGACCAGCGCGAACAGCGAGAGCAAGAGCGGTCGTGCGTAGCTCACCACGGCGCGCAGTGTATCCCCCGCGAGGCGTCGCGCTCGAACGTCCCGAGCAGCGACTCAGCGATCGCGCGGCGCTCGCTTGCGAGGCGCGCGTGGCGGCTCGCTTCGCAGCAGTTGTTCGACGTCGAACACCCGCAGCACGCTCTCGATGCCGGACACGACGAGGCGGGCTCCGTCCGGAGAAAACGCCGCTGCTCTCGGCTGCAACGCGGCGACGAAGGACCTCGACGCGCTCGCGTCGTCCCGCACGATGACCTCGACGCGCTCGGTGAGGTCGAGCAGCGCGAGCCGCGCGCCGTCGGTGCTCGACGCCCAGTTTGCGCTCCCTTCGGTCATCCGTCGCTTGTGCCAGCGCGTCTGCGCGCCATCGGCGCTCGAAAACCAGCGAAACCCATCGGAGCCTGACACGACGAGCGCCTCGTCGTCGGGCAGCGCTGCGCGCGCAAACTTCGGCGCCGCGACACGACACAGCACCCGTCTCGCGCGCGCGTCGAGAACGACGATCTCTTTCGACAGCGTGAGCGCGACGCGGTCGCCGCTCGGCGAACACGTGACCGACGCCCACGCGGCGCGGGCGCTGAGCGCGACGCGCGCGCCGTCCGGAGCGATCAGCGCCTTGCCGTCCCAGCGCCACACGTCGCCGTCGTCCGTCACCGCGAGCGCGTGAGGGGGCTGTGTCTCGCTCACGGAGTGCGCGAGCGTTTTGCGAAGCGACGGGTCGTACGTGCTCTGCGCGACCCACGCGTCGCGATCCGTGACGAGCACCCAGCGACCGTTGGGCGAGAGCGAGCTCAGCCTGTCCGTGCTCGTGCCGGCGACCACCGTCGAGCGGGTCGCGTCGCCGTCGAACCGCTCGACGCCTGCGCTCGAGAGCGCGATGATCGCGTCGGCCGTGAACCGAAGCTCGTCGCGCACGATCGCGCCGCCTCGCGTCGAACGCCGGATCCCGTCGGCGCACTCGAGCGTGACGAACACGCCGCCCTGCGCCATCACGTACACGCGGCTCCGCGCGCGGTCGGTCATCGTCGACGCCGGAGGGAGCTCTCCGCGCAGCACGTCGCGCACGCTCCATCGCTCGACGTCCACGAGCACGTGCCCGAAGCCCGAGACGAGCACGCACCCGTTGGCCATCGGCTCGCTCGACGCATAGAGCGCCATGTCCGGCGGGAGCTCGAGCGTGCGAACCGCAGCCGCGCCCGGTGCGCGCAGCTCGAGGCTCAGGAGCTTCGCGTTTGTGTGCTGCTTCGTCGTCAAGATCAGCAGCGCGTCGTCGGTCACCGCCATGCTCGTCAGTCGCTGCTGATTCAGCCACGCGCCCGGCGTTTGGCAGTGCGCGTCGACGTCGAACAACAGCGCATCGTCGCGGCGGGCGAGCGTCTGCGCGTCGAGTGCGTACACCACGCGCTCGGTGCGCACGAAGAGCGTTCGGCCGTCGCGCGAGCGTCGCACCTGTCGCAGCTCGAAGCCCGACCCTTCGTGCGCCGGGCGATCGTAGCGCGCGAGCAGCCGCAGCTCGTTGCGCGTCGCGCTCCAGCGGGTGAGCCGCCTCGCCGAGCACAAATAGAACTCCCCTGCTTCGGTGGCCACGTCCGCGAACCACGTTCCCTGATCGAGCTCTTCGGGCAGCGGGTGCAGCGAGACGTCCCCTGCTGCGCCGCAGAGCTCGAGCGAGTCCCCCAGCGTCGTCGCGAACACCATCGCAGCACCATCAAACGGCCGCGCTGGCTGCGACCCGGCGCGATGCACCGCGCGCTGCGTCCACGGGTCGATGTCGATCTCGACGTAGCGCCGTCCCGGACAGCGAAGCCACAGCGTTCGGCCGTCGCGCGACAGGCGCGCCTCCGGCGTGTCCGCGATGCGAACGTCACCGTCGCCGAGCGTCGCGACCGGCGCGACTTCGAGCTCTCGCTCTTCGAGGATCACCATGCGCGAAGGCTATCGGCCGCGCACGCGGGCGGACAACGTTTCGGCGGCGCGTCCTGAGGCTCGACGCTGTCGATCGACGGCCACTGCGGTGATCGATCTGCGCGTCACCGCCCCGTGATCATCCCCGCCCCCAGCGCAAACACGAGCGGCGTGAGAAAGAGCAGCGCGCTCGCGAGGGACCAGCACACGAGCCGCCACTCGCGATCGAAGGGATCCTTGCTCGCGTCGATCACCCAGCGCTCGGTCTGCGTGCGATACGGCCCGCTCGTGGGCGACGAATCGTCGACGAGCACCCAGAGCTCATGGTTGTCGTGCGGGATCGTCACACCTCGATCGGCTTGCAGGCGCTCTCCATCGATGGTCACGCTGTTGTCCGTGTTCACCTTGGCTCGACGCCACCGCTCGTGCGCGCGGTGCTTCTGCGCGAACCAAAGAAATCCCAGCGAAACCGCGGCCATCGCGATCCATCCCAGCGTCGGAGCCAGCGAGCGGCGCTGCGTCCACGGGCTCGCGCGCCGCGTGATGTCGTCGATGCAATGGGTCACGGTGTACGAGCGAAAGTGCACCATGCGCACGCAGCCGATGCGCGGGTCGTACTGCACTTCGCTGTCGGCGAACGCATCGGGACCGATCCACTGTGTGCTCGAGGCGCGCCGATCGCGCAGCAACAGATCCCACGCTCGGCCGGTCGAAGTTGGACCTTGCGTGATCAGCGCTCGATCGGGGTCGATCTGCAGGATCACCGCCTCGGGCGGCGAGCCCGAGAGCGTTGGCATGGGACGATAGGCGAGGGCTCTCATCGCGTCCGGCGAGACGCCGCTCGCTCGGCGGACAGCGCCTGCGATCACCAGCGCCAACGCGAGGGGCAACAGCGCGCGTGCGAGCCATTGGAGCCGCGGGAGCCAGCGAGCTGCGTCCATCTCGTGCCGTGCGAGCCGCCGTGAAATCCCGGCGACGAACGTGAGCGCCATGACCGTCAGCGCAACGAAGGCGCAGCCAGTGGTGAGCGTTGACTGTAGCAACAGAGTGTCGCTGGCCTCGGTCTCTCTCCACCAGGTGTGCATCAGCTCGAAGAGCGACAGCGCGACGCACGGGATCAGCGCGAGCAGCGCCGCCGCGCCGAGCGAGCGATCCTCGCGCGGGTCGACGTGGGTCGGCTTCGCGATCGCGGTCGCCACCGCGACGATCACCAGCAATGACGGAACGTACTCCGACCACCGCCCCTCGCGGCTCGCGGCGCAATCGGCGAAGCAGACGACCAACGCCAGCCACTTCGCTCTCGAGCGCCGGGACTCATCGGTCTTGCGTCGTGCGCTCACGATCTTCGGAGGATAGGTTAGCGGACGCCCTTCGGTCGCGGCTCACTCGCGCTCGAAGCGCGACCCAAACGCGCTCACGATGGCCGCTTCGAGCCGCGCCCGCTGGGCGTCGCACTTGTCGCCCGTGACGCCGAGGCGAACTCGATCGATCGGCAGCGTCCGCGCGCTCTCGATCGCCTCCTCGAGCCACTGCACCGCCCCTTTGCGGACGTGCGCGAGCTTCGCGATGAACACCGCTCCCACGTCGAGCGTCGTCCACGGCGCGGCGTCGTCGTCGCGCACCAGCGAGAGCTCGGTGACGAAGGGAGGCGCTGCGGCCGGCGCGTACCGTGGCTCGAAGCACGCGCGCAACAACGTCGATCGCCGCGGGGTGCGCGCCGCGACCGCGAGCCACGGACCGACGTGACTCGGGTGCAAAAACTCTTGCGAATGGCGCTCGACCGCGCGCGCGACGGCGAGCGCCTGCGTCTCTTCTGCGTCGCAGCCGATCCCCTCGCCGAGCTGCAGCCGCTCGAGCATCGGCAGGATCGATCGGTCATCGAAGGCCCTCATGTGCGCGCGCTCGGTGCAGTGCGCGCGCAGCGAGTGCCACGGGAGCGGCCTGCCCGCCTCGAGCATCGCCGTCGCGTCGAGCTCGCCGAGCAGCCTCGCGTTGGTGAGGCTCACCAGCGCGGGCTCGAGCAGCACGCACATCGGCGCGCGCAGCGCTCGAATGCGTCGAACCCACGGCGTACGAAACGCGTCGAGCAGCGCGTCTCGGTGGCTGGGATGAAGGTCGCGCACCTCTGCTACGTCTACGAATCCCTTGTGAAAATACAGCGGGTTGCGCAGCACGTACGGCGCGAGCGGCCCGAGCAGCGCGTCGACCTCGTCGCGCAGCAGCTCCTTGACGCGGCGGACGAGCGCGAGCTTCGGCTTGCTGCGCTCCCACTGAATCTGCAGTCGCATGAGCTCACCGCGAACGTCGCCCTCGCGCGACAGCGACGCGGCGATCTCGAGCAGCTCGTCGTCCGAGGTCTGCGGCCCAACGTTTTCGAGTCGGCTCTGCTCCATGGCTCGTCCGCGAAGCGTTGGCAGATCCTGCGGACGAGCGCCACGGTCGAGGTCGCGCACGCAGCGAGGCCGCTGCGAGAGCTCGAAATAACTCGAGAATTCGCTTGCGACGTCACAACGATCCCGGCCGCGGCCGTCGATCGCGCTTCAGCGTCGCACGATGCCGAGGCTCGCGAGCGGCGGCGCGGTCTCGAGGTAGCGAATGAAGTCGTCGCTCACGTCGAGCGCGCGCAGCGCCTCGCGATCGAACGGCGTCTGCGCGAGAGCGTCGCCCTTCGCGAGCTTCGCAGGGACGTCGCGGTTGCCGATCGCGGCGCGGCCGATCGCCACGAACGCAGCGCCCATGGACTCTGCCTCGGCGAGCTTGGCCGCGCTCGTCACGCCGCCCGCGGCGATCAACGGCAGCGCCCGATCGACGCCCGCGCGCACCCGCGCGAACACCGCTTCGCTTGGAACCTTCTTGCTCGTCGCGCTGAGGTCCATCTGCGAGACGTGCGCGTAGTCGACGCCGTCCTCCGCGAGCCACTCGATCACTTGCACGCCCTCGTCGAGGTCGAGGCCAGCGTCGAAGGGGCTCTCGAAGGACCAGCGCATTCCCAGGAGAAAGTCCTTGGAGACCCGCGTTCGGATCGCGCGGACGACCTCGCGAGACAGCCGCGCGCGGTGCGCGAGCGGGCCTCCCCACGCGTCGCGACGGAGGTTGGTCACCGTGCTCGCGAACTGCGTAAACAGATACCCGTTGGCGCCGTGCAGCTCGACGCCCTGAAATCCAGCGCGTTCGGCGCGCGCCGCGGCGCTCGCGAAGTCCTCGATGATCTCTTCGATCTGCGCGCTCGACAGCTCGATCGGCGCAACAAACCCCGGCAGATCGAGCTCGAACGCGCTGGCGCTGCGCGCAGGCTCGCCGGTGAGCGCAGGGATCGACCGCGACCCGCCGTGGCAGAGCTGCGCGAGCAGCGCCGTCTGCGGCCGGGCCACCCGTCGCGTGAGCGCCTGCAGCGCTGGGATCCAGCGATCGTCTCCGAACGAGAGCTGCTGCTCGAACGCGATCGACCGCTTGCTGATCGCCGCCGCGCACGTGAGCACCAGCCCGTATCCATCGTCCGCGAGTCGTTCGAGCCAACGCGCCTCCGCCTCGCTGACGGAGCCATCCGCGTGGCTCTGCGTCGTCGTCATGGGCGCGACCGCGAGCCCGTTGCGAAGCGTGAGCGATCCGAGGGTCTGCGGCGAGAGAAGTGAGTGCATCGTGGGCTCCTTAGGTCCAGCAGCGGACGTGCTCGCGAACGAAGGCCTCGAGCGTTCGTGGAGCGCGGCCGAGCACGAGTTGCACCGCGTCGGTGACCGGCGCAAACGCGCCCTGACGCGTGAGCGACGCGAAGCCCAGCCGAGCGGCGATGGTCTCTTGTGCCGCTCCTGCGCGCTCGAGCTCTGCGCGCGCTTCGTCTTCGGTGATCGATCGGTAGCGGATCGTCACGCCGAGGTGCCTCGTGATGGTCTCGGCGATCTGATGGTAGTCGACCGACTCGCCGCCGGTCAGGTCGAGCGCCCCGTGCGGCCACGCATCGTCGATCATCGCGCGCGCGGCGACCTCGGCCACGTCCCGCGCGTCGATGTAGGACACGCGCGCGTCTCCCGCGGCCAGGGCGATCTCGTGCTCCTCGGCGATCGCCTCGCACAGCGGCGAGGCGCAGAGGTTCTGCAACATGTAGTTCGGCCGCAGGACCGCGTGAGCGAGCGCGCTCTGCGCGAAGGTCGCTTCGAGGCGATACAGCGGAGAGCTCGGCGCGCGATCGACCCCGAGCCCCGTCACGAGCACCACGCGAGAGACGCCCTCGGACGCGAGCGCCGCGAGCAACGCGCGCTCTTCGGCGACCTCCAGCGCGACGCCGCGAGGCATGATGCAGAACACCCGATCGACGCCGCGCAGCGCCGCGGCGCTCGGAGCGCGCAGATCGAAGGCGACCGCGCTCGCTCCCGCGGGCAGGGACATGCGCCGCTTGGGCGAGCGCGTCGCCACGCGCACGTCGTGGCCTCGTGAGGCGAGGTGGTCCGTGAGCATGGCGCCGAGGCGACCGGTTCCGCCGATGACGAAGCAGCGCATGGCGAGAGACGTAGCCGTTTGCGATTGTTCGCAGTAGTTGGCGATCAGTGATCGCTGTGTTCATCTCGAATGAACAATGACCCTCCGCCGCATCAGCGTCTTCGTTCGCGTCGTCGACGAGGGCAGCTTCTCTGCCGCGGCGCGCGCCCTGGGGCTTCCACGGTCCGCGGTGAGCCAGTCGGTCGCTGCGCTCGAAGCCGAGCTCGGCGTGCGTCTCTTGCACCGCTCGACGCGCGCGATGTCCGTCACCGACGCAGGCGCAGAGCTGCACGCGAAGACCGCCCCGGCGCTGCGCGCGATCGCCGACGCCGCGGCGACCGCGAGCGATCGGCACGGGCCGCTGCGGGGGCGCGTTCGGCTCACGGCGCCGGTCGAAGTGGGCTCTCGGCTGCTCGAGCCGGTGCTCTCTCGCTTTCTGTTGGCCGAGCCGGGCGTGCGCATCGACCTGCAGCTCACCACGCGCACGCTCGACCTGGTCGACCAGGGAATCGACCTCGCCATCCGCGGCGGACCCGTCCACGACGCCGACTTGATCGCGGTGAAGCTGGGCCCTGCGCAGTCCGCGGGGCTCTTCGCGGCGCCGTCGTACCTTCAGCGCAAGGGACAGCCGCGCCGCGCCGCGCAGCTCGCGCAGCACGACGCGATCGCGATGCGCGGGCAGCAGCACACGTGGCGCTTGATCGGTCCACGCGGCGCGGTGGAGGTCGCCCTGTCGGTCCGTCTCGAAGTGGACGCGTGGGGCTACGCGACGCGCGCGGCGTGCAGCGGCGTGGGGATCGCGATGCTGCCTGCGTTCTTGTGCGAAGACGAGGTGCGCCGCGGAGAGCTTGTGCGCGTCCTCGCGGGCTACTCGGTCGAAGAGAAGCCGCTGTGGCTGGTGTACCCGTCGGGCCGGCACCTCTCGCGGCCCGTGGCTGCGCTGCGCGACGCGCTGCGGGCGGCCTTCGCGACGGGGCGCGAGCGCTGAGTGTCGGTCGCGCATGCGCCCCGACGAACCTTCGCCTCGATCACGCGCGTGCCGTGCGCGGTGACGGGTACCATCGTCGCGCGAGAGCCCGAGCACACGATGATGAACACAGCAATCCTTCGAAGATCGTACTGGGCCCTCGACCCTGTGAGCCTCGCGCGCGTCGAGCTGCTCGCGCAGGTCGAGCAAGAGCCGACGGGCGCGTTCGCGCCGGTGTTCACCACGGACCCGCGGCCCATCGACGCCGCGCTCGAGCTTCGCGTGGACGATGGGTGGCGCGAGGTGCGCTCGCGGCGACTCGATGCCTCAGTCGAGCCGCGCGTCTTGCCCTCTCCGTGAGCGCCTCGCGCACTTCGTCGTCGCGCAGCGCGCGTGCGCGCGGTAGGCCCACCGGGGCCATGAAGCGCTCTCTCTTTGCTCCCGTGCGCGAGGCGACGCTCGTCGCGCTCGAGCGCGCGTTCTCGACGCTCTTCGATCGGCCGTGCCTTCGCGCGACGGGCGCTGGCGCGCTGCTCGAAGTGGGCATCTCGCCTGCTCCCCTCGGGCGATCGATCGTCGACGAAGACGAGGGGATGCTCTCGGTCGCCGCGCTGCGCGAGCTCGGCTGGCCCCTCGACGAGGACGCAGACGACGGCGACGGTGAGGTCGAGCCGTTTCGATTGCTTCCGTGGCTCGGGACGATCAGCGCCCATGAAATCAACGAGATGCTGTCGCCCGAAGGCGTCGAGCGCGCGCCCGAGCTCTTGCTCGAACCCGAGGCGGCCACGACGCTCACGGACCGTCAGTGCTCTGGGCGGTGGGCGCTCAGCGCTGGGCGCTGGGCGTTGCTCTCGCTGCGCTTGTCCGGCGGAGACGCGTATCACCCGCGCGAGAGCGGGAGCGCGCTGCTGGGGTTGCGTCAGCTCGAAGCAGAGGACGCGGCGCGGATCGCCGTCGTCGTGCTGCCGTTCGGTGATCGTTGGCGCAGCGCGATGCTGGCGCTGCTCGGGCTCGACGAGGCCGAGCTCGCGGGTGCGACGTCGGGCAGCGTCTCGTGCCGTCTCGAATACCTGTGACGGGGCCTCGCTCGCGACCTCAACCCGGCACTTCGACGCAGCGGCCCGAGAAGCACTGCAGCGGCGCGCAGCAATCGGCGCTGGTCCTGCACATCCCGCACTGTCCGCCGATGCACGCTTGATTGGCGCAGTCGCGGCACGAGGAGCACATGGGCGCTCCGCCGTCGCGCGTCTGCGCGTCGGGCACGCCCGCGTCGCCTGTGGGGATCCTCGGCGTGCAATCGTCGGCCGCGCGCAGCACCTGCCGGTCGTAGTGAACGCTCACGCGGTTGGAGGTCTCGAAGGTCCCCGCGAACACCGCGCCGAACACCTCGAGCGGCGCCGAGCTGCGCACCGGCCCGTTGGGAACATAGAAGTTCGCCCCCAAATCGCTGCTGTTCGACACTTGAAAGCCCTGCGCGCCGCCCACGTACACGCGCGTGAGCGCGGGGTAGTTGGGCGAGCCGAAGCGCAGCGGCGCCGAGGTGTTCACGCTGCCGGCGACGAAGATGTCGAGCGTCGCGGTGGGGTCGAGCGTGATGGTCACCAGGTTGCTCGTGGCGATGTCTCCGCCGATGAAGATCGCCGTTCGGCCGTGCGCGACGATGGTGATGGGCGTCGAGCCCTGGATGCGCGTGAAGTAATAGCGCCCGCACGGCAGGTCCACGCGCCGCGGCGTCGTGTCGGTCTCGAAGTGCCGCGCGTCCAGGCCGATCGCGCTGTTGTCGTTGCGCGTCGCGTGGTGGGTCACGATGTTGCCGATCGGCAGCACGCGCTCGGGTGCGCAGTCGCACGGGTCGGGCACGGTGACCGGCTCGCGCACGAGCCTCGTGTACGTCAGCGCCGGCGGCGACGCGACCATCGCCGTCGCTGGGACGCGCAGCGCTCCGCCGAAGCTCACGGTCGACGACGTCAGGACGTTGCCGTTGACCCATCCCTCGGCGGCGACCGAAAACGTGTTCGACGTCTGCAGCGAGCCGTCCAAGTGAAGCTCTTGCCGGATCGTTTGCGGCGCAGAGCTTCCGATGCCCATCTCGGTCCCGACCCAGAGCGAGCCGCCGACGTTGGACACGTTGCTGTTGGAGAAGCGGTTGTTCACGCCGACGCTGCCGCCGAGCTGTCCGGGCGTGTGCGGTCCGCGGCTGCTGTCGAAGCCGTCGGTCACGAGCGGCGCGCTCATCTGCAGGTCTCGACACGAGCAAATCGCCCAGCGAAACGCGACCGTCGCGATGTCTCCCGAGCACCGGGCGGCCCCGCTCTCGAAGCCTCCGATCTGCACCGGCGGTCCGCCGCCCGCGCACGAGACGCCCGAGGGATCCAAGATCGCCGCCGTCGTGCAGCGTCCGCCCGCGCAGCCCTGGCCCGCGGGGCAGGCCGTCGCGCACGCTCCGCAGTGGGCGCTGTCGCTCTGAAGGTCGACGCACGTTCCGCCGCACGCGGTGAGCCCGGATGGGCAGACGCTCGTGCACCCGTTGCTCACGCACACTTGCCCTGCGGCGCAGCGGACGTCGCAGCCGCCGCAGTTGTTCGGGTCCACGCTGGTGGCGATGCAGCGCCCGTTGCACAGCGACTGGTACGTGGGGCACGCGGGGCCAGCGTCTGTGTTTGCGCTGTCGTTGGTTGCGGTGTCGAGCGCCGCGGCGTCCGTCGCCGTCGCTGCGTCGAGCGCGGCGTCCATGGCGATCGATCCGTCTGGCTGCGAGGCGCCGTCGCGCTGCGCGTCGGCTGCCGTCGATCCGTCTTCGATGGGGCTCGGCCCGCCGCTGCACGCCGAGAGCGCGATGGCCGTCGTCATCCACGACAGCGTCTTGGTCTTCATGAATCGAGACAATAGCCGAAGGCGCGCTGTCGATGACCGAGAGCTTTGCGCGTCGACCTCGCGACGACGCCGTGAACCGCGTCGTCGAAGAGACTCCTCGGCGGGCTCACAGCCGCACGTCGGTGCGCGAGGCGACCGAGAGCCAGTAGTCTCCGTCCGGCCCTGCTGCGGCGCGAAACGACTCGAAGTCGTAGTGCGTCGCGCGGCCGTTGGTGCTCGTGCTGGTCCCCGCGTAGCCGCAGCGAACGCAGCCGCGCCAGCGGCCCGCGGGGTCGTTGACGATCCACCCCGTGCGGTCGTAGCCGACGATCAGCAGGACGTGCCCGGCGCCGGTGAAGTAGCCGTGAGTGATCACAGGGCGGCCCGCGTCGAGCTGCGCGCGGATCATCGCTTCGGTGCCGTTGTACGTAAACGCCGAGCGAAGTCCGAAGCGCTCGTAGAGGGAGGCGAGGGACGAGGGGCTCTGGCCCGCGGGCTTTCCGTAGCGAACGTAGAGCTGGTCGGGCGTCGTGCTCTGGCCGAAGAAGTTCAAGAGCATCGCGGCGGAGGTGACGCCGCACGTTCCGCCGGGCTCGTTGCGGTTGTTGTACTGGTAGAAGTACGGCACCGAGAGCGCGCGCCCCGTCTCGCTCGGCGGCGGCTCGGTCGACGTTGAAGGCTCCGATGCTGCCGGCGCGCTCACGAACGAGCGATGCCAACGGTGTCCTTCGCACACGGCCCCGCCGCTCGCGCGCTTGCAGCGATCGACCTCGGCGAACGTGAACGCGCCGAACACGTTGTCTCCCTCGCGGCATCGGTTGCCCGCCGTCGCGTCGCGCGCGGCGCCCGGAGGACAATCGCCGCGGCCGCGGATCGAGCGGGCGAACCCGACGTTCCATCGGTCGCTGCGGCACGCGACGTCGCCGCCGCCCGCGGTGATGCAGCGCTGAATCATCGCTTCGGTGAAGGGCCCCACCGCGTCGGTGCTGTTGGCGCACAGGTCGAAGTCCGTGTCGTGCGCGAACCCCTCGGCGCAGAAGACCGCGTTGGCCGGGGGGACCATCACGCGGTTCCATCGGTAGCCTTCGCACACCGCGCCGCCGCCGCGCGCGCGGCACTGCGCGACCTCCACCCTCGAGAACGGACCGAACACGTTGTCGCCCTCGCGGCAGTGCCTCAGCGACGCATCGAACGCCGCGCCCGGCGGGCACGCTTCACCGCCGCGGATCGACCGCGCGAAGCCGAGCGCCCAACGATCGCTCTCGCACGCGGTCGCGCCGCCGCCGTTGCGCACGCACGCCGCGGTCATCGCCGCGGTGAACGGCCCGACCGCCTCTGTCGCGCTCACGCACAGCCGCGCGGCCGTGTTGTACGCGAAGCCCGCGGGGCAAAACACAGCGCTCGCGTCGGGCTCGGGCGCGCTCGTACCGGGGCTCGTCGGCGTGGCTGCCTCCGTCGCGCCAGCGAGCGCGCGCAGCGACCCGAGCGTCCCGTTGAACACGTTGACGTCCACGCCGCCCGCGATGCCCGCGACGCTCCCCTGGTCGCTATATTGCCAGAACGACCATCGCGACCAATCGCGCGGCAAGTACGGGCAGCGCACGCCGTAGTTCGCGACCCACAGCGGCTGTCTTGCGAACTCGCTCGCGCCCGAGAGCGTGTCCCAGAAGCCCATCGCTGCGTACACGATCGGCTCGCGCCCCGTGCCCTCGCGCACGCGGTCGATCCATCGTCGCAGGTTGGCGACCAGCGTCGCCGACGAGACGCCGTCGCTGCTCTCGACGTCGACCACCGGCGGAAGATCTCCCGCGCCGAGGCGGCCCACCTTGCGGATGAGCAGCTCGGCCTGCGCGAGCGGATCTTGCCCAGGTCGAAAGAACTGATACGCGCCCCGCAAGAGCCCCGCGCGCTTCGCGCCGCTCCAGTGTCCGTCGAACGAACGGTCTTCGTAGCGCACCCCGTCGCTCACTCGAATGAACGCGAAGCGCCGACCCGACGCGTACACCGCCGGCCAATCGACGGTGGGCTGGTACTCGCTGACGTCGATCCCCTCGACGACGCCGTTGCTTCCCTCGCACGCGCGCACTTCGTCCGCGGTTCCGGCGAAGTGACCGTCGATCGCCTCTTGCTCGACGCACGAGAACGCGGTCGCCGTCACGAGCACGAGAGAGAGGCCGCTTCGTACGTTCATGGTGCGGGCGATGAGCACGCGCTGTGCCGAGCGCGCTCGGCGCAGAAACAAGCGGGGATTCGCAGCAAAACGTCGCCTGCTCCGCCGCGACCACCGAGACGGCTGGGAGAAACTCTCTGCACGTCAGGGGGACGATGTTCTCCCAGTGCGCGTTCGCGATCTCTATGCTTTCGCGACCAGCGCGGCGCGTAGAAGAGGCCAGCGCGCGAGCTCGGGCGCGTCTGCTTTCGTCCGGTGGCTTCTCGCGCGTGCTTCGACGGTGCTATCGAACGGTTCGACCCAATGGGCCTGTTCGACATCCGCTGCTCGCTCACGAGCGTCGCGACGACGTGGTTCGCCCGCGACGAGGTCTTCGATCGGCGCCTCGCCGCCGACGGTCGCCGCGCCGACACGTGCTCGATGTTTCTCGTCGTGCGCGAGGACGATCGCTGGCGTCCTTGGACCCCGCCCATCAGCGGAACCTACGATCGCTACGGCCGCATCGAGCTGTGGCCCGAAGACATCAACGCGCTCACGGACTGGGCCGGCGAGCGGCTCTGGTCTCTCTATCAGCGCGGCCGCATCGAGACGAGCTGGCCTGAAGACCTCGAGCGCACCCGCGACGCGACCCGGGTCGAAGCGGTCCTCGGGCACGGCGGCCAGACCGAGTACAACGCGGTAGACCTCCGCATCGACGGTCGCCCGACGCGCGCGTGCCTGGTGATGGACCTGTTCGCGGACGCGATCGAGCGAGCGACGATCCGCAAGCCTGCGTCCCTCGACGAGGCGCTCTTCGACTGGTTCGGCGGCGAAGACTCGCTCGGGGCAGAGCTGTTCGTGGACGCGCCCAACGCGTCGCTCTCGCAGTGGCAAAGGTACAGCGCGCTGCGGCGCTACGCGGACGCGCAGGGAGGGCTGCGCTCGATCGGCGAGGTCGACCTCGGCGCGCTGTGGTCGGACGACGCCGTGGACGTGAGCCTCCGCGAGGCGTGGGAGCGCGACGAGGGCCCGGTTCGCGCTGTGATCGAAGAGCTCGAACCGCAGCGGTGCGCGCGGTGGAGAGCGCGCCGCGCGAAGGCCTTCAGCGCCGAGGTCGCCAGGCAACAGCGCGCCGCCGTGAGCGAGCGCGGCGAAGCGCGCGCGTACCGGCCGAGCGAGCGCTACGCGGTCGGCGAGTTCATCGAGCACAAGAGCTTCGGCGTGGGCCGGGTGCGCACGGTGCTCAGCGCGACCAAGGTCGAGGTCGAGTTCGACGGCGGCGCGCGAACGCTCGCGATGGGCGTCGGGTAGTCGCGCGCTGATTTGCAGCGCCGACCCCTTTGGCGGTGAGCGACGACGAAACGCCGCGATGCCGGCGTCGCGTTCGTGCACCATGCTCGCGCCATGACGCTTCGAGACCTTCGCTCTGTCATCGAGCGCGCCGCCGTCGACGCTGCGCTCCTCGCTCCGCGCGCGCTGCGCGAACGACTCGCGATCGCCCCGCGCCAGCACGAGGGGGATCAGCTCGACGCCGATGTTCGCCTGGTGATCGCGCTGCTCGCCGCCTCGCGCATGCCCATGTGGCACGAGCTGCCCATGCGTGCGGCTCGCGCTGCGTTTGATCGCTCGAGCACCCTGCTCGCCCCCGCGGCCGCGCCGCTCGAGTCGGTGCGAGACCTCTCGCTCGAAGGCCCCGCGGGCCCCCTCGCGACGCGGGTCTACCGCCCGTACGGCCTCGGCGAAGCGAGCCCTGCGCTGCTGTACTTTCACGGCGGGTTCTTCGGGCTCGGATCGATCGCGTCGCACGATCCGGTCTGCCGCGCGCTCGCCGCGGCGGCGGGCTGTCAGGTGCTCTCGGTCGACTATCGCCTCGCGCCCGAGCACGCGTATCCCGCGGCGGTCGACGACGCCGTGAGCGCGTTTCGTTCGGTGATTCACAGAGCAAACGAGCTCTCGATCGACCCGTCGCGCGTCGCGGTCGGCGGCGACTCTGCCGGAGGCTACCTGGCCGCGCAGGTCGCGATCGCGACCGCGCACGACGAGCGCCGCCCTGCGCTGCAGCTCTTGTTCTACCCGGTCCTCGATCTCACCATGCGCTCGCCGTCCATTCGCGCGCTCGGCGAGGGGCTCGTCCTCGAGCGGTCGACCATGCAGTGGTTTCACGATCGCTTCGCGCCCGTCGGCGTCGATCGCGAGCGCGCTGAGGTCTCGCCGTCGCATCGCTCGCTGGAATCGTTGCGGGGACTTCCTCCGGCGCACATCCAGACAGCGGGCTTCGATCCCCTCCGCGACGACGGCTTCGCGTACGCCAAGAAGCTCGCCGAGGCGGGCGTCGCCGTCGAGCACGCGCACTACGGCGCGCTCGTGCACGCGTACCTCAACGTCGCGGGCGTGATCGATCGCGCGGTGGCGCCGTACTTCGACGCCGCTGCCGCGCTGCGCCGCGCGTTTAGCGCTGCACGCTGAGCGGTCCGTCGCTCCTGCGTTTGCGCACGCGGATCGCGGCTCACCGCCAGGCGCGCTTCTTCTCTCGCTCTCGCCAGAGCAGCAGCGCGATCACCGCGCAGAGCGTCGAGACCGCCGCGACGACCGCCGTTCGCCACACGCGCTGACCGGCGTCGGGCGCGGCCATCGATCCTCGCGGGTGCGCGAGGCGGTAGAGCGCGGTGCACGCGTCGCTCAGCGCGATCCACTGCTCTTCGGTCGGCTCCGAGCGCTCTCGCAGCGCGCGCGCTTGTGTCTCGAGCGCGGTCAGGATCGGTCGCGAGCGCGCGAGGTTTTGCACGACCAGCTGCAGCTCGGCGTCCGCGTCGACGATGGGCCGCGCGAACGCTCGAACCTCGGTGAACCCTTGGGGATCTCGCACGCTCCCTGGCATGCAACGGCGGTCCACCAGCCTGGTCTCCGCGGGAAAAGCCCCTGGGTTGCTCATCTCTCGCTGGATCCACTGCAGTCGCTGCGGGGGCGCGTCGGTGCGCTGATAGGGCGCGAGCGCGGCGCCGAGCTCGCCGACGACGGTCACGAGGGGGCTCGATCGCAGGTCTCGCACCAGCTCGTGTTGCGCTCGGGCGCCCTGCGCAGAGGCTGTCGGCTCGCTCGTCGCGCGCAGGATCTCGGCCTCGAGCGCGCTCGCGTCGGGCGCATCGAACGCGAGCCCCGCGAGCGATCGTCGTTCGACGTCGAGCTGTTGCAGGCCCGTGAGCGCGACGTGGTCCGAGAACCTCCACACGTGGTCCTGTCGCTCGCACACGTAGCGCGAGCTGCACACCTCCCGCGTCTGCCCGTGGGAGTCTCGCTCGGTTCTGCACGTCCGTTCGGTGCGTCCCTGCTCGGTCCGCTCGTGCGTCCACGAAGAGTCCACGCGGCTCGCGGCGCTCGCGACGGCGCGCGAGGGCTCGACGTACGGCTGCAACGCGCGCGCTGCGTCGCCGATCGCTTGTGTCGCGTCGGTGATGCGCGGCTGCATCTGCTGCAATCGCTGCCGGGCGACGGTGAGTCGATCGCCGCGCGCGAGGCCCGCGTTGACCGCGGCGTACCCTGTGAACACGACGCCGTACAGCGCGTGCGCAGCGCGGACGGCGCCGTGCGTCGCCGCGGTGCGCTCGGGGACGAGCGGCGCTGGGCGAGGCCACGTCTTCGTCAGCCTGTGCTCAGCGATCGTGATGGCGATCGGCGCGAGCACGATCGCGACCGGGATCAGGGCCTTGCGCGCGAGGATCTCGGCGTCGCTCGGGGGCGTGCTGGCTCGAGTTCGATCGAGCAGGGCGCGCTCGTGCGCGAGCTCGAGCTGATGCTCTTGCAGGTAGGCGCGCAGCAGGGCGAGCTCGTGCGGGGTGCTCGCCTCACCGAAGCGCTGCAGCACCTCTTGGACCTCGGCGACGTAGCGGCGTCCGCGCTGGTGCTCTTGCGCGCTGGAGGCGGCGGGGTCGTCGTGAATGGCCGCGATGTCGTGGTCGATCTGCGCGCGCAGCGATTCGATGCGGGCGGGGAGCGTTCGCGTGGCGACGAGTCGGGCGCGGCGCGCGGCGAAGAGCAGCGCACGTCCGAGGCCGAAGACGCGCACGTTGTCGACGAACGACTGCGTGAGCCCGGTGATCTCGAAGCGGTCTTCGCGCAGCTCGCAGAGCTTCTGCGCGAGGGTCATCTGCGCGAGCGCGGTCCCCGTGAAGGTGTCGTGATCCGTCGAGCGCTGCACCATCGTCGCCAAGGGCAACACACGCGGCGCTCGGGCTCAACTCTGACGAGGGGCGCGCTGTGTTGTGGACGGCGCTGCGACCGTGCTGCGCGCTACGACGCGGTGAGTGAAGGTGGCAGCCCGACGACGAACGACAGCGCGCGCCCGTCGACCGGGTGCGAAAACGCGATGCGCCACGCGCGCAACAGATACCCGAGGTCCCCAGGAACCGCGTCCTCTCGCGCCCCGCCTCCCGCCAGGTACAAGGGATCTCCGACGAGAGGGTGACCGATGGACGCGAGGTGAATGCGAATCTGGTGCGGTCGGCCAGTGAAGATTCGCACGTCCACGAGGCTCTCTTCTCCGCGCGAAATGACGGTCGCGACAGACCGCGCGGGTCGTCCCTCTGGGCGCGCGGCGAAGACTTCGCCGAGCCAGGGGTGGGGTGCGGGGCCGATGTGTGTGGTGATTTCCAGGTCGTTCCAGTCGGGGGCGCCGGTGATGCGCGCGCGGTATCGCTTGTCGACGGCGTGTTCGCGCAGCGCGCGGGTGAGCGCAGCGCGCGCGAGGTCGGTCTTGGCGAACACGACGAGCCCTGAGGTCCCACGTCCGAGCCGATGAACGGGGTCCGCGCCAGGGTGCGCTTCGCGCACGACGCTGAGCAGGGTGTTCTCTTGAAACCCTGCGCCCGGCAGCGTGGGCAGCCCGCTCGGCTTGTCGACCACCAGCACGTGCTCGTCTACGAACACCAATTGGTAGGACCGATCTGCGTCGGGCTCGACCCACGGCGGCCGTCGCCAGTCGACCCGCTGCCCCGCTCGAACGCGCGCGTCCGCGCTCGCGCCGCGCCCGTCCACGTCGATCTCGCCCGCGTCGATGCGCGCGCGCCACGCGTGAGCGTCGCTGTGCGAGTACGTCTCGGCCAGCCACTCCGCGAGCGGCCGGTCCTCGACGGCGCGCGCGACCACCGCGGTGTACGTGTGTCCGCCGTTGGTGACAGTGGGGGGCATGGCGATGGTGTTCAATCGTTCACGAACGCGCGCAGCGGGCGACGGGAGTGTGCTCGGCGTCGAGGGCTGGTCATCGAACATAGGTTGTCACAGCGGTGCCCCATGGTGCGAATACTGCGGGCATGTGGCGGATTCGTGGCGTGGCGTTCTTGTCGATCATCGTGGGCTGCGGCGCAGCGCAGCCGACGCGCGCAGCGGCGCCCCGGCCGGCGTCGTGGCAGCTCACGATCGCTCAGCGTTTCGTGGAGAGAACGTCGGTGGCGCTGCGCCTGAGCCCCGCGCGCGACGTCGTGACGTCCTCTGCGCGCGTACGGCTGTTGCGCACCGCTCGTGCGCCCGCGTCGCACACGCTCACGCTTCGCCCTCCGCGGGTGTGCGGCGCTTTCGACGGCGCGTTGAGCCAGCTGCGCGTCGAGTCGTCGACGGGAGCGCTGATCCGAGCAGAGATCCGCGACGGCGCTGTGGTGCTGCACCCCGTCGGCGACGGGGCCGCGGACATCGACGTTCAGGGTGAGTACGTGCACGGAGCGACGGGATGCGACGACGGGCTCGCGGCGGGGGCGCGCGTTCCGTTGCGAGCGCGGCTTCGCGTCGAGGCGAGCAGCGTCGCCGGGCGTGCCAGCATCGGCGGCTCGGGCCGTTGCAGCGCGAACGGAGGCGCGTTCGCCGGTGCCCGTTCGCCGGTCGCTCTCTCTGCAGCGCTGTTGGACGCAGCCAATGACCCTGTGTCGTTCGCCAACGTCCATCCGCTCGCGCCCTTCGAGATCCGCGTCGATTCAGAGCTGCCAGTGAGCGTGACGAGCGACGGGCTCTTGGCGCTTCCTGACCGTTCGGGGGTGCTTCGGATGGCCGTCGCGGGGCAGCGCGGGCAGTGGCTCTGGCGTTGGCGTGTGCCGCCCGCAGAGGTCACGGACGCGACGGTTCGATTCTTCGTCGGAGGCTCCGCAGGCGCGCCCGCAGAGGTCACCGACGGCGCGCGTATCGCTGGGAGCCATCGAAAGGTGGGCGCGGTGTTCTTTCAGCTCCTCGCGGCGGTCGTCGGTGATGCGCCGCTCTGCGATGCGCCTGATCCGCGATGGTTCGAGCTGCGCAGCGACACGCCCGACGTGTGTGTTCCGGTCGCGGTCACGTCGGCGAGCTGCGACGAATGCAGCGCGCAGGGCATCGGGACGCAGGCCGCTCGTATCCTGCGCGACGGCGAGTGCTCGATTCGACTCGAGGCTCCGTCCACGAATCACGGCCGCGGGCTGCGTCGTCGTGTGAGCGCGGTGTTCGAGAACGTCGCGAACTTCGCCGGGGGGGCCCCCGACGCAGCGCCACCATGAGCACACGTATTCAAAGCGCGTGATCCATCGCTGCCCCTGCAGCGTCCGCGCGTCGCGCCACGAGGCTGTACATGAGCGGGACGCGCGCCGCCCCCTCCGGCCACACGAAGCGTCGCCCCTCTGCCGGCACGAGCGCCTCGATCAATCGACAGCCGTTGCTGTGCGGGTGCTCGACGAGCCGCTCGATCACGAGCCCCGCCGCGGCGATGGCGCTCACGATCGCGCCGAGCCCGTGCTGATAGGACCACGCGGGGATCTCGTTGGCGCGGGTCTCACCGACGGCGACCGCGAGCAGCCCCGCGCCGGACGCAGCGACGTAGTCGCCGACCGGGTCGACGAAGGGCTCTCGCCGAAAGTAATCGTCTCCGTCGAGCCGCAACGAAGCGCCGATCGACCACGCGACGGGATGAAACTCGACGATCACCAGCCGTCCGCCGGGCGCCAGCAGTCGCGCTACGCCGCGAGCCCAGCGCGCGAGGTCTGGCAGCCACCCGAGCGCGCCGTAGCTGCAAAACGCGACGTCGAAGGGCCCCCGATCGCCGTCGAGCCAACAGAGCAGCTCGGCCTGCTCGAAGCGCGCCGCGATTCCCGTGTCCTGCGCCAGCTGTCGCGCGAACACGATGGCCTCGTCCGACAGGTCCACGCCCGTGACGTCCGCGCCGAGCTTGGCGAGCGAGAGCGTGTCCTGCCCCGCGTTGCACTGCATGTGAACGACCCTCGCGCCGCGCACGTCGCCGAGCGCCGCGAGCTCTTCGTCGAACAGGGTGCTCCCGTCGCGCAGAAACGCCGCCTGGTCGCCCTTGTGCGCGTTGTGGTTGCGCGTCGCGGCGTTCCAGCTTCGGCGCGTGTCGTCGATCGGGTCGGACATCGGCCTCTCGTAGCACGGCGTCGGTCGGCGTTCGACGCGGCCCCTCGACCGTTGGGCGCTCGCGTCTGCTTGGTGAGCAGCCTGCCCATGTATTGGCTAACCGCTCGCTCGAAACGCCACTTCGACTCACGATCGTCCATATGAACGCTGCCAATACATCGGCGCGGCTGGCCCTCGCGTCGCTCGCGCACACCAGCCCCGAGTACGGTCCCGCCCTCACGGACCACGCCGCGATGGCCATCGAAGCGCTCGAGCGACTCGACCCCGCGGCCATCGAGCCCTTCGCGTCGCGCTATCTCGTGCGGCTCCGGCCGATCGACCGAGAGCCTGATCCGCTGCTGCGGGGCTTCGTCGACGCTGCGGCTGCGCTCGAGCGCCGCATCGAGCGCCGCATCGAGCACGAGGGCGCCCTCGCGGTGCTCGCCGAGCGCGCGCCGGCGCTCGCTGAGCGCGTCGCGGGCGCTGCGTTTCACGGGCTGCTTCGCGTGGCGCACGCCGCGCGGGGGCTCGCGCGGGACGATCACCCCGCGCGCCGCGCAGAGCTCGGGCGGGCGCTCGCGTACGCTGCGCTCCGCGGGGCGGTGTTGCCGCATCGACCCGATGTCACGCAGCGCGCGACGCTCTCGCTCTCGCAAGCGCTCGCGCAGCTCGACCCTGCGCCGGACGCGCTCGTGCGTCGTCCGGGGCTCATCACGCCGACGCTGTTCGCGCGGGCTGCGGCCCATCCCGCGCTCGGCGCGGTGAGCGCGCAGCTTCGTCGCGACGCCGACCCGGTCTCTCGCGCGCTCGAGCTTCGTCGCGAGGCGGCGCTGCTGCTCTGTCGCGGCGAGCACGGGCCCGAAGTGACGTTCACGCTGCTGCACGCGATCACTGCGAGCGAGGCGGTCCTGACGCTCACCAGAATGCTGTCGACCGAGACGGCGCGGGCGCTCGTCGACGAGGCGTCGCACGCGTTGCTCGCGATGCGCGTGGCCTTCGTCGGCGCGCTCGATCGCCCTCTCGCGACGACCGCTTCGTGGGCGGAGCTTCGGTCGCGCGCGGTCGCCTCGCTCGACGATCACGCGATCAAGCTCGCAGCGGCGCTCGATCAGCCGGAGGGGCTCGATGACGACCTGCGCTGCGCGGCGCTCGACGCGTGGCTCTCGCAGCTGGACGCGTGACCGTCGGGCGGTCCTCGCTGTCGTTCGTGCCGCCCGAGACCCCCTCTCAGGCGCCGCGCAGCCGAGCGAGCTCTGCGCGAACCGCGGCGAGCTCTGCGGCGAGCTCGGCGCTCTTGGCTTCGGCCTCGTCTCGCGAACGCTCGACGCTCTGCTTCTCGCGCTCGACTCGCTCTTCAGCGGTGAGCCAGAGGTTGGTCCCCTCGGGGTCGTCGGCGATTCGAAGGCGGGTCCGCTGGTCGGTCACCACGAGCCACGCGCCGAGCTCGGGGCTCTTGCAGGGGCCGTCGCCGCGGTAGACCTGTCGAAACACCCCTGCGTCGTCGCGTCGCCAGAGCTGCAGCACGAACGGGCCGCCGTTTTGCCGAGGTCCGAATCGCTTCGGATCGAACACCCAGAGCTCGGTCGCGCCGCTGGCGGCGTACTGGTTGGGGGCGGTGACGTAGTCCTTGCTCGCGGTGCTCTTGCTCACGACTTCGACGGCGATGCGTGGCGGCACGTGGCCGGTCTCCCAGGTGCAGACGCTGGTCGTCTCTTCGCCTTCGGGCGGCGGAGGAACGTACACAGCGATGTCAGGATCCACCCCCACTTTGAAGCGCTGCTCGTCCCATCGCAGCGCGAGGTTGCTGGCGACGAGCGCGTCGAGGTTGGCGCGCGTGACCCACGCTTTCAAGACGTGCTTGAGCAAATCGATGATCGCGTCGTGCAACGCGGACTCGGGCATGTCCTGCTCCTCCAGCTCCCACCCGGCGTCTGGCTCGGGGACCTCGTAGGCGACGAACACCTTCTGCGCGTTCGAGCTGCTCATCAGTGCGGCAGCGTAGCACGCAGCCGCGCGGTGATGGGCGCTCTGCGGTTGCCGCTGCGTGTGTCGTTCGGCGATGATGCGCGTCATGTCGAAGCGTGGATGGTTGCTCGCGGCAGCAGCGGCGATGGTGGTGAGCGCGTGCTCGCCGTACCGACAAGAGAGCCCGGGGCGGATCGAGACGGTGGTGTTCGCTGGCCGCTTGAGCGGATTCGTTGCGGTGGTCGGCGGGACGAGCGCGAGCGACTTGTTCGCGGCGGGGTCGATCGAGGCGACGGGCTGTCAGGGGCGTACGCTCGCGATCGCGCGCTGGGACGGGACGCGGTGGACGGACACGATGGTTCCTTCGGGCTTCGGTCGCGCGGCGGCGATGGCCGTGGTCTCGAGCAGCGAGGCGTACGTGATCGCCGAGGGCTGCAACTCGCCCGTGCAAGGCGCGGCGTTTCTTCGGTGGAACGGCACGGCCTGGACGCAGATCGGCTTCGCCGAAGCTGGCGCCGTGGGAAGCCTCTCGGTGGTGCAAGCGCTCGGGCCGAGCAGCGTCTGGTTCGCGACGGACAGCGCCTTCGCGTATTGGAACGGCACGCAGCTGCAACTCGCCCCGCCGACCTCGGGCACTCAGCAGCTCCGCGGCTTCGCAGCGCGCAGCGCGACGGACGTGTTCGCGCTCACGATCGACCCGTTCATGATCAGCAACTCTGGCCTGCGTCGCTTCAAAGACGGCGTGTGGTCGGTCGTCACCGAGGCGTCCTTGCGCGACTCGAACTATCTCGTCGCGTCGGACAACGGGACGATGTTGCTCTCGACCGTGGGGGGACTCGTGCGCTGGAGCGGCGATGGCGCCCCCGGCGGTCCGATCGCGGGCAACGCTCGGCCGGTCTCGGCGCTGCTCGGCCAGAGCGACGGCAGCTACTTCGTCGAGCGCGCGAGCTGCGTGCAACCGTGCTCGGACCTCAACAACATGCTGTGCCGCGCAGCGTGCTCGTACTCGACCTCACGCGGGACAGCGTCGGGCGAGCGCGGCTGGCCCAAGGTTCCGGGCGGCTACTTTCGCACGAGTGACGGGCGCTTCTACGAGTGGCGCGTGGGCTCGTCGCTCGAGCTGCAAAGCTTCGAGTGATCGCTCACTCGACGCGCACGGATCGCTCGATCACCGCGCTCGCGCCTCGGTCGTCGCGCAGCACGACCCAAGCGCGCACGAGGCCTGCGACCCGCGGCGCGGTCCATTTCGCGCGCAGCGATCCGTCGCGTCCATCGCTGGACGCCGCGGTGATCGCGCGGGGGCGATCGAAGCTCCCGTCGGTCGCGAAGAAGCTCACGGTCAACGCTTCGCGCCCTGTCGCGGTGGGCTCTGCGCTCTCGGCGCTGGGGGTCAACACCCAGTCGATCGACGCGCACGGCTCGCTGGCGCATCGCGGGACCGAGGGCGCAGGCTCGTTGCTGGCGCCGATCGCGAGCGCTTCGATCGCGGGCGCTCGGTTGGGGATCGCTCCATCGGCCGCCGCGCGAACGGCGTAGAACGCGAGGACTCCCTCGGTCTCGCTCCACGCGCGGCCGCGCTCGTCGGGGCAGTTGATGATCGAGAGGGCTTCGTCGTACGTCGCCGCGGCGCCGGGGCAGAGCGCGACGAGCAGGCCGCGCGCGCGCTGCGGTCCGAGCTGCGCGCGGGCCACGGTGATCGAGTCTCCGTCGCCCGCGGGGCTGTGCGCGCTCGGCGTTCGCGCGCAGCCGACGGGGTCGCTGGTGCGTGAATCGTCGCAGAAAAACCAGCGGATCGAGCGGGTGCGCGGGGCGCCTGCGTCGACGGGATCGGCGCCGTCGACGACGATCGCGCGCACCGTGGCGGCGGTGTCCGCGGGGCCGAGTTCAGCGGGCAGGCTCTGCACAGTGAGGACGCGCAGACCGCGGACACGCGAGGCCGATGGGAGGGGCGACGAGCAGCGCGCGCAAAGGGCGAGCAGCGAGAGCGTTGCGAGCGTGTGACGCAGAGAATTCTGCATGGTTGCTGAGGGGATTGGCGCTCGCCACGCGGGGGGATCGGGCGGTAATGTGCCGGCAGATTCCGAAGTCGCGCGGCTGTGATAGCCGCCTTTGGAGAACGAACATGCGATTGCTTCGAACACTGCTGGGTCCGAGCGTCACCGCGCTCGTAGCGTACGTTTTGTGCGCGACGAACGCCCACGCGATCATCAATCAAGTCGACGGCACGGTGGTCCCGGTCGGGGCCAACTTGCAGAGCTGCCTCGACAAGTCGTCGGTCTTCAACGTGTCCACCAACCCGGCGCCCGGCGAAGGGCCGGGCATCGTGGACGCGCGGCGGGACGCGGCGATTCGGCCGCAGACGTTCGTCCCGGACCCTTCGACCAACCGCGTGACGTTCACGGTGTTGGGCGAGGGCGCGGGGTATCGCAATCGCTTCGGCTGGTACCACGTGGGCGACAGCCCGTTCGACCCCAACGCGCGGCGCGAGGTGTTCGACCCGCGCTCGACCGCGATCTGTGCATGTCCGTGCACGGGTGGTCCGCGCGGGGTCAACGGCCCATCGCCCAACGCCTGCTACACGTGGACCAACCCCAACACGGTGCGCATCGACTTCGCGTGCTTGCAGGGCGCTGGCATCCCGATGAACCAGCGGTGGCGCGGCGGCCCGGTGGCGTTCTACCTGCTGACGCCCGAGCGCCTCGACGGCTCGGGGTCGGACAACCCGCCCGCGCAGATCAGCACGACCAACCGCATCTACTCGACGGACAACACCGTCAACGATGACGGCGATTACGTGCACTTTTTGATCTACGAATCGGTCACGTACACCAACAGCTTCTACTTCGGCTTCGAGGATCTCTTTCGCGGCGGCGACAACGACTTCGAGGACATGTTGGTGCGCGCCAACGGCCTCGTCCCGACCTGCAACCCGCAGCCGGAGACGTGCAACAACCGCGACGACAACTGCGACGGGATCGTCGACAACTTCTCCGAGCCCTGCAGCACCGCGTGCGGAAACGGGACGCGCACGTGCACGGCCGGCGTGTTCAGCGCGTGCACGGCGCCGACGCCCTCTGCAGAGATCTGCAACAACCTCGACGACAACTGCAACGGCGAGGTCGACGAAGGCATTTCGATGGCGTGCATGGCCGCCTGCGGCGCAGGCCGCAGCTTCTGCGTGCGCGGCATGATGACGGCGTGCATCGGGACGCGCGTCCCGACCACCGAGGTCTGCAACAACGTCGACGACAACTGCAACGGAACGGTGGACGAAGGCCTCACCCGCCCGTGCTCTTCTGTCTGCGGCGCGGGCACCGAGACGTGTCGCGCGGGCGCGTGGGGGATGTGCTCAGCAGCCGCTCCCGGCACCGAAGTGTGCGACGGAGCCGACAACGACTGCGACGGGCTCGTCGACGAAATGATCCCCGACGGCCCCGCGTGCGGCAGCGCCGTTGGCGCGTGTCGTCCCGGCGTTCAGCGCTGCGTCGCAGGGATGATGCGCTGCGTGGGGCAAACGGGCCCGACCGCTGAAGTGTGCAACGGCGTCGATGACGATTGCGACGGAATGGTGGACGACGGCGTCCCCGCGGGCGGCGCCTGCGGTCGCGCCGTCGGCGCGTGCATGGCGGGCAACTTCGTCTGCCGCGCCGGTCGCTACGTCTGCGAAGGCGGAACCACGGGCACGCCCGAGGTCTGCAACAACATCGACGACGACTGCAACGGCGTGATCGACGACGGCATCGCCGCCGGCGCCGCGTGCAATCAAGCGCCGGACGGAGCGCGCCTGTGCATGGCCGGTCAGCTCCGCTGCCGCGCTGGTCGCACGGTGTGCGAAGGCGGGACGCGCGCGGGCACCGAAGTGTGCGACTGCATGGACAACGACTGCGACGGGATGATCGACAACGTCGCCGCGGGCGCGCCGGGGCTGTGCCCGGGCGGCGGCTCGTGCATCGCGTGCCAGTGCCGGACGCCCTGCGCTTCCGGTGAGTTTCCGTGCTCGGCGGGGCTCGAGTGCCGCGCGGGGTTCTGCGTTCCGCCCTCGTGCGGCGGGATGACCTGCCGAGACGGTCAGCGCTGCGTCAACGACCGCTGCGTCGACGCGTGCGAAGGCGTCATGTGCCAGGCCGGACAAGTGTGCCGCAACGGGAGCTGCCGCGAGGACAGCTGCTACGTCCTCGGCTGCACCGACCCCGCGCAAGTGTGCATCAACGGCGCGTGCGCCAACGACCCGTGCCGCGGCGTCACCTGCGAAGCAGGCCAGTTCTGCCGCGACGGCGCCTGCGTCCGCACCTGCCAGAACGTGCGTTGCTTCGTGGGCAACAGCTGCGTCGACGGCGAGTGCGTCCCCAACGCGTGCGCCGGCGTCGCGTGCGACAGCAACACGCGCTGCGTGCTGCAAGACAACGTCCCGACGTGCGTTCCCGACCCGTGCCGCGCGGTCTCGTGCGGCCCTGGCCGACGCTGCGACTCGACCGGCGCGTGCGTCGACGACGCGTGCGCGCGCATCTCGTGCCCCAACGGCGCCGTGTGCCGCGCGGGCCAGTGCGAGTCGCGCGTCCCGCAGGCTGCGATCCGCCCCGACCGCGGCGTGGCCTCGGGCGGCGCTTGCTCTGCGAGCCCCATCGGCGCGAGCTCGCACAGCGCCCTCGCTGCGCTCGCTGCGCTCTTCGCCTCCGCTGCGCTGATGGCGCGCTCGCGTCGTCGGTCGTTGCGCAGAGCGCGCGGCAACGCCCTGGCGATCACCGTGATCGCGACGAGCGCGACCCTCGCGGGCTGCCGCACCGAGCCGTACTGCTTCAACTGCGTCGACGGCGCGATCGAAGAGGGCGGCGAAGAGCAGGACAGCGGCGTCGTCCCCGAGGACGTCGTGGCGTCCGAGAGCTGCGTGAGCACCGGTGACGAGGTGTGCGACGGCGTCGACAACGACTGCGACGGCCGCGTAGACGAGGGCTTCGACACGCAGACCAACCCCGCGCACTGCGGCGGCTGCGGCATGCGCTGCGCGATCGAGCACGCGCTGCCGACCTGCGCCGAGGGCCGCTGCGCCGTCGGCTCGTGCGACATCGGCTACTTCGACCTCGACCGCAACCCGCTCAACGGCTGCGAGTACATGTGCAATCGCACCGGGGACAACGAGGTGTGCGACGGCATGGACAACAACTGCGACGGCCGTCGCGACGAGGGGATCGACCTGCAGACGGACGTGGCCAACTGCGGCCGCTGCGACAACGCGTGCACGTTCGCCAACGGGACCGCGCAGTGCACGGCGGGCGCGTGTCGGCTGGGCGCGTGCGCGCCGGGCTTCGTCGACGCCGACGGCAACGCGGCCAACGGCTGCGAGTACGCGTGCATGGCCTCGGGCCCAGAGACGTGCGACGGGCGCGACAACGACTGCGACGGGATGGTCGACGAGGGCTTCGACCTCAACACCGACGTCAACAACTGCGGCCGCTGCGGAAACGCCTGCCGCTACGACAACGGCACGGGGCGCTGCGCCGTGGTGATGGGCGCCGCGACGTGCTCGCTCGGTCCTTGCGCGGCGGGCTTCGTCAACGCCGACGGCAACGCGGCCAACGGCTGCGAGTACATGTGCACGCCGAGCGGCGCTGAGACGTGCGACGGGCGCGACAACGACTGCAACGGGCTGGTCGACGACGCGATCGCGGGCCTCGGGACCGCGTGCGGAATGACCGACACCGGCGCGTGCTCGCGCGGTCGCACGGTGTGCGAGCGGGGGATGGTCCGCTGCGTGGGCGAGGTCAGGCCGACGACGGAGGTGTGCAACAACGTCGACGACGACTGCGACGGCTCGACGGACGAAGCTCCCCTCGCGGGCATCGGCGTCGGGACCACCTGCGGAACGGACGTCGGCGCCTGCGAATACGGCCAGCTCCAGTGCGTGAGCGGCGCCGTCGTGTGCGGCGGCGGCGTGAGCGCGGGCACCGAGACGTGCAACGGGATCGACGACGACTGCGACGGCGCGGTGGACGACACCGTCACGCCTCCGGTGGGCTTCACTTGCGCGCCGAGCGGGATGGGCGCGGCGCTCGGCGTGTGCGCGAGCGCGACGCGCGCGTGCCAGGGCGCGATGGGCTGGCGGTGCATCTATCCCAGCACGTACCGCGCGCGCACGGACGAGGCGCTGTGCGACACGCTGGACAACAACTGCGACGGGCGCACGGACGAGGGGTGTTTGCGGCTCTTTCCTGCAGGCGCGGACGTGAGGGTGGACGGCTCGCCGGGCACGAGCAACACGATCCAGCCGGTGTTCGCTGCGACGAGCGGCGCGCTGGGCGTGGCGTTTCTCGACAACCGCGCGGGCAACGCGGACATCTTCTTCTCTCGCTCGACCAACAGCGGCAGCTCGTGGGCCGAGCAGCAGATCTCGCGCGACACCGGCACCACAAATCAAGTGTCCCCGTGGATCACTGGCACGGGCGCGCGCTTCTACTCAGCGTGGAGCGACTTTCGCGTGCTCGGCACCTCGCGTGACGTCTACGCGAACGGCTCGTCCAACGACGGCGCCGGCTGGGGCGCGGCCGACGTTCGCACCGCGGTCAGCACCACGGATCGCTTCAACGTCCGCGTCGTGGCCAACGGCCTCAACGTGACGGCCGTGTTCGAAGCGCTCTTCGCCAACCGCGAGCGTCACATCAACGTCTCTGTCTCACGCGACGGCGGCGCGACGTGGCCGAGCTTCGTGCGCGTCGACCACGCGGTGGCCTCTGGCGCGCAGCCGACCCCCGTCGCCTCGACGCCGGCCATCGCCGTCAGCGGCGCGGCAGGCGCGACCATCCACGTCGTGTGGCGCGACAACCGCAACGGAAACACCGACGTCTACTACAACCGCTCGACGGACTACGGTCAGACCTGGGCCGCGACGGACACGCGCATGGACACCGACGCGCTGGGCGTGCGCACCTCGACTGCTCCGTCGGTCGCCGCCGACGCCGCGGGCAACGTGCTCGTCGCGTGGCAGGACAACCAGACCGGCGCGGGCGCGCGCTTCGACATCTACTCTCGCTTCTCGACGAACAGCGGCGCGACCTTCAACGCCGCGAACGTGCGCGTCGATCAGGACACCTTCGCCCGCGACTCGCGCGAGCCGGTCGCGCTCGTGACTGGCGGCGCGGCGGGCAGCGTCGCGGTCGTGTGGCTCGATGACCGCGACGGGCTCACGCAGGTGTACGGCAACCGCTCGCTCGACGGCGGCGCCACGTGGCTGCCCGCCGACGTGCGCGTGCAGACGCACACGCCGCGCGGGACCTTCGCCGCGCAGGACCTCACCGCGTCGGCGTCCAACGGGACGGTCTTCGTCGCGTGGGCCGAGGCGCGGGACACGATGTTCACTTCTCCGCTCGATTTGCGGGCGAACTACTCGCTCGATTTCGGGCAGACCTACCAGCCCGCCGACGTTCGTCTGGACATCGCTGGCTCGGACATCGACAGCGAGCAGCCCTTCGCGTTCGCGACCGGCGGCGTGGGGCACTTCGTCTGGGTCGATCGTCGCTCGGATCGCGTCAACGGCGACGTGTACTACCGCTCGCTGCGTCCGTAGCGAACGAGCGCTCTGGGGGGACTGAGCCGCGTCCAGTGACGCGTCACGGCAAAGCGCGCGCGGCGAGCGCGGGGTTGCTTGCGGCGATTCGCGCTCGAAGCGTTTGCGAAGACGCGCTGCGGTCAGCGATCCTCGCGCCCCACAGTGACCATGACAGCGCACGAGACAGCCGTTCGAGTCGGCACCGACCTCACCCTCGAAGACCTCATCGCCGTGGCGCGCCGCCGCGCGCCGGTGACGATCGACCCTGCGGCCGCTGAGCGCGTGATCGCTGCGCGCGCGGCGATCGACCGCGTGGCGGACGGCGGCGACGCGGCTCCGCGCGTGTACGGGGTGAACACCGGCTTCGGCTTTCTGGCAGAGACTCGCATCTCTGCGGACAACGTTCGCGCGCTGCAGCGCAACCTCGTGCGCTCGCACGCCTGCGGCGTAGGCCCTGCGCTGTCGACGGAGGTGGTCCGCGGGATGACGCTCTTGCGCGCGCAGGTGGTGGCCCGCGGCCACTCGGGCGTGCGTCTCTGCGTGATCGAGCTGCTGTGCGCGATGTTGAATACTGGTGTGCACCCGGTGATCCCGTCGCAGGGCTCGGTGGGCGCGAGCGGAGACCTCGCGCCGCTGGCGCACCTCGCGCTGGTGCTGATGGGCGAGGGGCGCGCAGAGTATCAGGGCGAGGTGCTGAAGGGCGCCGAGGCCCTGGCGCGCGCGGGGCTCTCGCCGGTCGAATTGCAGGCGAAAGAGGGGCTGGCCCTCATCAACGGGACGCAGTTCATGCTGGCGATCGGGGCGCTGGCGCTGGACGACGCAGAGTCGTTGGCCAGGCACGCTGACGTCGCGGGCGCGATGTCGCTCGAGGCGCACAAGGGCAGCTCGAGCCCCTTCGAAGAGCGCGTGGTGGCGGTTCGTCCGCACCCTGGCGCGCTCTCGACGGCGAAGAACCTCCGCGCGCTCTTGCGCGACAGCGAGATCGCCGAGAGCCACATCAACTGCGGAAAGGTCCAGGACGCCTACAGCTTTCGCTGCATGCCGCAGGTGCACGGCGCCTCGCGCGACGCGATGGCGTGGATCCGCTCGGTGCTCGCGCGCGAGGTCAACGCGGCGACGGACAACCCGCTCGTGTTCGTCCGCGACGAGGGCGAGGCGGACTTGATTTCAGGTGGCAATTTTCATGGTCAGCCGCTGGCGCTGGCGTTGGACCTGTTGGCCATCGCGTGCGCCGAGCTCGCCAACATCTCCGAGCGTCGCGTCGAGCAGCTGGTGAACCCTGCGCTCTCTTCAGGGCTGCCGCCCTTTCTCGCGCGGGACACGGGGCTCGACTCTGGGTACATGATCGCGCAGGTGACGGCAGCGGCGCTGGTGAGCGAGAACAAGATCCTGTGTCACCCGGCGAGCGTGGACTCGATCCCGTCGAGCGCGGGCAAAGAGGACCACGTGAGCATGGGGAGCATCTCTGCGACGAAGGCCGCGCGGGTGGTCGAGCACTTGAGGCAGGTGCTGGCGATCGAGATCATGGTGGCCGCGCAGGGGCTGGATTTTCGCTTGCCGCTCAACGCTGGGACCGGCGCGCGCGCCGCGCACGCGTGCGTGCGAGAGCGGGTGCGCACGCTCGACGGCGACCGAGAGCTGCACGAGGACATGTCGACGGTGGCCGAGATGGTGCGCGAGCGCGTGCTGCTCGCGCGCGTGGGCGCCGCGGTCGGAGCGCTGGACTGACGGATGGAGCTCTCTGTCACGACGCTGGTCTTGCTCTCGCTCGCGGCGTTCGTGGCGGGGACGATCGACGCGATCGCGGGCGGGGGCGGGCTGGTGACGTTTCCTGCGTTGATCGCCGCGGGGCTCCCGCCGCACGTCGCGCTCGGGACGAACAAGGGGCAGAGCGTGTTCGGCTCGTCGGTCTCGCTCGCGTCCTTCGCGCGGGCGAAGAAGGTGAGCGGGCGTCGGGCGCTCGCTGCGTTTCCTGCGGGGTTCTTGGGCGCGCTGGTGGGGGCGCGGCTGGTGCTCTTCGTGCCGCGCGAGGTCCTGCGGCCCGTCGTGATGGCGCTGCTCCTGTGCGTCGCTGCGTTTCTCGCGTTTCGACGGCAGGGCGCGGTCGCGAAGGCGCGCGTGCCCGAGCGCTTTCACGTGCTGGCGAGCGGCGTGATCGGCTTCGTCATCGGCGCGTACGACGGCTTCTTCGGCCCGGGGACGGGGACGTTTCTCATCATCGCGGGCGTCGCGCTGCTCGGCGAAACGCTGACCGAAGCGACGGCCAACGCCAAGGTCGTCAACTTCGCCTCCAACCTCGCGAGCGTGCTCTTGTTCGCGCTCAAGGGCGTGATCCTCTGGAAGGTCTCGCTCTCGATGGCGGTCGGTCAGTTCTTGGGCAGCGCCCTGGGCGCGCGGCTCGCGGTGCGCGGCGGCGAGCGGGTGATCCGCTTCGTGGTCTTGTCGGTGGTGACCGCGCTGGTGCTCAAATTGGGCTGGGATTTGTCACGCTGAACGCGCTCACTCCCACAGGGATCCCAGCTCGAGCTCGACCTCTTCGAACGGCTCTGCGCGCACGACCGCGTCGCCCGAGTACGTCCCGATCGCGCGCGCGCCGGTCGCGCTGAGTCGAAAGACCTCGAGCGTGTGCGCGTCGGGGTCGACCAGCCACGCGTGCGTCGCGCCGTGCTCGCCGAAGAGCGGGAGCTTGGTGCCGCGATCCGATCGCTCGGTCGAAGGCGAGAGCACCTCGCACACCCAATCGGGAACCCTCGTGATCGGATACTCGCTCAGCGCCGGCGCCCGCGCCGCCCGCCACCCGGCGAGGTCCGGGTTGAGCTTGTCGGGCCCCACGCCGAGGTGCAGCTCGGGGGTGAGCAGAAATCGCCAGCCGCGCGGCGGAGGCCCGCCCAGTCGCAGGGCGCGTTGGCTGAGTAGCTTCGCGATGAGCTCCCCTTGCGCGTTGAGGTGGCCGCTCTTGGGCGCGGGAGACATCAGCAGCGCGCCTGCGACGATCTCGGCGCGAACGCCCTTGGGAGCGCGCGCTCGGTGCTCTTCGATCACCGGGTCGTTGAGGAGCGATCGTGCGGCGTCAGCCATGGTGTGAGGTTCTGATCGTACGCCATCGCCCTCAGCGGCGCTCACATGGTCGGCACGAGGCGCCCGCGCGCCTCGCACAAGAACACTCCCCCGCTCTCGTTGAAGCCCGCGAGCTTCACCACGCCCATCGCGGGGCACGCCACCACGACGCCGGTGCACGCGCCGCCGCAGTTGGCGCTGCCCTGCGCGAGCACCGCGCCTGCCGCGCCGGTCATGCAGGCCATGTCGCTCTGCGAGGCGTCGCACACGCGGATCACCGGCGCGTTGGCGCACGAGCGCGGGCCGTCGTCGCAGGTGGGGCTGCACGTGAATCGATAGGTCGAGCCGCCGGGGCAAGGCGAGACCGAGCCCGCTTCGGTGAGGATGCGCGCGAGCGCGGGGGCTGGGCCTGCCTCGGACATGGGCATGGGCGCGCCGCACTGGGCGAGCCCGGCGAGCGACAAGAGCCAGCAAAATCGCAGCGATCTCGAATACTGGTGCATGCGTACACCTCGCGTGGCGGGTCAGTAGCGGATCACGTCGTCGGCGGTCTCGGGCTGCTTGTCGGGCCCGAGCGATCGGAGGCGCACGACGCCGCCGAGGCAGTCGACCTCGAAGGGTGATCCCCACGGGTCGCGGGTCATGGTGTTGGGGTCGAAGCCGCTCGACGGGGCGGCGGCGAGGTCGCGGAGGGTGGGGCAGCGGGTGCGGTTTCCGTGCTCGATGCGCCAGAAGCCGACGACCGCGCGGAGGGCGGTCATCGTGACGCGAGCGCGTTCGACCTCGGGGCCGTCGGCGGTGGTGGTGGGAGGGACGTCGCCGTCGGCGAGGTCGGCCACGGTCATCGCGCGGCGCGCGCGGGGCTCGTAGGGGTCTTGGTTCTTCTTGCAGCCCGCGCCGGTGGCGGCGGCGGCGAGCGCGCAGAGCACGGTCAGCGCGGCGCGCGTGGGGCGCAATGCTTCTTTACGCTGCGCGCGGGGCTCGGATGCTACGAACGTTCGCACCATGTCGATGACGTTCTACTACGGCTCGGGCTCTCCGTTCGCATGGAAGGTCTGGATGACCCTCGAGCACAAGCAGCTCCGCTACGAGTGGAAGCGGCTGCAGTTCGACGCCAAAGAGCTCAAGTCCGAGGCGTTTCTCTCGATCAACCCGCGGGGAAAGGTGCCTGCCCTCGTCGACGAAGAGGTCACCGTCTACGAGAGCAACGCGATCGTCGAGTACCTCGAAGAGCGCTACCCCGAGCGCTCGGTGTTGGGCGCAGGCAACGCGCACCGCGCGCGCTGTCGCCGCATCGCGGCCGAGGCCGACCACTACCTCTATCCCTTGCAGCGCGAGCTGTACGTGCAAACGCTGTTTCGCCCGGCGGACAAGGGCCGAGACGAAGCGGCGATCGCGAAGGCGCACGAGTCGATCCTGCACGAGCTCGCGCACTGGCAGAGCTCGCTCGCGGCGGACCCGTACTTCGGCGGAGAAGAGCCGCTGCTGCCGGACTACGCGGCGTTTCCGATCCTGCGGGGCCTCGCGCGAGTGGACGAGCGCGAGCCTGCGCACGGGCTGGGCGAGCGGACGCCGCCGTGGCTGCGCGCGTACCTCGCGCGCATGGAGGCGCTCGAGATCACGCAGAAGACCTGGCCCCCGCACTGGAAGGCGTGACCGTTACAGCAGCGGCCCCATGCGCCGCTCGCCTCGCTCGTACACGACGTGGGCGCGGCCCACGATGAGCGGGTCGATGCTGCCGATCTGCGAGAGGTTCTTCGGCTGATACGGGAGCTTGTGCAACACGAGCCGCATCGCGTTGATGCGCGCTCTCTTCTTGCAGTCGCTCTTGATCACGGTCCACGGCGCGTCGGCGGTGTCCGTCGCGAAGAACATCGCTTCTTTGGCCTTGGTGTACTGCTCCCACTTGTCGAGCGAGGCCTTGTCGATGGGGCTGAGCTTCCATTGCTTGAGCGGGTGCGTCTCGCGCTCTTTGAAGCGCCGTCGCTGTTCGGCGCGGCTCACGCTGAACCAAAACTTGATCAGGTGAATCCCGCTGCGAACCAGGTGCCGCTCGAACTCTGGCGCCTGCTGGATGAACTCTTGGTACTCGTGCTCCGAGCAGAAGCCCATCACGCGCTCGACCCCTGCGCGGTTGTACCAGCTGCGGTCCATCAGCACGATCTCGCCCGACGTCGGCAGGTGCTTGGTGTAGCGCTGAAAGTACCACTGGCCGCGCTCTTCGATGGTGGGCTTCTCGAGCGCCACCACGCGCGCGCCGCGGGGGTTGAGGTGCTCCATGAAGCGCTTGATCGCGCCGCCCTTTCCCGCTGCGTCGCGGCCCTCGAAGAGGATCACCACGCGCTGGCCCTTCTCTTTGACCCACGCTTGCAGCTTCAAGAGCTCGACCTGCAAGCGGTACTTCTGCTTCTCGTAGTTCTTACGGAGCATCAGGTGCTTGTAGGGGTAGCCGCCCTCGCGCCAGTCGTCGGCGAGCTCTTCGTCCGGGTTGATCCCGGTGTCCGCCACGATCTTGCGCTCGACCTTCATCAGCACGCGCCGCAGAAACTCAGCGTCGTCCGGGGACGAGCCCGTGATGATCGCCTCGAGCCCCGAGCGCACCGAAGGCGCGCTGGGCGTCCCTCGCGCGAGGATGTCTTTCACGGCGGTCTCGATCGCCGTGCGCCTGGCGCTCACGACCTCTTCGACGTGCAGCCGCTCGATGCCCTGCGGCGTCGTCGCCGCGCTCACGTCGCCTTCGCTGACTTCGCGCACCGAGACGACCTCGGTCTCTCTGCTGTGCCTCGGAGCTCCGCCCGCCTTCTTCGCCACGCCCCGCGCGCTGCTCGCGCCTCTCTTGCTCGTCATCGCAGAATCGACTCCTTCGCTGTTCTCAGCGTCGCGCCAGCCCGTCTGTGAGGGGCGCGTCTGCGATTAGGCAGCCTACTCCGCTCGCGCGAAGGGGCGCGCAAATCACCGCAGAAATTGCAACGAACCACGCGCGCAGCGACTGCGTGAACAGCGCAATTGCGCGGCCTCGCGCGGCGTTTGCGCGGGGCGGCGCGCGCCATCAAAGCTGGCGCGCTTGCGCGTGGCAGAGCCAACGAGCGCCCTGGCATGCGCCAGGGCTTAGGCAGCTCGGTTCTCCCGCTGAAACAACAGCGCTTCATCCATGCTGCAGCGCCCGTGGGCTGATGCTCACTTGCCTCAGCTCGGGCTCTTTGCCCGTGCGCTTGTCGGCGGAGCCGCACGCAAGCGCGCCAGCTTTGATGGCGCGCGGAAGCCACGCGCCCGGTGCGCCAGCTTTGATGGCGCGCGGAAGCCACGCGCCCGGTGCGCCAGCTTTGATGGCGCGCGAAAGCCGCACGCGGGTCGCGCGGGTCGCGTTCTGTTGACTCTCTCTCTCGCACGTTTGCCGCAAACTCGCGGCGCTGCGCTCGCCGGTGCTAGTCGCCCGAAGGAGTCATGCAGATCGCATCGAGACTTCGAGACACGACGCTGGGCGACATCCTCGCGCAGCTCCATCGCGAGAACGCGACGGGCGTGCTCGAGCTGATCGAGCCCCGCGCGCGGCACGCGATTCATCTGCGTCGCGGCTACGTGCACGCGGTCGAGAGCGAGAGCGCGGTGCTGCGCCTGGGCGACGTCGCGGCGCGCCGCTGGGGCATCGGTCGAACGCTGGTCGAGCGCGCGCGGATGTTCGCGCACGCCAGGGGGCTTCGCATCGGGCACGCCCTGGTCGCCACGCGCGCGATCGACCCCAATCAGCTCGACGACCTGCTCGCCGAGCAACAGCGGGCGCGACTCGAGATGCTCTACGACCTGCGCGACGCCGAGCTGCGCTTTCGCGTTGCGCGCCCTTTGCCCAACGGGGCGGCCGAGCAGATCCCGCTCGAAGCGCGGGACGTGTACTACGGGCGGCCCCGCAAGCAGGCGCGGGACGAGGCGCGCGCGAGCACCGAGCGGGCGCGGCAGCCGCGGGTGAGCCGCGCGCAGGCGTATCACCCGATGGCGCGAGAGTTCGCGCTGCTGGGCGTAAGCCCCGAGAGCGAGCCGAGCGCGGTGCGCGCGGCCTTTCGCGCGCTGGTGATGGAGCTGCACCCCGACCGAGCCCACGGCGTGAGCGACGAAGAGCGCGACCGCCGCGCGCGCAAGCTGGTCGACGTGGTGCGCGCATACAAGGCGCTGACCGAGGCGGCGTAGGGGCGATCCTCGCTCAGCGCACGACGCAGGCGCGTCCCGTCTGCGCTCCGCCCGAGGGGCGCGTCCACGTGAGATCCACGCACATCGGTGCGCTCGCGGGGCAGTCCGCGTTGGTCACGCACGGCGCGAAGCACACGCCGCTCATCCCGCTGAACACGCAGCTGCCCGACGCGCACACCGCGTTGCTCGCGCACGCCGCTCCCCCAGCGAGCCCGCTGCTCGTCGAGCGGCACAAGAAATCAACGCGGTCTGCGCCTTCGTTGGTCGTCGGCGAGCACGCTTCGCCCGCGGCGCAGTCGGTCGGCCGCGAGCAGCTCTTGCGGCACGCGCCGAACGAGAGCACCGAGCTGCGCGCGGCCCCGCCTTCGGGCATCACGCCGAGCGACGACGATCCGCTGCCGCACACGCCGCCCGGGAGCATCGCGGCGCACGCCATGTCTCCCGCGGCGCCGGGGGTGCAGAGCGAGACGCACCGTCCGCCGAAGCAGAACGCGCTGTCGCACTGCGCGCTGGACGTACACACCGCGCCCAGCGCGAGAGTCCCCGCGTTGGCCATGCAGAGGTTGCAGCGGCGCTCGCCGCACTGGTAGCCGACGCCGCAGCGTTGGGCGGGCATCGCGCAGCCCATGGTCCCGACGCACTCGTTGGCGACCGGCGTAAACGCAACGCACGTCCCGGTCATCGATCCTGTCGGAATCTCGCAGGTCGAGCCGTACGCGCAGTAGCGACCGCAGCACGGTTGCCCGGCGGCTCCGCACGAGGGGCGCGCGTCCGCTGCGTCGGCGCCGACGCTGCCCGAGTCCGTCGGGCTCGCGCCGTCCGTGCGCACGCCGGTGTCGCTGACGGTCGAGTCCATGCTCGATGCGCCCGTGTCCGTTGCGACGCCGGTGTCGGTGACCACGCCCGTGTCCATCGCGACGGACGAGTCGGTCTCTGTCGCGCTGTCGAGCGCTGAGCCGCTGTCGTTGACCGTGGCTCCGTCGCTGCCCGAGCCGCCGTCGGTCGCAGCCACGCAGCGGGTGCGGCCTCCGCTGGTGTCGCAGCGCTCGCCCGCGGCGCAGGCGGGGTTGCAGCTCGAGACGCAGGCCCCTGACACGCACGAGAAGCCCTCGCGACACGAGGGGACGCAGGCGGTGGGCGGCGGCGGGCTGCACGCCGCGAGCGCGGTCGAGAGTGCAAAGCCCAAGGACAAGAGCGCGTTTCGCATGGCGGGCACTATCGCACGAGGGCGCGCGGTCGCGCTCGCGTCGCGCGCGGCGAACGAGCAGAGGCAAACGTAGAGTCAGACCCTGGGTCCGAGGTATTCTTCAACGAGTCTGCGATGGAAGAACTGGATCCCATGGCGCGCGCCCGGCGCACGGCCCGCACGGCGGCGCTCGGGGGGCTGCTCGCCGCGTCGTTTCCGTGGATGCTCGCGCAAGAGCAGCTCGTCGCTGAGGCGCGGCGCTCGGCGCTGCGCGGAAAGCACATCCGTCGCTTCATGCGGCGCTGCTTGCAGATCTTCGACGTGCGCGTCGTGCGCGACGGAGACGCCCCCGCGCGGGACGGCGCGCGGGTGATCGTGAGCAACCACCGCTCGGGCTTCGACATCCCGATCTTGGGCTCGCTCTTCGACGGCTCGTTTCTCTCGCGCGCAGACCTGTCGACCTGGCCCGCGATCGGCCCCGCGGCCAAGCACATCGGGACGCTCTTCGTCGATCGCAAGGACCAGAACTCCCGCGCAGGCGCGGTCAAAGCCATGCGCCGCGTGCTCAAGGCGGCAGAGAGCGTCTTGGTCTTTCCCGAGGGGACGACGTATCCGGGCGACGACGTGCGGCCGTTTCATCCCGGCGCGTTCGTCGCCGCCAAGGACCTGTCCGTGCGCGTGTTGCCCGTGGGATTCGCCTACGAAGAGCGCGCCCAATACGTCGAGAAGTCCTTCGGTGCGCACCTCGCCAAGGTCTCTGCGCTGCCCTCGATCCGCTGCGCGCTCGTCATCGGCGAGTCCCGCCCCATCGGCCCCGTCCGCGAAGAGCCCGAGCGGACGCGACAAGAAGTCATGGCCCTCGTGAAGCGCGCGCGCGCGCTGCTCTGAGCGATCCCCGCCCGCGGTACACTCCGCGCCCTCATGCGCTGGGACCATTGGTACACAGGTGACGCGCGGTACGACACGCTCATGGCGATCGCCCTCGCGTTCGCGGCGTTCGTGTTCGCGGTGAGCTGGTTCTTTCCGTCGCCGTACGGGCGCTTCGCGAGCGAGCGCTTCGGCGTCAGCGTCGACCCGAGGCTCGGGTGGTTTCTCATGGAGCTGCCCGCGACGCTGAGCTTTCTCTATTTCTTCTCGCGCGGAGAGCGTCGCGCCGAGCTCGTCCCGATGATCCTCGCCGCCATGTGGTGCGTGCACTACGCCAATCGTGGCTTCTACTTTCCGCTCTCCATGCGCGTCGCGCGCGGGCACAAAGGCTCGTTCAGCCTGCTCGTCATGGCGACGGGCTGGCTCGTGACCTCCGCGCACGGGTACTTTCACGGCGCGTTCTTCGCGGGCCTCGGCGCGCACTACGACCGCGCGTGGCTGAGCGACCCGCGCTTCATCGTCGGCTTCGCCCTCTACTACACGGCCTTCGCGTGCACGCTTCACTCGGACTCGATCATCCGCAACCTCCGCTCGCGCGAAGAGGTCGAGCGCGGAGAGAAGATCTACCGCATTCCCACCGGAGGATTGTTTCGCTGGGTCTCGAGCCCGAGCTACCTGTGCGAGCTCGTCGGCTGGGCCGGCTTCGCGCTCTGCACCTGGTCGCTCGCGGGCGTCTTCATCTTCGTCATCAGCGCAGCCAACCTGATCCCGCGCGCGATCGCCACGCACCGCTGGTACCGCGACCGCTTCGAGGACTACCCCAAAGAGCGCAAGGCGCTGATCCCGCTGCTCTGGTAGAGCGCAGCTCGTCGTGAGCAACGCTGTCACAACCACCCTCGAGCGCGCCGATCGCCCCCTCGCTTGTTCGCGCTGCGGCGAAACCATCGCAGTCGATGATCACTTCGTGCTGCGCTCGCGTGACGCCGCGGCGACGCGCGCCGCCGCGAGCCTGCACCCGGCGTGCGCGCTGGACCTCGACGCGCGCGCGTTTCTGCGGCTGTTGCGGTCGAACACCTCCCCCTTCGACGAGCGCTCGTCGCTCGCGTCGCTGGCCGCCACGCGGGTCGCGGCGATCGAGGCGCGCGCCCGCTCACGGTGGACGACGGCGCAGGTGCTGAGCGGCGATCGCCGCGGAGTGGCGCCTGCGGGGCCCTTCGAGGACGACCCGGCGCTGGTGCTTCCTGCCTGTGATCGCAAGGGAAGACCGCGGGTGCGAGCGTTGATCCACGGGCCGGCGGCGGGACCCGAGAGCGAGCTGTGGGCGCTCTTGCGCGAGGGGGATTCGTGGGCGTCCTCGCGACGCGAGTACGTGTTCGTGACCGTTGGCGGCTGGGACGTCGTCGGAGAAGAAGACCCGTCGCAGCCGGTCGTCGCGGTCGTGTACGCGGCGCGCGCGAAGAAGAACGCGCGGGTCGAGGCCGACCACCAGCTGTGGCTTCTCGACGCGCTCGGGATGGGGCCTCCGCTGCTGTGGCTGCACGGAATCAAGGCCATCCAAGAGCGTGACGACAACGTCGTGAGGATCCGCGAGCACGTCGAGCAGAGCGGAATCCCGTCGGACTCCTGCCCGTTGCTGTGCGCGCCGCGCCTGACGACGGACGCGCTCGACGCGCTCGTGGCGGCGCTCGACGAGCACGCGGACGGGCGCGAGCTGCGCGTGAAGGGCTCTCCGGCGCTCGCGTTCGCGCAGTCCCTACGGCGGCACATCGTGGACGAGGGCGGGGCGATGACCGCGCGCACGACGATGCGACTCACGTATGCAGGTTGGGGCCGAACGCCGCAGTCGCGCGCCGCGCTCGAGTCGATCGCGTGGCGCCTCGTGGAGCGCGGTGACAGCGAAGGGGCTGCGATGGTGTTGGCCGAGCGCGTCTCCGAGGACCGCGTGCTTTACGAGCAGTGGCTCGCGCTCGAGCGCGAGCGGGGCGATCAGCGCTCGACGGCGTGGCTGTGCTCGACGCTGAGCGCCTACGCGCGGTGCGGGCCAGCGGTGGACGCGACGATCGAGCTGGCGTTGCGCGCCACGGACCGAGGTCGCTGGCTCAGCCTGCTGAACCTGCTCGACCGGATCGTGACGCCGGCGACGATCGAGGCCGCGCGGGTGGCGATCGCGAAGGTCCAGCCGATCGAGCGGCAGAAGGAGTACGCCCGGGCGTTTGCGCGGTGGGAGGCTCGACTCGCTGAGCAGGCGGCGCGACGCGATGATCGGAGGGACTCTTGAATCAGCGTGTGTGCATTCAAGTGCTCAACGTGAGCGACGCGGGGACGAGCGAGGCAGGGTCGAACGAGAGCACGCCGATCGCGCGCGTCGGCTCTGCGCCGGGCGAGGCGATGCTGTAGCGAAACGCGCAGTGATAGCCCGCGACCACGGGCGCTTCGATCGTGACCGTCGAGCCTTCAGGGATCGACGCGAGCAGGTCTTCGGGGCGCTGCAACACCCCCGCGCGCTCGATGGCGGCGCCGGGCGCGAACAGCGTCGCGAGCAGCGCGTCGTCGCGGCGCGAGAGGGCCTCTGCGATCGCGTGAGCGCGCTCGGCGCCGCGCGGTCCCACGGTGCGCCACAGCGACGCGAGGTAGCGAAACACCCAGGAAAATCCCAGGTGTCGCAGCATGTTGGCGAACAGCCCCGTCATGGCGAACCACGCGCGCGGCCCGCTCTTCACGACGAAGAGCACCATGGCGCGCAGCGACCAGAACGCCCGCATGCGCTCGACCCGCTGTCCGTCGGGCGCCAGTCGATACTCGAGGTACGCCTCGACGTCGACGCTGACGCCGCTCGGCGTGGTCGTGTGAATGAGCGCGTCGCGCAGCGTGCTGCTGGCGAACGTGTGGTCCGCGCGCACGTCGAAGCGGATCTGATTGGGCGCGATGAAGGCGTCCCAGAAGCGCGCGAGCACACCCGTGCTCTTCGGCGCGGCGGGGGATCCGACCGGGTCTTCGATCGCGGCCTCGTCGGAGAAGAGCGCGAGCCAACCGTCACGATCGTGAGCGGCGACGCAGGCGGGTGAGCGCTCGACGAGCGCGAGGATCTCGGTGCGGCTGAGCGGGGGCACTGCGCGGAGGATAGCGGGGTTTGGCTCAACCGGCGCGCACCGACGCCAGCGCGGCCTCGGCCGCAGCGAGCGCGGCGCGCTTGTCGTAGCCCTGCCGCGTCGCGCTGGGCATGTATTGGAGCGACCAGTCGATGGCCTCGGGCAACGTTCGAAACGACGCGCGCGGGTGTCGAACGCGCGAGAGGATCTGAACCGCCCCGATGATCGCGCGGACGGTCGCCGGCCAGAAGCCGTCGCCGTCGACCACCGTGCAGTCGGACTTCATCTGTTGGGCGAACTGCGCGGTGAGGTCCGCGGCGGCCTGGCGGCTCGCGGCGTCCATCGTGAGCCCTGCCTCTTGCGTGACGAGCGTGATGTTTGCGAACCCGTCCGGGTAGCGCTTGGACATCTCGGTCAACGTCGGACCGGCGCGCTTCATCCTCGGCGCGTCCGGCGGACCGAAGAGAAACATCAGCCAGATGCCCTGCAAATCACCGTACAGAACGGTGTCGTCTCGGTAGAAGACATCGAGCGTCGCCATGAAGTTGAGGCTCTACGAGAGCCCTTGTCCACGCGGTTGGTCAAGCGCGAGATATCCGCCCGCGCCGTGACCGATCGCTCGCGCATCGCCGTCGTACACTCGCGCGTGATGGCTCACTTGCCTCCCGGTCCGCGCTCGGCGCTGCCGCAGCTGCGACACATGCGCGATCCGTTTCCGTACATGGTCGCGCTCGCGAGGGAGTTCGGCGACACGATCACCGTGCCCATCCTCGGCGCCGAGCCCATCGTGTGCACCGCGGATCCGACGGAGATCCGCGCGATCTTCAGCGCCGATCCGCTGGCGTTCGCCTCGGCGACCAACGAGGCGATCTCGGTGATCCTCGGGCGCGGCTCGATCTTCTTGCAGGCGGGCGAGCCGCATCGACGCACGCGCAAGCTGCTCATGCCGGCGTTTCATGGAGAGCGCGTCCGAGGTTATGCCGCGCGCATGCAGCAGGCGACGGTGCGGTGGTCTGCTTCTCTGCCGCGCGATCGCGTCGCGCCCATCCTCCCCGTGGCGCAAGGCATCACGCTCGACGTGATCATCGAGGCGATCTTTGGCGAGCAAGACCCCGCGCGAGTGCGCTCGCTGCACGAGGGAATCCTCGGCGTCGTGGACTCGTTCAACCCTCTCATCGCGACGTTTGCCGCGTTGCAGCGAGAGTTCTTCGGGCTCGGGCCGTGGGCGAAGTTTCGGCGCAAAGCGGAGGCGCTCGAAGAGACGATGCGCGCGTTGATCGCGCTCAAGCGTGACGCGCCCGGCGACGACGTCCTCTCGCTGCTCGTCGCGGCGCGGGACGAAGAGGGCCAGGCGCTGAGCGAGCGCGACGTGATCGAGCAGCTGCTGACCTTCGTCGTGGCTGGGCACGAGACCACTGCCACGTCCGTCGCGTGGGCCGTGTACGAGCTCTTGCGCGCGCCGAACGCGCTCGCGACGCTCGTGCGAGAGCTCGACGAGGCGCGCTCGGGGGCTGCGATTCCAACGGCAGATTCGCTGGTGAACCTTCGGTACCTGCGCGCGGTGTGCGACGAGACGCTGCGGATGCACCCGCCTGTTCCGCTGGTGCAACGGCGGTGCGCCAGGCCGCTGTCGCTGGGCGCGTACGAGCTGCCCGCGGGGACGATGGTGGCCGCCAACGCGTTCGCCGCGCACCACCGCGAGGCGGTGTTCGCCGAGCCGTTTGCGTTTCGTCCCGAGCGCTTCATCGAGAAGAGCTACACGCCGTTCGAGTACCTCCCGTTTGGTGGCGGTCATCGTCGGTGCCTCGGCGCTGCGTTCGCCGGGTACGAGCTCGCCGTCATGCTCGGGACGCTGCTGTCTTCGCAGCGCTTCGAGCTCGCCGAACCCGCGCCGGTCCGCAACGCGTTTCGCATCGGGACGTACGGCCCCGAGACGGGCGTCCGCGTTCGCACGCTCTCGTGAGCGCCGCCGCTCAGAGCGACGCGCCGATGCGCAGCCCGAGGATCGCCACGGGAAGCAGGGGCGACGCGATCAGCACGCCGCCGCCCAGAAACGGCTCGATGACCGCGCCCCTCGCCGTGATCGCCGTCACGTGCAGGTCGCCGTCGAGCTGGTGCAACAAGCCCGCGGGCGCGTTGCCGAGCGCGAGGCCTGGCGAATACCCCGCGCGAAACCCGAGCGCCACGCGCGCGTTGACCGTCCCGCTGTAGCCCGCGCGGATCGACGGTTGGATCAACAGCACCGAGCACGAGCGACCGATGCACGCGCCGCTGAAGAGCACGTCGAGCCCGGCGTCGAGGACGAAGCCGCTCCAGAGCGAGCGGACCGTGAAGGCCAGGTTGATCCCGGGGTTCCAGTACGGGTTGATGCCGGGGATGGATCCGACGCCGAGCGAGGCGACGCCGAAGAGCGTGGTCGATCGCTGGTGATACTGGTTGGCGTCGAACGCGGGCACCGTCGCGGGCGCGGCGCTCACGCGTATCGGCGCGATCTGCTCGGCCGCAGGAGCGCTGGCGACCTCGCTGTCGAGCGACTGAGCGTGGGCGCTCGCGCTCGCGAGGGCGACCGATACCGCGACGATGAACCTGTGCTTGCGCATGACAGACTCCAGTGTCCTCGCTTTGCGCGCTATACCGCGCCCGCGACGGGCATCGAAGATGCCCAAGCGGATGAGCGCGGTTGAAACTAAGTCAAACCAAGACCGCGAACAGAGAGAACTACGACAACCGTCGCGGGATTGGTTTAGGCGCGAGGGTCGAGCACGTGTCCGACGAACAGCGCCGCGCCGGTCTGCACGTCGCGGATCACGAAGACAAACGGGCGGTCGATGTCGAACTGTCGCACCGGCGCGATGGAGGTCGGCCCGAAGGTGATACCCGTGGCCGCGGCGGCCTCGGTTCCTCGCTCGTCGACGGCGATGAACGTGCTGTGAATCACGCGCTCGATGCGCATCGAGACGTCCGTGGTCACCCCAGAGAAGTCCGCGCGATCGCTGAAGGCTTCTGCTGCGCCCATCGCGGCGAGCCTCGCGCCGAGCTCGGCCCTGTGCGTGAAGCGAAACTTCGGCAAGAGCACCTCGAGGTGCGACGCAGGCAGGGCGTCGAGGGCGCTCGAGACGGCGCTCCAACGACCGTCGCTGAGCGCTGCTTCGAGCGCAGCCACGTCGCCGTCTGCCGGGACGATCGCGACCATCGAGAGCTGCTCGTTCGCGTACGGCAGCTCGATCGCGCGCCACCCATCGCTGCTCGCGCTGCGCGCCGCGAACGCCCTGCGCATCTTCGCAACCTGCGCGGTGCTGCCGTCGCGCAGCGAAAACGCGCTCGACTGCGTCTGCGCCGGGTCGAACGAGTGCTTCCACGGGCCGTAGAAGTACGTCGCGTTGACGAGCACCATGCGCGTATCGCTGTGGATCGTGCCCTCGGCGAAGAGCGACGGGATCTTGCCTTCGGTCGTGTCCGAGACCCACTGGTTGATGGCAATCCGCGAGCGGTCGGGCGCGCCCACAAAATCAAGCGCGCTCAGCCCGACCGGAAAGTGCGCGGACAGCGCGTCCACGTACGACTGCTGAAACTGCAGCCCGCGTCGGGCGAACACCGCGTTGGCCGTGCGCAGGATCACCCCGTTGGTCCGGCGCTCGCGCAGCGCGCGGTCCACGGCGTTGTACGCGTCGAGCGCGCTCGCGCCCATCGGGCCGGTGCCGAGCACGCTCGAGAGCCCCTCGGCCGTGGCGCCGCGCGCGCCCTGCTGGGCCATCGTGAGGGCGCTGTGGATGCTCCACGGAGAGATCATGGCGTTGCGCGTGGGGGGAAGGGCCTCGCTTCCCAGCGAGAGTCCCAGCGAGAGCTGCGCGGCGGTGAGCGTCCGCTGCGTCTCGATCGAGACCGAGCTCGACGCTTCGCGCGGGACGCTGGTCGCGATCTTCTCGCCCGGCGGCGCGATGTCTTGCGGCGGCGCACAGGCCCCGAGCGAGACCACTGAAGCGAGGGCGACCGAGAGAAGCGAAGCGTTGTTCATGCGATGACCTCCGACGGCAGGTCGCTTCTTCACGGTCGGTGCCAACCGCGATGGAGTGCGCATCGCTCAGCAAAAACACAGCGAAACACCGCGCAGAGCCCGCGCGTAGAGCGCTGTGCCAACGCGTGGCACACCGCCCGATGCGCGACGCGCTCGCCGGATGACAACGGTGTCGCGACGGCTCAGGTGCTCTCGCCTTCGCGCGCGCGGAGGATGGTCCTCACGGCTTCGTCGAGCGAGAAGGGCTTGCGGAGCAGGCAGCGGGCGACGCGGGCGGGCAGGTGATCGAGCGTCGGAGCGCCGGTCATGAGCAGGACCGTGGCGGACGGAGTTTGATCGAGCATCGCTTCGACGAGCGCCGCGCCGCGGTCGTTGACGCCGAGGGTCTCGTCGATGAGGGCGACGTCGAAGCGCTCGGCGGCGAGGATGGCGCGCGCCTCGTCGCTGCTCGCCGCGGCTTGCACAGCCGCGCCGCGCAAAGAGAGCGCGGTCACGAGCAGCTCGCGGATGGAGGGCTCGTCGTCGACGACCAGCACTCTGAGCCCGTCGGGGAGGTCTTCGTCGCGGTCGCGCGCGGGCATGGGCGCCGGAGCGCTCACGACGTCGCCGCGAGGGAGGGCGACGCACACTTCGGTTCCGCGGCCCTCGGTCGAGTGGACGTCCATGACGCCGCCCATCGCTTGCACGAGCATGCGCGAGACGCCCATGCCGAGGCCAGTGCCTGCTTTGCGCGTGCCTTCTGCGCGCGGATGTGTGGTGAAGCCCGGGTCGAACACGCGCGCGAGCGTCTCTGCGCTCATGCCCGTCCCGTCGTCGGCCACGACGAACTCCATGGCGCTCGCGTCGCGGGCCCTGCACAAGATCGTGATGATCCCGCGCTGGGCTGGGCGCTTGGCCATGGCTTGAACCGCGTCGAGGGCGTTGAGCACGAGGTTGGTCAGCACTTGCACGACGCGGTCTGCGTCGCCGTGGGCCTTGAGCTCGGCGTCCGTCTGGGTGACCAGCTTGACGCCGTGCGCTTCGCAGCGGGGGCGAAGCAGCGCGGCGACCTCTTCGACCACGGCGGCCATGCGAAACGTCGCGCACTTGACGTGAAATCGCTGCGCCGGGTCGGCCATCCCGCTCAGCATGGCGCGGGCGCGCTCGATGGTTCGCTCGATCGTGGCGAGGGCGCGAGAGCGCTCAGAGGGGTCTGCGCTGCGCCTTGCGACGTCGACGGAGAAGAGCGCGCTCGCGAGGGCGTTTTGCACTTCGTGCACGGCCGCCGCGATCTCATCGGCCCCGCCGAGGGGCGCACGTCGCGAGTGAGAGTGCTCGGACTCCCTGTCATCCCAGGGACCGTCGTCTCCTCCGTGCGTGCCGATCGCGCGCCGCATCGTCACGAGCGGAGTGTCGTCGATTCGACCCGCTCGGGTCAATCGCAGGCGTACAGGCGCCGCGCGGTTCTTTGCGGCACGCTGCGGGCCACGCGCGCACGAGCCCGCGGCGCAAGTGGTGAAATCCGCCCGCTGGCCATGCTATCGCTTCGCGCCCATGACTGACTCGAACCGCCGCATCGACGTGCAGAAGGTCGCTGCCCTCGCGAGGCTAGAGCTCTCTACAAACGAGGTCGCGACGATGCAGCCGCAGCTCGCGCGGGTGCTCGACTACATCGCGACGCTCGACGAGCTCGACACCGCCGACGTCGCGCCGACCAGCCACGTGGTGGCGGTGCGCGCGCCCCTGGCGGAGGACAAAGCGGTCGAAGGTCTGCCGCGCGAAGAGGCGCTGGCGCAGGCTCCGGCCAAGGCTGACGGGCAGTTCGCTGTTCCGCGCTTCGTAGAGGGATGAGCGATGAGTGACGATGTGATGTCGCTTTCGGCCAGCGAAATCGCGGCTGATGTGCGTTCGGGCAAGCGCTCTGCGCTCTCTGTGGCGCGCGCGTCGCTCGCGGCGATCGCCGCGAAGGACGGCCCCGGTGCGCTCGGGGCGTTCTTGACGGTGGACGCCGAGGGCGCGCTCGCTGCGGCGCGCACCGTCGACGACGCGCTCGCTGCGGAGCGGGCGAAGGGCACGAGCGAGGCGACGCTCGCTGAGCGGTTTGCGCTCGCGGGCGTCAGCGTCGCGGTGAAGGACGCGTTTACGACGCGCGGGCTGCGCACGACGTGCGCATCGAAGATGCTCGAAGCGTACGTGCCTCCCTACGACGCGCACGTGGTCGGTCGCCTGCGCGAGCGCGGCGCGGTGATCGTCGGAAAGACCAACATGGACGAGTTCGCCATGGGCTCTTCCACGGAGAACAGCGCGTTTTATCCCGCGAAGAACCCGTGGGACACGACGCGCACCCCCGGCGGCTCCTCCGGCGGCAGCGCCGTCGCCGTCTCTGCGCGGCTCTCGCACCTCTCGCTCGGCTCGGACACGGGCGGCTCCGTTCGTCAGCCTGCGGCGCTCACGGGCATCGTCGGGTTCAAGCCTTCGTACGGAAGGGTCTCTCGCTACGGGCTCATCGCCTTCGCGAGCTCGCTCGACACGGTGAGCCCGTTCGCCGCCAACGTGCGCGACGCCGAGCTGATTCACAGCGCGATCGCAGGGCACGACCCGCACGACGCGACGTGCGTCGATCGCCCCGTGGATCGCGCGGACTTCTCGCGCGGCGCGAAGGCGATCGAGGGCGTGCGCATCGGCGTCCCCAAAGAGTACTTCGCCGAGGGGATGGACCCCGCCGTGGGCGCGTCGATCCGCGAGGCGCTCGCGAAGCTCGAGCGCGCCGGCGCGAAGCTCGTCGAGCTCTCGATGCCGCACACGAGCTACGGGATCGCCGCGTACTACGTGCTCGCGCCCGCCGAGTGCAGCTCGAACCTCGCCCGCTTCGACGGCGTCCGCTACGGCTTGCGCAAGGGCGCGGACAAGGGCTCGATCGACGAGCTCTACGGCCGCACGCGCGAGGCGGGCTTCGGCCCCGAGGTCAAGCGCCGCATCTTGCTCGGGACGTTCGCGCTCAGCGAGGGCTACTACGACGCGTTCTACGGCAAGGCGCAGAAGGTTCGGACGCTCATCCGACAGGACTTCGACCGCGCGTTCGAGCACGTGGACGTGATCGCCACGCCGACCTCTCCCGTCCCTGCGTGGAAGCTCGGCGAGCGCACGAGCGATCCCCTCGCGATGTACCTCGCCGACGTGTGCACGCTGCCCGCGTCGCTCGCGGGGCTGCCCGCGCTGAGCCTCCCCACGGGGACCGTTCGCAGCGGGGACGCTGGCAGCGCGCTGCCCGTCGGACTGCAGCTCGTCGGTCGCGCCTTCGAAGAGCCCGCGCTCTTCGAGACCGCGTACGCCGTCGAGTCGCTGCTCGGAACCCTGCGCTGCCCCTAACGTCCAGCGAACTCCACCACGCGTCGGTGGGTTAACCTGGAAAAAATTCTACCCTGTACGGGCGTCTTCGGTATAAACCCTGATCTATGACAGGGAGTCGCTCGAAGCGCGCGGGAGCGCGCGCAGGTGTTCTGTCGGCGTTGATCGCCGCAGGCGTGATGGCGTCCACGCAGGACGCGGACGCGCAAGTGCGTTTCGGCTTTCGTGGAGAGCTCGGCGCGGGGGCCATGCTCTCGGATTGGCAGCGGCAATCGCTGCGGTTCGACTCGGTGGGCTTTCAGGGGACGGGACGCTTGTTCGTCGCGCCCATCGACTGGCTCTCGGTACAGCTCTCCGTGAGCAACTGGCTCTTTCTCAACGCCACGCCGAGCGGTGACATCGGTCACGTGCTCGGCCTGACCGGCGGTCTGCGCTTCGAGCCCATGCTCGGCCGCGTCGGTCGCTTGTTCATCGACGGAAACGCGGGCGTCGGCTTCACCGGTCCCCTCACGCGCTTTCACTTCGACGCGGGCTTGGGCTTCGAGTTTCAGCTGCACCGCTACTTCGCGATCGGCCCCGTCGTGCGCTACGGCCACGTGCTGCAGCCCGATGAAGAGTCGGCTCCGTCCGACGCGATGTGGCTGGCCGGTGGGCTCTCGTTCACCATCGGCACGCCGCGCGCCGAAGCAGAAGCGCCTCCCGCAGACACCGACAGCGACGGCGTCGTCGACCGCGACGATCAGTGCGTCAGCGAGCCGCAAGGCGCCAACCCCGACCCCTCGCGCCCAGGCTGTCCCGACGGCGACGCCGACAGCGACGGCGTTCGCAACTCGACCGACCAGTGCCGCGACGTCGCGCAGGGCCCCACGCCCGATCCCGCGCGTCCCGGCTGCCCCATCGCGGACACCGATCGCGACGGCGTGCTCGACAGCGAAGACCAGTGCGTCAACGAAGCGCAGGGCGAGCACCCCGATCCCGCGCGCCGCGGCTGCCCCGACGGCGACGCGGACAACGACGGCGTGCTCAACTCCGCGGACCAGTGCCGCGACGTGCCTGCGGGCCCGCACCCGGACCCCGCGCGCGCTGGTTGCCCCACGTCGGATCGTGACCGTGACAGCGTCGCGGACGCCGTCGATCACTGCCCCGATCAGCCCGGCGCGCCGAGCACCGACCCCAACCGCAACGGCTGCCCCGGCCAGGTCGTGTTCTCGGGAAACACCATCCAGATCAACACGCCGGTCTTCTTCGCGCACAACCGCGACACGATTCTTCCGCGGTCGTTTCCGATCCTGCAGGCCGTCGGCGACGCGCTTCGCGCGAGCCCCGATGTCCGTCGCGTATCGGTCGAAGGTCACACCGACGACGTGGGCGGAGACCAAGAGAACATGGCCCTCTCCGAGCGCCGCGCGCAGAGCGTCGTGCGCTGGCTGAGCGAGCACGGCGTCGAGGCCTCGCGCCTCGAAGGGCACGGCTTCGGCGAGTCGCGTCCGCTCGAGCCCATCACCGCGGGCATGGCTCGCCGCGCTCGTCGCAACGCGCAGGCGCGCAACCGTCGCGTGGACTTCCGCATCGTGGACCCGGCGGCGGCGCCCGCCAGCACGCCCGCTCCGAAGTGAGCCAATGCTGAGCGCTTCGCGCGCTCGCGGTTCGCAGTAGCATGGCCGGCGCCTCGGGGGGATCGAGGCGAAGACCGACCATGCGACGCACACTCTTCAGCCTCTTCGCGCTCTGCGCTTGCTCCGAACCTTCGCAGCCAGCGCGCGACGCGGCGCTCGACCGTCAGTCACACGACGTCGTGGCGGATGTTGGCAGCGCGCGCATCGACGCAGAGATCGACGCGGACGCGAGCGACGGGGCGGCGTCGCTCGACGCTGGCTCGTCGCGACCTGACGCGGACGCCGCTGCGCCGAGCGACGCTTGTGTGCTGCGCGCGTGCCCCGCGGGCGCGTGCGGAGCGGTCGAGGACGGCTGCGGTGGCTTGATTTCGTGTGCGGTGTGCGCGGACCCCGAGGTGTGCGGCGCCGACCATCGCTGCGCCCGCCCCGCGCCGCTGCCGTACCCGACGCGCAGCGCGTATCGGATCAAGGCGCTGCAGCCTGATTTTTGGCCAGACCGCGGCGAGGTGATCGGCAACAACACCGGTGGAATCGCGGTGAACATGGTCTGGGCTCAGTGGCAGGGCGCGGATCGTCGCGCGCCGTGCGGCGCCGGTGAGATCACGTTCGACGGGCGGTGCTTCACGATCGAGCCCACGGTGGACGCAGAGATCCGCGCGTACACGGCTGCGGGGCTCGTGGTGAGCGCGGTCGTGTACGGGAGCCCGCCGTGGAGCCGCGCTGGGCAGCCGTGCACGCCCGCCGGGCCGGGCTTCGAGTGGTTTTGCCCTGCGGCGAACGACGCGGACTTCGCGCGGTTCGCGAGGATGATCGCTCGCCGCTACGATGGTCACCACGGCAACGGTCGCCTCGCGGACTTCGTGATCTGGAACGAAGTGAACGCCAACGATTGGTTCGACATCGGCTGCGGCCAGGGCGGCGGCGCGTGCGATCCCAACGCGTGGATCCGACGGTATGCGGGTGTGTACAACGCCGCGTACGATGCGATCGTCGCCGAACAGCCGACGGCGCGGGTGCTCTTCTCGTTCGAGCATCACTTCGGCAGGGCGTTCGACAACCCCGGGGCTTCGTCGCCGCTGTTGTCCGTGGAGACGTTTCTGACGGGCCTCGCGCCGCTGGTGGCGCCGCGGGCGTGGAGCGTGGCGTATCACCCGTATCCGCCGAACCTCTTGCGCCCTGGATTTTCTCCGGACGATTGGCCCCGCGTGACGTACGGAAACCTCGGCGCCGTCGTGCAGTTTCTCCGCGCGAGGTATCCCTCGGTGCCGAGCGCGTGGACCGTCGAGCTGACCGAGAGCGGGGTCAACTCGATCGCGCCGAGCTCGTCACCGGCCGCGCAAGCGACGGGCGTGTGCGACTCGTTTCGCAACGTCCTCGGGACGCCGGGGATCGACAACTACGTCTATCACCGCATGGTCGATCACTCGGCCGAGACCGCCGCGGGCCTCGGGCTCGGGCTGCGCAACCCCGATCGCAGCGCCAAGCCCGCGTGGAGCGTCTGGGCCATGGCCAACCGCAACGACCTCGCGCCGCCGATGCTCTCGTGCGGCTTCGAAGAGCTGCCGTACACGCGGCTTCGTCGCAGCTACAACGCGGCGCGCGGGCACTGGGCCTCGTCGCGCGTCGCGCCGAGCGGCTTCGCGACAGAGCAGTCCTGGCGCTTGTGGCGAGAGCCTCGCGCGGGCGCGGTGTTGCTCTTCGAGTGCCGCGCGGGGATGCACAATTTTCTCACGCGCGACGTGGGCTGCGAGGGGCAAGAGATGCTCGGCCCGGTGGGCTACGCCGCGACCAGCGCGGAGCCAGGCCTCGTCGCGCTCTATCGTTGCCGCGTGGGCGCGGGCACCGATCACTTCGTGTCGCAGAGCGCGAGCTGCGAGGGGCAGACGATGGAGCAGTTGCTCGGGTACGCGACGCCGTAGCCATCGGTCGTCAGCGATGCGGCGTGCGTGATCGAGCCGGGTGTACGAGCGCGGGCGGCGTAGAAATCACCCACGGACCTCGCACAAACGGGAGGACACGAGGGGGTGTTCTGCGTTGCAATCCGCGACCGGAGGACGATGAAGACGCACCGAACTGTCTCGCTCGCGACCTGGGCGCTGACCGCGATTGTCGCTTGCAAGAGCCCGACGCCGAGCAATCCCACGCCGACGCCGACGCCCACACCCGCGACGCCGGACGCGGGGGTGGGCCCGAGCGCGCCGTCGGTCATCGACGCAGCGCCGAGCGCGCCGAGCGCGAGCGGGCCCATCGGCGCTCCCATCGGAGAAGACTTGATCCGTCGGCTGCGGCTCACGGTGCGGGCGTCGTCGACCACAGGGGCTTCGACCGGCGCCGACAAGATGCTCGACAACGACCTCGCCACCGCGTGGAACTCCCGCACGGGCGACCTCGTCGGCGCGTGGTTCGAGCTGAGCGTGCCCGCGGGCGTGACGGTCTCGTCCTTCGCGTTGACCTCGGGATTCACCAGACAAAACGGCCGCAACGACCTGTTCGCGATGAACCATCGCGTCGAGCGCGTGCGCGTGAGCCGCGACGGCGTGGACCTGGGCGAGTTCGCGCTCGACGCCGAGTCGAGGGCGCTGCAGACCTTCGCGCTCTCTGGCAGCGGCGGCGTCTATCGCTTCACGATCAGCGCCGAGCGCGCGGGCTCGCGCGCGGCGTGGAGAGAGCTCTGCGTCAGCGAGTTCGTCCTGTACGGAAGCGCTCCCGAAGGCATGGCGCCGCTCGGCGACCCCGACGCTGGAGAGGCGGGCGCGATCGACACCGACGCGAGCGCGACCGCGGATGAGACCGACGCTGCGACCGCTCCTGTGGCCGACGAGCAGCCTACGCCGCTGCAGCCAGGCGCGCCCGAGGCGCTCACCGCCGAGCCCATGGTCGCCGACGTCGGTGCTTTTTGCACGGCGATGCAGCGCCGCAATTTTCGTCGCGCCGCGTGCAACGCAGCGACGGCGGACGCGGGGCGCTCTGCGTGCTTCTGCGGGCAGCAGCCGGGGCCGACCTCGCCGCCCACGTTCACCACGCGCAACCGCCAGGCGTCGCTGCAGCGGCCGGCTGCTCCCTTCACCGGCGCGTACTTCATGGCGCGCACGCCCAACCCGACGGACACGGTGCAGTGCGACTTGCTGGTGCGGACGCCGGCGGGTTTGTTTCCGTTCGCCAGCGTTGCAGAGTGCGCGCCGAGCGTGACGACCGGCGGCGACTATCCTGCGGTTTCTGTGCGGCGGATGCGCGCGACCGGCGGCGACGCTGGCCCCGCCGAGCTCACCGTCGAGTGGACCGAGACGCAAGAGCGCCCGACGGCGACGCGCAACTGGGCGTGCACGGGCGAGTGGATCGCGCGGTGCACGATCGACGCGAACAACGTCCCGACGTGCACGAAGGTGCTCACCGCGGCAGAGACGTGCGCGCCGATCGAGGGCGGAGGCTCCGCGGAGGACGACGCCACGCAAGAGTGAGCACACACGACGAGTCTGCTACGCTACCAACCGGAGCACGAGAGCAGCAGTGAGCGAGACCACGCGGAGCGCCGCGACCACGAGCACGCCGAAGGTGAAGGGGGTCGCGTTTCGCTCGGTTCTTGCGGCGCTCGAAGAGCTGCGAGGGCGCGCGGTGGTCGAGCGCGTGCTCGGCAGGCTCTCGGCGGACGACCGCTCGTCGATCGAGTTTCGCGTGGTGAACACCGGTTGGTATCCGATCGAGCTGTACCGCGCGCTCTTCGCTGCGATCGTCGTCGAGACGGGCGAGGGCGAGGCGATCGTGCGCGCGATCGGCGCTGCTGCCGTGCGCCGCGACGTCACGGGCGTGTACCGGTTGATGTTCAAGATCCTCTCGCCCGAGAGCGTGTTGGCGCTCGCGAGCAAGCTCTTCGGCTTCTATTACGACACGGGCGCGGTCACGATCGTCGAGCGTCGCGCGCGCTACGCGCGCTCGGAGTACAAGGGCTGCCGGGGCTTCGGCGAGCACATGTGGCTCGAGCTGCTGGGCTCGAGCGAAGAGATGCTGCGCATCGGCGGGGCGAGCAATGCGCGCGGACGGATCGTGCGCGGGGGCTCGGACCTCGAGTCGACGTGCGTGATCGAAGTGAGCTGGGACTGAGCGCGCCGCGCAGGGCGATCAGCCCTTGGCGCGCACGAGTCGGCCAGCGCGAGTGCCGGTGAGCGCTCCGTCGACGGCGGCGAGCTGGCCGTGGACAACGGTGGCGCGAAAGCCCTCGACGCCTTGCAGGAGCCTGCGGCCGCCGGCGGGAAGGTCGCGGACGATCTTGGGCATTCCGAGCTTGAGGTGGGCGTGGTCGATGACGTTGAGGTCCGCGCGCATCCCTTTGCGAATCACGCCGCGATCACGGAGCCCGAGGTAATCCGCGCCGTCCTTGGCGAGCATCTGCACGATGCGCTCGACGGGGATCTTGGCTCCCTCGCGGTCTCGACCCCAGTAGCTCAGAAAGAAGCTCGGAAAGCTCGCGTCGCACACGGTCCCGACGTGCGCTCCGCCGTCGCTCAGGCCCGGCATCGAGAGCGGGTGGGTGAGCATGGTGTAGAGCGCTTCGTCGCTGAACTCGGTGTAGTTGTAGATCGGCAGGTAGATCAGCCGCCTTCCGTCGTCTTCGAGCAGGGCGTCGTAGAGGACCTCGAGCGTGGGCTTGTTCTGCTGCAGGGCGCGCGCATAGAGCGACTGCGAGCGCGAAGGGAGGTAGTTGGGCGTCGCGCCGTCCATCGGAAACAAGCGCATCGCGGCGAAGTCCATGTTCTGAATGAACTTGTCCGCGAGGGGCGGGACGGGGCTGCCGTCCCCTGCGACGGGGTCGCTCGTTTCGCTGAGGATTCGCGCGCGAAACGCGGGGTCGCGCATCGCCGCGACGCGCTCGCTGAGCGGCAGGTGCGCGACGCGCTTGTAGCTCGGAAAGCCCATAAACGGGTGCAGCGTGCACTCGAGTCCGATCACCACGCCGATGGGCCTGGGCGCGACTTGAAAGCGAAAGGTTGTGCCCTCTGCGTTGGTCTTCTCGGCGCGCGTGATGATTCGCTTCCACTGTTCGGAGTCGAGGTCGCGCTGCGCGAGCGAGACCGAGAACGGGCGTCCCGAGGCCTTGGCCATCTGCTCGAGCAACGAATACTCGGCGTCGAATCGCTCGGGGCCGAGGGTCATGTCGAAGTCGCTGACCGCTTGAATGACCCCGCGTCCGACGTCGCGAAACGCCTGAGCGATCCCGCACAGCTCTCGCGCTTCTGCGTCGGCCGCGGGGGTGTCTTCTCCGCGCGCGGACTTGTGATTGTCCGAGCGCCCCGTGGAGAAGCCGATCGCGCCGGCTTCGAGCGCCTCGCGCACGATCGCGCGCATCTTCTGGATCTCGTCGTCTGTGGGGATCTCTCGCGCGAGCCCGCGCTCTCCCATGACGAACACCCGCAGCGGGTCGTGGGTGATTTGTGCGGCGACGTCGAGCGCCATGGGCACGTCGAGCGCGTCCATGTACTCGCCAAACGTCTCCCAGCGCCACTTGATGCCCTCGGCCAGCGCCGAGCCGGGGATGTCCTCGACGCCCTCCATGAGCTCGATGAGCCGCTCGCGGTGCTCTTTGCGAACGGGGGCGAACCCGACGCCGCAGTTGCCCATCACGCACGTCGTGACGCCGTGCAAGACCGTGGGGACGAGGTCGGGATCCCAGGTGATTTGCCCGTCGTAGTGACAGTGAAGGTCGACGAAGCCCGGCGTGACGATGGCCCCTTCGGCGTCGATCGTGCGCGCGGCGGCGCCGTCGATCTTGTCGCCCACTTCGACGATCACGCCGTCGCGGACGGCGATGTCGCCGCGATAGGCGGCGGAGCCGGTGCCGTCGACGATGGTTCCCCCAACGATTTTCAGGTCGTACGTCATTGCGAAGACACTTCTTTCGCGCGCGTGCGCTCGGTGCAGCTCAGAGGTACTTCTCGATCTCGCGCGCGAGGGATTCTTCGGTCTCGTCCCCGCTCGCCGCGCGGCGGATCATCCCCGTGCGATCGATGAGCACGGTCGTTGGAAGGTACCGCACGTCCCACGCTCTTTGCGTGGCCACTTGCGCGGACGTCTGCGTGTAGGTCAGCCCGAACCGCCGCTGAAACGCCGGGACGAGCCCAGGCCCATCCTCGTCTACATTGACGCCAACCACGACGAGCCCGCGCGATTCGTAGCGCTGTGACAGGCGCTGGAGCGTCGGCGAAAGCCGCGCGCACGGGCCGCACCAGGTCGCCCAGAAGTCCAAGAGAACGACCTTTCCTCGCACGGCGCCGAGGTCGAAGCGGTCGGGCCCGACGGCGTTGGCGTGGACGATCTCGAGGTTGAGCGGCGGCGCGGGCCGCGGGCGATTGGCGATCCACGGCCCGACGACGAACACCACCAGCGCCGAGACCACGGCGATGAAGGGGTAGATGGCGCGGCTGTTCCAGAAGGCACGAAGTCGGTCGAGCATGGGCGTTGGTGAGCGAGGGTATGCCGCGCCCAGGGCAGTGCGTCGAGGGCCAAACCCAGCCCGACCGCCATGGCGGCCGCCATGGTGGACCGCCATGGCGGTTCGCAGGATGAATGGTGAATTTGCTGGCAGATCGCGGTGGCTCGATTGCTGCTGACCGTCCGCATGCGCGATGCAGACGCCGTTCGACACGCTGGCCAAAGTGCTCATCGACGGGTGCCTCGCGCCCGAATGCAGGGTCGACCTCGAAGCGCTCGCGTCGAGCGAGCCGCTCTACGCCGACGCGGTGATCGATCCGCCGAGAGACCCTCGCGCGCTGCTCGAGCGAGGCTTGCTCGGCCGCATCGGGACCGAGCGATGCGTGATCGAAGCGTTCGCGCGGGTGGTGAGCGTCGAGGACGTCGACCGGTGTATGGCTCGCGCGTCGCTGCTGCGCGCCGCCGGTCGGGGTCGCGCGTTGTGGGTGATTTCTCCGGGCGTCGCGCGGTCGGTGATCGCCGAGTGGTCGCTGCGAGAGAGCGCCCTCTGGGGACGGGGCGTGTTCGTGTCGCGCGTGCAGCGCGCGCCTCGGTTGATCGTGCTGCCGAGGCTCCCGCGGACGCGCGAGACGCTGCTGTTGCGCTTGATGGGGCGGAGCCGCGTGCTCCGCGCTGCGATCAGCGACGCGCGGGCGCTGCCGGAGGGGGCGTGGGAGCGAGGGTTCATCCTGCGCGCTCTCTTGCGCGTGCGCGAGGATCTCGCCAGGATGACCGGAAGCGAAGCAGAGCGAGAGGAGTTCATCATGCGGTACCAAGAGGTCGCGGCGTGGGCCGATCAGCTGATGGCGTCCGTGCGCGCCGAAGGCGAAGCGCGCGGTGAAGCGCGCGGTGAAGCGCGCGGTGAAGCGCGTGGTGAAGCACGCGGTGAAGCGGACGCGTTGCGCACGGTGCTCGTCGCGAGGGGATTTGCGATTCGCGAGGACGTCGAGCGTCGAATCCGCGCATGCTCGGACGTCTCCACGCTGCGTGTCTGGATCGCGCGCTCGGTGACGGCTGCGTCGATCGACGCGGTGTTCGACGGTGAATCGTGAGATCGAGAGCCTGATGTTTGGGGGGAGCGAAAAGACGCTGATGAAGAACGTGTTGTTCTGCGCTGCGGCGCTGTGCTCCTGCGCTCCTTCGATGCCGTCGGCGCGGACGCGGGTTCAGCCAGCGCTGGTCGCAGCTGAAGACGTCGCGCAGGTGGGGGCGCCGGACGCTGCGGCCGCGATCGACGCGGGGCCTCGCGATCCGCTGCTCGCGCTCGCGGACGAGATCACCGAACGAATGACTCGCGTGCGGCAGCTTCCGTTGCGCGCGCCCATCTCGTCGGGGACGCTGTCGCGCGCAGAGATCCTCGCGCGGCTGCGCACGCGTGTCGGCGAAGAGTACCGCGCTGACGAGCTCGACCGCGAAGGCGCCCTCTACCGCGTCACTGGACTGTGGAACGACCGTCGCGACTACGCCGAGACCTCGTTTGCGCTTCTCGAAGAGCAAGTGGCGGGCTTCTACGACCCGACGCGCAAGCACTTGTTCGTGGCCTCGTGGCTGTCTCCCTTCACGCAGGGGCCGACGCTCGCGCACGAGATCACGCACGCGCTGCAGGATCAGCACTTCGACATCGCGCGGTTCACGCGGCACGAGCGGGGCGCAGGAGATCGACAGCTCTCGGCGATGACGGTGGTCGAGGGCGACGCGACCCTGGCGACCGTGGCGTTCTCCGGCGGGCGTTCGATGCTCGTCGCGCAGGGGCGAGTCGCGCTGCAACAGCTGCAGGGCGCGGTCGGCGGCGGAGAGCGGCTGTCGAGCGCGCCGCTGGTGCTGCGCGAGACGCTGATCTTTCCGTACCGCGAGGGGCTGCGGCTGTGCGTAGATGCGTATGAATCCGGCGGATGGAGCGCTGTCGACGCGCTCTTGCGCGAGCCGCCCGCGTCGACCGAGCAGGTGTTGCACGCGGACAAGCTCGCCTCGCGCGAGGCTCCCGTGGCCGTCAGCGTCGAGCTTCCAACGGCGCTCGCGGGCACGCACGAGCTGGGGTACTTCGAGACGTTCGGCGAGCTCGGCGTGCAGCTCTGGCTGCGCACGTGGTTGAGCGAAGACGTCGCCGTGGATGCTGCAGCTGGGTGGGGCGGCGATCGCGCAGCGCTGCTCGTGCCGCGCGGGACGACCGCGGTCACCGCGCAGACGCGCGTGGGATCTCTTTGGTTGATCGCGATGGACTCGAGTCCGTTCGAGCGCGAGGCGCTCGCGCTCGAGCGGGCCGTGGTGGGCTATCTGCGGCAGCGGTATCCCCGGGCGCGGCGCGCGCGGGTGGCGGGCGCGACGCACGCGCTGCGCGTGAGCGAGACGGAGGTTTCGTTGGTCGCCTCGCGAGGCAGAAGCGTGCTGATCGCTGAGGGCATCCCCGCGGCGAGCGCGGCGGACGTGGTGCGGGAGGCGCTGTCGCGCGCTCCATAGCGCGGCGAGTGGACGAAACCCGGCGGTGTCCGCGACGCTGCGAATGTGTCGGGGCGGGTGGCACGAAGGGGGGTGTCCGTGGTTTCGTTCGGGAGTCGATGATGATGCTTCGTCATTTCTCTTTGGTGCTCGTGTGCCTCGGCTCGTTTGCGTGCGCCGAGACCGCGCAGCAGAGCGCACAGCAAGACAACGCCGCGCAGTCTGCGATGCGCAACCGCCCACGGCGAACTGCGGCGCGGCGGGCGCTTCGTGACGCGGCAGCGCAGGCGCGAGAGTGCCTTCCGCTCAACGTCGAGCGGGCTGACGTCGCGGGATCGTTCGTCGGGACGACCGGCCGATACGCGGTCGAGAGCGTGCTCGGAGAGAACATCGGGCGCGAGCAACGCGAGTGCATTCGGGCGGCGTTCGAGGGCGCGCGGGTGCTTCCGTTTCGCGCGGCGCGCTACGAAATGAGCGAGGTCGTATCGCGTGCGTCGGCGAGCGACGGCGCGACGAGCAGCGGAGGAGAAGCGCCGGTCACCGCGGGCGCTGCGGACGCAGGCGCGCAGCCTACGGTCACAGCGGACGCAGGGACGGCCGCGACGGCTTCGGCGACCACTGCGACCACTGCCACCACGCCGCCGAGCGACGCGGGCGCGACCAGCGTGACGGGCGCTTCGAGCGGGGCGAGCACGGTGGCCACGAATTCAAGTGGCGCGGCGAGCGCGACGAGCGCTTCGACGACGGCGAGCGAGCCGAACGGAGCCTCTGCAGGCGCGGGTTCGATCGAGCAGAACGCCGTGGCCAACATCATGCGAACGCGCACCAACGTCGTGCGCGCTTGCTACCAGAATCAGCTCGCGCGCGAGCCCTTGCTGCGGGCGCGGGTGAGGGTGCGCTTTACGATCGACGCGGCGGGGCTGGTGACGCAAGCGTCGAGCACGGCCGTCGCAGAGGCGGGCGACCCCGACCGGGTGTCGGACCTCGCTCGTTGCGTCGAGGGGATCATTCGAGGAACGACCTTTCCTGCCCGCGCGGGAGCGTCGCCCGCGGAGGTCTCGATGCCGTTCGTCTTCTCGCCCGGCGCGCCCTCGGCGACGGTCGCGAGCGCTTCCAACGCAGGGTCGAGCGCGCCTGCCGCCGCCATCGCCACGCCCGGCACGCTCGACCGCGAGCGGGTCGCCGCGACGATCCGCGCGCGCATGCCGCAGCTGTCGCAGTGTTATGCGCGCGCGTCGCAGCAAGACCCGCAGCTCGCCGGCCGCGTGACGGTGCGCTTCGTGGTCAACCCAGACGGTCGCGTCGCCGACGTGCAGTCGACGCCTACGACGCAGGCAGGCGTGCCGACGCACATGACCGACGTCGCGCGCTGCGTGCAGTCCGCGTTCTTCGGCTTCGTGTTCTCACCGCCGACCGGAGGGGCCGCGGCCGCGGTGCTCCCGCTCGACTTCGGGCCCACTTCGTAACGACACGGCGACCACCGCGCCGGCACACCTTCGAGAATCGCAGCGATGCAGCGAACGATCACACTGGCCACGGTCGTCGCCGTGGGGGGACTCTGGGCAGCGGCGTGCACCGACGGCGCAGCGCAGGCGCGCGCGCAGCAAGCGAGCAACACTACCCGTCGCGATCGACCGACGAGCCGCAGCGTCGAGCGCGCGTTCGCGCGGGTGCAGGACGAGGTCGCGCGGTGCTTGACCGCCGATGTGCCCGCGGTGCGCGCGGTGGGCGCGTTCGACGGAGACGACGGCGGGTTTGCGCTCGAGTCGCTGCGCACGCCCTCGGGAGCTGAGCCTCCGTTCGCCATCGCGACGTGCGTTCGCACCATCGTCGAGCGGGCGAGGGTGAGGCCGTTTCGGGCGGACTCCGAGCACGCAGAGCGCGAGTTCTCTGCGACGATCACCGCGACCGCCGCGCCAAGCAGCGCTGCGTCGAGCACGAGCGCGACGATCCCCACCGCGAACAGCAGCGGGGTGATCACCTCGGGCTCGCTTCGCTTCGGAACGGGGCCCGAAGACCTCGTTCGCCGCGAGCACGACGCGCTTCAGCGCTGCTTCGAGCAAGCGAGCGAGCAGGCGCCGAGCCTCGAGGGCGAGGTCGAAGTGCGCTTCACCCTCGATGCGCGCGGCCGCGTGTTGCAGACGAGCCACCGCGTGAGCCGCGAGCACAACGGCAACGGGCTGTTCGCGCTGGTGGGCGAGTGCATCGAGGCCCACGTGCGGCTGATCGCGTTCGGCGCGCAGAGCGACGGTGGGTCGCTGCACGTCGTGCCGATCGCGTTTGGTGGCCGAGAGCACTTTGCTCCGGCGCAGACCCTCCCCGTCGAGTGATGCGGGCGCTCAGCCCGCGGCAGGCGCGGCCTTCGCGCGCGACTTCTTCTTCTCGGCCGGCTTGGCCACGGCGGCGCGTGCTTCGCGCGTCTCCGTCGCGCGCCTTGCTGCGCGGGCCTTCTTCTTTGCTTGCGCCTTGCGCTGAAGCATCTTGTTCGAGTGACGGCGATCGCCCTTGCCCATCGTGAACTCCTGCTGCGTATCCACAGGACTCTGCAGTCCCGAAAAATGTGTGGGCGGTGCGGGTACCATTCGCATCGCCGCGATGTCAACTCGCCTGCTGCGCGCGCTCTGCGCGCTCGCGCTCGCCACGGGTGGCTGCGTCGCGCGGGACGCTCTCCCGCCGAGCGCGAGCGTGTCAATGAAATCTCAGGTCGATCGAGCCTTCGAGCACATCGGCGGTGAGCGCTTCGCGGCGCTCGGCGGGCGCGACGGCGCGGGCATCACAATCGCTGTGATCGACTCGGGCTTCGACGTTCGACACCCTGCGATCAAGGGACGTGCGCGGTGGATGCTCGACCATCGCGCCCTCGCTCGGGGCGCGCACGCGGCGCTCGAAGCGAGGTTCGGCGGAGCCGTGTGGGACGCCGCTGCACTGTCGGCGGCGCTCGAGCGAGAGCGCAGCGCTGGCGTCACCGTCGCGCTGCCCGAAGACCCCGTCGGGCACGGGACGTTCGTCGCTTCGGTGGCCGCTGGGGCCTCGAGCGAGCACGCGTTCGAGGGCATCGCGCCGGGCGCGGCGCTGGTGCTCGCGCGCGTCGGCTCGGCCGAGGGAATCGCCGATGAAGCGATCATCACGGCGCTCGACTTCGCCATCGACCGCGCCGGTGACGGGCCGCTCGTGGTGGTGCTCGCCGCGGGCAGCGTGCTCGGAGCGCACGACGGCAGCGCGCCCATCGAGCGCGCGATCGCCGAGAGATTCGCAGGGCATCCGCGGCGTGTTCTCGTCGTGGCGGCGGGCAACGAGGGCGGCGCGCGGTCGCATCGGCGCGCGTACGTTCGACGCGATCAGGGCGCGGTCGCGATCGGCGTGTCGCTGCGCGGCGGCGCTGCGGGAGCGCGGTCGTTCTCGCTCGTTCACGAGGGCGCGCTCGACGTGGCGCTCGAGGGACCGAGCGGCGAGCGCACGCGATGGGTCGCGCTCTCGGAGCACCCCGGCGCGCAGCTCGGCGCGTTTCGCGTGGGAATCGACCGAACGATCGCCCCGCCCACGTCCGCGGACCTCGGTCGCTCGCTGCGTGAAGGCGTCGCGGCCCGCACGGCGATCGTGACGATCGAGCGTGACCGAGCGCAGCCAGCGACCGCGTTTCGCGTGCTGCTTCGCGGAGACGCGACGGTGGACCTGTATGCCCCCGCGGAGGTCGCTGACCTCGAGGGCGGAGACGACAGCGGGACGTTGGTCGTCCCCGCGACGGCCGACGGCGCGGTCGTGGTCAACGCGATCGTGACGCGCGAGCAGTGGACCGGCGTCGACGGTTCGCTGCGCTTCGAGCCGATCGCGCAGCGCTGGGACGGTGTCGCGCGCTTCGCCTCGCTCGGGCCAGATCGACTGCACCGCGCGCGTCCCGACCTCAGCGCTCCGGGCGGCTGGGTGCTCGGCGCTCGCTCTGCGCAGTGCGACCCCGACGCGCCGGGATCGCTCTGCGCGCGCGGGAGACTGACGAGCTCGTCGCTCACCGTCGCCGCTGCTGGGACATCAGTGGCCGCGCCCGTCGCCGCGGGCGCGATCGCCCGTCTGTGGTCCACCGACGCGGCGCTCACGCCTGATGCGCTCGTCGCGAGGCTCACCGCGGGATCCGAGCGTTGGTCGCCGTCGCTGGGCTGGGGCGCGATCGACCTCGCGCGCGCGCTGACAGCCAGCGACCGAGCGCCGACGCGCTGCACGATCACCGCGACGCGCGAGCAGGTCGTCGCAGGAGAGCCCGTCACGTTTGCGCTGCGGGCGATGAGCGCTCGGGGCGCCATCGAGGGGGCGCCGACGCTGCAGGTGTCGACGAGCGTCGGGGCTCGCTCGTCGACGCATGCGATGGCTGGCGGGCGCGGGCTCGTGACGGTGCGGACCGACGTCGCGCACACGAATTCAACGCTGCTGGTGCGCGCCACGGTGGGCGAGGGCGTCGCGTGCGAGGCTTCTGTGCGCGTGCGCTCGATGTACGACCAGGCCGAGCGGCGCTACGCGGGCTGTTCGGTGACGACCCCGCACCGTCGCGCGAGCCCGTGGATCGCAGCGATGGTGTGCGCGCTGCTCAGCGCGGGGCGCGGTCGGCGACGACGTTGCTCAGCGCGAAGTTGAGCGCGAACGAGCCGTCGCGATCAGTGGCGAGGTCGAGGTCCGCGAAGTGGTCGCCCTGGTCGACGACGACGACCAGGACGCGGGCGTCGGCGGGGTTGAGCTCCATGGTCGTCGACCACTCGCCATCGGCGACGGGAGGCGAGGGCGCGCGGCCACGGTCGCGGTCGACGGCGTCGAGGCGCACCGCGGTGACGGCCCAGTGGCGCCAGGGCGCGCCGTGAAACCACATCGAGAGGGTGCCTTCTTGCAGCCCTTGCGTGTCGATCACCACGTAGGCGGCGCCGGTTTGCGCGAGGGGGCGCTCGGAGCGGACCCACTGTGGCAAGTCTCGCGCGCGGAGGGTTCGGAGGGGGTCTGGGGCGAGCTTTCCGACGGCGCGAAAGCCGACGGTGTCGAAGCGGTCGCCGGGCGTCCCGGTGAGGGCGCGAGCGGTGTAGTAATCGAGCAGAAAGCCGTCGAATCCGCCGGGTTCTGAGCGCAGCAGCCGTCGCAGGGCGTCGTAGGGATCGGGCTCGTCTTCGAACCGGGCCGCGCCGCCGGGGGTGCGCGCGACGCCCATCGCGGCGAGCCCGCGCAGCAACGGCAGCGATGGCGTGTCGTACCGAGACGCCAGCAGGTCGAAGAAGACCGAGGCGCCGCGAGATGTGTCGTCGTCGGTGCTCGAGAACAGCCCGGCGTCGATGCGCGCTGCGTCGCGGCCGAGCGCCTCTTCGTCCTCGCCTTCGCCCAGCGCGCGCGCGGCGATCGACGAGGCGAAAGCCACGCGGTACGCGCGTCCCGGTCGCGCGTCGGAGGCGAGCAGCGAGGCGTGCGCGACCCCTTCAGTGACTGCGCGTCGGCGCGCTGCGGGGCTGAGCCCTCGGCGCACGCGGATCACGGCGGGCGAGCAATCCCAGGGCTCGGCGTAGTCGAGCCCGTCGGCGTCCACGCGCACGAGCGAGACGTCGTCGACGAGGTACAGGTCGAGCTCGGGGCCGCCGCCGCGGTTCGCGTCGAACAACGGCGGCGCGAAATGCAGCCGATCCACGATCACTTCGTACGCGCGCTCGGCCTCTCGCAGCGCGCTGACGAGCTCGTCGGCGCTCGTCCCCACAACCCCGTGCACCCGCACCGGAACGCGCTGTCCTCGCAGCGACCCTGCCATCACCGCGGGGCGCGCAGCGTCGAGGTGGATGGGGTTGCCCGCGAGGTAGTAGCCGTGGGCCGTGCTGGAGGCCCCGAGGAGCGAGAGCCCCGCGGCGATCCACGCCGCCGCCACGCGCAGGACGCTGCCCCGACGGACGCCGAGCGAGGAGAGAGAGAGGGGCCGTTCGAACCACATCCGCGCCATGCGATCTACGATGCATTTACACCGCAGCGCGCGCTGCGGGGCGCGTTCTGTGCGCGCTCGCTCGGTTCCTGTGAGAATTCAGCGGCGCTTCGACGCCGCGGGTTCGCTTCGCGGGCTCGGCCGACTCGGTGTGCGCGGGCCGGCCGGGAAGCGACCGAGAATTCCCGAAGAATTGACGCTTTGGCCTCGAAACGATCTATCGTCAGCGCGCATGTCCGTCCGACCCGTTGACCTCCGCGGAGCGATCGTCGCGGACCTCGCGAAGGGCAACCTTCGTTCGCGCGACGACCGCCCGCTGCTCGCCCTGCCCGTCGATGGCCTCTCGATCGCGCTCGCCGAAGGCGGCCCCGCGGCGACACGCGCGCTCGGCGCCGCGCTCGGCGCTGCGCTCGAAGCCCCCGCTCGCGAGGCGCTCTCGGACGGGCTCGACGCCGCTTCGCCGCAAGACGTCGCCTACGCGGTCAACGCCGCGCTGGCGCGCTTCGGCTTGGGGAGGGTCTCGTTCGAGCAGTGGGGAGACGCCCTCGTCGCGCGCTGGCACGACGCTCCGTCCAACGTCGGGCCGCTCGCAGAGCTCTCTGCGTTCGCGCTGGCGCGCTGCTTGTCGTCGCTGCTCGGCGCAGACGTCAGCGCCGCGGTCATCGGGCACGACGAGCGCTCGCTGCGCGTGATCGTCGCGCACGAGTCCGTGTGCGCCCATGTCCGCAGCAAGCCCAACGCGTCGGTCGCAGAGATCGTCGCTGACCTTCGCGTGGAGTCCGCGTCGTGAACACAGCCGAGAAGATCACGGTCCTCGAGACGTTGCTCGTTCGCGTGCAGCAGCGCGCCGCGCAGCCCCGCGTCGCCCGCGCGCTGCAAGAAGCGCCCGCAGCGGCCGAGGTGGCTGTCGTCGAGCGCGCGCCGATCGCCGCGATCGCCGAGCCCGCGGCGATCGCCGAAGTCGCTCCGCCAGTGAGCGCTGCGGTTCCGGCGCCCGCTGTTGAAGTCTCGCTCGAGCTCGACGCTCCCGAGGTCGCTGCGCCGGTCGCCGAAGCGCCGCCCGCGCCGAAGAGCGCTCCCGTGCCCGCGCCGACCGCCGCCGTCGCGACCAAGAGCACCTCGGGCTCGTACGTCGCCAAGGGCGGAATGTCCGAAGAACTCCCGGACTTCGACCTCGAAGAAGAAGAAGAAGAGGCCGAGGGAGACGAAGAGATCGTCATCGAGCAAGCGGCCTCCGCGCCCGCGGTCGACGACGAGAGCGAGGCCGAAGAGTTCGCGATTCCGCTGCGTCCCTCGGTGCAGATGCGCGCGATCGTCGCGCCGATGCCCATCGAGGTCGAGCAGGACGACGCCGAGCTCGAGCTCGATCGCACGCCCCTCGCGAGCGCGTTGCCTGCGTCGTCCGAGTCGGCCATGGCCGCGCAGCCGCGACGCATCCCGTCCGCGACCGTCCCGGCCGTGCACAATGACAGCAACCTCGACCTCGACATCGAGGTCAGCCCTGCGTCGCTCGCGCCGGCTGCGGTGAGCGCACCAGAATTCAAGGCGCCTCTCACTTCGCTGGACGATCTGCCGGAGCCGACCGCGGTCATCGCCGCGATCGACCTGCCCGAGCCGCCCGTCGAAGACAAGCTCCCCGAGCCCGAAGTGGTCATCCCGCTCGTCGCGGCCGTCAAGATGCCTCCGCCGGTCGCTCCGCCGGTCGCTGTCGTCCCGGCGCCCACCGCCGCAATCGAAGCCGAGAAGCCGGCGCTCGCGCTCGCGCCGGTCGAGCCCGCGTCTGCGTCGGAGCCCATCGAGCACGTCGCCGCGTCGCTGCCTGCGGCGGACGTCGTCAGCGTCGTGTCCGAAGTGGCTGCTCCTGCCGCGCCCGCGACGTTCGGCGCGCTGCTTCGCCGCTCGCTCTCGCTTCGGGTGAAGTAGTCGTCGCGAAGTCACAGGCCGCGGATTGACGTCGGCGCGCACTTGCACCACAAGCGGCGCCCTCCATGGCTACAGACCTCGAAGCGAAGACCATCCTCGTCACCGGCGCGACCTCGGGCGTCGGGCTCGTCAGCGCGAAAGAGTTCGCCGCGCGCGGAGCTCGCGTCGTGCTCGCTGTGCGCAGCCCCGCGAAGGCGCAGCCCATCGTCGACGAGATCACCCGCGGCGGCGGCGCGTGCTCGGTCATCGAGCTCGACGTCTCGGACCTCGCGTCGGTCAGGGCGGGGGCCGACAAGTTTCTTTCGACAGAGAAATCCCTGGATGTTCTCATGAACAACGCGGGGATGGCAGGCCAGCGCGGGCTCAGCAAGGACGGCTTCGAGCTCACGTTTGCCACCAATCACCTCGGGCACTTCTTGCTCACCGAGAAGCTCTTGCCGCTGTTGAAGGCCGCGCCGCAGGGGCGTCTGGTCAACGTCGCGAGCGAGGCGCACTACCGCCCGAAGGCCATCGATTGGGAAGCTCTTCGCAAGCCGACGGTCAGCGCGACGGGCTTCGACGAGTACGGCGTGAGCAAGCTGTGCAACGTGCTGCACGCGAAAGAGCTCGTGCAGCGGCTCGCGGGCACCAAGGTGACGACGTACTCGCTGCACCCGGGCGTGGTGGCGACGGACGTGTGGCGCAGCGTTCCTTCGCCGATCGCGTGGGTGATGAAGCGGTTTATGCTCACAGCTGAGCAGGGGGCGCGCACGCAGATCCGCTGCGCGACCGCGCCTGAGCTCGTCAGCGAGACGGGTCTCTACTACGACAAAGAGCGGCCTCGAACGCCGAGCAAGCTCGCCCTGGACGCCGCGCTCGCCGTCGAGCTTCGTGACAAGAGCCTCGCGTGGGTCGAGTCGTTCTTGCGGTGACCATGCGTGCTCGCGCTACGCTCGCGGGGCAATGATTCGCGCGCGTTCGTGGCTGTGGTTTCCTGTCGCTTCGTGGGTGCTCGCTGGTTGTCCGTCGCCGTCACCGTCGCCCGACGCGGCGACGGACAGCGGCGCGTCCATGGACGCGAGCGACAGCGCGCCTCAGCCCGACGCGGAGTCGCTTCCTGACGCGAGCTGCCCGTTCGAGGGCGGCGCAGAGGCGCCCATCGCAGACCCCGCGCGGTTTACGCCGCGGTGGGCCTTCGAGCCGTGGATCTCGAAGGACATCTCGACCACCGACGACACCTACGCGTTTGTTCGCGGGTTTCGCGAGCGAGACATCCCCGTCGGCGTGGTCGTGCTCGATAGCCCTTGGGAGAATCAGTACAACACGTTCATCCCGAGCGACGAGCAGTACCCGCGCTTTCGTACGCTCATCAGCGACCTGCGCGCGATGAACATCCGCACGGTGCTCTGGGTCACGCAGATGGTGAACTTTCAGAGCTTCGACGTCGAAGCGGGCTCGCTCGTACCGTATTCGGGCCCGTCGCCCAACTACGCCGAGGGCCGTCGCTGCGGCTTCTACGTCAACAACGGCGCGCGCTACGCCTGGTGGAAGGGCTCTGGATCGGGCGTGGATTTCTTCAACGCCCGCGCGCGAGCGTGGTGGCATGCGCAGCAAAACCTCGTGCTCGACATGGGCGTCGCCGGGTGGAAGCTCGATTTCGGCGAGAGCTACATCACCACGCCCACCGTCGAGACCGCGATGGGAACGCAGCCGCACCAGCGCTACTCCGAGGAGTACTACCGAGACTTTCTCGCGTACGGCGTGCAGCGGCGGGGGCGCGAAGAGTTTCTCACCATGGTCCGCCCCTACGATCGCTCGTATCAATTCGAGGGGCGCTTCTTCGCTCGGCCCGAACACACGCCGGTCGGCTGGGTCGGCGACAATCGCCGCGATTGGGTGGGCCTCGCGGACGCGCTCGATCACATCTTTCGCTCGGCGCGCGCGGGCTACGTCGTGCTCGGGTCGGACATCGGCGGATACCTCGACCGCGACGACCAGAACCTGACCGGAATGGTGATCCCGTTCGACAGCGTGAACTTCGCGCGATGGACGGCGACCGCGGGATTGATGCCGTTCTTTCAATTGCACGGCCGCGCGAACATCACGCCGTGGACCGTCCCGGATCGCGCGACTGAGGTCGTCGCGGTCTATCGCTACTGGTCGAAGCTGCATCACGAGCTCGTCCCGTTCTTCTTCTCGCTCGCGCAAGAGACGTACGCGATGCGCGCGGCCAACATCATTCGCCCGATCGGCGAGATGGCGAGCTGGGAGCGCGACTATCGATTTCAGGTCGGCGACGCGTTTCTGGTCGCGCCGATCCTCGACGGCACGGGGCGACGCGACGTGGCGCTGCCCGCTGGCGCGCGCTGGTTCGACTGGTGGGCGCCGTCGGCCGCGGGCGTCGCGGGAGGCACCACCGTGGCCAACTACGACGCCACGGACCTGCAGCGAATCCCGATCTTCTTGCGCGAAGGCGCGATCGTGCCGGCGGCGGTCTCTGACGCGGTCACGGGCCTCGGCACGACGGCGTCTGCGTCGGCGACCACCATCATCGCGACGCCGCCCGCGATGGGCGCGACGGCGACGTTCGCGCTGCACAAGGACAACGACGGCGCGACCGCGACGCTCACCACGCGCAGCACCGCGAGCAACCAGCTCGAGCTGTCCGTCGCGCGATTGACTGGAACCGTCATCTGGCACGTCCGCGGCGGCGTGATGCCCACGTCGGTCACCGCTGGAGCCGCGCCGCTCACGATGGTGGCCGACCGCGCGGCGCTCGACGCCGCGAGCGAAGGTTGGTTCGTCGACGCTCAGCGAATTCTGTGGGTGAAAACCCTCAGTACAGGCGATCGCACGGTGCTCGTGCAACGGTAAAGATTTCGGTTTCGCAGGCGTCTCGTTGCTATTCATTCTGTCGCGAATGAGAGGCTGTGACGCATGAGTAACTTGAATTGTGGTGTGCGCGCTCGGTGGGTCGGCGCGCTGCTGGGCGCGCTGTGCGCGAGCGCGGTCGAGCGGGTGTCCGACGCTCAAACGCTGCGGCCGACGATCAGCGAGTCGTTTCGCGGCGGCGTGGCGGTGGACGGGTGGGCGGTGGTGTCCTCGCGCACCGACGAGGTGCCGGGGGTGTTTCGCATTCGGCTCCCGCGCGGGGCGCGCGTGCGCCAGGCGGTCCTCTACGACGTCGTGCAGATGCACGGAACGGGGTTTCCCGTCGCCGCGGGCCCCGCGGGATCGCCCCGGCGCGTGACGCTCGGCCGCATGGGCGCGCAGTTCGTCCGCAACCTCGAGGGCATGCCCGATCAAGTGCTGACCAACACGTACGGCCTGTGGCGCAACGACGTCACGACGCAGGTGCGCGCGGTCGTGGGCGCGGCCGCGACCGGTGGAATCGTGGAGGTGCCGGCGACCGAGCGAGGCGACGAGCACTACAATCACACGGCGTATCCGCAGTATTTGCAGCACCAGCTGGTGGTCCTCTACGACCACGACGCGGCGCCGGTGCGGACGGTGGTCGTGTACGAGGGGCTGATGGTCACGGGCAACATGTCCATGAACCTCCCGCTGCCCGTGCCCGCGGCGAATCGTTGTCCGATGGGCTCGACGCGCGGCGAGCCCTTCGCGGCCTCCGTCGGAATCGGCTGGGAATACACCGGCAGCGAAGAGGACACGACCATCACCGTCAACGGGATGAACCTCACGACCCTCGCGGGTGGCGCGGACGACTGGGATCAGCTCGCGGACATGAGCGTGCCGAGGCCTGCTTCCGTTCCGTCTGCGCAGTTCGCGAACGGGCTCGCGACAGCCGCGCTCGGCACGGTTGGCTCGTTCGGCGGCGCGGAGCCCTCGATGGGCGTCGCCGTCGGCTCTCCGCTCGGCGTCGATGGCGACGCGGTGCTCGGCGCGCACTCGCCAGCGTCGCGGCGCGACGACGAGCTCTATGATTTTCGCGGGTTTGTTCCGGACGGAGCGAGCTCGGTCACCATCGGCATCACGGGCAACGCCAACGAGGTCCTCTCGTCGGTCGTCGTGCAAATGCTCGGGCGCTTGGGCGCAGCAGACGCCGACGGCGATGGCCACACCGACGCGGTCGAAGGCGACTGCACCACCGACACCGACGCCGACGGAACGCCGGACTACCTCGACGCCGACAGCGACAACGACTGTCTTCCCGATCGCACCGAGACCGCGGCGAGCCGCACCAACCCCGCGACGCCCGCCGCGCCCGACGCCAACTGCGTGACGCTCGGCCTCGGCGCGACCTGCGACACCACCCGCGGCGTCTGCGGCTGCGCGACCAACGCGGATTGCCGCGCTGCCACGCGGCCCATCTGTGATCCCACAGTGCGCCAGTGCATTCCCTGCACGACGGACGCGACGTGCGCCGCCGTCAGCGCCGCGACGCCCGCGTGCGTGACGACCGGCGCCAACGCCGGCGCGTGCGTGCAGTGCGTGACCAACGCGCACTGCCCCTCGACCGCGCCGGTGTGCGACGCGACGACCTCGCGCTGCACCGACCCCGACACCGACGGCGACACGATCCCCGATCGACTCGAGTTCGGCCCTGGGGGCATGGGCATGCCGCGCGACAGCGACGGTGACATGACCCCAGACTTTCGCGACCCCGATGATGACGGCGACAGCATCCCGACGCGCGACGAGCTCGGCGCCGGCGGCTTCGCCATGCCGCGCAACTCCAACGAGACCGTGCCCGCAGGCGAGGGCGTCGCCAACATGGTCGTCGACTACCTCGACCCCGACGACGACGGCGACGGAATCCCCACGCGCACCGAGGCCACGCTCGAAGGCATGACCCCAGGCGACGCCGACGGAGTGCCCGCGTACCTCGATCGCGACAGCGACGGAGACACGATCTTCGACGCGGTCGAGCGCGGTATGGACGGCGCGATGCCGCGCAACAGCGACGGCGAAGATCGCCCGGATTTTCTCGACGCAGACGACGACAACGACACGATTTCGACCGCGGACGAGGCGCGCCTCGACGCGACGATGGCCGACGACTTCGACGGCGACGGCGTCCCTTCGCACCTCGACCTCGACTCGGACGCAGACGGCCTGCTCGACCGCGCTGAAGGGACGACGGACGGCGACATGAACATGGCGCCGGACTTTCTCGATCCCGCGGACGACTCCGATGGCGATGGCGTCCCCAACGCGATCGAGCGCGGCTGCGCAGCGGGCGCGGACGGCGGCGTCGGCGACGCGAGCGCGGACGGATCCGCGCCGTGCATCATGGGCGACCGCGACACCGACAACGACGGAACGCCGGACTACCTCGACCCCGACGACGACGGCGACGGCATCCCCACGCGCGTCGAGCGCTCGCTCGACCCCTCGGTGGGCGACGACCTCGACATGGACGGAGCGCCTTCGTACCGCGACCTCGACAGCGACGGAGACTCTGTCCCCGACGCGATCGAGCGCGCGATGGACGGCAGCAATCCGGCCAACACCGACGGCGTGATGGACGGCGCGGACTTTCTCGACACGGACAGCGACAACGACTGCGTGGGCGATCGCGACCCGCGCGAGGCGGGCGCGGCGCGCACCGACGCGGCCATGCCGAGCGCGATGGCCGACAGCAACTGCAGCGGCGACGCTCCAGTGTGCGACACGAGCGCGGGCGTCTGCGTCCGCTGCGTCGCTGTGATGGGCGGCGCGTCGCGTGGCTGCGAGTCGTCGACCGACGGCCGAGCGTGCGTCGCCGCGATGAGCCCCGCGATGAACCGCTGTGGCTGCGCTGCGGACATGGACTGCGCCGCGAGCGCGATGTGCGACACGACGGCGATGCGCTGCGTCCCGCGATCGATGCCCGACGCGGGCGCGGACGCGAGCGTGGATGCGAGCGCCGAGGCAGGCCGCGCCGACGCTGCGATGGACAGCGGAGCGCCTCCCTCTGCGCCGGTGTTGTCCGGCGACGGCGCGTGCGCGTGCCGCGTCCCTGCTGCTCCGTCGCACGGCGCGTCCAAGCCCGCGCTGCTGTTGATCGCAGCGCTCGCCGCAGCGCTGAGCGCTCGCAAGGCCCGTCGCTAGCGTCGCTCGAGCAGCGCTCTCGAGCGGGCGAGCTCGCGTTGTGCGGTCTCTGCGCTGCGCTTCTGCGTCTGCGTGGCTCTTGGCCGCGGCGGCGCGCTCGTCGCCGTCGCGAGATGGCGAGCGATCAGCGGCGGGAGCGAGTGCGCTATGCTCCCTGGCGTCGATGAATACGATCTCGGTTTCCGATGTTCTCGCGGCGCTCGACCGCGCGCCGCGCGAGGCTGTCGTCGCGTTCGACTGCGACGGGACGCTCTGGTCTGGGGACGTGGGCGAAGACTGGTTCGTCGAGCTCGTCGAGCGCGCGGGGTTTCACGAGCGAGCGTCGCGGGCGATGCGGGACGAAGCGCGCGCACACGAAATCAACGCAGACGGCAGCGACCGCGCCGTCGCCGAGGCGCTGCTCGACGCGATGAACCGCGGTCGCTACGAAGAGCATCGCTTGTACGAGCTCATGGCGTGGGCGGGCGCGGGGCGCACGGACGCCGAGGTCTCGTCGGTGCTCGACGCGATGCTCGCTCGCGTGGGGCTCGCGTCGCGTTTGCACGGTGAAACGCTGGCGATCCTGCGTGCAGCCGAGGCGCGCGGGCTGCGCACGGTCGCCGTCAGCGCCTCGCCGCTCGCGGTGATCGAGGCTTGTTTGCGGCACGTCTCGGTCGTTCCGGCGGCGGTGTGCGCGGCGACGCAGGCGGTCGAAGACGGCGTGCTCGCGCCGAGGCTCGCCGAGCCGCTCCCCTATCGCGAAGGAAAGGTCCGCGCCCTGCGCGCCGCGGTCGGAGACGCTCCCGTGGTGGCGGCGCTCGGCGACAGCGGGTTCGACTTGGAGATGTTGGCGTTGGCGAGCGTTCCGCTCGCGGTGCGGCCGAAGAAGGGGCTGCGCGATCGGGCGGTGGAGCTGCAGTCGCTGCGCGAGCTCGAAGTCGTGTGAGGGTGACCGCTGCGGTGGCGCTCGCGTACCCTGCGCCGCAGCCACGATGGTCTTTCGCGTCGCCGCCGATCAACAGCCGCAGGACACAGAGCAGCGCCGCGGACCTCTCGCGCGGGTGAACGCCAGCGGCGCGCACGGCGCGCACGCGCACGACGGCGCGAGCGGCAGCGAGGGCAGCTACGGCGGAGGGCGCGGGCAAAACGGCGGTGACGCGGGCTCTGCATCGCCGGGCGCCGCAGCGAGAGCGATCACGGTGCGCGTCGAGAGCGAGCCGGGCGCGGGGCGCTTCGCCGCGAGGCTCTCGGGCGAGGTCCTCGCTGCAGGTGCTGCGAGCGAGCGGGTGTTCGTCCCGATCGACTTCGCGAAGCCCGGTGAAATCGAGCTCGTCGCGAATGGCGGCGCCGGCGGCAACGGCGGGCGCGGCGGGCGCGGCGGCGACGGCGGCCGCGGCAGCGCAGGACGCGACGCCACGCGATACAGCTCTGGCGGCGACGGCGGAGCT
>JAAFIF010000203.1 GCA_013298625.1 Myxococcales bacterium
CCTCGATCTCGGCAGGCTCGACCAGGTGCAGCGCGCGGGACTTCATCGCGTCGCGGCGCAGGTAGCCCTTGCGTTCGAGCGCCGTCAGGTGGTCGTTGACCCCGTTGGTGCTCTTGATCTTCATGTGCGCGCCGATCTCGCGCAGCGACGGCGGATAGCCGCGCTCGCGGACCGACTGCCGGATGAAGTCCAGGACGAGCTGCTGGCGTTCGGTGAGTGGTTCCATCGGTGTCCTCGCTGTCGTTCGAGTGGGAGGCCCGCGGGGGATCGAACCCCGCCGTCACGCGCACCAGCGCGAGCCCCGGCGCGTCACTGCGCGTTCGCCTCGGCCTCGGTGCGCGCGAAGTCCTCGGCCACGCGCTTGATGCGCTCGTGCAGCTCGGCGACGTCGGCAGCGCTCGCGCCCTTCGCCTTCGCGTGCTTCTCGATCTCGGCCTCGAGCTTCTTGAGCTCGCCGGGGTGCGGCGCGTTCTGGATGAGCTCGGCGAGCTTCGTCGCCTCGGTCGTCGCGAACGCGAACGGCTGCGTCTCGTCCTCGCCCGACGGCAGCAGCGCGCTCTCGACCTCGCCCGTGCGGCCCGAGCTCGAAGCGGGCGGGATCGCCACGCTGCCGACGTTCACCGGCTCACCGAACTCGATCGCGTCGCCCTTCTCGACCGCTTCGGCGAGCTCGACGCTGACAGGCAGCATCTTGAAGAGGCGACGCAGCACCGTCTTCTTGGCCATCTCGTCGTAGTCGGTGACCCACGGCCCCTTCTGTCCGGCGCGCGACCGCGTGCGGATCGCGTCGATCTGCGTGCGATTCATCACGTCGATCTGCACGCCGCCGTCGCGGAGCTTCGCGACCGCGTAGACGAACTTCAGCTTGCCGGGGTCGCCGTCGAGATACGGGACGTGCTCGACCGTCGCGTCGATTCCGTAGCGAACGGAGAACGTGTCGCGCTCGTAGACCGCGCGCGCCTCGATCGAGAGGATCTCTCCGGAGCGCCGCGCCAGCGCGATCATGCCCTTGTAGGAGATGATCAACTGGCACTCCCTGCCGTAGGGCACGAGGTACGCGTGCCCGAGCGCGCCGCTCGGCTCGAGCCCGAGCTCGGCGGCCTGCAGCACCGCGACCGCGAACGAGCGCTGGTCGCACTTCAACAGGTCGCCGTTCTTCGTGATCGCGGTGAGCGCGATCCGCTGCATCCGCTTCGCGTCGATGTGCTTCGGCGCGGCCTTCTCGATCTCGTGCCGAAACCCTTCGGATCCAACGAGCGCGCGATTGTCCTTCGTGGGTGCGGTTGCTTGAATCGTCATCTCAGTCTTGCTCCTCGTCGCTGCCAAAACCGCGCAGAGAGAGGGCCCGCGACGACGGCCCCCTGTGCGCCTCGATCACCTCTTTGGTCGCGCCCAACGCGGTCGCGACGCTCTTCCACACGACGCTCCCGGCGCGCGGCGTCCACAGCACGCGCTGCTCGTCGTCGCCGATCCCCGCGGCGTTGCCGATCGCGCGCTGCAGCTCGATCGCCAGCGCCTTCTCGCGCGCGGCCAGCGCCTTCTTCTCGGCCTTCAGCGACGCGAGCTCGACGGCGAGCACGCGCGTCTCGGCCGTCCACGGCAGCAGGTCCTTCGTGGGCTTGCTGTAGAGCGCCGCGAGGTACTCGCCCGCGTGCTCCGGGCCTGGATCGGGCGGGACGTCGTTGGCGACGTTGTCGCGCCAAAAGCGGCCCACGCGCTCGACGAGCTGCTCGATCATCCGCGGCGCGCGCTCGATCTCGTAGACGCGGAAGTCCTGATCGCCGAGCAGCAGCGCGGCGAGGTGCGCGCGCTCGCGACCGGTCACGAGCAGCTGCCACTGCACCTGCACGAGGTAGTGCACCGGCACCTCGTCGATGCCATCGCCCCATTGCTCGCGGGTGCGAGCACCCGCCGTCTTGCACTCGACCAGGCGCGCGCCGTCCTCTGCGAATCCGTCGGGCGTCGCGAGCGCGAACCGATAGCGACCGTGGCGGAGCGTCGCGGTTCCCGCAGGGACCACGGGCCCCACGCGCTGGCGGTACAGCTCGAGCACGACCGGCTCGAGCAGATTGCCGAGCGCCATCGCGTCGGTCTCGCGATCGGGCGCCGCGCGCCGCGTCTTGCGGGCCCACACGTCGAGCGCGGTCTCGTAGGGCGAGAGCCCAACGACGGCGGCGACCTCGGACGCACCGACGCCGGTGCGGCGGACTTCGAGCTGCTCAGCGCTCAGCACGAGGCACCTCCCGCGAGAGCACGAGCACGCCATCGACGTTGATCGCAGCGCCGAAGCGCCGAGCGACCCGCGCGGGGACGTCGAAGAGGACCACGCCGCGCGCGCGGGACGGCAGCGACGGAGCGAGAGAGCGACGCGCGCTCTCGGGCAAATCGCGCAGCAGAACGACGGCGCTCACGACCGATCCTCCGACCAGAGGACCGCGACCACGAGCAGCGCGCCCGCGCCGAGCCGAGCCTGCGATGGCTTCGACGACCAGGGCAGCTCGGCGCCCACGAAGATCACGATCGCCGCGAGGCAGATCCAAAGCAGACGACGGTGCGCGATCACGACCGCACCTCGCTCCGGAGCGCTGCATCGGCGCGCAGCTCGCGCAGCTCGGACTCCAACCGCTCGATCGTCGAGAGCAACCGCGCGCGCTCGGGATCCGCGTCAGCGTCCAGTCGCCGCGACCAGTACTCGAGCTCGGCGAGCTTCGAGCGCCACGTCACGAGCGCCTTCGTCGCGCGATTGCGCCACTCCGCGTGCGCCTTCTGCGAGGGAAATCGCTCCTCGTCGCGCTGCTCGAGATCGCGCTCGATCGACTCGACGCGCCCTCGAACGAACGCCAGCGCCGTGTCGAGCTCGGCGCGGCTGCGCGGCGTTCGGATGTCCGACGCGCGCACGCCCTTCTGTCGCTGCTCTTCGCTCAAGACCTCACCTCGATCAGCTCGCGAAGGGCCTCCGCCTCGACTCCGCTCGTGCGCTTCGCGAGCAGCTCGCGCGCGAGGGCCACAGCTGCGGCCGTGGGCGTGGATCCGCCGGCGTGCGCGAACGCGAGGCCGTACTCGCGCAGACGCGCGCGCCAGCCGCCGTTGGGACGCAGCGGCGAGAGAAGCTCGACGACCGCGCACGGGCCGAACACCTCGGCCGCGGTGAGCTGCAGCTGCTCGAGCAGCGCGTCGAGCTCGATCGGCGCGGGCTCGTGAGCGATCAGGCGCGCGGCGAATGTCATCGCGCACCGTCCTTCGAGCGCGCGCGAAACTCGTCGTCTCGCGCGTCCCAACGCTTGCAGAGTTTGACCAGCGCCCCGTTCGCGTCGAGCAGCTTGTCGAGCTCAGGGACCGAGCCTGCACCGATCGATCGCATCTGGCGGCCGATGCACAGCCATTGGTTCGCGCACGCGCCTTCGACGGCGTTCACCAAGGCATCGCCGCTCAGCTCCAAGAGGCAATGGATGCAGCGGATCATCGCGCACCGTCCTCTGCAGCCACGAGCAGCTGCAGCTCGAGCGCGGCCGCGCGCACCGCGTGCTCGATCGACTCCCACGAGCGCGACTCACCGAGCTCTTCGCGCAGCGCTTCGAGCGCATTGATCACCGCGGCGTGTTCCTTCACGCGGTCGGGGTTCGCCTTCGTCGGCGTCGCGCGTCGCTCAGGCACGGGCCACCTCCGCGTCGAGCTCTGCGGCCTTTTCGAGCTTGTCGGCCGCCGTGGGGTGGTTGCCCTGCAAGTGCAGCGACTCCGCCTCCGACCGCAGCACCACGGCCGCGCAGCGCGGACAAGAGCGCGAGATCAGCGACGAGCCCTTGAGCCCGCAGAAGGCACACGGCCCGACCCACAGCGGCGTCATCGCGCCGCCGCCTTTCGATCACGGAGGCTCGCAGCGACGTCGCGCAGCGCGGCTGCGAGCGCCAGCGACGCTCGTCGCGCGCGCGCGTCGACCATCACCGCCGCGGCGTTCTGCTGCACCTGGGCCTCGTCCTCGACGGCCTGCGCTGCGAGCGCGAGCGCCTCTTTCGTCGGGGCGGCCATCACGCAGCCCTCGCGAGCTCGCCGCTGTTCGCGACGGCGTTGACGATGGACGCGAGCTCGCGCAACCCGGCGCCGTCGACGCGGCGATCGGCAGCCTCGGCCAGCACGCGGGCCGCCAGGTCAAAGAGGCCCGCGAGAATCCGCGGCGAGCGCACGGTGAACACCGGCGCAAACAGCGGGCTCGTGCGCACGACGATCGTCCAGCGCGGATCCGCGTCCGAGGGCGCGAGCGCGCCGACGTGCCAGATGTGCGCGGGCAGGACCTCGTTCGCGGCTCGAGCGATCGCGATCGTGAAAGCGTCGATGTCGACGGCGCCGCCGGGGCGCTCTTTATCGTGGTGGCTGTCCATCGTTTCTCTCCGGGTGGGCGAGAGCGCCCCGGAGAGGCCTGGACGTGCGGCGTCGTTTCCCGCCGTGTCTCAGGCCCCTTCGGGGCACCCCCACTCAGCCGCCGAAGTACGCGAACACCGCGGCCGACACCGGCGCGGG
>JAAFIF010000218.1 GCA_013298625.1 Myxococcales bacterium
AGAGGCATCAGGCGGTCTCCTTCGAGGGTTCAGCGTCGGCGGCGGGCTCGAGAGCGGGCTCTTCCGCGGGGGCTTCGACGGCGTCGGCGCTCGGCTCTTCCGCCTTGGGCGGCTCGTAGAGCTCGAGCGAGCCAGCGGCGATCGCGCCGCGAATCACGGGGTGATCGGGGACGTCCTCGTAGTCGCGCTTGGGCGAGATCGAGGACTGACCTTCGCGGCCGATCGCGCGTAGCGGCGTCACGACGCGGCCCGAGGGCTCGATCGCAAACACCACAGCGCCGTCGACCGCGCGAACGCGGATCGAATCTGGCATGGGTTTTCTCAGGGGAACGTGTTGCGGCCGTTGGCGAGCGGGTTGTGTGTCCCGTCGGGCTCGGTGTTGATCGAGTGATCCACGCGCGACAGCCTCACGGTGCCGGCGAGCGGGTCGCGCGTGACCTGCTCGACGTTGACGAGCGCGCCGAAGCGCGCCGTGTACGCGAGCACCTGCCCGCGCACGAACAGCACGGGGCGTAGGTTGATGAACCGCAGGTGCGCGGCGCCCCTCACGGTCGCCGCTGCGTCGGCGGTGAAGCGAAGGCGATTGAGCGCGCCCTTCACCTCCGCGGCGAGCGCGAGCATGCCGGGCAGGCCCGTGGTCATGATCGCGGCCTTCGTCGAGCGCTGGTCGCTCACGACGAGGTACACGCGCCACACGGCCAGGGCGACGTCTTCGCCGGTGCCCGCGGTCGTGACCGACGAGAGTTCTTCGCTCAGGTCCTCGGCCTCGAACGCCAGAAACAGCGAGCGCGGCCCGGAGAGCTCTTCAGCGAGCCCCTGCGCCGTGACTTCGCCCGCGTAGTAGTCGCAGACCTTGGCGTGCGTCGGCACGAGCGCGTCGAGCGCGGCCTTGATCTGCAGCGTCTGCGCTTCGAGGCTCATCTCTTCCAACCGCTCTGCGCGACGGCTCGCTCGAGCGCGTCTTCGAGGTGCTGCTCTGCGCGCGCCTCGTTGGCGGCCCACGCGGGGCCGAGAAACGCGAGGTCGGCCCTTCGCTCGACGAACTCCGCGTAGCCGACGGACGCCGTCACCGTGGCCGCCAGCGTGTCGCGGGTGAACGTGCCTACGGGGCGCGTCGGCCGAATCGAGGCCTCGAGCCGCCCTGTGCGGTTCACGAATCCGTGAATCGCGCGGGCGCTGAACGCGACGTCTTCGGTGACGCGCACCACGCAGGCCTCGAGCTCGTCGTCGAGCGCGCGCTCCAAGCGTTGGATGTCCGCGCGCAGCGAACGGGCGTCGAGCTGGTACGTGACGGCGGGGAACATCAGAAACCGCCCGTCTTCGGCGACCACTGCGGGCTTTCGTCGGTCTCGACGTAGCTCTCGGCTGAGCGGGCGGGCAGAGGGGCGGTGTCAGGGAGGCGCGCGCCGCGATCTGTCGCGAGCGCGGCCAGGAACTTCATGGCGGCCTCTTGCATAGCGCTGTACGGCGCTTTCGCGTCCGCAGCGCCACCCGGGAAGGCCATGCCCGCCCATCCGATCGCCAGGTCTGTGGCGCAGACCGCGATCATCTCGGGAACGGGACCCGGCGCATCGAAGCGCTCGCCGTGGGAGGTGGCGAGCTTGGCGTCGATGATCGCCTCGGCGTACGCGATCGCGGCGGTGAGAACGCCGGCATCCGCGACCTCGTCACCGTCTCGATCGAACAGGCGCAGGAAGCGCTCGGTGCCGAGACGGGCCGTGATGCGGGATTGATCGGTGTACGCCATGAGGCTCAGTCCTTCAGGTCGAAGTGCTTGCCGAGCTCGTACCCTTCGAGCTCAGCGGCGGAGGCGTCGAAGGTCTCGCCGGCACGAATCCAGCCAGCCTCGATGCGGAGGTTCACCTTCGCGACGAACGTCGCGGCGCCCGAAGGCGCTGCGGTGGTACGCCCGAAAGCGGCCTCGGCCCTCGCGGCGAGCGCCTCGAGCTCCGCGTGCTTGTGGGACACGGATTCGCGCGCGTCGGCGAGACGAGACGCGAGCTCGGCGTTGGCGGCCTCGAGCTTCGCGATCGTCGCCTGCAGCTCTTCGACGCTCGGAGCGACGGGAGCCGCTTCGGGCGCTGCGGGAGCTGCGGGCTCGACGCTCGGAGCGCTCGGGACCGCTGGAGTCGGGGCGTTGTTCTTCGCCATGACTCAGCGCCTCACTGCTTCACGCCGGTGATGATCGCCCCGTAGTCCGAAGCGATGATCGCCTCGTCGTCCGCGTGCGCGATCTTCGCCTTGTGCGTGCCGTTCGGGCCCATCTCCATGTCGATCCACGACGAGGAGACGAAGCCGCCCGCGCCCTGGTTCAGACGGAACGTGCGCGCGAACGTGCGCTCGTCGGCCGCGTCGTTGACGTTGAGGAGGACCAAGTCCGCCTCGGACCAGATGCGCTTGCGCGCGCCCGAGCTGTTTTCGTACTCGGCCTTCGTGACCATCACGTTCGGCACGCCGAAGTAGAGGCCGAAGTCCGCGGTGCGCAGCAGTCCCTTGTTGTCGAACTGCGACGCGAGAATCGCCTTGATCGCGGCGTTCTGCTGCACCGCGTGCCAGACGAGGTCGCTCATCACGACGTGCGTGCACTCGACGCGCATCGCCTCGATCGCGGTGAGCATGTCCTTGATCGGGTCGGCGGACGCACCGCCGTTCCACTTGAACGCCGCGCCGAGCGGGAACTGGTTGGCGGCCGCGTAGTTCGCGGCGGTGCCGAGCAGCTGCGACACGCGGTACTCGCGCATCATCATCAGCCGGTCCGCGATGCGCGTGGCCGCCGACGCGCGAAGGCGCAGCGACGGGTTCGCGTTCTCGGTCACGCCCGCGACGACGTCCTGCAGCGAGTGATCTTCGACGAGGTACGTCCCGGTCGAGATGTCGGGAGAGATCTCCTTCGACTTCGACATCGGTCCGACCTTCGTCTCGATCAGCGAGCGCGCCTGGTCGCGGTCGTACTTGTAGTAGATCCCCGTGCGCTCGTTCACGCGCTGGATCGGGCAGACCTCGTCCGCGATGTAGCTGTTCGACTCGAACATCATCGCGGCCTGAGCCATCGGCTCGGCGGTCGTGACGTCCGACGGTGAGAGCAACGCGAGCGCGAGGCGCTGGCGCTCGCGCGCGGCGCGAGAGGGGCGCGAGAGCGCCACGCGGTGCGCGAGCTCTTGCGGGTCGAGACCGAACGCGCGCATGCGCTCTTCGATCGCCGGATTGATGCCGAGCTTGGTCGGCGCGAGCGCGCGAGCGCGCGTCTCGGTGGTGTTGATGTACATCTCGTCGTGCTCCCTTCTCAGCCCTGCATGACGGAGCGCGCGATGCGAACCATCACGACGGCCCCAGCGGTAGCGGCCGCGGCCGTCTCGGCCTGACCGATGATGTGCGCGTTCACGCCAGTGGCGGGCGCGGCGGTTTTCACGCGGCCCGTCGCGTTGTCGAACGTGAGCAGATCGCCCGCGGCGATCGTCGCGGTGCCGTCGCTCTCCGCGGCGACAGTGCCCTCGACGGCGACGTCGCCGACCGCGCCCACGCTCATCGCGG
>JAAFIF010000136.1 GCA_013298625.1 Myxococcales bacterium
TGGTGGTCCATTCGTAGCACCATCGCCGCGCTCGCCTCGACGCCGGTCAAGGTGGTCGACAATGCGTCACCGGTTAGGCCAGGCGAACGCCTCGCCCGCTCCGCGACGCTGCGTCGCGCAAAGGCCGGAGGCTTGTCCTCTGGCCGTGCGCCCAGCGGGTGTTCCTGCCGCGCGTCGCGCGACTTGTCCTCTGGCCGCGCGGACTTGCGTGCACCTGTTGCGCATCACGTGGGCCCCTCCTGCGTCGAAAACTTCTTCGACCGTTTCGAATAAGGAGGGGCGGTCGGCACCGGTCACTCGGGCAACGTCGCCTGCGTTGCCGCGCGTGGTCGCGCTCGGTCCTGCGCGTCGTACGCCGCTCGCTGCACACGCTGAGCGTGGTCGCGCGCTTCGCGCACCTTCCGACGCGAGGCTTCGAGCGTCGCTTGCGGCGGGTTTTATACCCGCCGTGGAGCGAAGAGGGGCTTCATCGGGTCGTTCGCTCTTCGCCCGTCGCTTGCGGCGAGTTTGCCAACCCGCCGTGAAGCGAAGAGGGTTTTCACCGGGCTCTTGTTCTTTCGCCGCTAGCGGCGGGTTTGCTAACCCGCCGTGGAGCGAAGAGGGTCCTCACCGGGCTCTTCTTCACCCGTCGCCTTCGCCCGCTGCCAACCCGCCGTGGCGAAGACCGCTTCTTCACTGGGTCGTTCGCTCGTCGCCTTCACCCTTCGCTCTTCGCCCGGTCGCCAACCTGCCGTGGAGATCACCGTGTCTTCACTGGTACGGTTCGCGCGATGAGCGCCCGCGCAACACCCTGGATCGCGCTGTCTGCGTCGCGCGCGATGGCGTTCTCGACAGGGATGCGGCTCGGCGCGCTGGTGGCCATCGCGGGCTGCGCGAGCGCTGCGCTGCGCAAAGGGGCGGCGAGCTCGGCGATGGACCGGCTCGTGGTGCTGGTGCTCTCGGCCTTCGTGGCCTCGGCGCTGTGGGGCCTGTGCGCGGGGCTGTGGCTTCGCAGCGGGGCCTCGCGGAGGTTCGCGGCGCTCGAAAGACTGGTTGAATCGTCGGGAATTGTGGCGGCGAAATGGTGTCCGGCGAGCGCGCGCGACGCGCGAGGTGCGCTCGTTCACGGCGCGCTCGTGCTCGACGAGAGCGGCGCGTGGAGCGTGCTCTTCAACGACGGAAGCGCGCCGATCGCGCTCGGCCGCGAGGCGCCCGCGCTCGGGACGAAGGGGCTCGGGTGGGGGGCGGCGTTGCTCGGGGCTCCGTGCGAACCCCTGGAATTTCACGGTCAGATTGTCTATGTCGACCGCGCGTACGCCGTGCTGCGCGAGGAGAAGAGCCGTTGACGTTCGACGTGGTGGTCGTGGGGGCAGGGCTCGCGGGGGGCTTCATCGCGCACGAGCTCGCGCGCGAGGGGCGCTCCGTCGCGCTGGTCGAGCGCGAGGAGTTCGCCAGGCAACGGCCTTACGGATGGCTCCCGGTGTATGTAGCCAACGCCCTGGCCGACGCGGGCCTCGCCGAGGTGATGAACGCGCGATACCTCGCGTCGACCGCGCTGCGAGTGCTCTGCGCGCGCACGGGGCGATCGCGGGTGTTCGCGTACGACGAGCGCACCGAGGCGCTTCGTCCCGCGAGCGCGCTGCACGTGGCGAGGGCCGACTTCGACCTGGTGCTCGCCCGCGCCGCGCGAGAGCACGGCGCGACGGTGTACACGGCCACGCGCGCAGAGGACCCCGAGCCGCGCGGCGACCGCTACGCGCTCGCGCTGCGGGGCGCCGACGGAAAGCAGTACCAAATCGAAACGCGCTTCGTGATCGACGCGAGCGGCGAGGCGCGGTGGATGTCCGCGCGCGCATCGACTCCGTCCGAGCGCGAAGGGCTCGACGGGACCGTGATGGAGACGCACGTGGCCTACGCGCAGCCGAGCGCCGGGGCGCCGTCGGGCGCGGCGGACCTCGTGTCCTTCGCGCACGGGGCGCTCTGGTTGCTGCCGATGCGCGGGGGCGTTCACGCGCTGGGGGCGGCGGTGAGCGGCGCGTGGGCGGCGCAGCGCAAGGCCGCCGAAGGGCCCGAAGAGTTCTTCGATCGCACCGTGCGCGACGCGACGATTCTGCGCGGGGCGCTCACGAGGTCGCAGCGGTTGCATGCGGTGCACACGCGCGTTCCGGTGGCGACGAAGGTCGAGCGGCGGGCGGGCGAGCGGTGGATCGCCGTCGGCGCCGCCGGCGGGACGGTGGACCCTGTCCTCGGGATGGACGCCGCGCTCGCGATGCTGAGCGTTCGGCAGGGGCTCGCGGTGGTGCGCGCGGCGCTCGACGACGGCGACGCTGCAGAGTTCGACGCGAGGGCCCGCTTCGAGCAAGCGATGGACGACGCCGAGTTCAACTGCGAGCGCGTCGCGCGCTCGGTCTACCGCGGAGCGCTCGCGGACGCGCTGCTCTCGGCGGACCTCTCTCGCGCCGAGCGCGCTGCGATTCGCGCGGTGATTCGCTGCGAACTCGAGGGAGAGCCAGCGGAGCTCGCGGCCTCGTTCGTCAGCGACCGCCTCGCGTCAGCCTTCGGCTGAGGGCTCTTTTACGCGAAGCGCTGCGTGAGCGAAGCGAGGACCTCGCTGGCGCGCTCAGGGCTGCAGGTCGCCCACGTACGAGGAGACACGAACGGTCTCGTGGGCAGGGCGCCAGAAGCCGTAGGCGGGCTTCGATCGTGGCAGCGTGGAGACGACGGCGTTCACACCGTAGAGCCCCTCCGCCGCGCCGAGCAGCGAAGCCAACGTCATCCCTCCAGGCAGCCGAGGAATGCGCAGCGTCTCAGGACGAGCGGCGTCCATTGGGTCGAAGCTCCAACCGATCCACTCGACGCTGTTTGGGCTGTCGGGCGACTGCGAGAATACCTCGAAGCCATACTGCTCGTAGGCGCCGTGCGCTTCGATCCGAGTGTCCTGAAGCCGTGCGCCCGTGACCTCGAGGCGATGCAGCACTGGAACGCTCACGTCCTGCGGGTTAGCTGGATCTGGGCGCACATACACGCTGTACACCGTGCCCGCGCCCTGCATGGTCCCGAAGCTGAATTCGGCGCGATACCTCGGACCGAGCTCGTCCGTGCGAAGCAGCTCGCGCGACGAGACGTGCATCCTGAGCCGCCATGGCGACGCGGCCGTTGGAGGCTGCGTCGAAATCGTACCAATATCTGTGGCTCCCATCTGCGACCAACGATCGAGCAGCACCATGCCTCGCGACGTCACACGCTCCCAGGGGCGCGTCGACGCGGCTGTAATCCGCCCCTCCGAGGGCAGCAACACGTTGATAAACGACGGCTCTGGAGCTGGCTGCATCATTGCTTCGTCGACGGTGAGATCGATGTCTCCCTGCGGCACAGGCTCGATGCGACGATGAAACACGCGGATTGGCACCATCGGAGAGCGCCAATCCGTTTCATAGCGATTCTCGGCGAACACCACGTCGATGCCGGTCTCGTCGTCGATCGCTCCGTACTCCAGAACGACCGATCGGCTGTTCGGAGCGAGAAAGCCTCCAAAGACGACGGATGGCCCTGCAGACGCCGACGTGAGCTCGCCGCTCGGTGGAAACGCGAGTCGGATGCGTCTGGTCGGCGCGTCTTCGAGCCGGGCCCGGCGTTCTGGAGGGGCGTTGGATTCTCGAGGAAGTCGATCGTAGAAGACGGGCATCCAGAGCGCGATCTCGCCGCGCGTTGCCTCTGGGCGCAGACCCATGATCGATCGCGCGCCGGTATCTCGATGAGCGAAGGTGACGTCCCATCGCTGGTTCGCTGCGAGCGAGAGCGAGACGCGGCCGTTGGCGTCGGTGACGCTCTCGATCGCGTCTCCCTCAGCGGTCTCGGCGCGAACGAGCGCGGCCGCGAGCGGCGTGGGTCGCATGAAGCGCCTCGTCGTCACGAGGAAGCTCACAGTCGTAGGCGTGGTGGCGTCGACGATCGAGTCGGTCGACGCGTCGTTCATCGGCGCGACCGAGACGCCGCAGTGTGTGAGTGCGAAGGCAGCGAGCGTGGCGAATTGTCGATGATTTTTCATGGTTTTCGCCTCACGAAGCTGGGCACACAGGGCAACGGTTGAGGGGGGTGTCGACCGCGCAGGTCAACCGCGTGCCGTCGCGGCAGATCAGCTTGCCGCGATCGCTCGGCAGCCAGCAGGTCGTCGACGCCTGGTTGGGGCCGCCCAGCCAATCAACGCACACTCCTGGGGTTTCTCCTTGATGGCGCGACGAGCAGAGCTGCGCTGGTGCGCAATCATTGTCCGTGGCGCAAGGCTGTCGCGACGCCTTTCCACACACCGGGGGATCAACCCCCATCGCATCCGCAGATCTGCAGACGACCTCGGCGGGATTGGGCATGCACACGGGCTGTGCGACGTCGCAGGCGGAGAACACGCCGCCCACGGTGACGCCGTCGCAGACCGCGGCGCGGCAGGGGCCGAACGGATCGCACGGCGGTTGGCACACGCCGCTCACCTCGCTGAGTCCGGTGCAGCACGTCTGGCCGGGGCTGAGGGTGATGCCCTCACCGACGCACGTCGAGCAGCGGCCTGTGTTCGCGTTGTACGGCGCGCCTGGGCAGCACTGCGTCGCCGTCATCGCTGGCTGTCCCGATTGCAGGCAGCAGAATCCCTCTGTGTTCACCGCAGGCGCGCAGCACGCCTGGTTGAACGCCGGGTTGGGCGCGGTCCCCGCCGCGGCGCACGGAGGCGGCTGGATCGTGCACGAGCACGTTCCGCCGAGCGGCGGCGCGCACACGGGGCCCGTAGGGAGCCCCGCCACCGTGCAGCACCGCTCTCCCGCGGACACGAACGGGCCCGGTTGGCAGAGCGGCGGGGGCGTCGGCGCAGCGCAGAGTCCAGCGACGCAGCGCAATCCCGCGCAGCACCCGGTGCTGCTTCCGTCGGGGTTGAGCTCACCGCACGCGTATCCTTCGGCGAGGCACTGGTTGACCGCAAGGCACACGCCCGCGCTGCCGGGCAATCGGCCCGTCGCTCGGCACACGGTCGCGCCGCAGCACTTGGGCGCGCCGGGCTTCAAGCAGTCGGGCCCGGTCCAGCTTCCGTTCGCTTGTTGCTGCGCAGGCAGCGTGCAGTCGCATCCGCTCGTCCCCATGGCCAGCGAGAGCAAAACTGCGGTCAAACTAGAGAGAGAGAGAGAAGAGTCTTCGTCACGTTCATCACGTCCGCCCTATCGTTGATCAGCCACACCCCATCTGCCCCTCCCCATCGAGCGACAGACAAACCGACGGTACGCACGGTCGAAGCGCGACGTCAAGCGAGCGAAAGCAGCGGTGAACGACCGCCTCGCGTCAGCCTTCGGCTGAGGGCTCTTCGCGCGGTTTGTCCCCGGCGGCCAGCGACTCGAGCGTCGCGCGCAAGAGGTACATCTGGTCCGAGCCGAGCCCCTGACCGACGAACGACGCGCCGTAGACCAGCGCCGCGGCGAGCCCTGCGAGCGGCGCGACCAGCATCGCCGTCGGAGACTGCCCGAGCGTGCGCTGAACGAATCCCCACACGAGCGAGAAGATCGCGACGACGATCAGCGTCGCGTACGTGAAGACGTACAGCGACCAGACGTGCGGATCCGGGCTGAAGCGCGCCTCGAGCGTGGTGCTCCCGTTCGGATGCTCGATCACCTTCGCCAGCACTTGAGGGGACCAGAAGTGATGGTCGTTGCCGCTGATCGAGAGCTCGATGAGCTGCTCGAACGCGGTCCCGCGGATCTTCTTGGTGCCCTTGAGAAAGGCCCTCACGCGCCGCCGCAGCTCTTCGGTCGAGTGCGGTGACTGCAGCGTAAACGTCGGTCGCGGGCTCGGTCGCTTCGTCTCGCTCATCAGCGCTCCCTCGGAAGAGAGTGTAGTCCCTTCGATGCGCGCGCAGGGGACGCGAGCCCCCCAGAGGTTGATGCGAAGTGGAGATTGTTCGCGCGCTGTGGCACCGACGGTGATCGCAGCCATGGACGCCTCGCCTCACCCCCTCGTGGGGACGCTCTTCGCCGACGACTACCGCGTCGAGTCCCTGTTGGCCGAGGGCGGGATGGGCGCGGTGTTCGCGGTCGTTCAGCAATCCACCGGCCGTCGTCGCGCGCTCAAGCTCTTGCGCCCCGCGCTCGCGTCGGACCCTGGGACCCGCGAGCGCTTCATCCGCGAGGCGCGCGTCGGCTCGTCGATCGAGAGCGACCACGTCGTCGAAGTGATCGACGCGGGCTTCGACCCCGCGACGTCCGCGCCCTTTCTGGTCATGGAGCTGCTCGACGGCAGCGACCTCTATCGCTACGTCACCGCCCGCGGCGCGCTCGAGGTCCGCGAGGCGCGCGAGGTGCTCAGGCAGCTCTGCCACGCGCTCGCAGCAGCGCACGCCGCTGGGGTGATTCACCGGGACTTGAAGCCCGAAAACGTGTTCGTCGCGCGGTCGCGGCGCGCGGACGTTCCGTTCACCATCAAGCTGTTGGACTTCGGGATCGCGTCGGTGCTCGAGACCAGCGCGACGAGCCACGCCACAGGCGCGATCGTGGGGTCTCCCGCGTGGATGGCGCCCGAGCAAGTCGACACCGGGCTCATCCGCGCCAGCACCGATGTGTGGGCGCTCGGGCTCATCGCGTTCTGGGCCCTCACCGGGCGGCACTACTGGAAGTGCGCCAACCACGCAGGCTCGACGCTACAGGCCCTGCTCGTCGAGAAGCTCGTCGAGCCGCTCGACCGCGCGTCGCTTCGCGCGCAGCACGTCGGCGCCCTCGCCGCGCTGACGCCGGCCTTCGACGAGTGGTTCTCGCGCTGCGTGTGCCGCGACCCCGCGGTGCGCTTTCACGACGCCGCCGCCGCGTGGTCTGCGCTCGATCGCGCGCTGAGCGAGTCGTCTCCCTCCCTCTCTGAAACCATGGCCGCCGGCCCGTCGAGCGCCCCGTCGTGGCCGCACGTCGCCGTGTCCCCTCCGCCCTCGCCAGCGGTCTCTCGCACGGTGATCGCAGCGCCGACCGGGTCCGTCGTCGCAGCTCCGCAGCGCGCAGCGCGTCGAACGGCAGCGCTCGCGGTCGCCATCGTCACGCTCGTGGCCGGTGCGTCGTCCGCCGCGTGGATGATTGGCGCAAAGGGCGGGTCGCGTCCTCGGTCGAGCCCGCCACCCGCGGTCGAACGAGCGCTCTCTGCTGCGGTTGATACAACGCACACGTATTCGAATGGTACGCAAAATCACGGTAGCGATGGAGTCGACACCGTCGCCGACGCCTCTGTCTCAGCAGCGCCCGTCGAGCTCGCTCCGCGCGTGATCGCGCGCCGGCCGCCGCGGGTCACCGTCGAGCCTCGCGCCGCCAGGACGTTGCCGCGCGTGGCGGACGCGGGCGCGCAGGCGGCTCCCGTCGCGCCGAGCGCGCAGCAGGTGGCGGCGACGAGCGCGGTCAGCAGCAGCGGGCCTCCGAGCGGCGGTCGTCCGTCGCGGTGCTCGTCGTACATGGTGATCGAGCGCAGGGCGAGCGCGCTGCTCTCGCACGCGGCGTCGGTCGAGGCGACGGACCCAGTGACCGCGCGCAACGAGCGCAACTCGGCGCTGGCGATGCGCATGGGGGTGGACACGCAGGTCGCGCAGCTTCGGACGATGGCGCGCGGCGAGCTCGCGAGCGACCCCGAGTTCGTCGCGATGGCGCGCGAGGTCGATCAGTGCGTGGCCAACCTGCGTCGCGCGAACCCCTGACGCGCTGCGACCATAGCCCCTCCGAAAGCCCCTTCGTCGCCGCGGCTACATCGCGCCGGCGCGGATCCAGTTGATGAACTGGCAGACCTGCGCGGTCGAGAGCGGCGCCACGGGCGGCATGCGGTTGCCGCGGCCGCCGGGCACGCGCATGTGCTGGTTGAGCAGCTTGTACACGACGTAGCTCTGGTGGATGTCGCCCGGCGTGACGCGGGGCATGCTCGCGAAGGCGGAGGGCATGCGCAGATTGGTCCGCATTTGCGCGGCCGATCCCATCGCGAGCATGCCCATGTTGCCCGGGTCGTGGCAGCGATTGCCCGCGCACGACGTGGTCACGACGCCCGTGTAGAGCTGCGTGGCCGTCACGTTGGCCGCCATGCACGAAGGGAGGCCGGTGAGCATCAGCCCCCCGTCCGTCGCTGCGTCGGCGCGCGCCGCGTCGCCTCGGGGCGCGTCCGTGGCTGCGTCTCGGCGCGTGGCGTCCGGGCTCGCGTCCATCGCAGCGCTGCCGCTGTCTTCGCTCGCGTCGAGCGCTCGAACGTCTTCGATCGCCGCGCTGTCTTCGATCGATGCGCTGTCTTCGACCGCGGCGCTGTCCGTCGTGGTCGCGCGGTCGGCGCTCGCGCCGTCGCTGCGGGCGCCGTCGCCAGCGTCGTTGAGGTCGACCGGGCCGCAGCCAGCGAGCGCAGCGCAGAGCGTCAGCGTGATTCGTGTGTGCTTCATGAGCGCATCAAGGCCGCGGTGATCTCGGCGACCTCTCCCTTTCCTTCGATGACGGTCGCGAGGGTCTCGAACACTGGGGCTTTGATTCCCCGCTGCCGCGCGAAGCTGAGCACGCGAGGCACGAGGTCGATCGGCTCGATGCGCACGCCCATCTCTGCGGCGAGCTCCGATGCGCGCGCGCCGCGGGCGATCTTCTGGCCGAACGCGACCTCGGGACGGGCGTCTTGCTGCGCCATCGCGGCCATCAAATCACCGATGCCCGCGAGGCCATAAAACGTCTTCTCGAGCCCGCCCGCGGCGATGCCCATGAGCGCGGATTCGCGCAGGGCGCGCACCATGAGCCCTGCGATCAGGGGCTCGCTGACGCCGAGCTCGCGCGCGAAGCCCACGCCGACGAGCAGCGCGCCGACGAGGGCCGAGGCCCACTCGGTCCCCGCGAGGTCGTCGCTGGCGCTGACGCGCAGGCTGGGCGAGGCGATCGCGGCCTTCACCGAGTCGATCACCTCGGGGTAGTGCGACGCGACGGCGATCACGCTGGGGCGATCTTCGAGCAGGTCGTGCGCGAGGACGGGGCCTGCGAGGGCGCCGACGCGCTTCACGGGCGTCTCTTGTCGAACGACGGTCGAGATGGGCAAGAGACCCTCGCTCGACAGACCGCGCACCGCGTGGACGACGTAGTGGGCGCCCGTGGTCGAGTCGCCGAGGGTGGTCGCCACGGGGCGCGCCACCGCCGACGGAACGGCCAGAATGATCAACGTCGCGCGCGCGCCGAGCACGCTCACGTCGGTGGTCACTTCGACGCCTTCGGGGCGATCGCTCGTGTCGCGGCGGGTGCAGACGATGGCGCGGTTTCCCGCGACCTGCGCGGCGCGGGCGAGGGCGAAGCCCCAGCGGCCTCCGCCGAGGATTCCGACGGTCATGGCGCTCACGAGGCCACCTCCTGTCCGGCCTTTGCAGCGCCGCCGCTCGAGGTCGCGAGGCTGCCTTTGGCCGCAGAAAACCCGAGCCCTGTGACGACCAATCGATTCTGGTAGTAGAGCAACAGCTTGGTGTCCGCGAGCACGTAGCCGTCGCCCTGCGCCGCGAGCACAGGAAACGAGTGGTACCCGCTCCAAGCGCGGACGGCTTCGTCGAGCAGCTCGGTCGCTCCCCGCTTTCTCACGCCGGGGCCGAGCACGAGCAAGCCGCGGTCTTCGAGCTCTGCCGCGCGATCGCGCAGCTCGCCGACGGCGCGCGAGAGCTCTTGGCGCGGGACGAAGACCTCGTCTTTGTGCCGAATGAGCCCGAACAGATCGCTCTTGGGGTGCGCTTGCCGGAGCTTCTCGAAGGCTGCTCCCGCGACGAGGTGAGTGCTCATGAGCACGGTGTTCTTCGCGAACTCTTCGCAGATCGCCTCGCCGAGCTCGCGCGTGTATTGGGCGTCGCGGGCGGCGTCCATCACGATGCGGCCGTCGCGGCGCACGTACGAGATGGGGTCGACCGTGCGGCCGCGGCGGTCGATCGAGCGGCCGTCGCTGGTGACGCGGTTGCCGAAGGGGTCGAGCGGGTCGCCGAAGCGCAGGACGATCGAGCCCTCGGTGAGCAAGAGCTTGCGCACGAGGGTGAGGACGCGCTCGAGCTGGGTGCTCTCGTCGTCGTCGATGATGTATCGAGCGCGGCCCTGCTCGGCGAGCCAGTCTTCGATGAGCGTGCGCGCTTCGAGGGTGAGCTGGTAGTTGAGCGTGGCGGGGACGAAGAAGACTTTTTGTGGTCGACCGCGGAGGGCGGTGCGAATCATCGCTTCGATTCCCGTGCCCGCGAGGCCGAGCTTGAGCTTCTCTTCGACGCCGCCCGAGCGCGACCGCGTCCCGCCCGGAAAGAACAGCGAGTGGTACCCACGCTCGATCAGCACGCACGAGTACGCCTTGAGCACGTTCTTGTAGAGCGTGTGGCGGATGCGACGGTCGACGCGATACGCGCCGAGGTTGTGCATGAAGAAGCTCAGCAGCGGGTTGGTGAAGAGGTTCTTGCCCGCGCCATAGGTCGCCGGGGGGAGGTTCTCTCGCTCGATTCCGTAGCCGAACGCGACGCTGTCGAAGTTGGACAAGTGCGTCGGGACGAACACAATCGTCCCGATCTGCGCGAGCCGCGCGATGTCCCCGACGGGCCCCTGCGTCACGAGATGCTCGCGCAGCGCCGCCTGCGGTCCGCCGCCCGCCATCGTCTGCAACGGCGAGAGCAGCCCGCCGACCAGCGACGGGAGCACCCGCGAGGCGAAGCGATAGACCTTGGGGTCGAAGTTTCCTGCGACGTCCCAGGCGTACATCCGCGCGAGCTGCTCGAGCTTGGTCTGCCGCTCTCCGTCGCCCATTCGCCCGAGCGAACGCGCGAGGTTGCGAAACGTCACGAGCTGCTCGCGTTCGTCTCCGGGGTGCGCCTCGAGACGCTTGATCTCGTTGTAGGCGGCGTCATTGAGCAAAAGGAGCGGGTCCTTCGCCTCGGCCAGGACCCGGGACACCACTTCGTCCACGATGTCCCGTCGCTCGGCGTTGAACCGAAAAATGGTCGGCTCGTTCATGCTTGGCGGGCGAGGGTATCACCGCTCGGTCGGCGCACGCGAAAACTGCCTACCGCCCGCTCATCTCTGCGCGCCGTGCGTCCGCATCACACGCTCGCGCGCCATGTCGGTCTCACCGCGATCGCAGAAAGAACGGCCCGGTCACGACACGTAATGACTCCCGGTAGCGCTTGGACCATAGTGATTCATCCTCCAACCGTGACCGACGCGAAGCGCCCAGCGAGGCCGATCCGCAACTCCAACGTCTTCGACGCGTCGCCGTTTCTGCCGGACGTGCCGAAGGGCCGCAACCTGCGCGACTCGCTGCACGCGATGGAGGCGCTGGTTCGCCCGTCGGAGCTGAGCACGGTGTTTCAGCCGATCGTGCGCTTCGACACCCTCGAGGTGTTCGCATACGAAGCGCTCTTGCGCTGCACGGTCGAGCAGTTTCGTTCGCCGCCGGTGCTCTTCGAGCGGGCCATGCAGGACAAGTGCGTCGGACGTCTGGGGCGAATGGTGCGCGAGGTGGCGATCCCCCTCAGCGCTGGGCACCCGATCTTCGTCAACGTGCACCCGCACGAGCTCGAAGAGTCGTGGCTGGTGCGCCCCGACGACCCGATGAACTTTCACGATCGCGACGTGTTTCTCGAGATCACCGAGAGCGTCCCGATGACGCACTTCACGCTGTGCCGCGACGTCTTGCGCGAGGTGCGCTCTCGCCCTGGATTTCACCTGGTGGTGGACGACCTCGGCGCGGGCTATTCGAACTTCGGGCGCATCGCGGACCTCGAGCCCGCGGTGGTCAAGATCGACAAGGGGCTCATCGACGACATCGTCGACCGTCCGCGGACGCGCACGCTGGTGACGGGGCTCGTTCGCTTGTGCGGAGAGCTCGGCGCGAAGGTCGTGATCGAGGGCATCGAGACGTTCGAGCAGTTCATCGCGTGCAGGGACACCGGGGCGCACTACGCGCAGGGGTACTTTCTCGCGCGACCTGGGTTTCCTCTGCCGAAAGTGCAGGACACCGTGCAGCGACTCGCGCTCGCGAAGCGCACGTTCTGAGCGTCGACGTGAGCGCGAGCGTGTCGGGCGACGTGCTGCCGACGTTCGAGTCTGTCGGCTATCGGTTGATCGTCTGCCGGACGGATCCCGCGGTGGTGCGCGGCCTCTTCGTCGGGACGGTCGCGCCGGGCGCGGCGCCGACGGCGACGACCATCGAGCCGCTCGGGTGGTGGCTCGAAGACGGCGATGAACAACGAGCGGTCGCGCGCGAGGTCGTGCTGATCGATCCCGTCGATGACTCGATTCGCGGCCGATTTTGCCCGCAGAGCCGCGTGCATGGCTGCTGCGCGCTCGGCGACGATCGAGTGCTCTACGTCGAAGGTCGCGCGATCGTCTCGCGGACCATCGAGGGCGCCGATCGTCGGGTGCACTGCGCGGAGGCGTTCGGCGAACGAGAGTCTCCGACGGGGCATCCTGTGACCGATGGGGTCATCGTGTTGGTGGGGTTCGCGGGTGAAGACGAGCGCGTGGGCGTGCGGGTCGTCGCGCTCGACGGCGCGGCGCGGTCGATCGAGCTCGGGGCGTGGCTGATGGCCGTCGGCTTCAACGGCGCCAACATCATCGTGCAAACGTGGAACGACCCTGGCGACGGCGACCTGCGCGCGTTCGATCGGGACACGCTCGCGTCTCGGTGGAGCGTGCAGTGCGAGTCGCCGTGGGACGAGCGCGTGTGCGTCGGCGCTGTGGTCGCGACGGACGCGCCGCCGGCGCCCTTTGGGCAACGGCCGATCGTCGCTCGCGTCGAGCAGCGCATGGCCGCCGTCGATCCGCGGGACGGCGGCGTTCGATTCGAGCAGACCGACGATGAGCCCTCGCTGTTCGAAGGCGAGGTGGCGCGCGCCGATCGCGTCGCGCTGTGGTCGAGCCTGGACGTGCTGGAGCTGCGCTCGGTGGCGGACCGCGCGGTGTTGTCGCGCTTCGCGCTGCGCGAGACGTTGCGAGACGCGCTCGCGCTTCCCGACGGGCGATGGGCGGTGCTGAGCGGTCGCCAGTTGGTGTTGTGCGACGCGAGCGAAGGGGCAGTGCTCGCGGGGGCGCTGTTGCCTCGATCGATCGACGAGGCCGGCGCCTTCGTGCGGTCGGGCGAGCGCTGGATCGCCGTCGTGACGAAGCGGGCGTTCGATGGGCACCGACCGTTGCTGCGGTCGCGCGCGGTGAGTCCCGTGGGCGCGCTGCTCGACGCTCCCGTGGTGTTGGCGTCGATGCCCGACGCGCTGCTCGCGCTCGAAGAGCCCGCGGCGTCGCGCGATCTCTCGGTGGATCCCGAGCGCATCGAGGCGATCGTGCGCATCGCTGAGGACGAGCAATGGAACGGGCGCGCGGCCTGGGAGCGGCTCATCGCTCAGGGGCTCGTCGCCGATCGAATCGACTACGGTGCGCTCAGCGTCGATGGGACCGTGAGCGGCGCTGTGCTGGCCAGCCAACGCGCTCCAACGCTCGACGAAGCCGCCGCTCGCGCGGTGTGGCTCGCGCTCGCGCACGACGCGCCGCTGCTCGTCACCGCGCTGGCGTTGGCGAGCGAGTTCGTCGCGCGAGCGCAGCCGTTTTGCGTCGAGCCGATCGAGCGCGTCGCGCTCTGCGCGGACAGCATGTCGACGGGCCGATTCGATCCTGGCTCGCTTCGCTTCGCGCTGGCGACGCTCGAGTCCGCTGCGCGCTGGCAAGATCCGCCTGCGTACGGAAACTTCTATCGTTGGCTGTGCGAGTGTGACGCGCTCTGGTCGATCGCAGCAGAGCGCGGCGTGCGGCTGCCAGCGACCGCGCCGTCGTCGCTGCTCGGGCGATCGTTCTCCGAGGTGCTCTCGCCGTTTGCGCCGGTGATCGCGCTGTACGAGCTCGGCTTTCCGCCGCTGAGCATGGAGGGCGAGGCGTTGTCGTTGCGGCTGTGGCCCATCGAGGGACGCGAGCGAGCGAGGCGCTGGGACGACGACGTCCCGTTCTGAGCTGCGCAGTTCAGCGCGCGATTTGTCTGCGCACGTCGGCGATCGTGGCGACGAGCTCGTGCGCGTCGAAGGCTCCGCGGCTCTCTCTCGCGAGCAGCGCCGCGCCTTCGTCCACGGTGGACGCGAGCAGCGGCGTGACGCGCTTGGGGCTCGCGAGGGCCATGCCCGTCAGCAGCGAGCGCACGAGCGCGACGCGAAACCCCGTGCCCTCGACCACCATCGCAAAACTCGAGAAATACCTGGGAAATTCGCTGGCGATCTCCCTCGCTCGCCCGTCCGGCATCTCGGTCTCGATCGACACGACCGTGATCATCCACAGCGGGCTGCCCGCCGGGCGGCGCTTGCACCAATCGAGGATCGACTGCATCGCGCTGGTCGGCGTGTGGTGCTCCCAGAGCTGCGCGAGGACGTTGTCCATCGCGATGACCGCGTGCGAGCCCGCAGCCCAAGAAATCGCTTCGTACTGGCCGGGTTGCATCCGTGCGCGCGGACGATAGCAGCGCTCGCGCCTGGGACCGCAAAGGCTATTTCTTCAGCAGCCGCTCGAACGGGTTGTTCGTGAACTTGCCCTGCGGCGGGGCTTTGGGCGGGGGCGCTCCGGGGCGATTTCCGCCGCCCCCACCGCCGCGATTGCCGCCATAGCCCCCGCGGTTGTCACGGTTGCCGTTGCCGTTGTTGCCGCTGTTGGCGTTGCCGCCAAACGCGCCGCCCTTGGGGCCTTCGCCCGAGCGCGCGGTGAGCGAGATGCGCTTGCGCACCATGTCCACTTCGAGCACGCGCACCTTGAGCTTGTCGCCGGCCTTCACGACCTCGCTCGGGTCCTTCACGAAGCGATCGCTGATCTGCGAGACGTGCACGAGCCCGTCCTGGTGCACGCCGATGTCCACGAACGCGCCGAACGCCGTCACGTTGGTCACGACGCCCTCGAGGGTCATGCCCGGCTTGAGGTCGTCCATCGTCCGCACGTCGTCGCGAAACGCGGGCGGCTCGAAGGTCTCGCGCGGGTCGCGGCCGGGCTTCTTCAGCTCGGCGAGGATGTCCTTGAGCGTGGGCTCGCCGACGTCTCCCTGGACGTATTTCTTCACGTCGATTTTGGCGACGAGCGCGTCGTTGCCGACGAGCTTCGCGACGTCGACGCCGAGGTCTTTGGCCATCTGCTCGACGAGGGCGTAGCGCTCGGGGTGCACGGCGCTCGCGTCGAGCGGGTGCTCACCGTCGCGCACGCGCACGAAGCCCGCGCACTGCTCGAAGGTCTTCGGGCCGAGGCCGGTGACCTTCATGAGCGCCTTTCGCGAGGCGAATCGCCCGTTGACCTCGCGAAAGCCCACGATGCGCTTGGCGATCGACGGGCCGATGCCGGCCACGCGCGCGAGCAGCGGCGCGCTGGCGGTGTTGAGCTCGACGCCGACGAGGTTGACGCAAGACTCGACGACCTCGTCGAGCTTCTTGGCGAGCAGCGGCTGAAACACGTCGTGCTGGTACTGCCCGACGCCGATCGCCTTGGGGTCGACCTTCACGAGCTCGGCGAGCGGGTCTTGCAGTCGTCGCGCGATCGAAATCGCCCCGCGCACCGTGAGATCCAGGTCGGGAAACTCTTCGCGCGCCACGTCGCTCGCCGAGTACACGCTCGCGCCCGCTTCGTTGACGAGCACCGAGAAGACGCCCTTCTGCTCGGTCTCTTTGAGCACGTCGCGCACGAACTGCTCGGTCTCGCGGCCGTGCGTCCCGTTGCCGACGGCGATCGCGTACGGCGTGTACTTCAGCAACAGCTGCGCGAGCGTGCGCTTGGAGCGCGCGACGGCGTCTTCGCCCTGCACGAGAAAGAGCACGGTGTTCTCGAGGATGCGCCCGGTCGAGTCGATGACCACGGTCTTGCACCCTGTTCGCTGGCCGGGGTCGATCCCGATCACCGCGCGCGCGCCGAGGGGCGCTGCGAGCAACAGCGACCGGAGGTTGGAGGCGAACACGTCGACCGCGCTCTTGTCCGCCGAGAGCTTGAGCTCGACGCGCACTTCGCTCTCGACCGAGGGCGAGATGAGCCGCTTCCACGCGTCGGTGATCGCTTGATCGAGCTCGGCGGCCCAGGGGCTTGTTCCGTTGCGCCTGGCGAGGACGGCGATCTCTCCGCGCGCGACCTCGACGTCGACCTCGATCGAAGAGCGAAGGACATTCTCTGTCTCGCCGCGTTTGACCGCGAGAAACCTGTGCGACGCGATGTTGCGCACGGGCTCGCGAAACTCGTACCAGGTCTCGAACTTGGTCGGGCCGTTGACCTCCGGGGCCTTCTCGACGACGAGCTCTCCGGTCTCGAGATAGAGCCTGCGGGCGAACTGACGGACCTCTGCGCGCTCGGCGATCACTTCGGACACGATGTCCCGCGCGCCTTGCAGCGCGATCTTGGCGGTCCCGACGCCCTTGTCCGGCGCGACGAAGGCCTTTGCTTCGACGAGCGGGTCGCCGTCCGCGGGCTGCGCGAGGATGCGCAGGGAGAGGGGCTCGAGGCCCATCTCTTTGGCGATCATCGCGCGCGTGCGGCGCTTGGGCTTGTAGGGCAGGTAGAGGTCTTCGAGCTCGCTCTTCTGCGTGCAGGCCATGATCTTCGCGCGCAGCTCGTCGGTGAGCTTGCCCTGCTTGTTGATCTCTTCGAGGATCGAGTGCCTGCGCTGCTCGAGCTCGGTGAAGTACGTCCGCTGCGTCTCGATGTCGCGGATCTGCACCTCGTCGAGCCCGCCCGTCGCTTCTTTGCGGTAGCGCGCGATGAAGGGGACCGTCGCGCCTTCGGCGAGCAGCCCGACCACGGTGCGCACCGATCGCTCGGGCAACCCGAGGGCGCGCGCGACCATGGGGGTCACGTCGATCGCCGGTGCTGCGCTCGTTTCGCCTTCGTTGCTTGCCCCGCCGAGGGGGCTGGTCGTCTCGGTCGTCATCAGACCGACTCGCTTACGACAAGGGCTCGCATCACCGCCAGGGGTTGCGCTCGAGCCCGAGACATTGTTTGACACTCACGATGAACGACGACCGCGCGGTGCACTGCGTCCACGCCCGAGCGTGCGGGGGATGTCCCCTGATCGAGCGACCTTATGGCGAGCAGCTGGCGTTCAAGCGCGACCGGGTGCGCGCCGCGCTCGCGCTGTATCCCGCGCACGGGAGGGTCGAGGTCGCCGCGACGCGCGGGGCCGAGGCGATCGAGGGCTATCGAACGCGCGCGAAGTTCGCCGTCGGCGCGGGCGGCGCGATCGGGATGTACGCCGAGGGGCACGCGGTGGTGGATGTTCCGGCGTGCAGGGTGGTCTCCGACGCGATGCGCGTGGCGCTGGATCATTTGCGCGCCGCAGCGAAGGGCAAGCTCGATCCCGCGCTCACCGCTGCGGCCGACGGAGGAGCGCTTCGCGCCGTGGACCTCCGCTCGGTGCGCGACCC
>JAAFIF010000201.1 GCA_013298625.1 Myxococcales bacterium
ACGCACATCACGGCGCGGACGAACATCTCGAACCCCGGCGTGAGCCCCCAGCGCAGCTCGATCTGTTCAAGCAGCCGCAGCATGAGGCCTTCTTCGATTGCCTCGTCGCTGAACTCAGGCTGCAGCGTTCGCTCGTTGAACGAGAAGCGACCGAAGTCCGTATCGCCGCGAAGCACCGCGACGACGTTGGCGTACGTGGTCTTGAGCTTGTTCCGCTTGTCCTTCGCGAGCCCCGCGAGCCACGGCGCCTCCTCGGGCGGCCGCGAGTTCGGAATGTTGCCCATGGGCGCCGACGCGCCCGACGCACCGCCGTTGATTCCGCCGTCGGCCATCACGCTGCGACCTTTCCCGCGCGAGCGCGGTGCAACAACACGTCGTCGATCCCCTTGCCCTCGGAGCCGTCGATGACGCGACGCACCGCTGGGTATCCAGCGGCACGAAGGTCGCGCACGAGCGCTTCGGCGTACGCGTTCGCGCGCCCGAGTGTCTTCGGGTTCTCGTCGTGATCGAACACGACCTCGACCAGCGCCGGCCTCGCGATGTGAACAATCTCGAAAGCGCGCTTGTACTGCCCGATGCCCGGCACGCTGATCGTTGGGACGCCCGACAGCGCGCTCGCGACGTCTGCCTTGAGCTCGCCCTCGGTGACGCGCAGCAACGGCGCGCCCTTGCACTGCACCCATGACGGGCAGTGCGAAGTCACCTCGGCGCCCACGCCGCCCGCGCCCGTCGAAGACAGCGCCGAGTACCGCGGGGCCTTGGCGAAGCGCCCGCTCGAGTCATCGTCTCGGCGGATCTTGAGCGCGTAGATCTGTGCGCGGAACCGCACGGGGATCAGCAGCCCGGCGAGACCCGCGAGGGTCCATCGGCCAGCGATCGGGTGCCCGTCACGGTCGCGCGCTGGCACGATGCCAGGGACGCCGCCGGCGACGGCGCCGAACGCGTCGACGAGCTCGTGCGCGATCTCCTGGCGCTTGCGCCAGTCGACCGGCAGCGAGCGGTAGCGAGCGTGCTGGATGAGCGCCAGCGGCAACCCGCGGGCCTCGAGTCCGCGTCGGTGCGCGTCGGTCAGCTCGAGCATGTCGAGCAGCCGATCGTAGACCTGTGTCCGCTGCGTGATCGGCGTGCGGTGGATCGAGTCGAGCGACACGTTGTTCGGCACGCACGGGCGCGGGCCGGGATCGACCCGCTTCGTTCGCGCGCCGTGCACCCAGTAGTCCACGCCCTCGTCGTTGACTTTGTGCCGGTCGCTCGCGACGCGCTTGCAGAGCGTGACGCCCTCGGCCTCTCCGGTGCCGACCTGACACCACGAATCGCTGCCGCACACGGGGCAGCGACGCGTCTGTGAGACGTCGCGCCATGCCCGGCGCGAGCCGCCGACGAAGTGCATCGAGCTCGCGCTCATCGTCCGCCCTCCGTCCCGGTCGAGGCCTGCACCGAGCTCGGCGGCGTGTCGCGGAACCGCGCGAGGTGCGCGCGGACCTCGCCGAGCGACGACCCGCGCGCGCAGGCCGGGAGCGAGCGCAGCACGGAGCGGCCCCAGCGCGCAGAGAGCACGCCAGGGTCGAGGATCACCACCACGCCGTAGTCGTCCCGCGTGCGGATCAGCCGGCCGAACGCCTGCCGAACCTGCATGATCGCGCGAGGCAGATCGCAGTGCTGAAACGCCGAGAGCCCGCGCTTCTCGATCAGCGCGTGCAGTCGCCGAATCACCGGGTCCGTCGGAGGCGTGAACGGGACGCGATCGATCGTCACCGCGACGAGCGACTCGCCCGGGACGTCGATGCCGGTCCAGAAGGACTTCGTCCCGAACAGCACGCTCCGCGCGTCGTCCTTGAAGCGCGCGGAGAGCGCGCCCGTCGCAGCGTCGCCTTGCTTCAGCCACGTTCGCGCCTGCGTGCTCCGCGCCGCGACTACGCGGTGCGCGGCGTTCATCGCTGCGTTCGAGGAGAACAGCGCCAGGGTCCGGCCGTCGGCGACGTTGACGACTCCCTCGATCGCAGCCGCGCAATCGCGCAGCCACTTCTCCCGGTCCTTGCGCGGAGACTCGATCTTGTGAGGCACGACGAGCATGCACCGCGACGCAAAGTCGAAGGGGGAGGGGACCTCGATCCGGATCGGCGCGCGGCCGCTGAGCTCCGCGATCCCGGACTCCTGCTCGATGTGTTCGAAGCTCCCCTCGACGGTGAGCGTCGCGCTCGTGAGCACGCAGGGGATCTCTGACCAGAGCAGCTCCGAGAGCGTCTCGCGCACGTCGACCTTGCGGGCTTCGAGCCGAACCGTCCGCTCGCCGGTCGCGACGCGATCGAGCTCGACCCAGAGCGCGTACTTCTCAGCGAGCTCCGCGAGGCGGCGCGCAGGCCCGTCCTCTGCCCCGCCGTCGCTCACCGACGCGCGGTTGAACAGCGCGAGCGAGGCGAGCTGCTTGCCCGTGCGCCGCGCGGTGCTTCGGGCACGCGAGCGGACCTTCCGCTCTTCGTGGGAGAGCACCTCGTGATCGCGCTCGCGCGCGTCGAGCTTCGACTCGATCGCGGCCGCGCGCGCGCCGATGCGCTGCAGCTCGGTCACGAGCGCGTCGAGCGACACGGGGAACTGCGGCGCGGTGTCGAGCGGGATGCGCACCGCATCCTCACGCGGGCCGCTGCCCGAGTAGCCGTCGCGCGAGACCTCACCGTGTGATTGCACCCAGTCGCGCAGCCCGTTGAACACGCCGTGCATGGCGTCTTCGAAGCGCTCGGCCGAGTTGTCGGGGAGGCACTCGCGCGCGAAGTTGAGCGTCTTGGCGAACGATCCTTCGGTGATCGTCGCCCCGAACGTGTCGCGAGCGACATCGACGAGCCCGTGCGCTTCGTCGGCGATCAGCGCGTGAAACTCTCCGAGCGGGAGCGCCCTCGGGTCGATCCCCTCCGCGACCAGCGCGAGGTGGATGCAGAGGAGCTTGTAGTTCGCGACGATGATCTGCGCGTCCTTGAGCTCTGCGCGCGCGCCCTCGTAGAAGCACTCCTCGCGCGAGGGGCAGTCCTTGCCCTTGCACTCGTCCGAGTCGACGGTGACCTTCGACCACGTCCGATCGGGCACCGCGAGGGGCAGCGACGTACGCGAGCCCGTCTTCGTTGCGCGTCCCCAGTCACGCAGCATCACCTCGGCGTCGTTGAGCGCGAAGCGCCCCGCGCGCCCGTCCCACTCGGCGAACGCGTCGTTGCAGAGGTACTGCGCGCGCCCTTTCGCGAGCGCGAAGCGAAAGCCGCCGGGCGCGACGGACGCGAGAAACGGCAGGTCTTTGGTGACGAGCTGCTCTTGCAGCGCGATCGTCTCCGTCGCGATCACCACGCGCTTGCCGGGGTTGGCCTGCACGTAGCGAATCGCAGGGATCAGGTACGCGATGCTCTTGCCCGTGCCGCACGGTCCCTCGAGCAGCGCGTGCCGTCTCTCGCCAAGCGACTGCGCCACCGCGCGAGCGAGCGCGATCTGTCCTTCGCGCTTCTCGTAGCCGGGCCGCGCGCGAGCGAGCAGCCCGTCGTCGCCGAACCACTCGTCGAGCCACGCCGACGCGTTCGCGCCGGGAAACGGAATGACGACGGCACCACCCGTCGCGCTGCCCGTCGCGCTGCCCGTCGCGCCGATATCACCACCACCACCGATCATCGTTACTCTCCTCGCCTCGCGCGAGCCAACGCCTCGCGCGCCTCGTCCGCCGAACGCACCACCGCTACGAACGCGCCGAATCGCCGCGCGCGCTCGTGCCACTTCGTCTGCTCAGGCTCGACGCGGCCCGTGCTGCTCTTGACCTCCAGGCAGAACCACCGCCCCGACGGGGCGAGGATCGCGACGAGGTCCGCCGATCCCACGCCGAGGCCGTAGCGCTCGACGCGGGTTGAATTCGTGCGCTCGTCGAAGCGCTCGACGGCGCCGACCTGGTTGCGCATCAGGAGCACGTCTGGCTCCGATCCGATCGCGACCATGATCTCGCGCAGAATCGCAGCCTCGGGCTTCGAGGCTGCGGGATGGCGGGGCTTCGGCGCGGTCATTCGCCCGCCTCCGCGCACCACTCGCACTGATCCGTATTTCCGCCAACGACAGCGCGGTGATATGTGCGATGCGTGCAACGAATGACTTCCGGGTCTTCGAATCCCCAGTTCACTGCACTCTCGAAGCGGGCCTGCAAAGCCAGCGTCAAAGAAAGCTCAGGCAGTCGCTCAGCGTCTGGCGTTGACCTTGCTCTTTTTATTGGCTTTCCGTGACTGAATTTGCGGACCCAAGAACGGGCGCCACGAATCTCGATCCGCTCAATCTCCTCAAGAGAGGCGCCATCTTTCTCGAAGATGGCCATCGCAAGATACTTGGGGTCGCTTTCCCATGGCTTCGCAAAGCAAGGGCGCGGCATCGTGTATTCGCAGCCGTTTTGGTACGATGCTGCCTGCGCTTCACGAAGCGCCAGTATCGCTTCAATGCGCTGTCTCTCCGTAAGCATCACGCCGCCCTCCGCGTCCGCACGATCTGCTCTGCCGTCGGATACGACCGGTCGGGCCAGTGCCCGAAGATCGCCTTGAATTTATGGGCCGCGCTGCCGAGCTTGTACCCGCGCGACGCGGCCGAGAGCACCATCCGC
>JAAFIF010000186.1 GCA_013298625.1 Myxococcales bacterium
CAGCAGCGCGTCGTCACCGGAGCGCAGGTGCGCGCGCGCCTCGGCGCGGATCGCGTCTTCGTCGGGGTGCGAGGCGAGGGCGCCCATGGTGTCGACTTGGAGCTTCGCCTTCTCGAAGACCTGCACGTGCACGGTGCTCGCCGCGTCCTCCTCAGCGACCACCGTCAGCAGCAGTCGATCGAGCGGAACGCTCTTGGCCAACACCCCCACGGCGTTCTGCAGGCCCTCGGCGAGCACGCGGTGCTTGAGCGCGTCGCCGAGCGCCATCATCACCTGGTGGCGCTCTCTCGTCGCGCGGATCGAATACAAGAAGTTATCGACTTCTTCGCACACCACGTTGAGCAGCGCCGCGATGTGCTCGGGGTCCTTCGCTCCCTTGCTGTTCGCGTCGAGCACGACTCCGGCTTGTCCGAACCACTCTCCCGCCACGTCCAATGGCTGCGCGACCACCGTCACATCGCCGCGCACCAGGATCACCGCGTCGCCGTCGGCGCCGGTCTTCTCGAGCACCTCGTCGAAGCACGCCACGACGCTGTTGCGCGGGTGCGTGACGGTCGTCAGCGTGAGGTCCTCCGAGAAGCTCCGCAAGAACGCCTGCCGCGCGCCCACCATCGCGCAGAGCGCGGGCAGCACGTGCGCCATCGTCTCTGCGAGCGAGCGGCGCGCCTGCAGCGACTCTTCGATCAGGTCATCGATGCGCTCGTTGAGCGCGATCATCTGCTTCGCCTTGTCGAGCTGGCGTTGAAGGTCTTCGATGTCGGTCATTTCGCTCCCGCGCCGAATGCTACGCGATCTGCTCGGTGATGGCGGCGCTTCGCTCGCGGGTTTTCTTCTGACAATCGCCGCGCGAATTCGCGGTACGCGCGGACTCGTCGTCGCTCGCGCTCGCTTGACAGCGCGCGTCGCGGTCGCCGACACCAACGCGCCGATGGCCACCGAAGCGACCCACGACGACTCAGGGCTGCATCTGTTTCGCGAGCTGCTGCGCCTCGGATTGCCTGCGTCTAAGCTGTTCGACGAGGCGCGGCTCGGCGACGCGCACCGCCGAGGCGAGCTGCGCCCGCCGCGCGCCGCGATGTTGTCGATCAAAGCGGCGGCCTCCCGATTGCTGGGCGACCACTGCCTCGGCTTCGACTTCTCGAACTCGATCGACGTCGATCAGCAAGGCCTCTTCGTGGCCGCGCTCATGCACGCCAAGAATCTGCGCGACATGCTCGAGGTGGCCCGCGCGCACATCCACCTCTGGGAGCACGGAACGGAGGTGCGCGCCGAGCATCGCGGCGCGATCACGCGAGTGCACTACTGCATCGTCGCGGACGACCCCGTCGCGGCGTCGATCGAGTCGCAGCTGTCGATGATGGTTCAAGCGCGCATCCTGCTGCGCCGCATGCCTGCGCTGAAGAGCGTCGTGACCGTTGGTTTCGCCTGTGATCCTCCTGCCCATCCGCAGTGCGCGGATCCCGTGCGACGGCTCGGCGTGCACGCGCGCTTCCGCGAGCCAGGCTGGTACTTCGACCTGCCGACGTCGGTCCTCGACGAGCCGCTTCCCGCGACGCACCCGGTGGTGAGCAAGCTGATCGAAGAGCGGCTCGAGCGAGTGCACGAGCACGTTCGCAACGAGACGCCGTTTCTCGAACGGCTGCGTCAGGTGCTTCGCGAAGGGCTCTCGCGCCGATGGAGCGCGGCCGATGTCGCGAGCGCGTGCTCGATGTCGACGCGCACGCTGCAACAGCGCCTGACCGAACACGGAACGTCCCTGACCGAGCAGCTCGCCGCCGTCCGCCTCGAGCTCGCGCAGACGTTGCTCGAGCACGACTCGATCTCGATCGAACAAGTGGCCGACCGCGCGGGGTTCGACTCGCTCCCCGCGTTTTCGCGGTTCTTTCGCAGGCAAACGGGCGTCGCGCCGAGCGCGTTTCGCGCTTCGCGATCGAGCAAATAGTCCGCGCGATCGGTCAACGACCGTGACCCGCTGCGCTGCCAGCGTCTCTTCGCGCTTCGTGCGCGAAAGGACCGACGCTGCCCGATGCCTCCCTCGATCATGACCATGAGCGCGCTGCTGCTCGCAGCGAACGCCGCGTGGGCGCTGCCCGCGAACGCCCAGGCGATCAGCGGTCGATACGTGCCCGACCCGAGCGCGCCCAACGCCGCTGTCGTCGAGCGCGCGATCGCCGAGACCGCGGCGCCGTTCTTCTTCGCGATTCGCGGGCTGGTGACCTCGCGGCTGCGCGAGACCAACCCCGTCTTCGCAGAGCTCGACCTGTCCTTCGACGGCAGGGCGCTCGTGTTTCGCGCGCCGCCTCTCTCTGTCACCGCGATGCTCGATCGCCAGACGGAGAGCCGCGGGCTCGACGGGTCGAACAACGCCGTCTCCCTGCGACGCGTCGGCTCGTCGCTGCTCTTGCGCATGTGGACGAGCGAGGGGTCGCGGCTGACCGAGCTCGTCCCTCGCGGCGACGCGCTCGATCTGCGCATCACCGTGAGCAGCCCTCATCTGCGCGTGCCGATGACCTACACGCTTCGCTATGTGCGGCGCGATCGGCAAAACACTTCGCGCGATCGGACAAGGCCGGGCTGAGCGCGCGCTGCAACGATCGTGCGGCATGGAGACTACGCACGATTCAGAAGCCCGCGCGGCGCCGTCCGAGACGGTCACCGTCCGGGGAGCGATGGACTTGAGCACCCGAGAGCTTCTGCTGCTCGCTGGCGTCGAGGTCGGTGTCTTGTGCAGCAGCGCTTGGATCGCTGCGGCGTTCGCGGCGCGCTTCTCGATGGGCGTGGCGAGCGCCGCGGCGCTCTGGGTCGCGTCGACGACCGTCGTGGCGATCGCCGCGGTGCGCGCGCTCGTGTGGCTTCGGCCCATGAAGCCCGGGCTCTATCGCCTCTCGCGAGACCGCGGGGCGTGGACGCAGTTTCGGCTCTTTCATCTGCTGGTCACGACGCACGTCAGCTGGTGGCTCTCGACCCTCGCTCCGCCTGCGATTCGACCGGCGATGTACGCGCTGCTCGGCACGCGAGGCGTCGGCGTCGAGACGGGCATCGCGGGAAAGCTCTTCGACCCGCACCTCGTCACGCTCGGCCCCGGCGTGCTCATCGGCGACGAGGCGTCGCTATCTCCGCACGCGGTCACGCTGACCACAGAACCGACGTTGCTCTACGCGCCGATCGTGATCGGCGCGCGCGCGGTCATCGGCGCGAGGAGCGTCGTGATGCCGGGCGTCACGGTGGGCGAGGGATCGGTGGTCGAGGCGTGCTCGTTTGTTCGAGCGTTTACCCGCATCGGTCCCGGCGAACTCTGGGGTGGAAATCCCGCGCGACTCATCGCGCGCATCGATCGACGAAGGAGCCCCGCATCGTGACCAACGAAGAGACCCAGCTGCGCGCGCTCATCGCCGCCGTCGTCGGCGTCGACGCCTCCACCATCACCGCGACGGCCGCGCTGCACGACCCGCCCGAGTGGGACTCGCTCGCGCACATGTCCCTGATCGCCGCGATCGAGCAGGAGTATCGCTGCACCATCCAGGCTGAGTTCGCGCTCGAGCTGCGGTCGCTCGACGCGATCCGCGCGCACCTTCGCGGCCGAGGCGAGCGCCGATGACCGCCGCCATCGATTCGGCCCGCGCGCCGCTCACCGAAGCCGCGCTCGACGAGCTCGCAGAGCGCTGCAGCGGCGCGCTGTCTTCGTTGCGCTTCGAGGTCGCTCGCGCGCTCGGAGAGGACCCCTCGATCCTCGAGTCCGCGACGGCCCTGCGGTGGATGCGACGCCGCTTCGCGACGACCGGCGGTCCCACGCGTTCGGTCGTGGTGCTCTCCGACGCGACCGTTCACGCGCTAACCGCACCGCTCGCGACGTGGCTGCAAGTCGAGGGCGTCGCCGCCCAGGTCGTCGCTCGGGTCGCGTACCACTGGCCCACCGCCACGCGCTCGCTGCTCGAGCATTTTCGCGCGAAAAACGACAGCGCGCCGGCGGTGATCGTCGCGCTCTTCGACCTCGAGAAAGTGCTGCTCGACCCCTTCGAGCTGCCCGACAGCTTCGCCGCAGACATCACCGAGCGAATCGAGCTGCTGCGAGACGCGGCGCGAGAGGCGGGCGCGCGCCTGATCGTGGGCGATCTGCACGCCGCGTGGCCGTCGACGAGCCCCGTGTTCGCGGAGGTCGAGCTGAGCCGCGAGGCCGTCACAGCCAGCGCCAACGCCGCGCTTCGACGTTGCCTCGACGACCGCGGCGTCGAGCGCGCCGAGACCACGCGATGGTTGTCTGCGTGCGCGGCGAGCGCCCGGTGCAACGTCGCGAGCTACGCGCACCACGACGCCGTCCTGACGCCGAGCGGCGCCAACGCCGTCGCGCGGATGCTCGCGAGGCAGATCGCCGCGAAGCTCGTCGCGCGTCGAAAGGTGCTGGTGCTCGACCTCGACAACACGCTCTGGCGAGGCGTCGTCGGCGAAGCTGGGCCCGAAGGCGTCGAGTGGCGCGCGGACACCGGCGAAGGACGCGGCTATCGCCATGCGCATCGAGCGTTGCGCGCGCTGGGGCGAACCGGAGTTCTGCTGGCGATTTGCAGCAAGAACAACGAGTCCGACGTCGACGCGCTCATGGACAGGCCGGACTTCGAGCTCGGTCGCGGCTGCTTCAGCGCGCGCCGAATCAACTGGGCGTCCAAGGTCGACAACCTGCGCTCGATCGCCGAAGAGCTCGACCTCGGCCTCGACTCGCTTGTCTTCTTGGACGACAGCGACGCCGAGTGCGCGGCGGTGCGCGTTGCGCTTCCCGAGGTGCTCACCGTGCAGGCTCCTCGGTCGTCCACCGCGCTGTGCGAGCTGCTCGGCTGGCTGTCGTGCTTCGATCGGCCCACGATTACCGAGGCCGACCGCGCGCGGACCGTCGAGTATCAGCGACAAGCCCAGCGAAGAACCGTTCGCGCACAGTTCGCTGATGACTCGCAGTACCTCGACTCGCTCGCGATCGAAGTCCGCGTCGCGCGGGCGACCGTGGGCCACCTGGCGCGGGCCGCGCAGCTCTTCGAGCGCACCAACCAGTTCAACACCAGCGGCCTTCGGCCCAGCGTCGACGCGCTCGCGGCGCGACTCGACGCCGATCCGTCGTCGCTGTGGCTCGTCGAGTACCGGGACCGCTTCGGCGACTCGGGCGTCGTCGGCGCGTTGCTGTGCCGCCGCGGAGGCAACCACACGCTCGTCGAGGCCTTCGTGCTGAGCTGCCGCGTCCTCGGCCGAGGCGTCGAGCGGCAGGTGCACGACGCGCTCGAGCGCGCGTTCGAAGGGCCGATTCGCTACGACTGCAAGGACTCTGGTCGCAACCAACCAGCGCTCGATTTTGTGCGGTCTGTCAGCGCGGCGCTGGTCGTCGCGCCCGAAGATCGGCGCTGAGGCTCGCGTCGGCCGCGACACGACACCGCGCCTCCCTCGCTTTCGCGAGAGCTGCGCAGTGCTACCCCCCCTTTGGGTAAGACAATCCCGCAGCAGAACTGCGAGAAATATGGCGTCCCTGACGAGATTCGAACTCGTGTTAGCGACGTGAAAAGCCGCGGTCCTGGGCC
>JAAFIF010000226.1 GCA_013298625.1 Myxococcales bacterium
GGCGAGCGCGCGCTGTCGGATGTCGTTGATCAATGCCACTGGTGGTCACCATCCGCGCCCCGCTGCGTTGCCCCAGCGGTCGCTCTCGGTCACGTCGTCTGCGCCGCGCGACGGCTCACGGGGTGGGGCTGCCGGCGGACTGAACACTGACAGGGCGAGCGAATCGGCTCGATCGGGCGAGCGGCCGAGCTTGGCCTTCGTCACGTCCTTCGACTCGACGACGTAGCGGCCGCGCGCATCGAAGCTGTACTCCGGGGCGAGCAGCTCAGCTTCGAGCTTGCCGTCGTCCGGCAGCTCGCCGCCGTCGCGGATCCAGTCACGCAAACCGAACCAGAGCTGGTCTCGGAGCTTCGCGTAGCGCTCTTCGTCGAGCGCGCGCTCAGCCACGTTCACCGCGACCACTTCGACCCCTTCGGGGGCCGTGCGCCGAAGCGCGTCGTACACGCTCGCGCCAACGCCGATGACGTCGACCTTGATCCGCGCAGGCTCTTTGCCGCGCCGCGCGTTGTGCACCAGCTCGAGCACGCTGCCTGCGGTGTCGGGGCCGTCGCCGTTCGGTACGGGCTGCTGCTTCGCGCTGTAGCCGCGCCGAAGGGTAACGATCGTCTCGTCATCGCCAAACCGGGCCGGATCAACGCCGACTTCGAGCGGATCTGTCGCAGGGCCCTCGCGCGCGTCGAAGCGCTCTCGCGCGGCCTCCACAGCCGCGAGCGCGACCACCGCGCGTTCGCCTTGTTCGGGGAAGTTGCCGCCGCAACGGACCTGGAAGATTGGGCTCTCTCGTCCCCACTCCTTCGCCTTCTCGTCCACCCACGCCTGCGTCGCAAGGCCAGGGATCGGCGGCGTGACCGCAGCGGCCTCTTCGCTCGAGACGCGGATTCCGCGCCAGAACTGGCGCTTGCTGTTGAACGCGTCGAAGAACGTCCCGCTCGTGCGCGTCGGGTTGCTGAAGAGAACGAGGCGCGCGCCGCCTGCGCGGTTGCCTTCGATCGCCTCGAAGATCTCCTCGGGCACACCCGAAGCCTCGTCGACGATAAAGAGCACGTGCGCGCCGGAAACGCCGGCCATCTTCTCGGGCTCGTCTGTCGAGAACCCGAGGATCTCTCGGCCGTCGTCCCACACGAGGCCCGCGTCGGGCACTTTGTGCAGCTCGCCGCCGATCCGGTCTTTCATCGGGCGGTAGAGCCGTCGAAGCTCTCGCCAGAGGATGGTGCGCACCTGACGCGCCGAGCTCGAGGTCATCACGACGCGCGCGCCAGGGCGGCGTTCGGGATCGCTCGTGAACCAAAGCCCTAGCGCAACCGCGCTCGTGCTCTTGCCGATCTTGTGGCCGGAGCGAACCGCGACGCGCGGGTGTTCGTACGCAGCGCGGAGGATCTCTTCTTGCCGCGACCAGAGCCGAAGCCCGAGCACTTCGCGCGCGTATTCGACGGGCGTCACGCGGCGCGCGCTCGACAAGCGGCGCTCGATCTCCGCGTTGATCTCCGGCCAAAGCTCGGACGGGATCAGCGCGAGCGCTTCAGCTCTCTTGCTCGTCGGCGTCCGGATCAGCAGATCCGTCGCCTGCGAGACGAGCGAGGCTTGCGAGGACTTTTCCAGCATCGACTTGGATCGCGCCGCCGTCCGGTCCGCTGTGCTCGACGATCTGCCGCGTCCCGAACTCGTGCGGGAAGCTCAGCTCGAGCAGCTTCAGCCGGTCCTTTGCGTTCGGGCCGTCGCCCTCGCTGAGGGTCAGGAGCCGCTCTTGCCGGTCCGCCTCCGCTTCGCGGTATGCCACGGCAAACGCCACGTAGATCGCGTCGCTCTCGGGCGGGTTCTTCGCCTCGCCGCGCGACAGCCAGTTGTAGAGCGTCTGCGGCGTGATGTGCCCGCGCGCCGCTGCCTTCTGCGCGGACAGGCCGCGCTTTCGAGCGGCGATGATCTTCTGTGAGACTTCGTCTGTAAGTGCAGTGGGTCGCATCGTTCGCGCCCCTCGCGTTGAGCGTGTAAAAAAAAACGGCGCCGTGACGCGGTGCAATGTTGCCGCTGCTTCGAGCGCCTACGCGGCCTAGGCGGGTGATCCCGAACGCCCGAGTCTGCCCCGCGCCCCGGTGTGCAGCCTGGGGGGTTTGGGTGAGGGCTCGACGCGCGCTTGCGAGCGCGGAGCAAACTCGGATGGTCGAGCGCGGCACACTTCGGTGGCCGCTACGGACCGAGGCGCGAACTCGATCGACGCCGTGAACTACGCCCGTCTGGGCGGCGTGGGAGGCGATCGTCGCGCTGTCTGCGGAGTAGGTGGTGGGTGGTGCCTCTGCGTTCCCAGCGCAGCGCGGGCGTTACCCGCAACGGCTCATGCGGTGTCCCTCCGGTGTGCCGGCGTCCGCAACGGCGAGAAGCCGTCACGCCGCGGTGTTCTCCGGCGAGGAATCAGCGCGCTTTGCGCTCGCGCTTTGCGCTCGCGCTTCGTCTTGCGCGCGAGGCGCTTGGACGCGGCGCGCACGGCGCGACGGTTGACGTGACCAGCGGGCACGGTGCGCGCGGGCGGCTCGGCCCAGGGGCGCACGGGGAGTGACTTCACGAGCGCGAGCTCTTCGGGCGTGGCGTAGGACATGGCGGTGTTCTCGGAGGGTCGAATGCGTGTGCTCGTAATCAAGCCGCCATCGGCAGCCCGGCGAGTGCGAAGAGCAACTCGTCCGCGGTGGCGTCGACGACGTAGCGCGGTCTGCCGTGACCGTGGCGCTCGATGCGCACGGGCACAATCTGCGAGGCGTACAGCCCGCGAACGCGCTCATGCGCGGACGAGCGAGCGATGCCCAGCAGTCGTGCGACGTCGTCAACGGTCATGGCGTCTGCCGCTGGTGCGC
>JAAFIF010000236.1 GCA_013298625.1 Myxococcales bacterium
AGTGGGAGGACACGAGTCCGATTCCGGCGCCGCCGAACTGGGCGTGCGAGATCTGGTCTCCTGGCAATTCGCTCACGGATCGCGAGGAGCTCTTGGAGGCGTACTTCGCTGCGAGCGACGTCGAGGCCGTTTGGACGATCGATCGCGCGACGGCGACGCTCAAGGTCTTCGAGCGCGGCGCAAAGCGTTGGAAACGAACGCTGCTCATCGACGATCCGACGACGCGATTTCGCGCTGCACCGTTCGAGTCGATCGAGCTCACGCTCCACGAGCTGCTGCGCTGACCTATGCCGGTGGTCATCGCTCAAGCGTTCGTCGATGAGAACTCCGCGATGGTGCTCGCGCTCGCGATGCTTCGTGGGCTCGAAGACCCTGAGGATGAGCGCGACGCACGGCTGCGTGCGCGGGTCGCCGAGTTCGCGATCGCCGCACACGAACCAGCTCGAGGAGCGGTTCTGCAGATCTTCGTGATTCGACGGGGTGGGGAGCTGCTCGGCTGGGTCCGCGCCAACGGTACGCCGGATTCCCGCTCGTTCGACGCGGTCCGAACGTCGATCGAGACTGCGATCGGCGAGCCGCTGCAAGAGCTGCTGCTCTCACAGGAAGACCGAGCGGGTAGCTACGTCGCGACGCGACTCACTCGAAGCCCGAGCACGAGAGCCTGTGCCGAGGTCGCCGCGCTGGTCGGCGTGCAATGCGGGTGGGACGAAAGCCCCGTGCTCGATGTGACCATCGATGGCGAACGTTTCTCTCTGCGCGCGACGTACGACGGCGATCAACGCGAGTGGCTGTTCGAATCGGCGTCGCAAACTCGAGATCGCCCCGATCACTGAGCGCGAGGGCGACGATCGCTGGTGCTCGAGAAGCCGCACATCACCGTTCGCGCGCCGCGCTTTCGGACGATCGAGCTCACGCTCCACGAGCTGCTGCGCTCGCTGAGTATCTGCAATGCCGTAGTGCAATTTCCCACGGCTTTGCTTTCGGCGCTCGCGGCTCGCGCCCACGTTGGCGAGCATGTCATGCACCGCGTGCGAGCAGGCTCAGCGCCCGTGCGACGGAACGTGCGGTCCCCCTCACGCTCCCGTCCCCATCGCGACCACCTTCGGCGCGTTCGGCGGAACCCGCGCAGGCCGCCGCGCGCACCCGTTGCACGCGCCACGCGTTCGCCCCGCGGGTGACGTCGCCGAACCGCCGCGCACCGCGAACCCTCCCGCTGCGACGACCGCCGCGACCAACACTGCCGCGCGCGAAGACGCCGGGCTGCAGGTCGGTCGCCAGGTCATCGGCACGACCACCGACGCGATCGCCCGCGAGCAAGAGCGCGCCCGCCAAGAGCAAGAGCAGCGCGCCCGCGAACGCCTCGCCGAGATTCAAGCGCAGCGCGACGTCGAACTCGCTCGCATCCGCGCGAACGCCGAAGCCGCGCTCGCCCAGCGCGACGCCAACAGCACGCTCGCGACGCCTCCGCGCGCAGAGTTCACGGTGCTCGGCGTCGAAGCCGCGCAGAACGTGAACGCGCGCCCCGCAGCCGCCGCTGCGGATACGGGCGTGCTGGCGTGGGTGAAGGAGAACCCGGTCCCCACTGCGATCGGTGTGGCCGTCGTGCTGGGCGGAATCGCGTACTACGTGAAGACGTCGAAGAAGCGGGGGCGCCGATGAGCCTCCCGAGCGCGCGCCCCACTTTTCAAGGCACCGCGTATCTGGCGCTCTGGTGGCGACGTCGCACGGGTGCGACCGAGCTCGTCTGCGCGACGGGCGGCGGTCACTTCCTGCGTCGCTTGCAGACCGTCCTCATCGAGGCCGGCTACAACGACCGCCTCAACTCGCTGCGTCCCGACGTCGTGATCGAGCGTTCGCGCATCGCCGGCGAGCTGGGCCTCGGAACGGACTCCACCCGCCGCTCGCTCGGCGCGGATGGAGCCTGGGGCCCCAACACGCAATTCGCGCTGTATTGGGCCGCGAAGTCCAACGGTGCAGCGGCCGATGTGCTCGACGCGCTTCGCAACGACTTCGCGCGCCGTTCGATCTCTCCTGTGTCCATGCGCTACGCGGCGATCGTCGCGTACCACCCGAACGCGCGATGGGAGGACGTCGAGTTTCCTCTCACGACCGTCGCGCCCGGATGGGGGCAGACGATCGCGACGCCGAGCTTCGACGCGGCCCTTCGTTGCTGGGATCCGGCGACGAGCGATCCGCCTGCGGATCCGCGGAGCGGAGCGAACGCGGGCGGTGGCAGTTCGAGCCTCGCGCGCACGTCGAGCTCGAGCGTGACGACGTCGTACAGCGACTCGAACGCGACCGGCGTTCTCGGCTTCGTCGAGCGTCATCCGATCGCGACCGCAGCGGGCGTCGTGGGCGTCGCGGGGCTCGGCTTCTGGGCGCTCGCCAACATGAACAAGCCTCGCAGAAAGGCCCGTCGATGAGCGGAAAGTGGATTCA
>JAAFIF010000025.1 GCA_013298625.1 Myxococcales bacterium
TCTCAGCGGCAACGCGAAGGAGTTTACCGCGGTCGCTTCTGGGCTCTACGGCCTGCGCGGCGGCTCGTACAACAACCTCGCCTTCGGAACCTCTTGCCAGTTCGCCTTCACCCGCGTCGACAACGCCTTCCGTTTCGTCAACGTGGGCTTCCGTTGCTGCTTCTCTGGCGCTACTCCTCCGTGAGTGATGTCGAACGTCGCGCCCGCTGAACAAGCCACGCCTCTGGGTCGGTTCGTGTGGGCGCTGCTCGGGGCGGGCTGCGGTCTGGTGGTGGGGCTCTCAGCGTGGTTGCAGCCGAGCGCCAACGGGTTCGGGACGCACCAGCAGCTGGGGCTTCCTCCGTGCGAGTTCGGCTCGATGACCGGGATCGCGTGTCCGGGCTGCGGTCTGACCACGTCCTTCGCGCACATGGCGCACGGCCATCTGATCTCGGGCTTCGCCTCGCACTTGATGGGCCCGCCGCTGTTCTTGATGACGCTCTTCGTCGCGCTCTTCGCGCCCTACGCGATCGCGAAGAAGAAGCCCCTCGTCGTGCTGCTCGACTCGAAATGGAGCGCTCCCTTGCTGGTGCTCAGCTCGTCGCTCGGGATGCTCACCTGGCTGCTGCGGCTCACGCACGTCCTGCCGCCGCGCTGAGCTGCTGCTGCTCTCGTCGCGCGCCGACGATGAGCAGCGCGCCTGCGGCGAGCAACAACGCGATCCCGACGGTCGCCGATCGCTCGGGCCACCGAGCGCGAACGAGCCCGTCGAGCAGCAGCGCGAGGATCACCTGCGCCCATCCCGCGGCGCCGACGCGCGCGGCGCGGTCCAGCGAGTACGCGCGGGTCATCGCGAGCTGCCCCATCGTCGCGCTGACGCCCACCCCGATGATCATCAGCCACGCAGCCCATCCATGCGGCGCGCGCAGCCCCCCTTCGCGAACGGCCCTGGTGACGACCGCGAGCAACGTGAAGCCCGACGCCACTGCGGAGAAGTGAACCACCACGGCCTCGGGCGTCTCGTTGCCGAGGCGACGCAGCGAGACCATCGAGAGCGCGCTGGTCGCGCCGGCCGCGAGCGCCACGAGCCCCACCCACTGGCCTCGCTCGAAGGCGGGCTGTTGCACGAACCACACGCCGACGATGGCGACGCTGATCGCCGCTGCGACCGAACGGCCAGGGCGCTCTCCGACCATGGCCCACGCGAGGATCGCGATCCACAGGGGCGTGGTGTTGAGCAGCGCCGTCGCGTCGGCGAGGGGCATGTGCGTGAGCGAGAAGAACGTGAGCAGCATCGAGGTGCTGCCCGCGAGCGAGCGCGTCCACATCACGCGGTGGTTCGAGATCGTCAGCGAAACGCCACGCATTCGCGCGAACCCGAGCGCGAACGCGAACCCCACCGACGCCCGCGCGAAGGAGGCGAGCTCCCACGGGACGCCCGCGCGGCCGAGGGCCGCGGTCATCGCGTTCATCAGCACGAACGACGCGCTCGCCGCGAGCATGAACGAGAGCCCGAGCAGCGGACGATCCGCGCTCATCCGCGCACGACCAAGAGCTTCTTGTCGCAGAGCTCGTCGATCGCGAACCGCACGCCTTCGCGGCCGAGCCCAGAGTCCTTCACGCCGCCGTACGGCATCGAATCGACGCGAAAATTGCTGCCCTCGTTGACGACCAGCGCGCCGACCGAGAGCGCCTCGAACGCCGCGCGGATCGTGCGCGTGTCGTGCGTGAAGAGCGCGCACTGAAGGCCGTACCGACCGCGCTCGACCGAGTCCGTCGCCTCCGAGAGCACATCGTACGGGTGCACCGTGAGGGCGGGGCCGAAGAGCTCTTCGTCGACGAGAGAAGTGCCTTCGGGGGCGTCGAGGACGATCGCGGGCTCGAAGCGGTTGCCGTTCGTGTGCGCGCCGCAAGCGATGGTGGCGCCCTTCGTGACGGCCTCGTCGATCCAGCGGCGGACGCGCTCGCACGAGCGTTGATCGATGAGCGGTCCGACGAGCGCGCTCGGGTCCATCGGGTCGCGGACCGAGAGGGCTCGCGTGCGTTCGACGAGGGCTTCGACGAAGCGGGCGTACTGCGTGCGGGCGACGAAGACGCGCTGGGTCTTGATGCAGACTTGCCCTGCGTAGCCGAAGGCCGGCGCGACGATCTTGTCCATGACCGAAAGGGGATCGACGTCGTCGGCGACGATGGCTGCGGCGTTTCCCCCGAGCTCGAGCAGGACGCGCTTGCGGCCCGCGCGCGCTTTGATGGCCCAGCCCACGGCGGCGCTGCCGGTAAACGAGACCGCGCTGAACCGCGGGTCTTCGACCATGCGCGCCGCGCGCTCGTTGGTCGTGGGAACAACGCTCAGCAGGCCTTCGGGCGCGCCGCACTCGGCCACGAGCCGCGCGAGGGCGAGGGCGGTGAGGGGGGTCTGTGGAGCGGGCTTGAGCACGACGGGCATCGCCAGCGCAAACGCGGGCGCGAGCTTGTGCGCCACGAGGTTGAGCGGAAAATTGAAGGGCGTGATCGCCAGCAGCGGACCCGAGCTCACGCGGGTCCACGCGCCCACTGTGCCTTCGCTGGCTGCGCTCGCGTCGAGGGCGAGGGCGTCCCCGCCGAGCCGCGCGCACTCTTCGCTCGCGAGGCGAAAGGTCCCTTCGGCGCGGCTGACTTCGGCGCGGGCGAGGGTGATGGGCTTGCCCGCCTCGCGCGCGATGAGCGCGGCGAAGGTCTCGCGTTGCGCGCGAAGTCCATCGGCGATGGCGGCGAGCAGCGCGCGTCGCGCGTGGGTCGCGAGCGATCGAAGCGGCTTGTGTGCCTCGTGAGCGCGGCGGATCGCGCGGTCGATCTCGTCGTCGTCGGCGATCGCGACGTCGTCGATCAGCGCGTGGTCCCAGGGCGCGCGCAGCTCAGCGTGCAGCGTAGAGGGCTCGAAGCGACCAGCGATGAAGAGCTCTGCGACCATGACGGCGAGCGAGCCTGTAGCACGAACGGGCTTGGACGTTACGCGGTCGCGACGCTGGCGAGCGCGCGCGCGACGAGCTCGACGGCGCGTGGCGCGCGAGGGCCCGGGCGCGTCACGAGCGCGTCGGGCACAGCGATCACGCGGCCGTCTCGAACGGCGGCGATGGCGCGGTGCGCGCTCCACGCGCGGGCGATGGGCTCTTGCGCGAGGGGGCCGCAGAGATCGAGGATGACATCGGGCGCGCTCTGAAGGACGGTCTCGATCGAGAGCTGCGGCCACGCGGGGCCAGTGGTGATCGCGTTGCGCGCGTTGGCGAGGCGCAAGAGCTCGTCGACGTACGAGCCCGGCCCGGCGCAGTAGATCGGACGTTGATCGATGACGGCGAGCACGCGCGGAGGATGCGTCGGAGCGAACACGCGCTGCGCTGCGGCGAGCTCGCTGTCGAAGCGCGCGAGCCATCGGGCGTGCAGCTCGGGCGCGGCGCAGAGCGCGGCGAGCGCGAGGGCGAGGGCGCGCACGGACGCGACGGACTCGACCGCGCGGACGAGCACGGTGACGCCGCGGGACTGCAGTCGCTCGACGATGGAGGCGGGCACGCCGGGCGCGCCGACGACGGCGTCGGGGCGCAGCGCGAGGATGGCCTCGAGAGAGAGAGAGCCCAGCGCGCCTACGCGCGGGAGCGACCGCGCTTGCTCAGGAAAATCGCAGATCGAAGACACTCCGACCACGCGCGCGCCGAGGCCTAGCGCGAAGAGCATCTCGGTCGTGTTGGGCGCGACCGAGATGATCCGCTGCGGTGCCGTGCGCGAGGGCGGACGGCGCGCGCATTGCGCGGCGGAGAGCGACGAGAGCGACGCGAGCGCGAGCAGCGCGCGACGAGAGTGCGTAGTGGGCAGCATCAGGTGGGGATCGTGGGCGGCGGTTGTATAGCGCGATCGCTGGGGATTGGTGATGGACAGAGTATGTCCGTAGAGATGTTGGGGATTCGGTCGGATCAGTGGATGCTCGCGGCCCGAGGACGGACGAGTCGATGCAGAGGACGAAGCGGGCGCGGCGCGCCGCGTGGTGGATCGCGGCGGCGTGCTCAACGGCGGGGGCGAGCGCGGGGGCGCAGCGGTTGGATGACGTTCCGACGGCGGGTGATGCGAGCGCGGGTGATGCGGCCGCAACGGACGCTGGTGATGCGGCGAGCGCGCCGAGCGCGCCGAGCGCTGCGGACGATGGGCCGCGCGCGATCGCGAGCGCGAGCGAGGGCAGCTCGCGACCCGCGACGCCGGCGAACGTGACGATCGGCGGGTACGTCGAGGCGTTTTGGCAATACAACTTCAACCGTCCGTACAACGGCGAGACCGCGGCGCGCGGCTTCGACACGCGCCACAACGCGGTCTCGCTCTCGAACGCGGTCGTCGACGCGCAGTGGAACGTGCGCAACCGCGTCTCCGGTCGCCTCGCGCTGCAGTTCGGCCTGACGCCAGAGACGTACTACCTCGCCGAGCCGTCGCGCTCGATGTCGGGCATGCCCGCGACGGGCGTCGGCCGCGAGGTGTGGAAGTTCTTGCAGCAGGCGTGGGTGGCGTTTCTCGCGCCGGTGGGCCGCGGGCTGTTGATCGAGGGAGGGCTCTTTCTCTCGCCGATCGGCCCCGAAGGCATGGCCGTCAAAGACCAATGGAACTGGTCTCGCTCGAACCTCTTCTTCGGGCTCCCGTTTTATCACACAGGCATTCGCCTCACGTATTCGCCCGCCGCCAACATGAACGTCTCGCTCGCGGGCTTCAACGGGTGGAACTCCGTCGTCGACAACAACGAAGAGAAGAGCCTCGCGCTGCAGTGGACCTACAGCGTCCCGGACCGCCTCGCGGTGAGCGTCCTCTACTTCAGCGGCGTCGAGCGCAACTTCGGCGAGCGCAACGGCCGCGGATGGAGGCACCTCTTCGACGCGTGGGTGCAGTGGACGCCGCGCCCGTGGCTGGGGCTCATGCTGCACGGCAACGGCGGCTTCGAGCCCGTGTGGGCCGGCGAAGAGCGGGGCGCCAATGAGTGGCGCGGAACCCAATGGTGGGCCGCCGCCGCGGGCTATGCGCGCGTCGCGCCGCTCGACTGGCTGAGCTTCGCCGTGCGCGGAGACTTTCTGCTCGAGTCGATCGCAGACGAGCCCGTCGGACCGGGCGGCGCGCCGGACCCGTCCCTTCGCCCGCAGGTGATCTTCTTCTCGTCGAACAACGTCGCCGCCACGCGCGTCGCGAGCTTCACCGCCACCGTCGAAGCGCGCCCGATCAGCAACGTCTCGATGCGCCTGGAGTATCGTCACGACAACGCCGATCAGCCGATCTACTTCGATCGCAGCAACGTCCCTATGCCCGGCGTTCCCATCGAGCGCGTCGGGCGGACGCCCACGCAAAACACGCTCACGCTGGGCATGACGGCCTGGTACTGAGCGGCGCTTTCAACCCTCTGTCTCAACGCCACGGAGAAGCACTACACATGACCATCAACGATCACGCGGCGAGCTTCGCCGGCCGCCCCATCGAAGAGTTCTCGAGCGAAGTCGGCATTCAAAACGTCGACGCCGCCATTCGCCTCGCGTGCGAGTTCGATGGCGACGTCTCGATGACCGACCTCATCGAGCAGCTCCGCGAAGACCCCAAGGCACCACAAATCAAGGCGCTGGTCCTCGGCCTGTGGGCCACGGACGTCGACGACCCCGCGGACCCCGTCTACGCCAAGCTCGCTGAGCCCGAGACGGTCGAGGCCTTCGCGGGACTCACCGCGCTGTTCGTCGGCGACATCATCGGCGAAGAGCAAGAGATCAGCTGGATCCAGCAGGGCGATGTCTCCCCCGTGCTGCGCGCGTACCCAGCGCTCAAGATCCTGCGCGTTCGCGGCGGCGTCGGGCTCGTGCTCGACGGCCTCGAGTCGGACGCGCTCGAGACCCTCATCGTCGAGACCGGCGGGCTGACGCGCGAGTGCGTCGCGCAGGTGTGCGCCGCGAAGCTCCCCAACCTCGCGCACCTCGAGCTGTGGCTCGGCAGCGAAGACTACGGCGGCGAGCACACGGTCGACGACGTCATGCCTTTGTTTTCGGGACGGCTGTTTCCCAAGCTGCGGCACCTCGGGCTGCGCGACTGCCAGTACACCGACGACCTCGCTCGCGCGCTCGCCGACGCGCCCGTGCTCAGCCAGCTTCGCACCCTCGACCTCTCGATGGGCACCCTCGGCGACGACGGAGCGCAGTCGCTCATCGCCTCGGCCCAGCTCAAGAAGCTCGAGCTGCTCGACGTCTCGCATCACTACATGTCTCCCGCGGTCGCGACGCAGCTCGCCGCGCAAGGTCCCACCGTGCGCGCGACGGACGCGCAAGGGCCGGGCGCCGAGCGCTACATCCAAGTCGCAGAGTGAGAGAGCAGCGAGGCGCCGTGGTGGCTTCGCTCGTCGTGCTCGCGGTCGCAGAGAACCGTCGCTGCGCGTTCGTGCTCGAAGCAGCCGCGCGCCTCGGCTGGCCTGCGCCGCGCGTCGTTCACTGGAGGGATTTTCTCGCGGACCCCGCTGCGCTCGACCGCGCGCTCGACGCTGTGATCGGGCAGGCAGAGCCCTCGCGGCCCCTCTTTCTGCGCGTGGATTCTCCTGGCGAAGACTGGGACGTCGAGCGCGCGCTCATCGCGTGGGGCGCCGACGTCGAAGACCCAGACGCCCCGCGCGCCGAGCGCATCAGCGCCGCAGCAGCGTCGACGCTGGCCTTCGAGCGCGGCCGCGTGCGCCTCGGCAGGCAGTGGTACCTCGGCTTCGTCCGCGCCCTTTCGCGCGTGCGCGAGTCCGTCGCTCAGCGCCCGCTCGTTCGTCTCACCAGCGACACCGACGAGATCGCCGCGCTCTTCGACAAGCGCGCCACCCACGCGAGGCTGTCTGCGCGCTCGGTGCCCACCACGCCGCTGCTCGCGAGCCCCGACACGGTGGATGCGCTGCGGGCGCTCACCCGCGAGCGCGACGAGCGCCGCGTGTTCGTGAAGCTCTGGCACGGCTCGAGCGCGTCCGGCGTCGTCGCCCTCCGCTGGGACGAAGCGTCCATCGCTGCCACCACCAGCGCCGAGCTCGCCTACGTCGAGGGCGAGTGGAGGCTCTTCAACTCGCTGCGCGTCCGTCGATACACGGACGAGTCCGACGTGCGCGTGCTGCTCGAGGCGCTCTTTCGCGAGGGCGCCATCGTCGAGCGCTGGATGCCCAAGGCCACGTTCGACGGCGACAACTACGACCTGCGCGTGGTGACCATCGACGGCCGCGCGCGGCACGCGGTCGTGCGCGTCGGTCGCTCGCCGATGACCAACCTCCACCTCGGAAACCGTCGCGGCGACCTCGACCGCGTGCGCGCTCGGCTCGGAGACGACCGCTGGCAGAGGGTCCGCGCGCGGTGCGAATCCGTGGCGGAGGTCTTCGCCCAGTGCAACGTGCTCGGCGTCGATGTGATGCTGTCACCGAATTTGCAGGACATTCGCGTGATCGAGGCCAACGCGTTCGGCGACTTGTTGCCGAACATACTCGACGACGGAGACGACACGTACACGGCGGCGCTGCGCTCGCTGGTGTGACATATCCTGTCCGCCGAGTTCTGGCGTTCTTCCATCGAACGGGGGTACGGATGCGATCGAAGCAAAGCCGATGCGGGCGACGTTCGTGGTCGCTCGCCAACTGACAGGCTTCGAAAGAGAGTGACAGTTCGATGGGTGCAGTAGGAGTTCTGTTGGGGCTGGTGGGTCTGGCCGGGTTGATCTTCGGCCTCCTCCAGAAGCGCAAGAGCGGAAAGCTCGCGAGCATTCCGTTTCATCCCGCGTCGCGCATCGCGCAGATGGGCCAGTCTGCCGCGGACGCCAAGGGGATGGTGTCGACCGAAGGCCAGACGGTGCTGTCCAACACGCCGTTGATCGCGCCGATGAGCGGCAAGCCGTGCATCGCGTACGAGATCGAGATCGTGCAGGAGTACGAGTACTACGAGCAGACCGATCAGGGCACGCAGACGCGCACCAAGTCCGAGACCTCCATGAAGGAGTTCAAGGGCTCGATCTTCCAGGTGAGCGACGGCCAGGGCGGCGTGTTCGTGGACGCGCAGAAGCAGCCGGACGCGTCGATGAACCAGTCGTTTCGGCACCGCATGGACATCGGCATGATGATCCCGGGCCAGCTGCAGTTCGGGCAGGCCGTGTTCAACACCCCGATGCTCTCGACCGAAGGCCCCGTGAAGGCGTTCATCGGCACCGAGCGAATCATCGAGCCCGCGCCGGTCATGTTCGTGATGGGACAGCTCGCGCAGGGACCGATGGGCCTCGCCATCAGCGAGCCGAAGGGAATGCTCTCGGGCAAGCTCCTGCTCGCCCCCAAGTCGCGTGAAGCCATGCTCGGCGCCGCCGCGCGCAACGCCAAGATCGGCCTGATCGCGGGCGCCGCGCTCATCGTCGTGGGCGGCATCCTCGGCGTCGTCGGCGCCGTCACGGGCGGCGGAGACGACGAGTCGTCCAGCAGCAACGCCGCGGCCAACGCCGCTGCGACCACGCCCACGGTCGACCCCAACGCCGCTGCCCAGGCCGCTGCCGCTCAGGCCGCCGCCGCGCAAGCCGCCGCAGCCGCCGCGCAGCCTGCGCAGCCCGCGCTCGCCCCGGGACAGCTCCCGCCCGGCGCGCCCACGCCCCGCAGCGCCACGTGCCGCAAGGCGATGCTCTGCTGCATGGCCGCCAACCAGGTCAATCCTGCGGGCTGCTACACGCTGGCCACGGTGCCCGAGGTCGCGTGCCGCGCGAGCTTGCCGTCGTACCGCACCGTCGTTCAGCGCGTGAACCCCGCGGGCATCTCGGCCTGCGACTGAGGGTGACGGCGATCGTCGCGCGGGGGTGACGATCCACTGCGGGGGAGGGCAGCTGTGCTAGTGCATTGGGGATGCTCTCGGCACGGCGGCTGATTCCGTCGCACGACGTGTTGTTCGTGACGCTCGACACGCTTCGCTACGACGTCGCCGAGCGCGAGCTTCGCGAGGGCAGGACGCCCAACATCGCGCGGCGACTCCCGGGGGGCGAGTGGCAAGAGCGCCACTCGCCGGGGTCGTTTACGTACGCGGCTCATCACGCGTTCTTCGCTGGATTTTTGCCCACGCCCGCGTCGCCGGGCCGCCACCCGCGGCTCTTCGCCGCGCGCTTCGCCGGCAGCGAGACGAGCGACGAGCACACGCTGGTCTTCGACAGCGCCGACATCGTGACGGGCTTCGCGTCGCTCGGCTATCACACGATTTGCGTGGGCGGCGTGGGGTTCTTCAACAAGCGCAACCCGCTCGGCAGCGTGCTTCCCTCGCTCTTTCGAGAGTCACACTGGGACGAGTCGCTCGGCGTGACCGACCCGCGGTCGACCGAGCATCAAGCGCGGCTCGCGATCGAGCGCGTGCGCGCGCTGCGCGACGATCAGCGGGTGTTTCTCTTCGTCAACGTGAGCGCGCTGCACCAGCCGAACCGGCACTACCTCGAGGGCGCGCGCGAGGACTCGATCGAGTCGCACGCCGCGGCGCTGCGCTACGTAGACCGCGCGCTCGAGCCGCTGTTCGAGCACTTCGAGCGCCGCGCGCCGACGCTCTGCGTCCTCTGCTCGGACCACGGAACCGCGTACGGCGACGACGGCTACCACGGCCATCGGCTCGCGCACCGCTCGGTGTGGACCGTCCCGTACGCCGAGTTCGTCCTGCGCGAATCCGACGCCGCGCGGTGAGCAAAACTCGGTACGCTCGCGGCCCCTGATCGGAGGCGAAGCGCGACCATGATCAACAAGCACGAATCGAAGTTCTTCGGCATGAAGCTCGTGGACTACGTCCCCAACGAGCCCATCAAAGCGAAGACCGTCCCGCGGCTGGTGATGAACGAGTACCGCGCGTCCGAGTTTCTCGGGGTGAAGGACACGTTCGAAGCGCTTCGCAAGGACCCGAGGGCCAAGGACCTCGAGGCGATCGCGATCGGGCCCTACAACGAGTCGTACGACGACGACGCGTCGAAGGTGATCAAAGAGCTGACGAGCGCGGCGAGCAAGAAGCTCTTCACCAAGCTGCGCGCGGTGTTTCTCGGCGACATCATCGGCGAAGAGCAAGAGATCAGCTGGATCCACGTGGGCAACCCCGGCAAGATCCTCGACGCCTACCCCGAGCTCGAGCGCTTGCAAGTGCGCGGGACCGAGTCGTTCAAGTTCAAGTGCGCGCCGCACGACGCGCTGAAGTCGCTGGTGATCGAGAGCGGCGGGCTCCCCAAGGCCGTGATCAAGGGCGTGATCGAGGCGGGCTTCGCCAACCTCGAAGAGCTCGAGCTTTGGCTCGGCAGCGAGAACTACGGGGCGAATCACACGGTCGACGACCTGATGCCGATCTTGTCGGGGCGGGTGTTTCCCAAGCTGCGACGGTTGGCGCTGCGCAACTGCGAGTACACCGATCAGATCGCCGTCGCGCTCGCGGACGCGCCGGTGCTCGGTCGCATCACCGAGCTCGACCTGTCCATGGGGACGCTCGGCGACGACGGGGCCAACGCGCTGCTCGGCTCGCCGCTGTTCGCGCGGCTCGAGTCCGTGGACCTCTCGCATCACTACATGTCCCCGGCGGTGATGAAGAAGATCGCCGCCGCGGGCCCGAAGGTGATCACCAAAGATCGCCTCACGGCCGACGACGAAGAGGGCGACCGCTACATCCAAGTGGCAGAGTGATCGTCGCGACCTTCACGATGGCGCGGCCAACCCGTTTCGCAACGCTGACAACGCAAGAGCGCTCGACCTCGCATGGCTCACACTGAAATCTCCGCCGCGGCGCGGGCGGCGATCGACGAAGCGATCGAAGCGACGCCGTACGCCCAATACGTCTACGGCTATCCTCACAAGACGGCGTACCGGCCGCTCGCGCCGCCGCGAGAGCTGTCTCGAATGTGGGCACACGAATTCGAGTCGGGCGCGCTCCGGCGAGGGTCGCTGTTCTTGTACGTGCACGTTCCGTTTTGCGAGATGCGCTGCGGGTTCTGCAATCTGTTTACGACGGTGCGGCCCGAAGAGAGCTTCGAGCAGGCGTACCTCGACGCGCTCGCCCGGCAGTCTCGCGTCGTGCGCGACGCCCTCGGCCCCGTCTCGTTCGCGCGCGTCGCCGTCGGCGGCGGAACGCCCACCTGGCTCTCCCCCGCGCAGCTCGACGCCCTCTTCAGCATGATCGTCGACGGGATGGGCGCCGACGTGAAGGCCATCCCGTGCAGCGTCGAGACCTCTCCCGAGACGGCCACGCCCGACCGGCTCGCGGTGCTCGAGCGCTACGGCGTCGATCGCGTCTCGATCGGCGTTCAGTCGTTCTTCGACGAAGAGAGCAAGTCCATGGGCCGACCGCAGAAGCGAGCGTCCGTCGAGCGCGCGCTCGATGCGATCCGAGCCCGGTCGTTCGCGACGCTCAACATCGACTTGATTTATGGTGCGCCCGAGCAGACCGCTGCCTCGTGGATCGAGAACATCGCGCTCGCGCTGCGCTACAAGCCCGAAGAGCTCTACCTCTATCCCTTGTACGTCAGGCCGCTGACGGGGCTCGCCAAGGGCGCGCGCGACTGGGACGACCATCGGCTCGAGCTGTACCGCGCGGGGCGCGACTACCTCCGCGCGCAGGGCTATCGCCAGGCCTCGATGCGGATGTTTCGCCGCGAAGACGCCGCCTCTGCGAGCGCGCCCGCGTACGAGTGCCAGCGGGACGGAATGGTCGGCCTCGGCTGCGGCGCCCGCTCGTACACGAGCTCGCTGCACTACTCGGAGGAGTGGGCCGTCGGCGCGCGCTCGGTGCGCGAGATCCTGCACGCGTACAACGCGCGGGACGAGCGCGAGTTCGCGTTGGCGCGCTACGGCGTCGAGCTCGACGCGCACGAGCAGCACCGACGCGGGGCGATCCTCTCGCTGCTCAGCGACGAGGGCCTGGCCGACGCGGGGCCCAGGTTCGACGCGCTTCCAGAGCTCGCGCTGCTGATCGAGCGAGGGCTCGCGCGGCGCGAGGGCGCGCGACTGGTGCTCACGGACGCTGGGCTCGAGCGGGCGGACTCGATCGGGCCCGCGCTGTTCTCCGAGCGCGTACGCGCGAAGATGCAGGCGTTTGCGCTGCGGTGAGTCGCACCCCAATGGTCCTACCGTCGACGATCCTGTACCGAGGGCCGCTGTCGTCCTGCAACTACGGCTGCGGCTACTGCCCGTTCGCCAAGCGCAAAGAGAGCAAGGCCGAGCTGGCCGTCGACCGCGCGGCGCTCGAGCGCTTCGTGCGGTGGGTGGGCGAGCAGCGGCACGCGCTGCGGGTGTTCTTCACGCCGTGGGGCGAGGCGCTGGTGCGGCGCTGGTACCAAGAGGCCTTCGTGTCGCTCTCGGCGATGGAGCACGTCGAGCGCGTGTGCGCGCAGACGAACCTGTCGTGGCGGCAAGCGTGGCTCGATCGCTGTCAGCTCGACCGGGTCGCGCTGTGGTGCACGTTTCATCCTGGAGAAACCCAGCTCGAACGCTTCGTCGAGCGCTGCCGTTCGCTGGACGCGCGGGGCGTTCGCTACTCGGTGGGCGTGGTGGCGACGCACGAGCACTACGCGCACGCCGTGGCGCTGCGCGAGGCGCTCGCGGACACGGTGTACGTCTGGGCCAACGCGTACCGCCGCGAGGCGGGCTATTACACGCGCGAGGACGTCGCGAAGTGGGAGGCGATCGACCCGCTGTTCGCGCTCAACCTCAAGGAGTACCCGAGCCTGGGCCGCCCGTGCCGCGCGGGCTCCGACGCCATCACGATCGACGGCGACGGAACGATCCGCCGCTGCCACTTCATCGACGCCCCCATCGGCAACGCGTACGAGCCCGACTGGGCGCGCGCGCTCGTCGACGCCCCGTGCTCGAACCGCTCGTGCCGCTGCCACATCGGGTACGTGCACATGGACGAGCTCGGGTTGTACGACGTGTTCGCCGGCGGGCTGCTCGAGCGCGTCCCGAAGCTGTGGCCCGCGCGCGATGCGTTGCTGACCGAGGGTCACAAAGCGCGTCCCGGGCGCCTGTTGTCGGTCATTGTGTGAGTGAAATCACAGGCTGACCGACGGTCAGTCTTCGTCGGTCTCGGGCTCTGGGAGCGTCACGCGGGGCGCGTAGTTGGCGCTCGCAAACTCGTCGTTGAACGCCTCGAGGTAGCCCCACCCGCCGCCCTCGCTGAAGACCGACGCGACGGCGACCGACGTTCCCGCGCTCTTGCCGAGGTTGAGCAGGGCCTCGCGCACGCCGTCGCTGGGTGACGGGATCGCGAGCTCGACGACGTCCAGCGAACCGCCGCGCGCGCGGGCGCGGGTGACGCGGATCCACGTGGCTTCGGGGCGCTGCTCGACCGCGGACGAGAGCGCGATCGCGACGGCGAAGGGCAGTCGATAGCCGTACGAATCGAGGGCGGGCAGCGAGTCGAACGCGGGGACGTTTGCGCCTCCCACGAGCGTCGTCTCGGTGAGCGGATACGCTTCGAGCGAGAGCACCGCGCGGTCGTCGATGCGCAAGACCGAGCCGCGCACGAGGGCGGCCCACCATTGCAACGGTCGAAGGTCCGCCTCGGACGGCGCGGCGCCCGCGCCGAACGGACCTCGCGAGAGCGAGAGGGACAAGACGTTGGACACATCGACGGTCACCTCGCCGGCGAACCCGTCGCGCGCGAGCTTGCGGAGCCACCGCGCGCCGAAGGCGGGGAGGCTCGAGACCTCTTCGATGAGCGAGAGCGCTGCTTCGAGAGAGGGCTCGTCGAAGGAGCATCGGTCGATGACCGCGGCCACTGTGGACGAAACGTGGCACGGCCGAGCCTTCGGGGGCAACGAGCGCGTACGCGCGGTGTATTTCTGGCTAGGGGACCGATGGTGGCTCTGGCTACGATCGCGCTCGATGCGCGCGCGACGGGCGCGTGCGCGATCGCAAACGAGAGAGAGCGAGCGAAGCACATGGAGCGAATCGGACTGTTGGTCGGGTGGGAGGACACGTTTCCGCCGGCGTTCATCGAGCGCGTCAACCGCGAGCCTGGCATCCGGGCAGAGATCGCGAAGATCGGCGGGACGGCAGAGAAGTTCGATCCGCCCTACCGCGTCCTGATCGACCGCATCTCGCAAGAGATCGACCACTATCGAATCCACCTGAAGTGCGCGCAGCTCGCGGGCACGTACTGCATCAACGACCCGCTCTGGTGGCAGGCGGACGACAAGTTCTTCGGCTACTCGCTGGTGGCGAAGATGGGCGTGGCCGTTCCGCGCACGGTCTTGCTTCCGCAGAAGGACTACATCCCCGCGATCGACAAGAACCGCTCGCTGCGCAACCTCGAGTTTCCGCTCGATTGGGAAGCGATCGCGAAATACGTGGGATTTCCCGCGATCCTGAAGCCGGCCAACGGCGGCGGCTGGCGCAACGTCTCGCGCGTCAACAACATGCAAGAGCTGCTGCGCGAGTACGACAAGTCCGGCACGCTGCCGATGACCCTGCAGGAGTTCATCGACTTCGACGACTACGTCCGCTGCATCTGTGTGGGCCGCGAGTTCATCCTCCCGATCCGCTACGACCCGCGCAAGCGCTGCTACCTCGTCGAAGAGAACTACCTCGAGCCCAAGGTCGCTCAGCGCGTCGTCGACGACGCGTGGAAGATCTGCAGCGCGCTCGGCTACGACCAGAACTCCGTCGAGTTCGCGATCAAGGACGGCGTCCCCTACGCGATTGATTTCACCAACCCCGCGCCGGACATGGACCGCTGGAGCGTGACCGAGCATTTCTTCAAGATCTGCGTCGAAGAGATGGCGCGCTTCGCCATCAAGGTCGTGCGCGAAGGCCGTCAGCCCGAGACGCGCCCGTACAAGTGGGCGGACTTCTTGCCGGGCGGCGCGCGCGCGGCCGAGCTCGGCCCGGTCGCTCGCAACGGGCTCACCGTCGGCGGCGGCGTCGGCGTGCACTTGATCGGCGGCTGAGCGCCGCAACGGGGGGATGAGGGGCCCGCGAGCGTGGTCTTCGCGCCGTGCGTCGCGCGCGCTACGCTGCACGACGAGCAGCCACGATGAGCGAGACGAATGCGTGGGTCGAAGCGCCGCGATGGGCTCCTTGCGGGTCTTGCCATCGGCACGTTCGCGCAACGGAGACGAGCTGTCCGTTTTGTGGCGACGAGCCGCACGCGATCGAGCTTCGGCCGCTGCGCTCGCAGCCGAGCTTCAAGGTCGCGCTCGCCGCGGCCCTCGCCAGCGCGGTGTCGCCCGCCGAAGCGTCGAGCGATCTGCCCCGCGCGCCGAGGCAGGGCTACTCGCGGTGGGGCATCGCGCAAGGAGCGACTCGCTACGGCGGCGCGCCGGTCTCCGGTGGTTTGGGCGGGATCGGAGCCCCCTCTGCGCAACCTAGACCGCCGCAGCTCTCTGTGCGGTTGCTCGGGGCCCCGACGACAAGCGGCCCCGTCGCGCCGGCGATCTTGCGGCAGTTGTTCATGGCGCGCAGCCCTGGCGTCGCGGTCTGCGGCGACTCGAGGACGCGGAGCATCGGCGATCCGTCGGCGATTTCGCAGACGACCGTCACCGCCCAGCTCGAGGTCGACGCGCGTGGAAACGTCGGTCGTCGCGCGCGGGTCGAGGTCGAGCCCCGCGATCCGCGCGTGCATGCGGTGCGTCCCGAGCTCACCGAGTGCCTACGGTCACGGCTCGCTTCAATGAGCTTTCCGCTGTCGGGCAACGGGGCGGCGGTGAGCGGATACACGGTGACGTATCGCTTCGAGTTCGTTCGCGAGCCGCGCTGACCGCGACGGCAAAGCGCGGTATGCCGTCGGGCTGCGATGCGAACTCTCACCGCGCTCACCGTGTCCTTCTTTGCGTTGCTCGCCGCGTGCAGCAACAACGAGAGCCGCCCGTCTTCGCGCCCTGCGCGCTCGAGCGGCGGCGCTGCGACGACGGGCCCTGCGCGCTGCGCAGAGGGCGAGGTGCTGGTGAGCAGCTCGGTGCTCTCGGGCGTCGCGCCGAGCGACGCGCCCACGGTCACCAACGAGTGCATGGGCGAAGAAGCGTATCGCCAGCGCGCGACCGCGAGCATGTACGTGTGTCAGCGGGACGCAGGGGCCGCGACGTGCCTCGCGCTACCGCCCTCGGCGGGGCGCTGAGCGACGGAGACGTCAGCGCGCGGATGATCGCGAAGCGCGCGCTCACATGCGCGCGACGGCCAGCACGTCCGAGACCTTGCACGAGCTGCCGTCGGTCGAGTCGCTGCCGCGCGTCCAGGTGAGCGACGCGCCCGTCAGTCCCGCGCCGTACAGCCAACCGTCGTTGAAGCGCGTCCCTGCGGGGACGAGCGCGTCGCAGCGATCGAGCCCGCGCACGCGAAAGAGGTCGTAATCCGCGAGCTCGATGCGCATTCGACACACCACGGACGCGTCGATCAGCAGGTCCGCGGCGGACAACGACGGCGACCCTGGCTCGCTCACCAGCCGCAGGCGCGTGACCCGCGAGAGCGCTGGAGGGGTGAAGCCCGTGCACGATCCGGTCGAGCCGGACTCGCCCGGGCTGCGACGAGTGATCGCCGTCACGCGATACTCGCCTTCCCAAACTGGCGCGCAGCCGACGAGCGCGCAGCCGAGCGCCACGAAAGAAACCACTGAAAGAACGCGCGGAGTATTCATCGACCGACGATCGAGCAGCTTGCGTGCCAGCGGCAGTCGTTGCGGCGGCGCGTTGAATTCGTGTGGTCTTTCGATGCGCTGTGGTCGGCCTTGCAACACCGGTCGTGCGCCACGCAGGTCAGGGGTGTGCGTCGGCGTCACATGCAAGATGGCAAAGCGCGCTCACCGCGTGATCTGCGGCAGCAACAGGTCGGGGCGGTCTGTGATCACGCCGTCGATTCCGTTGCCGATCAACCGACGAAACTGCGCCGCATCGTTGATGGTCCAGACGATCACCCGAAGCCCTGCCTCGTGCGCCGCGCGCACCGCGTCGCGCGTCGCAAACCCTCCGCTCGGCGACCAGATCGCAGCGCCCGACGCACGGACGGTCTCTGCCGTCTCGGGGCCGACCGTCAGCAAGCTCGTGGTGATGCTGGCGGACAACGTTCGCACCGCGCGCAACGACCGAGCGTCGAAGCTCTGGATGATCACGCGATCTTCGAGGCCGCGGCCGCGTACGAGCGCCACCAGGGCGCGCTCGAACGCGCCGGGCGAGATTCCGTCGAAGCCGTCGCCGATGGCAGCCGGGTCTTCGAGCGAGCGCTTCGTCTCGACGTCGAAGCGAACGCTCGCGGCGCGCGCCCTCAGCGACTCGGGCACCCTGGGGTCATTCGAATATCGACCCACGAAATCGAAGAGCTCCGACAGCTCGAGCAAGCGATAGTCGTCGCCCGAGACGAGCTCGGCGTCCGCCCGTTGATCGCCGCTGTTGGCGACGAGGTCGCATCGATACTTGCGAAGCTGCGCGGCGGTGAGGGCGCGAATCCTGGGGCGCGCGCTCGCCGGCGGCGGTAGCGGCGCCTCGGCGCGAGGATCGATTCGACACAGCCGCTCGTGGATCGCCGGGTCGTGCCACACGATCAACGCGTCGTCCGCGGAGAAGTGCAGGTCGGTCTCGAGCGTGTCCACCCCGAGCGCGAGCGCGCGCTCGAAGGAGGGAAGGGTGTTCTCGGGACGAAGCCCTCGCGCGCCTCGGTGTCCCTGCACGTCGAAGTGTGTTGCGACGGCGATGGGTTGCGCGTCGGGCGCGGTCGCGTCGCGGATCGGTTCGGGTGCGCCTGCGTCGCCCGGAGATGTGTCCATCGATCCTGCGGCGTCGCGCGCGCTTCGCGTGGTGGTCGCGCAGCGCGCCGCGACCAACGTGAACACGAGCAACAATCGAGCGTCGAATCGCCGGACCATCAGGAGGCGCTCGAGTGAAGCACACCGGCGTGATGTCCGACGCTCGCAGAAGCACCTGTCCGCGGCGGAGTTGCAGCGTGGCGCGCGCATCTGAGACCCTCTGGGATCGAGGCAACGCAGCCCGCGCCGTCCGTCGCGCGGCCTGGCGACGCACGCCCATCGAGCGGATCCGAAGGAGCTCTACCCGTGAAGCATCGCCCCGTCATGATGGTCTCGTGTCTCGCCGCCGCGCTCTGGACCGGCGAGGCGTCGGCGCAGCTGTTTTGCCTGTCCACGAACTGCGGAACCTCGCTGCCGCCGACGTACTTTCCTCACGTGCTCGACGCGCCGACGGGCGGGATGTTGGGCAGCACCATCTGGATGCGCGGGTTCGTCTCGGGGCTCATGCCTGTCGCGGTGGGGGGCGCATCTACTGCGATGACGCAGCCCGCGCCACCTATGTTCGCGATGCTGCTAGCTCCTCTGTACAACGAGTTCATTCTCGACAGCGACGAGCTCTCGCCGCTCGTCGTGGGGCAGGCGTCGGGCATCCCCGTCGCGGTCGTGACCAACCACGCGGCGCGCATCGTGCGTGCGGTCAGCGGCTACGGCGCGTCGGCGCAGGGCAACTTCTCTGGGTACTGGTCGGACCCTGCGATCGCCTGCGCCTCCACGCGTTGCGTCGCGGCCGTGAGCAACACGGACAACGGGATCGCGCTCGTGGTGTTCAACGGCGCCACGGTCGTGACGCGGTCGTTTTCCGTCGGTGACAGCAGCGGCATGTCTTCGGTGGGCCTCACGAATCGTCCCGCGATCGTCACCGCCGGCAGCGATCGCTTCATCCTCGTCGCGCGCTCGTCCTCTGCGGCCAGGGTTCCAGAGTTGTCCTTCGTCGAGATCAACACCTCTACGGAGCCCGCGACGATCAGCCCACGGACGGTGTACCCGTTGAGCGCAACGCTGACGCCGGGGACGCCCATCGTCGCGAGCAGCACCGGCGGCTCGATGCTGGTCGCGTTTTCGACCACCACGGGCCCCGCGATGATTCAGTCGATCAACGTGATCGCCGCCGCCGTTGCGCCGTCGCTGGGCGCGATCTCTTTGCCAGCGCCGGTCGTGCGCCGACTCGGCCGGATGCGCACGTTCGACCTCGCGCGCAACGCGACGACCTACGTGCTCTCGTGGCAAGAGCCCTCCCTCTTTCGCATGCCCATCGCGAGCGTCCTGGTCGCGCCCAACACGTACGACGTCGCGTATCGCGCGCCCGTGCCCGCGGACCTCGTCGCCGGGACGAGCCTCGTTCGTGCGCACCGGATGGCGAGCGGACCCAAGCCGCTGCTCGTGTACGAAGAGACCGCCGCCAGCGCAGGAGCGACGACGCCGCGCGCGCTCGGCTACGTGCTCGACGTGTGCCGCGAGGCGTCGGATTGTGAGCTCACGCTGGGCGCTGGGTGGACGGGCACGTGCAACGGCGGAGTGTGCCGGCCGGTGGTGAACATGGACGCGGGCGTCGCCGATGCGAGTACCGCGGACGCGACGGTCGACGCCAACGCCGGCGACACGGCCACTGTGCGCGACAGCGGAGTGCTGACCGATGGACCCATGGACAGCGCGACGGGCCGCGACGCGATCGCTGTCGAGGACGTCGGCGTGATGGACGCAGCAGACGCCCGCGCGATGGACAGCGCTGTGGTGGACAGCGCTGCGATGGACAGCGCGATGGATGGTGCGTCCGTCGTCGATGCTGGGTCCGCCGTTGACGGCGCGAGCGCGACCGACGCGCCGTCCCCGACCGGCGTCCCGGTGATCACCGGCGGAGCGTGCGGGTGTCGCGCTGCTGGCAGTGGCCGCTCGGCGCTCGGCGCGTGCGCGATCGTCCTCGCGCTGTGCGTCGTGGGTGCGCGCAGGCGACGCGCGACGTTCCGCTGAGCGGCGGTCCATTGCCGTCGAACTCTTGGCGGACGAGCTCGCGCGGCTGCTCGGCCGAGGGCTCTGCTTCGAGGCTGCTCAGCAGCTCACGCCCGTTGTGGCTCGACGCGCCGTCGTGTCGGGACGTTCGCCGTCGCTCACCGTCGAACGCAACGTGAGCCCGGTCGGCTGCGTGGCGTCCGCTGCGACGACGAGCGTCGCGTCGAGCACCGCGCGCAGCACATCGCCGATCAACGCCTCGCGCCAGCCATCGAGCAGCTCGGGCACGACGTCCGCGGGCTGCCCTGCCACGTGCCACTCGGCGAGCGCCTCGAGCGCCGAGCGATCGCCGAGCAGCTCGTTGGCGACGCCCTCGCGCGCTGCGACGACGCGGCGCGCGAGGCTGAGCAAGTTGACGAGTCCGTCGACGACGCCTTCGGGCTCCGAGCGATCTGCGGGACGATCGAGCACTGGGCTGGCTTCACCGTCGACGATCGCCTCGAGCAGCCGCTGGTCCCAAGGCGCCGCGCGGCCTGCGCCGAGCCCGCGGATGTTCGCGAGCGCCTCGCGGGTTCGAGGCCGCTCGTAGCAGAGCTGCTTCAGCGCGAGCTCGGAGGCGATGAAGCCTACGGGCTTGTCCAAGCTGGCCGCGGCGCGCTCGCGCCACGCGGCGACCGCGCGCAGCACGCCGAGCTGCGAGTCGCTCAGCCTTCCGAGGCCGCCCAACTTGCGAAACGCCGCCTCTGGGTCGGCCGGCTTCAACGCGCGACGAACGACGGACTCGCACACGCTCTCGCACCAAGACAGGCGTCCACGCGCAGCGAGCCGCTCTCGCAGCGCGGCGTCGATGCGCGCGAGGTATCGAACGTCGTCGAGCGCGTACGCGAGCTGCGCGTCGGAGAGGCGCCGGGTCCAATCGCTGTTCTGTAGGGATTTTTCGAGGGTGACCGCGCAGAGGTCTCGCGCGAGCTTCGCGAGGCCGACGCTCGAGCCGAAGCCGACGAAGCCCGCGGCGACGCGGGTGTCGGTGTAGTTCTGGATCGCGGTCGCACCGGTAGCGCGAGCGAGCAGCGCGAGGTCTTGTCTGCCGTCGTGCAGCACCTTGCGGACTTCGGGCGCGCTCAGCACCGACGCGAGCGGCGAGAGGTCGAGCTTGCGTGCGTCGAGCGCGACGACGTGCTCGTCCCACGCGAGCTGCACGAGGCACAAGAGCGGGTAGTAGCTCTTCTCTCCGTGAAACTCGCAGTCGATGCAGAGCACGTCCGCGGAGGAGGCGTCGGCGATCACCGACGCGAGCTCGGCGTTCGACGAGATGAGCATGGGGTGGTTCATCGACGCGCGAAGCCATAGCACTCGAAGCGAGCGCTCGTCCGCTGTCGAGCCCGACGGCCGTCGACGGCCGCGGGCCGGCCATCGATGGCCGTTGGGTGGCCGTCGACGGCCGTCGCGCTACTGCCGGGCCTCCGGTGGCAGCTCGACGATGTAGCCTGTTCCGACGAGCGCGTGTGTGCTGAAGAGCGCGACAGGAGGAGAGCCGTCGACGATGCCTTCTGCAAATGGCATCCGGCGCCCGGTCGAGATCTGCAGCAGGGTTCGTTGCCATGCGACGTGTCGATCGTCGAGGCAGCCGTTGGGTGTCGCCGGATCGGGAGCGAAGTCGAGAAAGGCGACCCAGTCGCCGCGCACGACAGGCCACACTTGAGTGGAAGCGCTGTTGGTGAGGTTGCGAGGCGGCTCACGGTCGACAGTGCGTGTGTCGAAGAGAAAGATGTCGCCGCCTTGCTGGCAGTTGGGGCCGGCGCGATGGCCGACGAAGAGGAAGCGATGCGGGTCCGTTGGATCCTGAGCGATGCTCTGCATCGTCATGTCTGGTGCCCAGACGCGCACGGGTTCTCGATACGGATGGCGCAAAATCCACAGCTCTGCGAACTGCCTCGTCGCGCTGTCCTTGATGAAGAAGATCGTGTCGTCCGCGCCGCCCGCCTCCAAGACGCAGTCGCAGTTCGCGATGCGCCGAGGCGTGCTCGAGCCTTCGTCCACGATCGTCAGGTCGCCTGGTCCCTGACTGCGATAACCGCGCACGAACGCGTACGCTCCTCGAACGTGCGTGAGATGCCGAGGTGCGAAGCCGAGCTCCGTCCCGAGGTCCACGGGAAACAGCGGGCAAATGGCGGTGCGGTCCTCGTTGGCTCGCAGCATCTGCCAAGCAAGGCTGCCGCTGTAGCAACCGAACAGCAGTCCATCTCCGTCCACGCCGAGCCCCGACACTGATGATCCCGATCCCGGCGGACACAGACCGGGCGACGGTCGTCGCCAATCGTTGTCGACCACAGCATGGAGCCCTGTAGCCGGTCGATAGTACGTAAGGGTGTCTCGATTCGGTAACTCGAATTCGCCGTCGCGTTCTCGATACACTCCGAGTTCTCGGGCATATGCACTATGCCACACGCGCACGCAGCCCTCTCCGCAGGAAGCATCAGGGAGCGCGAGTTGGCGAGCTGCCGGATACGGATAGCAGCCCGCGTCGGTGTCGAGCGACGCATCGGGCGCGGGTCGATCGGGACGGCTCGCGACGTCTGCATTCACGCGAACGTCGGCGACGGCGTCCATGGTCGCGGCTGCGTCCGAGTGCGTGGGCGACGCGCACGCGTTGCATGCCGTGAAGCACAAGGCCAACGCGGCCAACGCCCGATGCGATCGCTCAGTGGACATCGTGAATTTCGATCCTTTCGCCAGCGCGCAGCGCCAGCGTACTCTCCGCTTGCTCGGGGCGCCGCACGATCCACTGATCGAGCTCGTGGGCTCCGCGCGACTCGATCGCGTGGCGTCCGTTGTCGGCGGTCAGCAACGTAAACGTCTCGCGCTGCCGCGCGCCGTCTGCGCCGATCACCGCGAGCTGTCGACCAACGGCGCGCACGGCGCTGGTCTCCGAAGACAGCCTGCGCGTCGCCGCGATGCTCAGTCGTCCATCGGGGCGCTGCAGCAGCGCGAAGAGCCTCGAGCCCTGGCCCCGTGCCGCAGCGACGGCCTGCTCGCGAAGCCTCCGCGTCGATCACCGAGGCGCTCCCATCACCCTTCAACCTCCGCACGCGCGCGGTCTACCATCACTCCCCGATGGCCACCGTGAAGCGCCCGAAGAAGAAGCCCGAGGCAGCCACCGCACCCGCCGCTGAACCGTCGCCGAGCGCTCGCAGGGCGTACGCGAAGTTGATGGCGGTGATCGAGACCGCCGAGGTCACCGAGGCGCGCGGCTTCGACGAGAAGTGGGAGGCGATCGACGAGGTACGCCGCAAGCACTACTACGTGCTCGACGAAGAGACGCCGTCCTTCGTCGCGTGGCTCAAGAAGCACGTCGGCGAGCCCGCGCGCAGCGCGCGTCGCAATCTGCGGGTGTCTGCTGTGGCTTCGCCGGCGGAGATCGCGCGATACCTCCCCTCCAAGATCGACCTCGCCCTCGCGATCCGAGACGCGACCGAGCGCAAGGGCGCGAAGCGGTCGCCCGCGAAGGCGCCGGAGGGAGCCTCGCTCGACGAGCGCCGCCCTGCGCCCATCGACCTCGCGGCGCTGCGGTACGAGGTCGTTCGGGACAAGAAGCGCGCGCGCGTGGACCTCGTCGAGGTCACGCAGCAGGAGCTCGAAGCGCTGCTCAGCGAGCGGACCGGGAGCGCCGAGAAGAAGCGTCGCGAGCGCGACGAGCAGCTCTCTCCCACGGTGGCGACCGCGAAGAAGGCGCTGGTGGCGGCGGGGCTCGACGAGGTGGTGCTTGCCCAGCACGACCAGCTCGTGACGATCGCTGATGTGCGCGTCGATCAGCTCGCTGCGCTCGGCGCGGTGCTCGCGAAGGTGAAGCCGCGCGGCTAGCGGCCATCGATGGCCGCACGGTGGCCGTCGACGGCCGTCAGAAGCGACCGCCCACCGCGAGGCCGTTGCCCGTAAACGCCACGCTCACGTCGGGCACGTAGCGACCGCTGGCGTACGCGCGCGCCGCGCTCACGTTGGGCGTCGGCGGAACGAGCCCCCAACCCGCGATCACGAACGCCGCGATGCCGCCCATCGCTTGCACGAGGTCGCGGTTGTCCAAGGCAAACGCCGCCGCGGTGGCGCCTCCGACGGCCGCCGTGGCCACGCCCAGGATGATCGGAAGCACGGGGGAAGCAGGCCCTCCAAACGCGCGCAAGAGCCCTTCGGTCGCCGCGAGGTCCGCCTCGGAGGGCTCTGCGTCGCCGAGCACGCGATCGCACCCGTTGCGCAGCGGATCCACCGCGCCGATCCACCCGCGCCCAAACGGAACCCCGATCGCCGCCAACACCAACCCTGGACCGAGAGAACCCATGAACACCGTCGTGTTGGTCCGCTGCGCCGCGGGCGTGGTGAACGACACCGCCGAGAGCGCGACGCCCGAGATCCCGAGCACAGGGACCGCGACCACGCCGAACACGTCCACACGCCGCGTGTCCCTACACGCCGCGCGCGCCGAGCCCAACCTTCGCGAGCGTTCGCGCGCCGTGGGCGCGGGCGTCTGCTCGACGGGCCGCGTGGCCTCGGTCACCGGCGCCGCGACCGTCGCAGGGCTGGTCTGCGCGAAGAGCGTCGGTGCGAAGAGCGTCGCGCTCGACAGCGCGATCGCGGCGAGTGCGCGCGAGAGCTTCATGAGTGCCGGCGTGCTTAACGCAATTCGCGCCGGCGCGCGACACGGCTATGATCCCTGGCAGTGAAGTTGCGAGGGAGCGATTCGGCGCGCAGCCGCGCACGTTCAGCGGTCTTGGGCGTCGCGCTCGGGGTCACGGTCGGGCTCGGCGCTGGCTGCAAGCGCAACAAGACCGACGAAGAGCTGCTGCGCGAGAAAATTGATTGTGTGTGCGTGCACTTGTACGTGGCCACCAAGGTCGCCGTCCTCCGCGCACCCACGGACCCCGCCGCGCAAAACGCGCGGGCGCAGCTCATGGCCGCGGTGCAGTCGGGCAGCAGGATCATCGAAGCTGCGCTGCCGTCGCAACACGCGGGCGACGCGGGGGTGGCTGCTCCCGCTGCGGCTCCTATGCCCTCGATCGAGCTCGCCGACGTCGCGCGCTTCGCGACCGCGCTGTGGGGGCTGCGCGCAGAGGGAGCGAGGATCGTCCGCAGCGGGCGCGAAGACGAGATGCAGCCCGTTCTTCCGTTGATCCTCGCGGGGGGACAGAGCGTTCCTGCTTGGGCGGCGCACATTGATTTGCAGACCGAGCACGCGCTGTTCTTGATCGTCCTGCTGGGGCTGCGGCTGCATCCGAGGGTGCCGATCCCGATTCCGCCGGAGATGATCCTGTACGAAGCGTCGCGCACGGACGCGGCGCGCTCGCAGCTCCCGGGGTTCGAGCCCGTGTTGCGCGGCGCGAAGGCGTACGTGTTCGCGATCCACGAGCTGTGCGACCTCGCGTCGCGCGAGGCGTCCGCGATGGACAGGATCACGTTCAACGCCGAGCTCATGCAGCGCTCGATGTCGACGCTGGCCGGTGGACGCACGGTGCGACCGCAGGACTCGCGGGTGATGGACCTCTCGTTTCGCGCGCTCGGGCACGGGGCGAGCGCCGCTTGCTACGCCAAACGCGGCGACGACGCGCAGATGAAAGAAGAGCTGCGCCGCTTCGTCGACTCGCTGCACTCGCTGGGCGTTCCCCCAGAGGAGACCGGCGTGATCCGCGCGTTTCTCGCGCACGAAAACAACGACACGGCGGGGGCGCGCGCGGCGCTCGCGGACGCGCGCCGGATGCGCGAGCTCGACCCGGACACGCGCTCTCGCATCGAGGCGATGGACAGAGCGCTCGCGGCCAACGATCGCGACGCGATGACACGGCAGTTCGACCGCGGTCAGCTCGCGCTGCTCACCGGCCGCGTGGTGTATCGCCAGGTCGAGCGATCGGGCGCGCTCGACGCGATCGCCAACGAGCCGTCGCTCGTGCGCGTGCGCAGCTATCTCACTGCGACGAATCGATCGATCGACGCCGCGCGCGGGACCGTCGGCGCGACCGCGACGGGCGCAGAGCGTCGCGCGCGAGGGATCATCGATCGGTTTTGGCGGTAAGATGCCGCGCTCGGTTTCGAGCGACGACGGCGACGAGAGTCCCAGAAAGAGAACGACCAGCGATGAGCGGACGACATCTTGTTCCTTGTGCAGAGTGCGGGCGACACGTGCGCGCGGCGGAGACGGCGTGCCCGTTTTGTGGGTGCGCGCTGAGCGGGTCCGCGCCAGCGCCGGCGGTCCCCACCGCTCGCTTGTCGCGCGCGGCGATCGTCGCGTTCGGCCTCGCCGTCTCGGGCGCCGCTTGCGGCGGCTCGAACAACAGCAACAGCGGCTCGGTCACCCAAGGCGGAACGAGCTCCGGCGGCGAAGGCGCCTCCACCGGCAACGGCGTCGACGGTGACGGCGGCGCTCCCGTGAGCACCGACGACGGCGGGACCACCGACGCGTCCACGCAGACCCCCACCGAAGACGCCGGCGCCGTCGCCCCGATGTACGGCGCTCCCGTCGCGCGCTACGGCGCCCCGGCTCCGGTCACGACCGACCCCGGCCCCATGATGACCCGCTACGGCGCGCCCCCGAGCTTCGACGAAGTCTGATCACGCGCTGCGCTCTGTTGCTACGCTCTCGCGCGCAATGAGCGACGTCTTCAAAGAGCGATTGTTCGAAGGCCGCACCGCGGTCGTCACCGGCGGCGGCAGCGGGATCAACCTCCGCGTGGCCGAGCGCTTCGCCGAGCACGGCGCGCACGTCGCGCTGATCGGCCGCACCAAAGAGAAGCTCGACGCCGCCGTCGAGTCCATTCGCAGCAGCGGCGGCTCGGCCAGCGCGCACCCGTGTGATGTGCGCGAATTCAAGACGATGGAGGCCGTCATGGCCGACGTGCACGCCTCGCGCGGCGACATCGACGTGCTGGTCTGCGGCGCGGCGGGCAACTTTCCTGCGCCCGCGGCGGCGATGAGCAGCAACGGCTTCAAAGCCGTGCTCGACATCGACGTGCTCGGGACCTTCAACGCCGCGCGCGCGGCCTTCGATCGCCTGCGCAAGCCCGGCTCGATCGTGATCAACATCTCTGCGCCGCAGGCGTTTATCCCGTACCCGATGCAAGCACACGTCTGCGCGGCGAAGGCCGGCGTCGACATGCTCACCCGCACGCTCGCGCTCGAGTGGGGCCCTCTCGGCGTGCGCGTCGTCTCGGTCTCGCCGGGGCCCATCGACGACACCGAAGGCATGCGCCGCCTGTGCCCCACGGACGAGTCCCGCGCGCGCGTCACCGACGCCATGCCCCTGCGCTCCTTCGGAACGCGCGACGACATCGCCAACCTCTGCCTCTTCGTCGCCTCTCCCGCGGGGCGCTACATCACCGGCTCGGTCCTGCTCTGCGACGGGGGCATGTCCCTGCTCGGCGGCGGCACGATGCTCGGCGTCTAGCGCGGGCTCATGCGTCGATCCGTCCGACAAATCGCAGCGATCATGGCGACGGCTTCGAGCGCGCTCGCCTCGTGCGCGGTCAACCCGACGTACGTGCTGGTGGTCGTCTCGACGGACCTTCGCGCGCCGCGCGTGACGCTCACGGCGCACACCGAGCGCTCGGTGATGAGCACGGACCCGCGCGCGCCCAGCGAGTGGGCCGATCGCTTCACGCTGGTTCGACCGCTCGTGCACGAGAGCGACGGCCTCGCGGACGTGGGGATCTTCTCGGTCTTGCCTCGGCGCGGCCGCGCGGACGAGCCCGTCTGGCTCGACTTGTCGCTCAGCGACGGCGCGACGGTCCTGCGGCGGCGCTCGCTCGTGCGCTTCGTCGCGGGCAGCGGGCAGAGCTTTCGCGTGGTGCTGCGCGCGCAGTGCCTGACGTTGACCACCGGCTGCACGACGGTGCCCGCCGCGGAGTGCACCGTCTCGCAACGGTGCGAAGAGCGCATGCAGACGTGCGGCGACGACGCGCAGTGCGTCTCGACCATGGTGGACACAACGCCCGTCACCGAGCCCCCCTCGAGGCCGGACAGCGCCGTGTGCCCGGACCCGTCGCAGTGCGTCGCGCGCGAGTGTCAGGTGCCCGTCGCGCGCTGCGAAATGGGTCGCACCGTGTGCTCGTCGAGCGACGACTTCGCGGGGACGCAGTGCTCCATCGGCGTGTGCGACGGCGCGGGCCGGTGCGTCGCCTGCGGCAGCGCCGGCGAGCTCTGCTGCGGCGAGTCCTGTCGCGCGGGGCTCACTTGCGCGGCGGGCCGCTGCGAGGCTTGCGGCGGGCGCAACCAGCGCTGCTGCGGCGTGGCGTGCTTGGGCGGGCTCGACTGCACGAGCGGCCGCTGTGAGTCCTGCGGAGGAGCGAGCGAGCGGTGCTGCGCGGGGGTGTTCTGCAACCCCGGTACGAGCTGCGGGATGAACGCGATCTGTCGCTGAAATCGCTGAGAGCTATCGCGTTCCGAGGACGATCAGCGCGCCGTTTTGGTAGAACGTCGTCGCGATGCGGGCGAGGGGCGGCGCGTTGGGCCTCGCGAAGGGCGAGAAGCTCGCGAACGGGACGGGCGCGGCCCACAAGAAGCACCACCCCGCTTCGAACACGTGCACGCGGTCTGTCGCGATCGCGCCTGCGTACGCCTGCGTCGCCGCACCACCCGCAGGACAGAGCGCGGACGGCGCCGAGGTCACCCAGTTGAAGGCGTTGGTGACGTCGAGCCACGCCGCGCGAATCGACGTGTAGCCGGGAGCGTTCGCAGCAGGCATCCACGTCGGGACCGGGTCCATCTGTCGAAACGTGAAGCGACGCGCGGCGATGTCGAAGTCCAGCGCGAGCACTCCTGCGGTTGTAAGAATCGCGCCGCCTTCGATGTTGGCGTTGCCGCCGCCGTGCCCCGCGGGGACGGTGTACCCCGCGAACGCGTCGGCGCCCGCGAGCTGCGCGATGAGCGTCGCGCGCGCGCCCGAGGCGGTCCACTGCCGCGTGCGCACGTCGAGCACGTGATACGTCGTGTTGGTGAAGACGTACGCGAGGTTCAAGCTCTCGATGTCGAGCGCGAATCGAATGGCCGTCGTCGGAGCGTGCGCAGAGGGCGCTCCCATCTCTGCCGCTGCGTCGAGCGCGTACGCGGTCCACGCTCCGCTCGCGCCGTTGTGCACCCACAGACCGCAGGCGTTGCCGTCGTCCGCGACGCCCGTGCAATCGTTGTCGATGTTGTCGCAGGTCTCGCGCAGCCCCGGCGCGCGGCGCGGGTTGTTGTCGTCGCAGTCGACGCCTGCGAGCGCGCCGTCCATGTCTCGATCGACGCCGCGGCACATGCCGGCGGTGCACTCGGTCCCGGGCGCGCACGCGGCGCCGCAGCACGCTTGTCCGGCGGCGCCGCAGGGCTGGCAGCGGTCGGCCTGGCAGGTGAGCGACGGGCCGCAGGTGCCGCCGCCGCAGCAGGTTTGACCGAGCGTTCCGCAGGGCTCGCAGCGCTCGGCGACGCAGCGGAGACCTGCTTCACACGCGCCCGAGCAGCACGCTTGCGAGCGCATCCCGCACGCGGTCGCTGCGCGGCACGTCCCGCTCTGGCAGACGAGCCCGCTGCGACAGCTCGAGCCGATGCAGCACGGCTGCGTGTCCGCGCCGCACGACGGCTGCGCGCGGCACACGTTGGCTTCGCACACGAGGGCGCCCGCGCAGAGCGAGCCGTTGCAGCACGGGACGCCTTCGGTCCCGCACGTCTCTGCGTCGGCGGGCCCCGAGTCGCTGACAGGCCCGGCTTCGCGCGCGTCCACCGTCGCATCGCGCGCCGCCCGATCGGGGACCGACACCGGAACCGTGCCGTCGCACGCCGCTCCCCCGAGCGCGACGACAGCCATCCAACGAGCGAAGCGAAAGGTATACATGCGACTCGCGCACGATACCTCAGGTCAGCGCTCGATGGCCTCGGCTCAGCGGTATTGCAGCAGTCGCTCGGCGCGCTTGGTCGCCGACGTGATGATCGAGTCGGCTTCGTCTGCCCAGATCGAGAGCTTCTTCACGAGTCGATCGATGAGCAGCTTCTCGTCGTCCGACTGGTGGCCGTCGATGAACGTGAGGACCACCGCGTGGTTGAGCAGCAGCTTCTTGTCGTCCTCGGACAGCTCGCCGAGGGGAATGTCGTCGATCGAGCGCGGCGTCTTCGCGTATTCGCGAAGGTCGTTCGCCTCGGTTTCGCTCGCGTCGAAGCCGTTGAGGAGCGCGTCGAGCATCTCGCGCTCTTCTTCTGCGAAACGGCCGTCCGCCCAAGCAACGGCCACGAGAGACTTGAGCATCGCCTTGTCCTGATCGTGCATGGCCGAGAATCTACCGAAGGGCAAAACGGTTGTCTGCAACGGACTGCCTAAGGATTGTGTGTCCATGCTTGACGCGATGGGCCGGCCGTACGAGACCGACCCGACGGCGTCCGTCGCGGCGCGAAGGCCGCCGTTCGATCGCTTCACTGGAGGAATGGATGTCCAGCACGGTTTCACTGAAAGCCCCGTTCTCTGCGGGCGGCGCGTTCGAGCTCGACCAGGAGCGCTGCCGCAAGCTGCTCGAGGTCGCCCTGCGCAAGGGCGGAGACGCGGCCGACGTGTACGCTGAGTTCGCGGTGGGTGGCTCGATGGTGCTCGAAGAGGGCATCGTGAAGAGCGCGTCCCGCGGCGTGTCCGTGGGCGTCGGGATTCGCGTCCGCAAGGGCGAAGCCGCGGGCTACGCGTACACCGAGGACCTGTCGTGGGACGCGCTCGTGCGCGCTGCGGAGACCGCTGCGCAGATCGCGCAGGGCGCGGACGTGGCGCCCGTGGACGTGACGCGCAGAGAGATCCCCTCGCGGTATCCCGTGCAGACGCCGTCGCTGCTCGTCTCGGGGCTCGACAAGCGCGAGCTCTTGTTGCGCGCAGACCGCGCGGCGCGCGCAGAGGACGCGAGGATCACCCGCGTCGAGGCCTCCGTGGCCGAGTCGTATCGCGAGGTGGTGGTCGCGACGAGCGCTGGCGTGTACGTGCGCGACGTGCAGCCCATGCTGCGCTTCGGCGTCCGCGTGATCGCCGAGCAGAACGGAAAGCGCCAGGCTGGCTCGTCGGGCGGCGGCGGGCGCGTGGGGATGGAGTACTTCTCTCGCGCAGGAAAGAGCCCCGAGGAGCACGCGAAAGAAGCGGTTCGAAGCGCCCTCGCGATGCTCGATGCGCGCGAGGCGCCCGCGGGTGAGATGGAGGTCGTCCTCGCGCCCGGCGACAGCGGCGTGCTGTTGCACGAAGCGGTCGGCCACGGCCTCGAAGCGGACTTCAACCGCAAGGGCGTGAGCAACTACTCGGGCCGCGTGGGCAAGCCCGTCGCGAGCGAGCTGTGCACGATCGTCGACGACGCGGACATCGCGTTCGGCCGCGGGGCGGTCAACGTGGACGACGAGGGAAACATCCCGAACAAGAGCGTCTTGATCGAGAACGGCGTGCTGAAGGGCTACATGCACGACGCGCACTCGGCGAAGCACTTCGGCGTCGAGCCGACGGGCAACGGGCGGAGGGAGAGCTTTCGGAGCGTTCCGCTGCCGAGGATGACGAACACGTTGTTGCTCGCGGGCTCGAGCGACCCCGAAGAGATCGTGCGCTCGGTCACGCGCGGGATCTTCGCGCGGCGCTTCGGCGGAGGTCAGGTCGACATCGCTTCGGGCGACTTCGTCTTCTCGATCGCCGAGGCGTACCTCATCGAAGACGGCAAGATCACCGCGCCCCTCAAGGACGTAAACCTCATCGGCAACGGCCCCGAGGCGCTCTCGAAGGTCACCATGCTCGGCAACGACCTGCAGATCTCCGACGGCATCTGGACCTGCGGAAAAGACGGGCAATCGGTGCCCGTCGGCGTGGGCTGCCCCACGATCAAGATCTCGGGCATGACCGTCGGCGGCACCGACGTCGCGAAGCGCTGAAGGGGAGCGAAGGCAATCACATGGCAACGAAGCAAGAAGCTGTGAACGCGCTGCTCACGCTGGCCGACGAAGTGCTCGCCAGGCTCACCGCGGGCGGCGCCACCGAGGCCAAGGTCGTCGCGCGCTCGGGGCAAGACCTGTCCGTGCGCGTGCGCTTGGGCGAGGTCGAGCTCGTCGAAGAAGCCGGCACGCGCTCGATCTCTGTCCGTGCCGCGAAGGGAAAGCGCATCGCCACCGCGAGCACCAGCGACCTCACCAGCGACGGCATCACCCGCCTCGTCAACGACGCGCTCGAGCTGTGCGACCTCGCGCAAGAAGACCCGTTCGCGGGCCTGCCCGACGCATCCGCGCTCGCGACAGGCTGGGACGACCTGGACCTGTTCGACCCCGCGTGCGACGGCGTCGACGCCGCGCAGGCTGTCGAGCGCTGCAAGCGCGCCGAGCGCGCCGCGATGGACTACGACAAGCGCATCACCAACAGCGAGGGCGCGAGCTTCGGCCGCGTCTCGGGCTCGTTCGCGATGGTCACCAGCGGAGGATTTCGCGGCGGCTACGCGGGCTCGTACGCCTCTCTCTCGGTTTCGCCCGTCGCCGACGACGAGGGCGGCAAGAAGCGAACGAGCGGATACTGGACGGCGCGCCGCCACCTCTCGAAGCTCGACAGCGACGAGTCCGTCGGGCGCGAGGCCGCCCGTCGCACGCTCCGCATGCTCGGCGCGAAGAAGGTCGCCACGGGCTCGTACCCCGTCGTGTTCGAGCGCGACGTCGCGCGCTCGCTGCTCGGGCACTTCGCCGGCTGCGTGGTCGGCGACTCGATCTACCGCCGATCTAGCTACCTGATCGACCGCATCGGGACCCGCGTCGCCTCGTCGCTCGTGACCATCGTCGACGACCCGCTCATCCCAGGCGGACCTGGGTCGCGCCCGTTCGACGGCGACGGCCTCGCCTCGCGCCGCAACGTCGTCGTGCGCGACGGAATGCTCGAGCTCTACCTCCTCGATACGTACTCGGCGCGCAAGCTCGACTCCAAGAGCACCGCGTCGGCCGCAGGAATGACCGGCACCGGCGCGGGCACCAGCAACTTCGTGTTGCAGGCGGGCGCGACGCCGGCGGACTCGATCGTCAAGCAGACCAAGCGCGGGCTCTACGTCACGCAGATGATGGGCTTCGGCTTCAACGCCGTGACCGGTGACTTCTCTCGCGGCGCGTCGGGGTATTGGATCGAAGATGGCGAGCTGGCTTTTCCGGTCAGCGAAGTGACCATCTCTCTCAACTTCGACAAGCTGCTGCAGTCGATCGACCTGCTCGGAGACGACCTGGACTTCAAGAGTTCGATCGCGAGCCCGACGTTTCGCGTCGCCGAAATGACCGTCGCTGGCACATGATCGCGTCGTGTTCGACGACGACGATCTGATCGCACTCGCAAAGAATCCCCTGCTCGCGCGGCTCGAGCGACGAGAGCTCGAGACCTTCGCGTCGCTGCTCGATCAGGTCGCGGTCAACGACGGCTCCGAGATCGTGCGCGAGGGCGACGAAGGGGACTTCATGTACTTTGTCCTCTCGGGCCACGCGCACATTCGTCGTGGAGAGACGGACCTCGGGACGATCGCGCCGGGGCAACACTTCGGCGAGCTCGCGCTCATCGGCGTGCGGCGGCGCGCTGCGACGGTGACCGCCGACGGCGTGATGCGCATGGCGCGGCTCTCGCGGGGCGGATACCGGGTGCTGGCGGCGCAGTTTCCTGTGGTCGCGACGCACTTTCTTCAGGCGCTGGTGGCCTCGCTGCGCGACGAGCTCGTCTCGCTGACGGACAACGTCGCGATGTTGCTCGGCCAGCGCTCGGCGCCGCGCCGCACCGAAGTGCACGCCACGATCCTCGACCGCGCCGAACCCACCACCGTCCGAACCGGAACGCCCCTCGGCTCCCTCCTGCCCAAAGAGCACGAGGGCAAGCCCGTCGTCGCCGCGCTGCTCGACGCGCGCCCCGTCTCGCTCTCGACGCTGCTGCTCTCGGACGCGCGCATTGGGGTGCTCACCCTCGGTCAGTGGGAGGGACGCGAGGCGCTTCGTCGCTCGGCGGGGCTGGTCTTGATCGAAGCCGCGCACCGCGTCGCGCCGGGGCTCGTCGTGCAGCTCGGCCAGAGCGTCACGGGCGGTCGCGTGGTGTTGCTGCCGGAGTCTGTGACCGAGCGCGACGCGCTGCGCGCGGAGATCGAGCGCGAGGCGCGGCGGATCGTGCGCGAGCGAATCCCGTTTCGCGAAGAGGTGTGGACGATCGAAGAGGCGAAGGCGCAGTTTCATCGGCAGGGCTGGGACGGGGCGGCGTCGCTGCTCAGCGCGTCGCGAGCGACCTCGGCGACCTTGATTTCGTGCGGTGATTTGCAGGCCATTTCGATCGGTCCCACCCTCGAGTCGACCGGCCAGCTCGAGGGGCTCTCGCTGCTCGCGCACCCGCAGGGGTTCTTGCTCGACTACGGCGAAGCGCTGCGGCCGTACCTCCCGGCGGGCGAGGCGTCCTCGCGCGGGACGATCGAGCGCGAGCAGCGCGCGCCGCGGTTCTCGAGCCCGATGTCCGACGACCACGTCGCGTGGCTCGACGGGATGGGCGTGAGCTCTGTCGGGGCGTTCAACGACCTGTGCGTGCGCGGCGAGGTCAGCCGGCTGATTCGCATCGCCGAGGGCTTTCACGAGAAGCAGATCGGCGTCATCGCCGACCAGATCGCGGCGCGCGGCGAGCGCGTCAAGGTCATCTCCATCGCCGGCCCCTCGAGCAGCGGAAAGACCACGTTCATCAAGCGCCTCTCGGTCCAGCTCGAGATCAACGGGATTCGCCCGGTGCCCATCTCGCTCGACGACTACTACGTCGACCGCGAGAAGAGCCCCCGCGACGAGGCCAGCGGCTACGACTTCGAGTCGCTGTACGCGATCAACCTGCCGCTGTTGCACGAGCACCTCCGAAGGCTGCGAAAGGGCGAGCAGGTCGCGACGGCGAAGTACGACTTTCTCACGGGGCGCAGCCTGCCCGACAAGGGGCCGCTCTTGCAGCTGCAGCGCAACGACGTGCTCTTGCTCGAAGGGATCCACGGGCTCAACCCAGAGCTCACGGGCGACGCGATCCCGTCGGACGAAGTGTTTCGCGTGTTCATCCACCCTGCGACCACGCTGCCGCTCGATCGGCTCTCGTGCGTCCCTGCGGCGGACGTGCGCTTGCTGCGCCGCATCGTGCGAGACCGACACAGCCGCGGGTACAAGGCCTCGGACAACATCAACCGCTGGAGCAGCGTGCGCCGCGGCGAGCTGCAGTGGATCTACCCGTTTATGTCCCACGCCGACGCGATCTTCGACTCGTCGCTCGCGTACGAGCCCGCGGTGCTCAAGGTGTTCGCCGACCGCTATCTGCTCGAGGTCACCCGCGACGACCCGGCGTTCGCCACGGCGCACCGGCTGCGAAAGCTCGTCGATCAGTTCGTGGCGATCTATCCCGACCACGTTCCGCCGACGAGCATCGCCAGGGAGTTCATCGGCGGCAGCGGCTTCGAGTACTGAGCCCCAGCATTCGACGGTCGCTCAGCGGCAGTTCGAGTTGCTGCAGTTCGTGTCGCCCCGGCACGCGTTGTTGCAGCGCCCGCAGTGCTCGTCGTTCGAGCTCGTGTCGACGCACGCGCCGTTGCACGCGAGCCGTCCGTTGGGGCACGACTCGCACACGCCCATCGCGCAGACCAACCCTGTCGCGCACGACCTGTTTCCGCAGCACGGCATGCCCGCCGCGCCGCACGCTGCGCTGTCCTCTTGCTGCGCTGCATCAGCGCTGCGCGGGTCGTAGCGATCCCAGTCGTACGCGCACGAAGACGCCAGCGCCGCCACCAACACCAACACGCTGCGATTCATTTGAACACTCCGGATAGGGTCACGCCGTCGGGGCCGAGCGCGACCGCCGTTGCTGCGGGCGCGCTCGCGGCGCGCTCGGTCCTTGGTCCGACGAAGAGCAGCGTGGCGCCCGCGACGAGCCCCACGATGCCGACCACAAGTGAGACGTTGGCGACGGTCTGCAGTGTCCTGCCCGAGTCGACAGCGCCCTGCTCGCTTGGTGGACACATGCGGCTGCCGCAGCGCATACGCAGCCCAGTGAACGTGTTGGTCGCCGCTGCGCCAGCGCCGGCGAAGGTGAGCATCCCGGCCACGCCCACGCCCCACGACGCGAACATCACGTACCTCAGCGGACTGCGACCGCGAAGCACCCAACCGCCGATGCTCGTGTTGTCCGCGCTGGTTGGCGCGAGCGTGGATCCGCTTGTCCCGATGACTTCGTCCTGCCGTTGCTGCGCGTCCGCGGCGAAGGTCAGCGACACGGGCACGGTGACGCCTGCGGGCACGGTGACGGTCGCGCTCACGGGCGCGCTTCCGACGGCCTCCGCGGTGATCGCGACTGGACCGGGCGCGACCGCGATCGGCAGCGACAGTCCTGCGGACGGAATCAGCGTCGCGCCGATGCGCACGCCCACTTGCCGCGGCCCGTTGACGAGCGTGACGAGCACGCGTCCGACGCGCGGCGCGAGCGACTGCAGCTCTTGCTCTGCTGCGCGTTGTGTCTCTCGGTAGCGCGCGTCGGTCTGCGCGTGTTCGCGCGCTTCTTGAACGCACGTCTCGTACTCGGTCACGGCCTCGGGCAACCGCTGGAGCTCCCTCAGCGCTCTGGCCACGTAGAGCCTCGAGTTGGGCGACGCTCGCAGCTGGTAGGACCCGCGAAACTCTTCGAGCGCGGGCGCGAACTGCCGCGCGTCGAACAGCGCGAGCCCCCGCAAGAACCGCTGCTGCGCGAGCGTGCTCGGGTCCTGCGCGCGCGCGAAGGACGACGCGAGGATCGTTGCAGAAAACGCGGCGAGTACTAGCGACGAGCGCATCCGAGACAACTGTACGTCGTTCAGAGAAACGTCGGGCGAAAAGCGTTGCCGCGGCCCCGCGGAGGGCGCTGCCGTACGCCGTCGAGCGGGACGGGGCGCCTCGTGGGGTCGGCGATGACCGGCGCGCTGATCGTGGGTGTCGCGGCGCCGCTGTCGGGCTGCGCGGTCTCGATCGGCGCGCTGATCGGGTTGGAGACGGTGCGCGTCGGCTCGCGCGCCGCCGTCGAGCCAGCGTCAGCAATGACGACGACGGGGGCCGATTCTCGTGCGATGGCCGGCGTTGTGGGGGTGTTGCGGGTCCACGCGAACGCCGCGCCGAACAACACCGCGACGATCGCGATCGCCGCGAACGGTCGCCACCTGCTCGGCTCGACGCGAGGCGGCCGCGTCGAGGGTTGGTTGGGCACGAGCGACTGCACCTCGAACTCGACCACGTCCCCCGCCGCGCTCGCCGGAACCACCCCCGTCGCCTCGATCTCTGCCTGCATCCGCGCGTTCGTCGCGCTCGTGAGGACGCGATCGAGCACCTCGTTGGCGTCGTCGGGCCGGTCGTCCGAGTGCTTGCGCAGCGCCTCGAGCCGCTGCTCGATCTGCCGGTTCGCCACTTCGCGAACCCACTTCGTCACCTCGCGCGACGAGGCGACGGTCATCCCGCACGACTCGATCGCCTCGATGAACGCGTTGCCGCTCGCGAACCGCTCATCGGGGTTCGCCTTGAGCGCGGTCGCGATCACCACGTCGATCTTCGCTGCCAGCGACGGCGCAAGCTCGCTGGCTGGCACGTAGTCGCCGCGGATCGACGCGGCGAGCGTCTGCGCGTCGTTTTCGCGCTGAAAGAGCCGCTTGCCCGTGAGCAGCTCCCAAAGGACCACCCCCATCGCGTACAGGTCCGCGCGGTGCGTGAGGGGCGGCGGGTTGTCCATCAACAGCCCGTGCTGCTCGGGCGCCATGTACGCAGCCTTGCCCTTGATGTTGCCGTCGCGCGTGTGCGAGAGCCGCGACTCGGCGCGGGCGATGCCGAAATCCATGATGCGCGCCACGCCATCGACGCCGAGCAGGATGTTCTGCGGCGACACGTCGCGGTGCACGATGTTGAGCGGGCTACCCTTCGAGTCAGCGTGGTCGTGCGCCGCTTGCAGCCCTTGCAGCGCGTCGATCACCACGCGCAGCGCGACGGCGGCAGGCATCGGCGCCCCCGTGTTCTTCGCCATGCGCAGCAATTGCTGCACAGAGAAGCCGTCGATGTACTCCATCACGATGTAGAGCGAGAGCGCGTCGTCTTCGCCGAAGTCCAACGTGGCGACGACGTTCGGGTGCCGCAGCTCCGCGACGAGCCTCGCCTCGTCGAGAAACATCCTGGCGAAGTCCTCGTCCGCGCGAAGGTGAGGGTGGCAGCACTTGATCGCCACCAGCCGCCCGAAGCCCGCCGCCCCGCGCGATCGCGCCACGTGCACTGTCGCCATGCCGCCCGAGGCAAGCTCGTGCAGAAGCTCGTAGCGACCGCCGCCGACGCGGGAGCGCTTCTTCCCATCCTCGCGAGCCTGTGGACCGCTCACTGTTCACGCGGAGTGTCCGAGATCGCGCGCAGCACCGCAAGATGAGCGCAAATCGCTCGTTTGCGATTCGCTCGTTCGTACGTCCTGGGTGCTCGCGATGCGGGCCGAGGGCGGCTCGCTCGTGTACGATCTCGTGCGTTCGTCGCGCACGCTCGCACGACCGGAGGTTGACTCGTGGCTGCACTTCGCTTCGTCGGACTCTCTTCGCTCTGCTTGCTCGCCGTCGCGGGTTGCGGCTCGGACAGTCAGTATTACTTCGGCGACGCCGCGCGCCGCGACGGCGCGGTCCCCGTCATGGACGGATCGACGCCCGCGGACGACGTGGCGGTTTTGCCGTGCGCCGATGGTCAGCCACGCACCCCCGAGGGCCTCTGTCCTCCGCCGGTGCGGACCGATGGCGGCACGCCTCCGACCGATGGGTCGACGATGATGGCGTGCAACAACGTGAGCTTCGAGTACCGCGACGCCGCGGCGACGAGCGTGTGGGTCTCGGGCTCGTTCAACGGCTGGGGCGCGACCGTCGCGATGGGCGCGGTCCCGCTCGAGCGAGGGATGGACGGCGTGTGGCGCGTGCAGCGCACGCTTCCGCGGGGACGACACCTCTACAAGTTCATCGTCAACGGGACCAATTGGATCCCCGACCCCGCCAACATGAACCGGGAGGCGGACGGCTTCGGCTCGTTCAACTCCATCATCGAGGTGTGCGGCGGCGCGAGCGCGTGCGGCGTCGCGACGGAGTTCGACTGGCGCGACACCGTGATGTACTTCGCGATGACGGATCGCTTCTTCAACTCCGACGGGATGGCAGACCCCGTCCCGAGCGCGACCGACGGCGACTCCAACACTGGTCCCAGCGGTCAGTACGAAGGCGGCGACCTGCGCGGCGTCACCGCGAAGATCCCCTACCTCGCGGCGCTCGGCGTCACGTCGCTGTGGCTCAGCGCGCCGTTCGAGAACCGAAACACCGCTGGTGCGGCGATCGACCCAGGGGCCGACCCTCGACGCTACTCAGCGTTTCACGGGTACTGGCCGTCGCCCGCCAACGTGGACTTCACCAACCCCGCGATGCCCAACCCGCGCCCGCGCGTCGAGTCGCGCATCGGCACCGAAGCGGACCTGCGCGCGCTCATCACCGCCGCGCACTCGGCCAGCAGCGTCAACGGCCACGGCATCAAGGTCCTCTTCGACTACGTGATGAAGCACGCCGACACCGAGAGCGCCCTGTATCAAGCGCACAACGACTGGTTTGCGCGAGACAACGGACGCTTTCGACTGTGCGGGCCGGACAACCTCTGGGACGACCCGTTCTGGGGAACGCGCTGCGCCTTCACCGACTACCTCGCGCCGTTCGACTTCGAGAACGCCGCGGCGCGCAACTGGTCCGTCAACGACGCCGTCTGGTGGGCCAAAGAGTTCGGCATCGACGGCTATCGCTTGGATGCCATCAAGCACGTCCCGCTCGTGTGGCTGACGGACCTGCGACGACGGTTGAGCGCTGAAATCCCGAGCCCCGCGGGCGGTCGCTTCTACATGGTCGGAGAGACGTTCGCGTACGACAACCGAGAGCTGCTGCGGTCCTTCGTCAACCCCGCGACGATGCTCGACGGGCAGTTCGACTTTCCGTTCAAGGCGCGGGCGTGCGAGGCGATCTTCACGCCCGACGGCCGCATGTCGAACCTCGCTGACTGGATGGCGAGCAACGACAGCTTCTATGGACCGGGGTCGATCATGTCGACCTGGATCGGCAACCACGACATCCCGCGCGCCATCCACTTCGCCTCGCGCCAGATCGGCAACTGCCGCGAAGGCTCGTCCCCCGGCAACGGGTGGAACGGCGCTGCCTTCTCCCAGCCCGCCGACGCCGCGCCGTACGAGCGCCTCGGCGTCTCGTTCGCCGTGATGCTCACGAACCCAGGCGTTCCGCTCATTTACTACGGCGACGAGATCGGCCTCGCGGGCGGCGGCGACCCGGACAACCGTCGCTCGATGCCCTGGAGCGACGCGTCGCTCAACGCCCACCAGCGCGCCCTGCGCGACCGCGTCTCGCAGCTCGGGCGCATCCGCGGGCAAAACCCCGTCCTCGGCCGCGGTCGTCGCACCAACCTCTCGTCCGACCAGGACACCTGGGTCTATCGCATGGACGGCTGCGGCGCCGGCTTCAACGCCGTCACCGTCGCCATCAACCGCGCCGACAGCGCGCGCTCAGTCAACATCCCCGCAGGCGCGTACACCAACCTCGCGACCAACATGCCCGCGATGGGGGGCTCCACGATGATCCCCGCGCGGAGCTGGGTCATCCTTCGCGCCAACTGACGGCCAGCGCAAAACACACAGCGCTGCGCGGGACGAGTGGGGCTTTTTCTTGACCGCGCGCGCTCGGACCGCGTGAGATCGCGCTCTCACTCATGCGCGGAACCGCACTCGTGTACTCGTCGCACAACCGCGGCGATCGAATCCACAACGACCTCATCGTTCAACGCGCGCTGCGCGGAGAGGACAACAAGCGCATCCTGTTTCTGCCCATGTCCGAGACCGTGCAGAACGGCAGCGAGATGGAGCGGCAGGATTTCTCCTGGGGAAACTTTCGCTTCTACTTCGACTTCTTCAAGAAGTTCGGGCTCGAGTACTTCCCCTTCTACTGGCGAAGCTCGCTGCGCCAAGAGGACGTCGACAAGCTCTGGTACGAGCTCTACCACGCTGAAGTCGTGATCCTCGGCGGAGGTCACTCCGTCACTGGCCTCCGCCGCTACAAAGAGCTCGGGGCGCGCTTCGCCAACGGCGAGTGGGGCAAGTTCGGCCGCCTGCTGCACGAGCGCCAGCAGCGCGGAAAGCTCACCGTCGGTTTCTCGGCCGGCGCCGACCAGATGTGCGAGTACCTCTTTCGCGAGAGCTACGACGTCGGCGGCGACAACAAGGGCTTCGGGCTCATCCGCAACACCATGTGCACGCTGCATCACGACCAGGGGCGCGACAGCGACCTGGCCCACGCGGCCAGGCGCTATCCGCACATGATGATGTTCGGCCTGCCCAACGACTCCGGGCTCTACGCCGACCAGGGCGTGCTTCCGTCCGGCAACTCGTGGCAGGTCATCCAGTTCGTCATCGACAACACGTGGAAGTTCGAGAGCGACTACTGGCACATCCGCACCCGCCGCGGCGCCAAGATCGATCACTTCTACAACGACGGCCGCCACTGGGCCTTCGGCGAAGGCGACTACCTCGTGCGCGTGCAGTCGCCGGACAACCGCTTTCAAGAGTCGTGGATCATCACGGGCGGCGGCGCGCTGCACTACAAGACGCAGCAGCCCAGCCGATACAGCTCGATCAGCGACATCCTCGCCCATCACTGAGCGACGCGCTCGGTCGCCGAGCGAGCGTCACTCGACGCGCTCGATCACCAGCGCGCTCGGCTCGACCCGCGTCTCGCCGACGATCACCGCCGCGCCGACGCGCTGCGCTGCGTGCGACGCGCGCGCTTCGTCGTCGCTGTGCACCCACGCGATGACGTCGCCAGCGCGCACAGAGTCGCCGACGGTGCGTTCGAAGACGAAGCCCACCGCGGGGTCCACCACGTCGTCGCTCTTGGTGCGCCCAGCGCCGAGCGCGACCCCGGCGAGGCCGACTTCGAGCGCGTCGATGCTGGTGATCGAGCCGTCGCGCGCCGCGCGGATCGCGTGCCGTTGCTTCGTCGCCGGCAAGAGCGACGGGTCGTCGACGACGCGCGGGTCGCCGCCCTGCTCTTGCACCATGCGTCGCGCCGTGGCGAGCGCGCTGCCATCGTCGAGCGCGCGCTGCAGCTTCTCTCGCGCTTCGTCGCGGGTGCGAGCGGCGTGGCCGAGCACGAGCATCTCGATCGCGAGCTCGACGGTGCACTCGGTGAGGTCCGACGGCGCGCGCTGGTGCAAGATCGCGAACGCTTCGGCGGTCTCGAGCGCGTTGCCCACGGTGCGACCGAGGGGGGCGTCCATGCGCGTGAGCAGCGCGACGCAGTCTTTGCCTGCGCCCTTCGCGGTGCGAACCAGGGCGTTGGCCAGGACGCGCGCGCTGTCGAGGTCCTTCATGAACGCGCCGCGCCCGACCTTGACGTCGAGCACGAGGGCGTCGATCCCCTCTGCGAGCTTCTTGCTCAAAATGCTGGCGACGATGAGCGGAACGCTCTCGACCGTCGCGGTCACGTCGCGCAGCGCATAGAGGCGCTTGTCCGCGGGGGCGACGTCCTTGGTCTGCCCGATCATCCCGGTGCCGACCGTGGCGACGAGCTCGATGAAGCGCTCGGTGGTGGTGTTGACGCTGAAGCCCGGGATCGCTTCGAGCTTGTCGAGCGTCCCGCCGGTGTGTCCCAGCCCGCGTCCCGACACCATGGGAACGCGCACTCCACACGCAGCCACCCACGGCGCGAGCGCGATCGAGACCTTGTCGCCGACGCCTCCGGTCGAGTGCTTGTCGACCTTGCGACCGGGCACGTGCGAGAGGTCTACGACCGAGCCCGAGTCGCGCATCGCGAGGGTGAGGGCGACCATCTCTTCTTCGGACATTCCGCGGAAGAAGACGGCCATCGCGAGCGCGCTCATCTGGTAGTCGGGCAGCGCGTTGTCGGTGTACGCGCGGATGATCCACTGGATCTCGGCCGCGGTGAGGGCGCCGCCGTCGCGCTTGCAGGCGATCAATTCTGGGACAGTTCGCATGAGTGAGGCGCGCGAAGGTAGCAAAGCCCGCGCTGGAGTCGACCTGCGAACGGCCCCGCGCTTCACTCGGCTCTGCAGCGAAGCCCGCGCACCGACCGCGGCGTGCGCAGAAAGCCCTGCGTCGTCTGCGGGCCCCGCACCGTCACCTCGACGCTGCTCTCGACGAGCCGCATCGTGCCGCGGCCGTACAGCCGCTTGACGCAGGTCGTCTCTGCCCCGTCGCGGGCGATTTCGGCGCGCAGCTCGATCGTTGGCCCGAAGGCGCCGAGCGCGATCGGCAGGGCGATCACGGCGATGGGCTCTCCTGCGTGCGCGGCGCACGGACGGTCGTCGAGCGGCACGAGCGCGCCGTCCATCGAGACGATCGCGCCGTCACTGTCCCGACGAAACAGCGGCTCGAGCGAGTCGCCGTCGAGCGAGATGCCGACGACCGCGTGTCCTTCGGGGACCCGCGCGAAGAAGGCCGCGCTGCGATCGGGGCCATCGAAGCGCGCCACCCCGGCGAATCCGCGGGAGTTCATGGACGCGATCGCCGTCGCGACGCGCGCGCCGTCGACTCGCCGCAACGCGAACACCGGCGCGTCCTCGCGCACGCGGTGCGAAAACAGCAACGACACGCCCACCGCGAACAGCTCGCACTCGCCGACGGCGTTGCAGCGACGGACGACCCGCGACCGGCTGTCCTCGATGCGCCACGGCGCGCCCGGCATCGGCAGCCCGAGCACGAGCTTCGCCGCGTTGGTGCTGCCAGAATCGTTGCGAAAATGCAGCTCGGCGTCGAAGTTGCTGCCGCGCGTTCGCTCTCGCGTTGGACGCTCGCGCACGATCAGCGACGCGCCCACGACCGCGTCCGCATAGATCGCCGCCGACGGGACGTCGAGCTCTGCCGCGAGCGTCGGGAGCGAGAGCTCTTCGAGGTCGCACTGCCACCGCGGCCCCGTGCGTCGAGCGATCGCTGTCGGCGCTTCGATGTTCGGCGGAGCCTCGGCGCGGGGCGTTTGCTGCGCGGGCAGGACCGTGGACCGCTGCGCTCGGTGCGCGGTGCGAGCGCTCGTCGCGCACGATGTTGCGACGAGCAGCGCAACCAGGCAGAGCGGCGAACGACGCACGGTCCTCGCACTGTACACCGTGCGGGCACAGCCTGCGCGATCGTGGCAGATCCGGCGCGAGCTGTCAGACACGGGGGGCGCTGGTGCGCTATCGTTCGAACGGCAATGGCTCGATGGCGCGCTCGTCGCGTGGCGTATGCGACCGTGGTCACCGTGATCGGGGCCTCGGTGTTGTTTCCTCAAGTGCTGCTCGGGTCGATCGAAGAGCAGCGGCAGCGCTTGCCTCCGGCGGCGAGCTGCCAGGACCCGGTCGAGGGCGTGTGGATGGGGCGTGTGTTTCACCAGCCCGGACAGGACTGGTACATCTACACCCTGGAAATTCACCGGGTTTCTGCGGGCTCTGCGCAGCTGAACGGCGTCTTGCACGCGCGCTTCTGGAACGGGCCGCCCACCATCTACGAGCCCCTTCCGTGCGCGCCTGGCGTGCTCGATCGAACGGTCTTCATGACCGGCGCGGGCACGGCCAACGGGCTCGAGCTCACCTTCGGGGGAACATCCTGGCGCCCCGAGTCTCTCAACTGCGGCCCGCAGAGCTCGTTGGGGTTGATCTCGTACAACCTCGATCAGTTCTCTGGGCGCATCGACCCTGCGATCCAGGAGTTTCAATCGGTGAACAACGACGGCGGCGAAGCGGTCAACGAGCCCACGGTGTTTCGCAGGATCCGCTGCTTCGACACACCGTCGGGCCCGTCGCAGCGGCAGGGCGCGGTGACCATCTCTGCGCCACCCTTGATGCCTCCACAGCGTTCTGGCTGCGGGCGATCGCCGCGCTGAGCACAAGAGGACGGCTCGCACCATGAAGCTGCTCGAACGATTGAAGGTCCTCTTCGCCAAGGCGCGGTCGCTCGCGCGGCGCGTGGTGGACCCGTTTCCGATCACGCCCCTCGGGCTCGCGGTCATCGCCGGCGCGGGCGCGGCGCTCTACTACCTCGGCGTCAAGCGCGTGGACCTCGTGGTGCTCGCGATGTGCGTCGTGGCGCTCGGCGTCGCGGCCATCTGCGTGATCGCCGTCTCTCTCACTGCCCTCGCGCTCAAGCTCGCCCTCTCGCGCGCCGCAAAATCCCAGAGCGGAACGCTCTCGCTCGAGTGCGGCTTCCCCACCCGCGTCGGCTTCTCGGTCTCGTCTCTCTGGTGGGTCCCCTTCGTCACGGTCTCTTGGAAGTGGCTCTCGCCCATCGCGTCGGTGCGCGCTGTTCGCGAGCGTCGTCGCCTCCACGAAGAGAGCACGCCCGCGCGCCGTGGCCTGTACGACCAGGTCGTGCGGCGCATCGAAGTGGGCGACCCGTTTGGCATCGCCCGCTGCGCGTTTCGCGTCACCGACCCCCGCGCCGTTCGCGCGCTTCCGTCGGTCGGCTCGCTCAAGCGCGTCGAGGTCGTCCGCACGCTCGCGCCTGGCGAGGACATCTCGAACCCCAAGGGTGGCCCCGACGGCGAGCGCGCGGACATGCGCGCATACTCTCCTGGCGACCCGATCAAGTTCGTCCTCTGGAAGGTCTTCGCGCGCACCGGTGACCTGATCCTCCGCTCGCCCGAGCGTGCGTTTTCTCCGGCGAAACAGACCACAGCGTTTCTCGTCACCGGCGTCGGCGACGAGGCCGCCGCGGGCGTCGCGCGCTTGCTCGTCGAGACCAACTCGCTCGGCAGCAAGTGGGTCCTCGGCGCCGACGGCAGCGACGACGACGCACGCGGCCCGCAGCAGGCGATGGAGCTCATCGCGCGCTCGGGAAAGACCCGCCCCGAAGACGGCGCGCTCGGCCTCGGCGCGTTCTTGAAGCGCCACGCCACCGCTGGCGGACGCATCGTCGTGATCGTCCCTGCCACGCCCGGCCCGTGGCTCGACCGCGCGCGCGCGGCCGTCTCGCAAGCGGGCGGCGCGGGCGTCGAGTTCATCGTCTGCGCCGACGGCGTCGCGCCCGTGAGCAAGCAGTCCAAGCTGAAGCGATGGCTCGTCGACGAAGAGCCCCGCGAGCGCGAGTCGAGCGCGGGTGATCCGCTGCCGACGCAGGACGAGCTGCGCAAGGTGTGCGCGTCGCTCGCAAATCAACGCGGCTCGGTGCTGATCGTCGATCGGCGCGCGGGCCGCGTGTACGGCGACGCGCATCGTCGCGCTCTGGAGGCAGCGTGAGCGAAGGCAAAGAGAGCAAGCTCTCGATCGTCCTGTCGACCGCGGTTCGCGCCGCGGCGATGTGCTTGGGCGCGCTCGCGCTCGGCTGGGGCGTCACGCTCACCGAGGGGCTCGGGGCGAGCCTCTTCGGCGCGGTCTTCGGCGTGGCGCTCGGCGAGCGGCTCGCGCGCTCGCGCGTGAAGCTCTCGGCGATCTTGGGCGGCACCGCCGCGCTCTGGCTTCTGTGCTGGGCGCTCTCGAAGTTCGCCACAGCGTTTACGACCATCCCCGCGTTGATGGGCGCGGGCAACGCGCTCGCGACGGCGGTGCTGCTGCGCTTCGGCGCGCTGATGTTCTGCTCGACGTTGGTCCTGCGCGTGCTCGCGTCGCGAAAGCGAAACCTCGTCGTGCTCGAGCTCGCCGCGGTGTCTGCCGCGGTCGTCGCGGTGTTCGCGACGCATCGCGACGGCGTGCTCGTGCGTCCGTTGTGGCTGAGCGACTGGGCGTGGTCCGTCGGGCTCGAGCCCGTGCAAGTGCTGCTCGGCGTGGGCGTTGGCAGCGTGACGATCCTCGCGGTGCTGCTCATCGTGCAGAACCGCGGGAGCCGCGCGCTCTCGGCGCTGATCGCGTTGATCGCGCTCGGCATCCTCGCGGTGATGACGGTCAACGCCGTCGGTCTCCCTGCGCCGACGGCAGAGAACGACCTCGGTCTGCTCACTCCGCCCGGCGAGCCGCCGCGGCAACAACCACCACGCGACGCAGGCGACAACGGAACGGGTCAGGGCCAAGACGTCGTCGAAGGCGACGCGGGCGAAGGCCAAGACTCGGGCGAGGGCGACGGCGGACGCGGCGACGACAGCGGCCAGGACGACGGCGGCGGCGCCGCGGACACAGGCGCGTCCGATGGCGGCGGTGGCGGCGCCCCGGACGCTGGCGAAGACGGCGGCGCCTCAGGCAACGACGGCGGTGAAGACGGCGGTTCGTCGAGCGCGATGGAGGACGGCGGCGACGGCGGCTCGTCGAGCGCGATGCAGGACGGCGGTTGGGAGGACGTCCCGATCTCGCCGTCGAGCTACTCGGAGGGAGGCGAGGGCGGCAACGGCACGCCTCCGCCCCGACCGCCGAGCCAGGACCTCGAGAGCGAGCGACAGCAACAGCAGCAGCAGCGCTCGTCGCCGATGGCGGTGGTGCTTCTCGACGACGACTACACGCCGCCGTCCGAGGCGTTCTACCTCCGTCAGGTCGCGTGGAGTCAGTTCAACGGAACGCGCCTCGTCCCCACGACGCGCCCCGAGAACGATCGCGATATTCCCCAGGGATATCCCACAGAGGCGATGAACCTCCCCGAGCGCCCGTCCAACACCGGCCGCACGTTGGTCCATCACCTCGTCGCGCTCGTGACCGAGCACAACAACCCGTTCGGCATCGAGGGCGCGTTTCACTTCGAGCCCGCGCGCAACCCCAACCCCACGCGCTTCGTGCGCGCCTACCGCGTCGAGTCCCTCGCGCAGTCGATCGAGTACCGTCGGCTCTTCGGCCGCCGCTCGGGCAACCCGCGTTGGACCCCCGAGCAGCGCGCGTACTACCTCGAAGGCCCGACGGACCCGCGCTATCGCCGGCTCGCGGACACGATCATCAACACCATTCCGCAGCAGCGCCGCAGCGATCCGTTCTCGCGTGCCGTGGCCATCAAGCTCTGGCTCGACGACAACTTGATCTACACCACGCGCGCACGTCACGCCTCCGCGACGGACCCCACGGCCGACATGCTCTGGGGCAACAAGCGGGGCTACTGCGTGCACTTCGCGCACGCCGCGGTGTTCTTGTGGCGCAGCGTGGGCGTGCCCTCGCGCATCGGCTCGGGCTACCACGTCGACGCACAAAACCGCGGGTCGAGCTCGACCGTCATCGTGAAGTCGAGCGACGGTCACGCCTGGCCCGAGGTCTACCTCGAGGGCGTCGGCTGGATCGTCCTCGACATCGCGGCCAAGCGAAACGAAGACCCGCCCGGCCAGCCGCAGGACGAAGACGAGCGCGATCGGCTCGGACAGATGGCCCGCGAGCAGCCGCCGGATCCGCAGCAGCCGCCGCAGCGTCCGCAGCAACAACAGCAGCGCAACCGCGCGCGAGAGATGGCGCAGGCCGCGGCGAAGGCCTTTCCGTGGCTGCTCTTGCTGGGCTTGCTCGCGCTCTACGGCGTGAAGCTCTGGCGCCGACTGGTGCCGCTCTTCACCAAGGGCGCCGCGCTCGCGCGCGTCGCCTACCGCAGCGCCCTCGACGTGCTCGCCGAAGCCGGAATCGTCCGCGAGTACGGCGAGACCCGCGAGGCCTTCGCGCGCCGCGTGCGAGAGCAGATCCCGTCGCTCGAGCTGCTCGGTCACGAAGCCGAGCGCGTGAAGCTCAGCGGCGCGAGCCCCGAGCCGCCCGACGCGCAGAAGCTCCGCGAGGCCGTCGCCAACGTGAAGCGCGAGGTCTCTCTCGCGAAGCCTTGGTGGCGGCGAACCCTCGGCCTCTTGCACCCGGCGAGCTGGCTCGACGTCGACTGACGCCGCCCACGCTCGACGCACACACATTCGAGTCACCACTCAAAGCACTGCTGGAGATCACTTCGATCATGACGATGGACACACCCGGCGCGGACTTCGAGAACAGCCCGCACATCACCAGGACGCCTGCGCCGCCCATCACCGACCTCAACGGGGCGTGGGGCGTCGTCGAGCGCTTTCGCAACCGCATCCGCATGGCCGTGCGCGGCCGCGACGAGGTGATCGAGATCGTCATCTGCGCCCTGCTCGCGGACGGTCACGTGCTGCTCGAGGACTACCCGGGCTCTGGCAAGACCACGCTCGCCAAGGCGCTCGGCGACTGCCTCATCGACGATCAGCCCGACGACATCATCGTCACCTTTCGTCGCATCCAGTTCACGCCCGACCTGCTCCCCTCGGACGTCACCGGAACGACCATCTTCGACCCCAACACCCACAAGTTCTTCTTTCGCTCGGGCCCCGTCTTCGCGCACATCGTCCTGGCCGACGAGATCAACCGCACCTCGCCCAAAGTGCAGAGCGCCATGCTCGAAGCGATGGCCGAGAAGCAGGTCACCGTCGACAACCGCACGCGCAAGCTCGACGAGCTCTTCTTCGTGATCGCCACGCAGAACCCGCTCGACCTCGCGGGGACCTTTCCGCTTCCGTCCGCGCAGCTCGACCGGTTCTTGTTCAAGATCAAGATGACCCACGTCGCGCGGGACGCAGAGCTCGAGATCCTCGCGAGCGCCGCCGCCCGAAAGCACAACGTCGGCTCGGACCTCCCTCGCGTCACGCGCACCGAAGTGTGCGACGCGCGCAAGGTGATCGAGACCCAAGTGCACGTCGCTCCGCAGGTGCGCGAGTGCCTCGTCGACGTCGCGCAAAACACCCGCAAAGACCCGCGCGTCCTGCAAGGCGCCTCGACGCGCTCGCTCGTCCTCGCGATGCCCGCCCTCCAAGCGCGCGCCCTCATGAACAAGCGCAACTTCGTCTCTGGCGAGGACATCGCCGCCCTCTCTGGGCTGATCTTCGGCCACCGACTCGAGGTCGCGCCCGGCGTCGACAGCGTCGACTCGGTGCTCCGTGACTGCATGCGCGAGCCGCTCGAACGACTCGCCCGCATGGCCATGCAACGATGAGGTCCACCATGAGCGAACGCAGCAAAAACACCGGCAGAACTCGGCTCGCGCTCGCAGCGTCCGCGCTCTTCGCTGCGCTCTCGCTCTCGGGGTCCGCGACCCGCGCGCAGCAGCAGCCCCCCGCCTTCGGCGAGACCGCCGACGAGCGCGCTGCGTACGAAGACTATCGCAACAACCGCTTGCTCACCGCGCGCACCAAGGCCCAGCGCGTGCTCGAGCAAAACGAAGACTCCATCGTCGGCAACTACGTCATGGGCGCGGTGCTGCACGAGGCCGAGGGCCTCCCCGCCCGCGCGATGCACTACCTCGCCCGCGCCCGAGCGCTCTACGAGCAGCGCTACGGAGCCAACCGCACGCAGGGCGCGCCGTGGCGGCTGCACGAAGAGATCCTCTTCGCGACGCAGCGGCTCGCGGGCGAGCTCGAGGAGCACCGGTTTCGCCTGCAAATCCTCGAGTATCACGACGCCCTGTACGACCCGCCGCTCTTGTCGCAGCAGGCGCTCACGCTCATGCACCTCGGCCGCTTCAACGACGCGCGCGCCAAGGCGCAAGAGGCCATCCGCCAGGCGGACCCCGAGCAGAAGCTCACCGGCCACAACGCCCTCTGCGCGATCGAGACCGAAGCGGGCGAGCGCCAGCGCCGCTACGACGCCTGCACGCAAGCGCTCGAGGCCGCGCGACGACGGCCCGTGCAGCAGGGCGAGACCTCTCCGCGCGTGGCGGTGTACGCGTACAACGCCGCCGAGGCCGCGTACTCGACGTTTCGCCTCGACGAGGTCGAGCGCTTCGCCACCGAGGCGACGCGGCGCATCGAGTTTACGCCGGCCAATCCCTGGCGAATCCTCGCGCGAAGGTACATGGACTCGGGACGTACGTCCGACGCCGTCAACGCGATCCGAGAGATGCAGCGGTGGCGCGCCGCGCAGCCGGCGTTCTTGCGCGACCAGGACCGCGCCGAGAGCGACTCGGCCCTCGCGACGCTGCTGCTGCTCGCAGGAGAGCCCGAGATCGGCCTGCGCTTCGCCGATCGCTCGATGGAGCGCCCCGATCGCCGCGGGCTCGTCTCGTCGCGTCCCGAGCAAGCGCTGGGCGCGCACGCGCTGCTCCGTCGCGCGCTGCTGAAGAGCGCAGCCGAGCTCGACGCAGAGACCGTCAGCGTGACCCCAGGCCTCGCGCTCTCGTCGCGCGCGCAAGGGTGGGTGCGTTCGCTGCGGTCTTGGCCGGACGACGAGCGCGTCGTGAGCGTGCTCGCGGACGACGATCGCCTGGTGGCGACGCTGCGCGGGTACGTGGGCGGCGGAATCGAGCCGCTGCCCTCGTGGATGGTGGGCGACCTGATCGAAGTGCTGGGCGTCGGCGTGTTCTCGGTCGCGCACGACGAGGCCATCGAGAAGGACCGCGCGACGCCCGCGGCCAAGCCGTATCACGACGGGCTCTCTGCAGAGCTCGCGCTGCATCGCGGTGACTACAGCGAGGCCGTGCAGCTCGCGCGCGCCGCGGCGCAGGCGCTTCCGCGGACAGAGACGGCGTTGATCGCGCGGGTGCTCGCGGTGGGCGCCGAGGCCGCGCGCCGCAACGGAGACGCCTCTGCGTCGCGCGCGCTCTTCGAGCAAGCGATGACCAACGAGCCGGGAATCCTGCGGCGAATGGGCTACGCGATCCCCGCGCAAGTGCGCGTCGAGGGCGCTGGCGACGAGGCAGCGCAACGCGCGGTGGCGCTCTTGCGGGGCTCTCCGCGGCTGCGCGACGAGCAAGGCGCGTTCGTGGTCACCGTCGCCGCTGGCGCAGCGCGCTCGTACACGGTGTGCTTGAAGACGACGCAGGGCAACACGGTGCAGTGCGCCGCGGTCCCTGCTGGCGCTGCCAACGAGACGACCGACGCGGCCGCGAGCCGCATCGGGACCGTGTTTCATCGCGAGGTGTTCGCGAGCCGGTCGGGCTTCGCGACGGTCGACCTTCGCTCGCTCGACGGGACCATGGCGGGCGGCCGCAGCAACGCGCGCGAAGCCCTTCGTGGCCTGATGAACGAAGTTGGAACACAGGCACCCGAAACTACGCGCTGAGATCACCACTGCAGTGCGCTACGCTGCCGCTCGTGGCACTGCGCAGCGTCGTGGATCCGATCTGGGGTGACCCCACACTTCGCGCTGAAATCGCACGAGCCGACGTCAAAGCAGGGGTGATCGACACCCGCCGCCAGGTCATCGAGAAGCGCTACGGAGCGCGCGGCGTCGAAGCGGTGGGCGCCGCGCTCAGCGCCGTGGATCGCGCGATGTTTCTCTCGCCGCCGTTCGTGTCCGCGTGGGTCTCGCTCGAGACGCTGGGCCGCATCGACGAGGCGATCATCCGCACGCACCTCGGCTCGGACGCCTCGCGCATCGCGGGGATCGCCGACGACGCGGCGATGTACGAGCTCAACGCGGTCTACACGTTCTTGCTCAAGCTCGGCAGCCCCGAGTGGGTGCTCAAGCGCATCGGGACCGTCTTCGGCTCGAAGGCTCGCCCGGGCGTGCTTCGCGAGACGAGCACCGCGAGCAAGCAGACGTGGCTCGAGCTGTCGGGCATGGTGATGCCGTACTACTACCTCGCGTACGTGATGCCCGCGTGGGCGACGCGCGCGGTGTCCCTCACCGGCGGCAAGGACTGTCGCGTCGAGCTGCTCGAGTGCCCGCACTGGGGCGACGCGCGCACGTACTGGCGCGTCGACTGGCGCTGATCGCGCTCACTCTTTCTTCTTGAGCGCGGCGAGCTCGAAGGTCACCGACGCGTCGCTAATGTCGAACTCGACCGGCACCGTCTCGACGAGCGGAACCGCGGTCTCGAGGTCGAGCTCGATCGACGCAGCGCTCAGCTCTTCGACGGGCTTCTCGGCGATCTTTCCAGTCGACTGCGGGGGCTTTGTCTCTCGTCCGCCCAGCGGAATATCGCTCAACGACAGGTCGAGAAAGATCTTCGACGCTTCGGGAGCGGGCTTGTTGTCCGCCGGCTTCTTCGCGGTGAGCTCGACTGGCTTGGGCTCCGGCGGAACCTCGGTCTGCGGCGCGATCTCTCGCTCGGCCAACGCCTTCTGCCCCGCGACGCTCTTGCGCCAGTACACCAGCGCGTTGCGCATCTCTTTGGCGAGCCGCGCGCGGTCGGTGCGCTCGGGCACCGTGCGCAACACGTCCGAGAGCGCCCGCGCGAACTCTCCCGCGCTCTTGAAGCGCGTGTCCGGGTCCGGCTCGAGCGCGCGATCCACCGCGGCCGAGAGCGCCGGCGGAAGGTCCGGCCGGTGCGCGGCGATCGACGAGGGGCGCTTGTTCTGCATCAGCGCTTGAATCACCTCGCCTTCGCCCTGAAAGAGCCGCTTGCACGAGAGGAGCTCCCACAAGAGAACGCCCGTCGAGTAGACGTCGGTCTGACCCGAGGCGGGCTTTCCGCGGAGGATCTCGGGGGCCATGTACGCGAGCTTGCCCTTCACGATGCCCGCGGGCGTCATGCTGCTGATCGAGCTGTGCATCGCGCGCGCGAGGCCGAAGTCCGCGAGCTTCGTGACGCCTCGCACCGAGAGCAGCACGTTGGACGGAGACACGTCGCGGTGAATGATCGGCGCGACGCTCTCGCTGCCGTCGGGCAGCGTGATGGTGTTCTCGTGCGCAGCCTCGAGCCCCTTGAGCACCTCGATGCCGATCGCAGTCGCGAGCGCGGCCGACGGCTTCTGGCCGTACTCGTTGAGCAGCTGGATCAGGTCGCGCGCGGTGAGGCCTTCGACCCACTCGAGCACGAGAAACAACCCGGCGCTGTCCTCGCCGAAGTCGTACACGTGCACGATGTTCGGGTGGTCCAAGGTCGCGGTGAGCTTCGCTTCTTGAACGAACATCTGCCGGTGCTCTTTCGAGACCGACAGGTGCTTGAGGATGCGCTTGACCGCGACGGTGCGACGAAAGCCCTCGATACCCTCGAGCTCTGCGCGCCACACTTCGGCCATCCCGCCTGCGCCGGCGAGCTCGATCAGTCTGTAGCGTCCGCCGACCACGTCGCCGGGCCGTGACACGGCATGGTGCATGACGAGAGAGGATATTCCATCGTGCGCTCGGGGCGCCAATTCTGGCGCAACACTTCGCGATCGACGAACGAGCGCCGCGAACGTCCGGGCAAAGCAACGGCGTCCCCCCGCGAGCCAGCGGCGCGCCGCCCGATCCGTGTCATGGTCCGCCCGAGCACTCCCGATGCGCGTTCGAATCCTAGCCTCTGGCAGCGGCGGAAACCTCTCTCTCTACGAGTCCGACGGCTTCGTCATCCTCGTGGACGCCGGCGTCGATCCAGGCGGCCTCGCCTCGCGATTGCGCTCGGTCGGCGCTGAGTACACCCGCCCCGACGCGCTCGTGGTCACCCACGGCCACGCCGACCACTGCGCGCACGCGCGCGAGTACGCCGAGAGCGCCGGGATCCCGACGTACATGACCGACTCGACCGCCAAGGTGGTCAAGCCCAACAGCGCGCGCCACGTGTTTCGCTACACCGCGCGCGAGCCGTTCGCGATCGGGCCGTTCGAGATCCGACCGTGCGCCGTGGCGCACGATGTTCCGCAAGTGGCGCTGCGCATCGAGAGCGACGGCTGCGCCGCGGTCATCGCCACGGACCTCGGAGAGGTCCCGCCCGAGCTTCACGGCCTGCTCGTCGGCGCGCAGCTCGCCATGATCGAGAGCAACCACGACCTGCACATGCTCGAAGTCGGACCGTACCCGCGCTTTCTCAAGCGCCGCGTGGGCGGTCCGCGCGGACACCTCTCGAACATCCAGTGCGCCGCGCTCTTGCGAGCCCTTCCTGCGAGCGTCGAGACCGCGGTGCTCATGCACTTGAGCGAGAAGAACAACCGCCCAGAGATCGCGCTCGAGTGCGCCGCCGAGGCCCTCAGCGATCGCCCCACGACGCTGCTCGCCGCGAAGCAGTACGACAAGCTCGTGTTCGACCTGAAGCCCCGCGCGCGAGACGAGGTGGCAAGCGCGAGCGAGCCCGACCCTGCGAAGGTCGACGCCATCGCCCGCGCCCTCGCGGCGCCGAGCGGCCGCGCGAAGAGCGCTCCCCTCCCTGGGCAGCTCGCGCTCAAGCTCGGCGGATGAGTCGCACAGTTGCCAGTGTTTTTACTGGCAGAGCGATCACCCGCAGGTGAACTGATACACCTCGGAGGGCAGCTTGAAGAACAAGCTCGCCCCAGAGACCGCGTAGCCCCCCGACGAGCCCGCGCGCAGCGCCTCGACCGAGACCATCGGCAACCCGTTGGGCCTGCACGTGTTCGCGCCGGCAATCTCGATGAGCGGGCTCACGAGGCCGCGCTCGTGTTGCCACCGGATGCGCAGGACCGTCGGCAGCACCGGGGAGCCCAGCCGATAGCGAAACTGCGACCCCGCGATGAGGCCCGCTTTGTTGTGCAGCGCTCCGTTGCCCGCGCGCGGCGCTTCGACCACCGCGCCCGTGCGCTCGTCCACGCGATCGACGGTAAACGGAAAGCTGTTGGCGTTGTGCGGTGCCGGAAGATCGGACTCGAACAGCGCGAGCACGCCCCACTCGTAGCTGCACGCGTAGCCGTCGCCGACGTTGGGCGCCAGCCGCACGCAGTCCGCCGTGATGTTCATCGGATGGTTCGGGACAAGAATCCTCCCGCCGTTGCCCGAGAGCGTCCCGTCGACGTCGCGCACGGCTGTGGTCCACGGGGTGTCGAACCAGCCGATGTCGTTGAAGGTTCCGTTCGCGCCGCCGAGCGCCATGAGCGTCCCGACGTTCTCGAACGAGACGCCGCGCACGCGGTTGATGAACCGATTGGCGCCGCCGATGTTCATGAAGGGCCAGGCGCGCACGGTCATCGCGCCGACGGCGATCGAGCGAAAATCCGCGAAGTGTACGCGATCGAGCTCGAACGGTCCGTCGTAGATGCGCGCGCCTTGCAGCGTCGCGATCGGCATCGGCGCCGGAAGCGTGTGCGTGTACGCGAGGTCCTCGGCGGTGAGCCCCGCGCTGGCGCCCACCACGAGCCCGTCCGTCACGATCTGGTTGTACGCGAAGAACAGCGAGAAGCCGTTGTCCGCCGCGATCAGCCGGGGGAATCGCGCGGAGTTTCCACGGAAGTACACGCCCGACGCGACGTTCTTGAACACCACGAGGTCGTCGAACGAGGGCACCGCCGCGCCGTGGTGATAGTGCGTCGAGACCGTCACGCGCGCGCTCGGGTTGCGCGTCTGCAGCCCTGGCAGCGGATCGCCGACGGGGCTGCCCGCGCGAAACGCGTCGTACTTCAGCTCGTCTTCAGCGCCGTCCCACGTGATGCCCACCTCGCTCGCGTGCGCGACGTTTCGCGCGAACGCCGTCGTGTCCGCGCGCGCCGGAAACGTGTTGGCCACCAGCCTGCTCGGGTCCGCATCGGCGCAAGTGTTGTCGGCCCGCACGACTCGACAACGATTGTCCGCCGCCACGACGGTGCAACTCTCGTTGGTCGCGCACAGGAGCTCCTGGTTGAACGCCATCCAGAACCCCGTCCCTTGCGACCCTGACGCGACGTTGTCCGTGATCGTGTTGCGCGGGTTGGTGACCCAAAACGCCGCCGGCGCGCTGAACCGCGCGGGGTCCGTGCTCACCGAGTCGGACACGAGCAGACCGCGGTCGTTCGGCGCGCGCAGCGAGCGCATCCCGAGGTTGCCGGTCATCACGTTGTCGACCTCGTTGCCCTGCTCGAAGAAGTACCCGTGCCCGTAGTGCTCGAAGCACACGTTGTTCTCGACCCGCGCGCGGTGCGTCCCGTGGATCGTGACGCAGCGCTGGTACGACCGATGGATCGACGAGTTGCGAATGAACTGCCCGCTCGCGTCGCCGACGAGGTGCCAGTGAAACGGGTAGCGCCCCATGCGGCCGAGCTGTCCGACCCGCGTAAACTCCACGCCGTCCACCTGCGCGCTGCCGCTGTGAGTGACCATCACGTGCGCGCCGATCAGCCCCGCGTCGAGCGCCGCTGGCTCGCCCGCGGCGGTGATCACGATGTTGCGCGTGAGGTTCGCCACCTCCGCGCGCTCGTCGAGGCGCCACGAGTTCGCCCCTTGCGTGTACGTCTGCGCGAAATTGTTGTGCGCGAAGCGAAACGGCTCGGACACCGTCACGGTGCTGCGCATCCCGTCGGAGCTCACGCTCTCGATCGTTCGCTCTTCGGACTCGGCGTAGTTGAAGCTCGTCGAGCCGATCGCGATCCGATCGCCGCGGGACCAGTCGACCACGCCGTCGAGCTGAACGACGTTGGTCCCCGCGCTCACGGGCGCGCCGATGCGCAGCCACCTGTGGTTCTTCGCCTGGCCGAACAGCCGCAGCGCGCCGCCCTCCATCGCCACGAGCGCGCGCTCTCCGACGTGCGGAAGATCGCGGCCTCCCTCGAGGGCGATCGTGAGCTTTCCGTTGAACCGCCTCGACTCGGCGCCGCACTCGAACACCGCGCCTGTGCCGACGACGCTGATGCCCGCCGCGGTGATCGTAAACTCTCCGCTCGTCGGGCATCGCAGCGTGCCCGCGACGGTGATCACGCCGACGTCGATCGACTGATCGATCACCACGGTCTCGCCCGCGTCGACCAGCAGATCCGCCGTCGGTGACAGCCCTCGGACCCGCTCGGACAACAGCACCTCGTTCACCGCAGGCGCCGGGGGAACAACGTAGCGCCCCGACTCGCTGAGCAAGCGGTTGTCGCCGTTCGACGTCGAGATTCCGTGGACGAACACAGCTCGACCGGCGTGCGCCGCGATCTGCGCGTGCGGGATCGCGATGTCGAACCCGTGCGCCACGCCCGAGGTCGCGCAGATGCGGCTGACCTCGACTTCGCGGGGCCTGTTCGCGGTGTATCCGCCGATGAGCTGCCCTGCGCCTGCCGCGCCGCCGACGTACACGTGCACGGCGATCGACGACGCCACGGTGCGATCACACGCCCAGCCGCGAACGTGCAGCTGGTTGCGCTCCCAGACCACCGCGTCGACCACGCCGCCAACGGGCCCCGCCACGCCCGCGCGAGCGCCCTGTGACATCCGGGACCACCACTCGTCGGGCTCTGCGGAGGCGCAGCTGACGACCAGCGCGCTGGTGAGAGTGGTGGTGATCAGCGCGAACGCGCGGGCGTGCAACGAGCTCATGAGCGCCTCCGTAGAGCAAACGACCGCGCGACACCGCGCGGCGATCCTCCAGCGCTATCACTCAGGCGCGTACGACGTCCGTCATGGCCGCAGCCAGCCACGTCGCCCGCTCGACGGTGCTCCCCTCGCGCGCCCACTCGGTCACTCTCGATCGCTCCGCGAGCGCTCAGCCGAGAGTCTGAAAAATGTATCTCCGGGATTTCCTGGATCTGGTACTGATGAGACAGCCCGCAACGGCCGATGTGTCTCCTGGCACATCGCTCCGTGGCAGCGGTGTGTGGTTGTACCTAATTGGAGGAATACCCAGTGAGAACTGATTGGCGCGAAGCAATTCGAGTCGGCGCAATGGCGGGCGTTCTGCTCGCCGGCTGCGGCGCCCCGGTCGTCGGGGGCTCTGGAGACGCGGGCATGGACGTCGTGGCGTGCGGTGACGGTCAAGCCGTCTGCAACAACCGCTGCGCGAACGTTCAAACCGATCCCAACAACTGTGGCGCGTGTGGCACCACCTGTGCGGCCGGTCAGGCGTGCACCGCCGGTCGCTGCGAGATTGTGTGCCCCTCGGGGCAGACGCTCTGCAACGGCGCGTGCGTCTCGATTCAAGCCGACCGCGCCAACTGCGGTGCGTGCGGCATGGCGTGCCCCGCGGGCCAGGTGTGCTCGATGGGCGCGTGCGCGACCACGTGCGGCGCCGGCCTCACGGACTGCATGGGCTCTTGCCGCGACACGCAGACGGACCGCGGCAACTGCGGCGCCTGCGGAACCTCGTGCCCCTCGGGCCAGGTGTGCGTCATGGGCGCCTGCGCGACGAGCTGCCCCATGGGCCAGACCGAGTGCGGCGGCGTCTGTGTCAACACGCAGACCGACCGCGGCAACTGCGGGATGTGCGGGACGGCCTGCGCGGCCGGACAGATCTGCAACGCCGGCGTGTGCGAGCTCTCGTGCGCGACGGGACAGACCGCGTGCGGGATGCCCGCCGCGTGCACGGACACGCAGAGCGACCGCGCCAACTGCGGGATGTGCGGCAACGCGTGCGGTGATGGACTCGTGTGCTCGATGGGCATGTGCGTTCCGTCCTGCGCCGCGGGGCAGACGAACTGCATGGGCTCGTGCGTCTCGACGGTGACCAACCCCAATCACTGCGGCGCCTGCGGCACCGTGTGCGGGCCGTACGCCAACGCGATCCCGTCCTGCAACCTGTCGATGTGCATCATGACCTGCAACCGCGGGTTCAATGACTGCAACAGCGATCGCATGGACGGCTGCGAGATCGAGACCAACGCGGACGTCAACAACTGCGGCCGCTGCGGCAACGTGTGCCGCTTCCCCAACGCCGTGCCCGCGTGCATGACCGGCGCGTGCCGCATCGCGAGCTGCAACCCCGGCTTCGAAAACGCCGACGGCATCGCGGAGAACGGCTGCGAGACGCGCGTGATCACCGTCGGCTCGATGGGCACCCAGCCCTTCGGCGACGGGACGATCAATGGCCTCGGCGTCGACCCGATGACCGGCGCGATCTCGCCGAGCGGCATGGTCACCACGACCACCAACGACTTCCTCTGGATCGTCAACGTCGCCGAGAGCTCGGTCTCGAAGTGGGACGCCGCGACGAACACCGAGATCGGCCGCTATCGCGTCGGCCTCGCCGGCGGCGAGTGCGCTGGTCAGTGCTGCTACAACAACGGCTGCAACATGGCCTCGCGCGTGGTGGTCGACGGCAACGGCGACGCGTACGTCGCCAACCGCGCCTTCGGCTTTCAGGGCACCGTCAGCAAGATCGCCGGCGACCGCGCGAACTGCGTCGATCGCAACGGCAATGGCATGATCGACACGAGCCAGCCCGTCATGGGCATGCGCCCCACCGTCCTCGCCTACGGCGCTGGCGCGACGGGCATCTCGACCGACGAGTGCGTGCTCTGGACGGTCAACGTCGGCGCCGTCAACGCCACGCTCCGCTCGATCGCCATCGATCGCGGCGACGCGGCCCGCCCCAACGGCTACGTCTGGGTCGGCGGCTACCAGGATCGCTCGGTCTACCGCCTCGATCCGCAGGACGGACGCATCCTCAACACCGGCGCTCCCGGAACGCTCGGCACCAACCCCTACGGCGCGCTCACCACGCGTGACGGCCGCGTGTGGTTCACCTCGCTCGGCGGCGGCTTGCTGCAGCCCATCAACGCCGTCGGCCTGATGGCTGGCGCAGCGCTCGCAGCGCCCATCGTGCAGCCCGTGGTGAACGTTCCGGGCATCTCGATGTACGGAATCGCAGCGGACGCGAACGGTCGCCTCTGGTTCAACAGCGGTGCCATCTATGGCTACGATCCGGCCACCAATCGCGCGACCGTGCTCAGCATGCCGGGCGGACTCAACGGACTCACCTCGGGTGTCACCGTCGACGCCAGCGGCAACGTGGTGTTCGGCATCGTCCGCGGGACCACCACCGAGGCGGCCCGCTTCCCGGCCTCTGCGTTCGTCGGCGGCGCCGTTGGTGGCGCGCCTGGCACCATCCCCGCCACCGCGGTCACCATCCTGCCCGGCGGCGTCGCTGGCAACACGAGCACCATCACCGCGATTGGCGTCGACCGTCGCGGTGACATCTGGATCGCCAGCAACGGCGGCAACAGCCGGTTGGTGAAGATCGCCACCGATGCAGCCCGCACGTCCGGCGCCTTCCTCGGCCCGAATATGACGTACTCGTACTCGGACTTCACGGGTTCGGTCCGTCGCACGTCGGTGCCGCAGGGCACGTACACGCGCAACTTCGACCTCGGCTGCGCCAACCCGCGCGTCGCGGGGCTCACGGTCAACGGCATGTTCCCCGCGGACACGCTCTCGACCGTCACCCTGCGCACCGCCGCCACGGTCGCGGACCTCGCGACTGCTACCTCGGTCGCCGTCGCGACGCTGCCGCCCGCGGCGATGTCTTACGACCTCGAAGCGATCTTCCGAATGGCCGGCGTCACGCCACGCCAGCACATCCAGGCCACGATCGTGATGCGCCAGTCCGACATGGGCGCAGTGCCCATCATGCAGGGCTTCGGCTTCCGCTGGTCCTGCCCGTGATCTGAGCGAGCGCCGCGCGGGGTGTGAGCGCGGCGCGAGATTCTGCGTGGGGAGGGTGATGCTCGGCGGTGTAGTGTCGATTGGCACAACCGCCATGCGTCGCGCACTGCTCTCGCTCGCTCTTCTCTCTTCGACGCTCGTCGACTGTCGTCGTCAGCAAGCTGCTAGCGCGCCTCCCGCGCGCGCGTGGCGATGGGACAACCCGTCGCCCACAGGCATGTCGCTCACGAGCGCGTGCACGACGCGAGACGGCTCGCTCGTGGCCGTAGGCGCAGTGGGAACCTGGCTCACCCGACGCAGCGGAGAGTGGACTCGGGTCGAGACGGGAACCGCTGCGAACCTCGCGTCGGTCGCGTGCTGCCCCGACGGGCGAGTGATCGCGGTCGGTGAGGACGGCACGGCGCTCACGCAGCGCGGCGGCGAGCTCAGTCGCTCATCACTCGGTGCGCCGCTGCGCGCGGTGCACTGCGGGCAAGACAACACCGTGGCGGTCACCGACGGGTCGCAGCGCGTTCACGTGCAGCGCGCAGGAGCCGCGTTCGTCGCGACGACGGTGCCCGAGCGCTTCGTGTCGATCACGCAGCTCGGCGCGCAGTGGTTCGCCGGTGGCCTCAGCGGTCGACTGTATCGAGCGGACAACCCCGCGCAGTCGTGGAGCGTCGCGGCGACCGCGTTTCGACCGGTTCTATCGTTCGCGAAGTCGGGCTCGACAGCGGTCGCTGTCGGCTCTCAGGGCACCGCGCTGCTCTCTCGCGACAACGGCGCGCAGTGGTCGCTCGTCAGCACCGGCTCGAGCGAAGACAACCTCGCGATCCACCATGACGGAGCGCAGTTTCGCATCGTCGGCACCGGCGGCGTCGTCCGCGCCAGCCGCGATGGCATGCAGTGGTCCGCCGAGCGTGGAACCGTTTCTGGCCGTCTGCTCTCGCTCGCCCGCGACGGTGCTCGTCTCGTCGCCGTGGGCGACCAAGGCATGATCGCCACCCAAGAAGACTCCGGTTGGCGTGCGCTCGAGCAGCAACGCACGTCGATCTTCTCTCTGCACGTCACGGACACCGTTCGCACTGCCGTCGGCCGCTCGGGCTCCATCCTCACGCAGCGCGCCGTCGGTGGGCCGTGGGAGAGCCGCTCGACCAACGTTCCTGAAGACCTTCGCGCGATCGCGGTCACCTCTCGCGCTCGCATCATCGTCGGCGACGGCGGAGTGATCCTTCGCTCGACGGACCAGGGCGCCACGTGGACCCCTCGCGAGTCCCGCACCACCAAGCCCCTCTACGCCGTGTGGGCCGACGAGAACTACCACGCGCTCGCCACGGGAGAAGCTTCGCTGCTTCGCTCGACGGACGGCGGTGACACCTGGGCGCTTACGCCTCTGCCCGACCGCTGGGTGGTCCGCACCATCGCGTTCGACGGACAATGGCTCTGGATCGCGGGCGACGGCTCCAAGGTCCTGCGCTCCCGCGATTTTGGAGCCAACTGGGACGACGTCTCGCTGCCTCGCGTCATGCGCGTCCAAAAGATCCTGCACCGACTGGGACAACCGTTGTTGGTGTTCACCAAGGACAACGTCATCGTCGAGCGCGAAGGCGATCGCTGGGTCGAGCGCCCCGCGCCGTGCGAGATCCTCTTCAACGCGACGCAGGTCGGCAGCGCCATCTACGCGCTCGGCGTGATGGGCGAGATGTTTCGCGCCGAGGGCTCGCCGCTGCGTTGGTCTCCGTTGCCGAGGCTGACCAACGAGGGGCTCTTCGCGCTCGCCGCGACCCCGAGCGGCGCGCTCTACGTCGCCGGTGAGTTCGGGACCGTCCTCGCGTTGCGGTAGGCGTCGCGCTGCTCGTCTGCCAGCGCGCTGCGCCTCGCCGCGTGTCGCCCCCCTCGCGCACCCGCATGGCTCAGGAAGCCGCCGATCAAGCTTCGTCAGCGATCGCTGGCGGGGCTCCGTAGCGTGTGCCCGAGCTGCCTGCGTCCATCGGCGGCGGGGGCGCGCCGTAGTCTGCGCTGCTGCACGCCGGGTCGAGCTCGCACGGGAGACCCGTGTCCGAACCCGTGTCCGCGATCGACGCGCGATCGGGCTGCGCGCCGTCCGATCGCGCATCGCTGACGTTGGGCGAGACCGACTCACCGCAGCCAGCGAGCGCGAGCGACGCGCCGATCGCGAGCATCACCGAGCGGCTCACGCGCGCGGACGGCTCGACCGAGACGTGCGCGTGCATCGCCTCGGTGAGCGCGGTCGCGCAGAACGGACAACGCGCGTCCGTGGTGCGGACGTGACGCGCGCAGGACGAACACGGAACGAAGCTGCTTCGAGCCATCGTGCTGACTCTATCACGACGCAGCGTCCCTCCTGCGGCGACCGCTGCCCGACCGGCGCGCACTGCGTCGCCCCTCCGCCGCGCAACGCACACGCGATGGCGCTACCACGACCCTGCGACGAAGGTTCCGAACTCCGATCGCAAGTACGGACCCGCGAGCTCGCGCGTCACCCGCGCCGTCGGTCCCGTCGCAGATCCATGAAACACGCTCGCGGCGCCGACGCCGGTTTGCGTCGCGGGGTCGGCCAGCGGCGCGCCCACGATCACGTCCGCGAAACCATCGCCGTTTACGTCACCTGCGCTCGCGACGGACAACCCAAACTGATCGACCGCGCCGACACCCTCGAACGTCACCAGCGCGCTCATCGCTGGCCCCGCGGCGCTGCCGAGAAAGAGCTGCGCTGTGCCCGCGCGCATGCGACCGCCGGGCGACGCGTTGTATGCGCCGATCAGCAAGTCGCCGAACCCGTCGCCGTTGACGTCTCCAGCGCCCGCGATCGAGAACCCAAAGCCGTCGTCCACGACCGCGCTCTGATAGATCCGCGACGGCGTCGCGCCGATGCCCGCCGCCGACCCGAGAAACACCAGGACGTTGTCGGCGACCATGTCCGCAAACGTGTCGCGGCTGGCTGCGATGTCTGCGAATCCATCGCCGTTCAAGTCGCCGACGCCCGCGACGAATTGCCCGAACCCCTGCCGACCCGCGCCGCCGTCGATCACTCGCGACGCGCTCGACCGCAGACCGCTCGCGGCGCCGTGAAACACGCTCACGCGTCCCGTCGCTGCGCCGCCGGCGGTGCGAGCGAAGTACGCGCCGACGACGACGTCCGAGAAGCCGTCGCCGTCGACGTCTCCCGCGCCTGCGACGGCGTTGCCGAACAGCTCCGCTTGCGCCGAGCCTGCGAGAGTGACCGACGGTGTCGACGCGAGCCCGGCGGCGGAGCCGAGGTAGACGCCGACCGTTCCGGCTTGGGTGAGGCCGTTGGCGGTGGCGTGCTGCGCGCCGATCGCGACGTCACCGAAGCCGTCGCCGTTGACGTCGCCGAGCCCCGCCAACGAAAGGTCGAACGTGTCGTCCAGCGCGCCGATCGAGCGCGCGGCGGTCGAGCGAAGCCCCGTCGCAGAGCCCAGGTACACCTCCACCGAACCCGCGCGTGTCGCAGAGCGCTTCGCGGCGACCAACAAATCTCCGAACCCGTCGCCGTCCACGTCCCCAGCGCTCGCGACGAGGTAGCCGAACTGCGCGGAGTCCGCGGGCGCCGCCAACACGGTCGACGCTGTCGCCACCACGCCCGTCGGCGATCCGCGAAAGATCCGCACGGATGCGCCGGGATCGCGCGAGCTCGGAGCGCCCACCGCCACGTCGGCGAAGCCGTCCCCGTCGAAGTCTCCGCTGACGCCCCAGCGCGTGTCGCGATCGGCGTCGGCGCTGCGACTGCCCACGCGAAACTGCCAGACGGGCGTGCTGATCGGCCCTCCGCTCGTCGCCTGCGCGCGCCAGTACCACACGCCCGCAGCGAGCTCGCTCGCTGGCCGCGCGCGGTCCGTGGTCGCGACGATCCGCTCGACACATCCTGTGCTCATCGCGCGGTCGCGACAGAGCCGAACCTCGACCGACCCGCCTGCAGAAGGCGCGAGCCATCGAAGCGTCGGGCGCCGAGTCGTGACCATGCTCGTGCTCAGCGGCGCGATCAACCGTAGCGGCCCGCTCGGCGTCGCGACGTCCGCTGGGCGCTCCGCCGTGGCGTCTCGCGCGGACGCTTCGATGATCGTCGCGTCGAGCGGCGTCCCTTCAGGAACAACGACCATCGGCAGCACCGTCGGCACGCACGCCCCTTCGTCGCCGCACGTCTGTCCGAGCTCGATGCAACGGAGCGAGACCGTGCACGCCGCGCCGCTCGCGCTCGCGCACCCGACCGCCGTGGCGTTGCACTGCGCGTTGAACACGATGCGCGCTTGCTGCGGCGTTCGCTCGATCAGATTGAGCGTCTGCAGCCGCTCGATCCGCAGCGCGGGCTGCTCGGCGGTCGCCGCGACGTCGAGCACCGCGAGCATCGTGAGCGTCCCCGAGCGCTCTCCGCCCGTCTTCGGGATCAACGCGACGCTGCCAGGAAACAGCGCGCTCGTCCCATTGCTGAGCGCGGTTTCGGATCGAAGCGCCGCGCGCATCTCGTCGGCCGAGCGCGCGCCGTAGCGCGACGCGATCGTGAGGCGCTGCGGCCGCTCGGCAGCGACGTTGGTGTCCATCAACAGCGTGACTTGCGTCGGACGGTACGTGCAGCCGCACAGCGACACGCAGGTGAGCAAGAGCGCCGTCCTCGCCATGGTCGCAGTGTCTATCACAGCGGACTCCCGTCGGACGCGAGCCGTCCCTGCGCGCGCCGAGGGGCTCGACGGGTCACTTGAGCCTGTCCGCGAGCTCTCCGAGCGCCTCTTGCGCGGCCTCGAGCTCGGCCAAGAGCGCCTCGCGGTCTTCGCTCTCGAGCTGCCTGCTGGCCTTCTCGAACTGGCGCACGAACGCTCTGCCCGACACCCGCTCGGTGAGCTTCGCGAGCTGCCCGCGCAGCGCGGTGACGCTGACCCGCAGCGCAGGCGGCTGCCCCGCTTGCTCGGCCACGACGTTGCGCGCGTACTGCTCGCACTCGCGCACGCCCAGGTTCGCCGCGAGCACGTGCTGCGCGGCTCTGCGCAGGAGCTTGTCGTCGCCGATGCGCAGCAGCATGGACTTGCGCGAGAGGTCGAGCGATCGCCACGCGTCGCTGTTGAGCCGCTTGTCGTACGCCGCGCACAAGAGCGTGCTGCGCAGGGCCTCTGCGGTGAGCCGAAGCTTCGCGCTGTCTGCGGCCGCTATCAGCGCAGTCCACACGGCGTTGTCCTCTTCGTGCTCGAGCGCGGCGGTCGAGTCCTCGCCGAACACGTGCGCGAACAGCCAGCGACCGAGCTCGACCAGCGATCGCTCGATCGTCTCGTGCGCCGACGCTGCGCGTTCGAGGGCCTGCGCGAGCACCGCGCGCTCGTTGGCGTCGAGCTTGAGCGCCGCGCTCGTCGTTGAACCCGTCACGGTGAGGGCGCGCTGCGACGCTGAGGACTTCTCGCTTGTCATGGCGTTGGCGCGAGCGTGCGACAGACGCGGCGTTCGTGAAAAGGGGGCGAAGCGACCTCTGTGGACGGGATCCCGACGCGTCGCGTCGAGGTTTTCTTGCGACGTCGCAAGAGATTGGCGAGGCTGGGAATGCGGTCGACAATTTTCATGCCGACGCTGCGTCATAGGTCTCTGGCGCTGTGAAGGGTCGCTGTGATGGCCGTTCGCCAGGCTCGCGAGGCGGCCTCGGCGGCGCTCCTTCGGCGTGTGCCAGAGGCTCGCCACCGCCACGATGAAGCGGCCGCGGTCGCGCTCGAAGAGGCGATGACGAACGCGTTCGGCGAGTGCTTCTCACACGAACAGCGGCGGTCGACGCGACGTTGCGGGGCGCTGCAGCGGTCTCGAAAACGACGACGACCGCCGCGGGCTTCGGGTTAAAGAGAAGGCATGGTGAGCGTGGGGACGACGGTGAACGAAGCGAGCGAGAAGTGCGTCGCTGCGGCGGGGCTCGATGGTGAGCGGACGAACATGCGGAGACGTCAGTCGCAGCGGTGGGCGACAGCGTTGCTCAGCGCGAGCGCGGTCGCGGGTGTGGGCTGCGGGGCGAAGACGGGGCTGACCGTCCCGTGCACGGTCGAAGTGGTGACGACGAAGCCCGAGGTCGTGCTGGTGTTGGATCGGTCCAACAGCCTGGTCGATCGAACCGTCAACGGAACGCTGCTCATCGACGCGGTCAGAGACGCGGCGCTTCGAATCGTTCCGCAGTTCGAAGGGGCCGGAAACATGGGTCTGATCCTGTTTCCCGCGGACAACGACATGGCCTGCGGAGGGCCCGCGCGATGGACCGTTCCGCTCGGCGAGAACAACGGGGCTGCGATGGCCCGCGAGATTCAGTCCATGCAAGCGTTCGGGTTGACGCCAACGTGGTCGGCCATTCGCCTCGCCGCGGACACCCTTCGCTCACGTGCCGCGGTCGCGCCCAATCAGCGCCGGTTCATCGTGCTCGCCACCGATGGAGGTGCCACATGCAACGAGGCTATTCCCTTGAGCGAGTGCAGGTGCATTTCACAGCCTGCGGCGTGCGAAGCTCGCGGTGGAATCAACCTCTGCCTCGATGACCGCCGACTTTCGTCGGAGGTCAGACAACTTCGGGAAGAAGGGATCGAAACGATCGTAATCGGGCTGAAGGCGGAGCAAGAGTCGCCGTTGTTCGTCGAATTCTTGCGGACGCTTGCGATCGCGGGCGGTTCGTTCGGCGGGCAAGAGGTTCCGTTTCTCGCGGCGCAAGATCGGGCTCAGATCGAGGCTGTGTTGAGCCGCTCGATCCTCGAGCCCTCGTACTGTGAGCTCGGGTTGGCGAACGGCGCGCAGCGCGCTCCGGACGCGCTCGTCGCGGACGGCGCAAGATTCGAACGCGGCGTGCGCGACGGCGACGGGTGGGACGTCGATCGAGACCATCCAGAGCGCATTCGCCTAGTCGGCTCCCTCTGCCGACACGCCGTGTCCCAGCGCATCCTCTCGTGGGACGGAGTCTGGAACCAGCGCTGCGTGATGTATCCGTAGCCGCGGGCGGGACGAGCGTCGGGCTTCCGGCGTGCTGCAGTGTGCGATCGGGGACGGTGTTCAATAGTTCAAGACGCCGGGATAACTGCGCGAAAACCCGCTGCGCGCATCGTTGCTGCTGCGACGACCCCGTCTGCCAGGCGCGCGAACACCGTTCCTCGAACGGGTGAACGCCGTCCCTCATCTCCGCTGATCGTGCGAGCCACAGAGCCCGCGCCGCCCAATTTCGCGGGGTTATCCCGGTTTCTTGAACTATTGAACACCGTCCCCGCTGCTGCTCCGCTGCCGCTCGAAGAGCGGATGACGGACACGTTCGGCGAGCTTCCTCGCTGACGCGAGCGGCGCTTCGGCGCCTCAGCCGAAGGCGCGCTCGTCGAGCTTCATCGTGTCGAGCGTGCTCGCTTCGACGATCTTGCGCGAGCTCGCGAGGACCGGCAGCACCTCGGCGCAGTAGAACCGCGCGCTGGCGACCTTGCCGTCGTAGAAGTGCTGGTCGTCCTCGTGCGCGCCCTCGCGCTTCGAGAGCGCGAGCGCCGCGTGACGCACGAGCAGCCAGCCGATCACCGTCTCGCTGATGGCGTAGAGGATGCGGTTTCCGTGGAGACCGACGTGGTAGAGCGACTCGCCCATCTTGCCGAGCATCGCGCCGAGCATCGCTTGCGTGTTGCCGAGCGCCTTGGCGAGCGAGGCGCGCTCTGCGGCCAGCGCGTCTCCGCCCTCGTTGCTCTCGATGGTCTTGGTGATCTGCTCGACCAGGGTGTTGAGCGTCGCGCCGTTGTCGCGCGCGATCTTGCGAAACAGCAAGTCGAGCGCTTGGATGTGCGTCGTCCCCTCGTAGAGCGTGTCGATCTTCTGGTCGCGGATGTACTGCTCGATCGGGTAGTCCTGCGTGTAGCCAGAGCCGCCGAAGACCTGCAGCGAGACCGCGAGCAGCTCGTACGTCTTGTCCGAGCAGTAGCCCTTCACCATCGGCAAGAGCAGGTCGTTGAGGCGATCGATCGCGCCGCCTTCTTTCGTGTGGCGACCGCCGGCGAGCTCGACCTTGTCCTGGATGGCGCCCGTGAAGGTCGTGAGCGCGCGCATCCCTTCGGCGAAGCTCTTCTGCAAGAGCAACATGCGACGCACGTCGGGGTGGTCGATGATGCGGACGCGAGGAGAGGTCTTCTCCATGATCTTGGTGAGGTCGCCGCCCTGGACGCGGTCCTTGGCGTACGCGAGCGAGGCGAAGTACGCGCTCGAGAGGGTGGCCATGGACTTGATTCCGACGCTCATGCGCGCGTGCTCGATCACGCGAAACATCTGGCGGATCCCGTCGTGAACGTCGCCGACGAGCAGGCCCTTGGCCGGGTGCTTCTCGCCGAAGGTCATCTCGCACGTCGCCGACGCCTTGATGCCCATCTTCTTCTCGACGTTCGTGCAATAGACGCCGTTGCGCTCGCCCAGGCTCCCGTCTTCGTTCACCCAAAACTTCGGAACGATGAACATCGACAGCCCCTTCGTCCCCGGCCCCGCCCCCTCGGGCCGCGCCAGCACCAGGTGCACGATGTTCTCTGCGCTGTCGAAGTCACCGTTGGTGATGAAGCGCTTGACGCCTTCGATCTCCCACACGTCCCCGCCGACGTGCTTCGCCTTCGTGCGCCCCGCGCCCACGTCCGAGCCGGCGTCCGGCTCGGTCAGGACCATCGTCCCGCCCCAGCGCTTGTCCATCATCTGCGGCAGGTACCGCGCCTTCTGCGACTCCGTCGCGAGCTCGTCGATCACCCGGCACAGCGTCGCGCCGAGCAAGTAGTAGATGAGACTCGCGTTGGCGCCGGCGCCGAACTCGAACGCCGCCCAATTCACCGACGGAGGCGCGCCCGTCCCGCCCATGCGCGCCGGCAACGCGAGTGTCTGCCAGCCCTGCTCGTACCACTGGTGGTACGCCTCGGTGAGCCCCTTCGGCAGCGTGACCGACCCCGTCTCGACGTCGAACTTCAGCCCCTCGCGGTCGGCCGACGCGAAGCTCTTGGCCAGCTCGTTGCGGCAGAACAGCTCGTACGCGCGCAGCGTCTCGCGCGCGGTCGCCTCGTCGAAGTCCGCGAACATCCCCTGACCCAACACGTCGTCTTGGATCCGAAGAAACTCGAAGAGGTTGAACTCAACGTCCCTGAGGTTGGACCGATAGTGCAGCTCGCTCGCCATGTGCTTTCACCCGTTGTTCTGCGGTTTCGAGCGGCGGAGCCTAGAGGCAAACGCCCGTTCGTTAAAGGGCAAGTGAATGGCGATTCAGTCTCGCCGCTGGTCGTCGCTGGCCTGCGCGCGCGCTGCGTTGTGCGCTAGACCCGACGCTGCTTCGCGGCTACACCAGAGCGCAGCGCGATGGTGGCCCTCCCACGATTTCGTGTCGCGACCGCGACCTGCGCCGCCCAGACGCGGTGCGACGATCACGTCTCGGTCACGCGACGAGACGACGGCCTCGTGCTCGCGCTCGCCGACGGCGCCGGCAACGACAGCAACGGCGGCGAGCTGGCCCGCTGGCTCGTCGAGCAAGTGCAGTCCCGAGCCACCGCGGCCAAGAAGCTCCCCAACGCCGACGTGCTCGCGCGCTGGTGCGAAGAGCTCGATCAAGAGTGGTTCAAGACCGGCCGCAGCGGCGAGAGCACCCTCGTCGTCGCGAGCCTCGACGGCGCGAAGGTGCAAGGCGCGAGCGTGGGCGATTCGGGCGCTTGGATGGTGCACTCGGGCAGCTACGACGAGCTCACCGGCGAGCAGCGCAGGCGACCGCTGCTCGGGCAGGGCAGGTCGACCATCATGGCGTTCGGCCCGGTGCAGCTCATGGGCGTGTTGTTGCTCGCGACCGACGGGCTGCTCAAGTACGCGCCCGAGCAGAAGATCCAGCACCTCGCGACGGACGCCAACGTGAGCGTCGCCGCCGCGAGGCTCACGGACGTGGTGCGCACCGCGTCGGGAACGCTGCACGACGACGTCGCCGTGATCGTCTGCCGTCGCGCAGAGTGAGCGCGGTCAGCGACCGGCGAGGCGCTCGGGCATGGCGAAGTCCGCGGGCGTTCCCCGGAGGCCTTGCTCGACGACCATCTTCCAGTAGCGGGCGCCGAGCTCGGGCGTCCCGACGGGCAGCGAAGGGACCGCTCGCGCGATGAGCTTCGTCGCTGCGCTGAGCGGCCGCAGCGCAGGCAGCGCGCGCTCGAACCGCGTGCGAGGCAGCTCGAGCGCGTCCGCCAGCGCGTCGCCCAAGAAGAACCGCGAGAGCGCATAGCTCACGGGCAACATTCGCTCTGCGCGCTTGCGCTCGTCGTCCGTGCGCGCCCCCGTGCGGCCCGAGGCGAGCAGCGCGTTGACGAGCATCCGCGAGTCCGCGTCGGGCGGCGCTTGCGTGAGCCCCAGAAGCTCCCAGAACTCTCTCGCCTCGCGCTCGCTGCTCCAGAGCAAGTCCTCGTCGACGCCCTGCAGCCAGCTCACGTAGCGCCAGAGATGCAAGAGCGCGTCGCGCTCGTCGCCCTCGATCGCGAAGCCCAGCTTGTCGAGCCCGTCGAGCACGATCCACGAGAAGAGCAGCCCCGTCCCGCACATGTCCGGTTGGTTGATGGGGGCGCCCCAAGCGTGGAGGTTCCATTTGGGCGAGGCGAGCGCCATGCGTCGGACCATCGCGTGGACGAGCCGCACTTTAACCGTCGAAACCCAGCCTTCGCCGCCCGGTCGCATCGAGCCGGGCTGCGCCACGAGCTGCACGTATCGGCTCGTCTCGGCGAGGCGCCTCGGCGTGTCTTGCTCGAGCCTGCCCGAGAGCACCAGCGGCTTGTTGCCCGCAGGAGAGCAGTAGCTCACCGTCAGCGAGTACGTCCCGAGCACGAGCCCGCCGATCAACCCCGAGCGAAGAAACGCTCGGCCTCCGCGCTCGGCGTGGGCGAAGTCCACCCAGAACGGGACGCGCTCGCACGCTCGCACCAGCGCGCGCAGCGGCTCTGGCGCGTCGGTGACCTTGTCCGCGCCCTGTCGCAGGACCCGCTCGACCAGGGCGTTGCGCGCCGCGTGCGAGAGCGACGAGAGCGACTCGACCGCGCGATCCGCGAGGGGATCACCGTCGTAGAAGCGCGGGCCGAGCCGATCGACGCGCTCTCCGAAGCGCTTGCGAACAGCGGGCGTATCCACGAAGCGCGAAGGGATCGAGGGAGCCATGAGCGTGTTGATAGGGTCTCTGATGTCGCGCGAACACCGGCGTAGCGCCGGGCGGGCTCAGCGCACGCGGGTCGCGACGACGCGCACGTAGCGGTCGAACGGCGGCGCGAAGAGCCCGTGCGTCACGCGCACCTCGAAGCCCTCTTGCTCGAGCAGCGCCCGCGCCCGCGGCAACATGAAGGTCAAGTAGTACATAGGAAACGGCGGGTCGAAGAGCGCGTTGCGCACGCGCATCGCCGCGTTGAACGCGCGCGACCGCCAGTAGCTCGCGCTGGTCATCGACGGCGGCTCGGCGGTCACGAAGACGAAGCGCCCGCCTGGCTCGAGCAGCGAGCGCACCGCGCGAACGAAGCGAGGCTCGTCTCGCTCGAGGATGTGCCCGAACGCGCCGAAGCACGTCGCGAGCTCGTGTTGGCCCCACGCGGGCTGCGGCGAGAGGACGTCGCCTTGGTGGCACTCGACCCTCGCGGACCCCTCGGCGGCTTCGGCCGCAGCGCGCGCGCGCTCGAGCATCCCGCGAGAGAGGTCCACGCCGGTGACGTGGTCGCGGCAGCGAGGGCGGAGGCGCTGCAGGGATGCGCCCGTTCCGCAGCAGAGGTCGATGGCGGACGAGAGCTCGCCGGGGCCCGCGAGGTCCGCGAGGCAGCGCTCTACGATCGCGTCCGGCGTGCGGTACGGCGTGTAGTCGAACTTGTCCGCGAGCAGGTCGTAGCCGCGCTCGAGAGAGCTCATCGCTTGCTCAGCGAGCTCGAAGAAGGTCGGGCCGTTGCGATGAAACATGGTGTGTGGACTCTCGAGCTACAGCCGTACGTCGTAGACCTTCCACACGTTGCCGGGGAGGCGAACGATGCGGTCGATGCGCAGCCTGCGCGTGGTGGTCCCCACGCGGTACTCGATGATGGGCCCCGTCGCGCACTGCGATCCGCGCGTCCCGAAGCGGCCGCAGCGCTCGAGCCGCAGCGTGCGCCCGGCGGCGAAGCTCGCGTCCATCGAGACGAAGGTCGCTCCGGCGAGGGTGCGCTGCATCTCGCGCGTGTCCCGCTCGAGCGCGCGCTGATGGCGCTCGATGAAGGGGAGGGTGCCGGGCTGATAGAGCGCGGTGAACTCTGCGCGCGTGGGCAATTGCTGGGCGATCGTCGGGCGGTCTCCGTCGCGAATCGCGTCGAACAGCGTGCGGATCACCGTGCCGATCGCGGTGACGTCCGCGGCGGTCAGGCGGCGGTCTTCAGCGACGGCGGTGGCGGGGACCGCGAGCGAGAGCGAGGCGCAGAGGGCAGCGGTGAGGGCGCGCACGAGCGTGGGTGTAGCACGCAAGAGGGGGCGCCCGCAGCGCTGGGGATCACCGAGACAGCTCGGCGATAAACGTCTCGATCGCCGCCCAGTACGCGGTCGACAGCGACAGGTCGTTGTGTCCCCGCGCTTCGATCCAGACGAGCTGCTTGCGGGGCGAGGCCAGGGCGTCGAAGGCCCGCTGCGCTTCGTCGGGCCCGATGATCGCGTCGTCGCGGCCGTGCAGCACGAGCGCGGGCAGCGCGCAGCGAGCGAGCTTGGCGAGCGGGTCGAACACCGCGAGCTCGTCGGGAGACAGGGCCCGGTCGGCGCGCATCGATCGCCGCGCGAGCATGGTCTCGAGGCTCGTCGCCGCGCTCTCGAGGACGATCGCGTCGGCCAGCGGCGGGTGGGTCCCGGCGATCGCAGCGGCGCAGTGCGCGCCGAGCGAACGGCCGAAGACGACGATCGGAAGGTCCGCGAGTCGTTCGCGGATCGCGCGCACGACGATGGGCGCGTCCTCGACGATCGCGCGCAGCGTGGGCGCGCCGTCGCTCGAGCCGTAGCCGCGAAAGTCGACGACGACCAGCCGCGCTCCCGCGTTGGCGAAGAGGCTGGCGATCGCGTCGTAGTCGCTGACGACCTCGCCGTTGCCGTGAAACAACACGACGGTGGCGCGGGCGCGGTCGAGCCGATGCGAGCGCGCGTGCAGCGCGACGCCAGGGCTGACTTCGACGCGAAGATCCTCGCTCGACGCTGGGCCTGCGCTGCGGTCGCGGCGGGCAAAGAAGAGCCGCTCGTTGAACTGGATCGTGTCGAAGACGCAGCGCATGGCGAGCGAGCTTACCGTGGGCTGTGGATCACCGCGGAGAGCCCTCTTCGCTCGGGTCCTCTTCGAGCCGCGCGCCTTCGAGTCCGCCGCACTTGCGCAGCGCTTCGTACACGACGATGGCCGCGGCGCTGGCGAGGTTGATCGAGCGCACAGCGCCCGCCGTGGGGATGCCGTACACGCGCCCCTCGTGCCGCGCGAGCAGGTCCCGCGGCAGGCCCGAGGACTCTTTGCCGAACACCAGCGTGTCGCCCGGCGCGACCTCCATGTCGAGGTAGCTCGTCGGCGCGTTGGCGCTGAAGAGCAAGAGCTTCGAGCTGGGATTCTTCAGCTCGAACGTGCGCAGATCGGGATGCACGTGCAGCGAGACGAGGTGCCAGTAGTCCAGCCCTGCGCGACGAACGGCCTTCTCGTCGATGCGAAATCCGAGGCGGCCGATCAAGTGGAGCTCGGCCTGCGTGGCGGCGCAGAGGCGAGCGATGTTTCCGGTATTTTGGGGGATCTCGGGTTCGACCAGGACGACCCTCAGCGGAGGACCGAGCGGCGAAACGCGGAGCTTGCGCGTCATGGTGGCGAGACGATACCGTCTCGACTGCCGTGAAGCCCGAGCGATTGTGCGGTCCTTTGTCTGTTCATCCTGCGCGGCGCGCGGCGCGGTGGGCGTGCGCGATGGCGGCGAGCGCGGCCGTGCTCAGCAGCGCGTCCGTCGCGAGCGCAGACGCCAACGACCTGGCGCTCAACCGCTTGACGTTCTTCGACGGCGCCGCGCCGGGCTCGGCGCAGCCCGAGTGGCAGTTTCGCGGCGGGTGCGGCACGCGCATGGACCCCGCCGGCTATCCGCGCTGCAACGCGGACAACACGCTGTTCGCCAACGTCGTCAACGAGCTCGCTGGCGCGCTCACGCCGGCGCTGCTCGCGCCCGCGTCGACCGTTGGCTACAACCGCACGTACATCGCCTACGAGCACTCGATCACGAACATCAACAACAGCGCGACTGGGCTCGGCTACTGGTCTCGCGGCACCGAGGGCGCTGCGCCCGCGGCCGTGCAAAACACGGGCACCGAGCGCTTTCGTACGCGCGTCCCCGACGTGCTCTTCGTCTCGCGGCTGCACATGCGGCACGGGCTGCCGTACGGCTTCGAGCTCGGCGTGCAGGGCTCGTGGCTGCACGACTCGAGCCTCGTGGCGATGGGCGCGGACATCAAGTGGTCGATCTGGGAGGGCTTTCGTCCGCGCGGCGTGGGCTGGATCCCGGATTTCGCCGTGCGCGGCTCGGTCAACACCCTCGTCGGCAACCAGCAGCTCTACCTCACCATCGTCGGCATCGACGCGCTGCTCTCGAAGAACCTCGCCGTCGCGGGCGCGTTCAACATCACGCCCTACGTCGGCGGTCAGGCCCTGCTCGTCTTCGGCGACTCGACCGTCATCGACGGAACGCCCCGCCGCTCGGGCTACCAAGAGTGCACCCGCCGCCGCACGGTCTTCACCACGGACCCGATGACCGGTCAGGTGAGCTCGAGCCTCGTGTGCGACGCGGGCTCGGGCACGCCCACTGGGGCCGACGGCGACTCGTTCAACGACGTCGTGTTCAACCCCGTGCGGCTGCTGCGCACGCGCGCGTTCGGCGGTCTGCGAGCGAAATACGGGGTGTTTACGTTCACCGCTGAGTTCATCATGGACGTGATGGCGCCGAGCTGGATCACCGGCTCGTGCGGCGGCTCGGGCAGCGTCCCCTCGTACTGCGTCGCAGGACGACCCACGGACGCCAACAGCTTCACGCGCGATCAAGTGCGCATCGACCCGAACTTCAGGCAGTACTCGATCAACCTCGGCATGGGCGTGACGTTCTGACCGTGCAGCGCGATCCGAAGGTCGACGGCCGCTGGCTGTTTCACATCGTCGAGCGCGCCCGGTGGGAGCGCGGCGACGAGCCCTACGCCCCCGAGTCGCTCGCGCGCGAAGGCTTCGTCCATTGCTCCTATCGCGACGCCGTCGCCGAGAGCGCCAGGCTCTATTTCGCCAAGGACGCCCAGCTCGTCGTGCTCGAGATCGATCCTGTGCATCTCGATGCACACATCGACGTCGCCGCGACCCCGCGCGGCCCGATGCCGCATGTCCACGGCGTGATCCCGCGCTCGACCGTGCGCGCGGTGCTCACGGTGCCCGAGGTCTCGTCGCGCGACGACCACAAGCGCGACGACTCGCTCGCCGCGCTGGTCGCTGAAGTGCGCGCGTTCAACGAGGCCCGCGATTGGCGGCAGTTTCACTCGCCCAAGAACCTCGCGATGGCGCTCACCATCGAAGCGGCAGAGCTCAGCGAGCCGTTTCGTTGGGACACCGACGGCGCCTCGTGGAAGCGCGCCGAGAGCGACGAAGGCAGAGCGCACCTGCGCAACGAGATGGCCGACGTCCTGCTGCTCTTGCTCTCGCTCGCCGACTACAACCAGATCGACCTCGCCGCCGCAGCGCGAGCCAAGCTCGCGCTCAACGGCGCCCGCTACCCCGAAGACCGCGCCAAGGGGCGCTCGGACAAGTACACCGCCTACGAGCGCGCTGGGGACGAAGCGCGCGACGACAAAACCGACGCGTGAGCTCGGCGCGCACGCACCGCGGTCGCGATGGGTTTTCGTCGGAGCGAAGCTGCGGTACGGTCCCCGGTCTCATGGGCATCGAAGCGATCGCACTGGTCAAGCTCACGGCTGCGCAAATCGACGCGGCGTTTCCTGCGAAGGGGTCGGATCGACCCGGCGCCGACGGCAAGCCGCTCAAGCTCGTCGCGCTCGAAGACTCGGTCTTGTTGCTGCTCGGGACCTCGTTCGACATGGAGCCCGACGAGGCCGGCTACGAAGTGCGCAAGCGCCTCGGCGCAGCGCTCGACGCGCACGACGACAGCAAGGGCGTCCTGATCGTCCCCGACAAGGCCCGCCCCCGCAGCAAGCGCTACGCGGACGCGGTCGAAGAAGTGGGCGACCTGGGCTTCTGGGCGAAGAAAGTGGCCAAGGACTTCACGCCTCCCGCGCGCCCCAAGCGCGCCGAGGTCGAAGAGGACATGACGGCCACGCTCAAGGACGACAACACGCTCGGCGCGCAGCTGCAGGCGCTGATCGGCGGGGGCGTGGGCGGAGGGTTTCCTGCGTTTTCGCCGGACATGATGGCGCAGGCGCAGGCGATGCTCTCGAGCCCCGATGGCGCCAACATCTTCGCCGAAGCGCAGAAGCAAGTGGCCGCGATGATGTCGCAGCCCGGCGGCTTCGACGCGCTCGCCAAGGGTCTCTCCGAAGCGCTCGGCTCGCAGGGGATCGACCCGGGCGCGCTCAAGGGCCTGATGCCCGAGAAGATGCCCACGCCCGAAGAGATGGCCGCGCTCTTCGAGCAGGGCCAGAAGGACCTCGAGCAGCTTCACCGCGAAGACCCGTCGAAGGTGGACGACCTGAAGAAGAAGTTCGGCGATCTGCTCGGCGGCGAGGGTGAGAAGAAGTAGTCCCTCGCGCGTCGCGCTCGCGCTCGTTCTGAGCAGCGCAGCGCTCGTGCGCCTGCCGGGGATCGTGGGGATCGTCGACGTCGACACCGACGCGTACGGCCACGCCGTGGTCGCGCGCAGGATGATCGAGCACCCGACGGACCTCGCAGTGCACTGGGTGTGGCTGCCGTTGTGGCACGCGTTGCACGCGGCGTTCACCGTGGTCGGGCTGGGGTTCGAGGGCGTGCGGTGGCTGTCGTTCGCCGCGTCGATGGCCACGGTCGCGCTTGTTTTTGTGTGCGCCGAGCGAGAGTTCTCGCCGGACGTCGCCCCCGAGAACGCCGCGAGCGCCACGGTCGCCGCGACGTTGGCCGCCGTGGCGATGGCGTTCGCGCCGCACGCGATCGAGTCCGCGGTGAGCGCCGAGCCCGAGGCGTTCTTCTCGCTGTGCGTGTTCGGCGGGGCGGCGGCGCTGCGTTGGGAGCGCACCGCGCTGGCAGGCGCCCTCTTCTCGCTCGCGGCGCTCACGCGGTACGAGGCGTGGCCGCTGATCGCGGCGGTGTTCGCGGTGGACGTCCTGCGGCGGGTGCGCCGCGAGGGCGGCGTGACGCTGGCGTGGGCGATTCCGCTCGCGACGGTGGCCGTGTGGTGCGCGGCGCACCGAGCGCACTCGGGCGAGTGGCTGTGGTTCGTGCGCGAGAACCGGACGTTCGTCGCGCGCGCGCTGCCGAGGCTGCTGCCAGTGCTGCCGCCGATCGAGCGCAGGGCGCTCTGGTATCCAGCGACGATCCCGTGGATCAACTGGGGCACGGGCGCGCTGCTCGCGAGCTTCGCGGGGTTCGCGTTGTTCGCGCGAGAGCGTCGGTGGCCGTGGGTGCTCGCGCCGCTGTCGATCGTGGGCTTCGTGAGCTTCGCGTGGGTGCGCGGGCAGCACTTGGGGCTCGTGCGGCACGCGGTCTCGTACCTGCCGTTCTACGCGCTCGCGATGGGCGCGGGCGCGCTGTGGGTGGCCACGAGACTGCGGGTTCGTCGGTCGTTTCGCTGGCAGCTTGTTTTTGTGTGCGCAGCGTCGCTGTGGTTCTCGCTGCGCGGCGCGCACGCGGTGAGCGAGCTGCGGGCGCGGGCCTCGTCGCGGATGCGCTCTGACGTCGCCGCAGCGGCAGCGCTGACCGCCGCCGCCAACGTCGACGCAGTGTTCTGCGACAACGCCGTCGTCGAGGTGCTCTCTCGCCTCCGCCCCTCGCAGTTTATCCGATGGAACGCCTCGGACATCCGCCCAGCGAATCTCCACGTCGAGCAGCAGGCGCGCCGCGGAGCCTGGGTCGTCTCGCGCCCCGAGCGCGTGCGCGCCGTGCGCGCCGAGTGCGACGTCGTCTACGAGTCGCCGTCGGTCATCGTGCTGCGCGCGCGCTCACGGCGCTGAGGGCGCGGTCTGCGCGTCGATGCGCTGCACGAGCGCGTCGATGCGGTCGATCAACGCGCGCTGCGTGTCGATCGCCTGTCGCTCGGTCGCCTCGCGCTCTGCCGCAGGCGCGTCGAGCGCGCGCGCGGCCATCGCGGGGCCGATGGTCATCAGGGCCGAGGCGATCGCCTTTCCTGCGGGGGTGACGGCGAACATGTTGGCGTAGCCGACGGAGAGCGACGTGGTGACGAACACCAGCGCGTCCCAGAAGGACTTCACCTTCTCGTTGTCGTCCTTCTCGGCGACGTAGAAGAGCCACGCGCCGCCGAGGCAGGTGACCACGAGCGAGTCGATGGGGTCGCGGTTGATCACCGCGCGCAGCTCGTCGCGCGCAGCGCCGTACGCGGTGCCGAGGTCTTGCGACGCCAGCACGCGGCCGAGCGCGGTGAGCGCGAGCGCTTCGGGTCCGTTCGGTGCGTTCATGGTTCAGTGGCCTCGCTGCGATCTGAACATCGCTCAGTTATCCGTGGGACGGCTCGACCGAGGCATCTGCCTCGCGGACCTTGATCCCCTCGCCGCCCGCGTCGGGCGAGAGCGAGGCGAGCTTGGCCGCGAGCGAGGGGTCCTCTGCGGCGATCTTCTTCAGCTCGTCGGGCAGGGCGCCGATGAGCTTGCGCGCCGAGTCCGTGATCTTGTTGGTGTCGACCTGGGCGAACTGCATGAGCTCGCGCAGCAGCGGAAACGCCGCGCCCGCCTCGAGCACGGTCTTCAGCACCGGCGAGGCCGCGCCGAACGCGCCGCCCTGGTGCGAGCCGTCGCCGTTGCTCGAGGACCCAGGGCCGCCGGACATCTGCAGCACCTTGATCTCCTTGATGGCGTGCGCGGGCGTCATGAGCTCCTTGGTGACCTGCGGGAGCACTTCGATCGCCTTCATCGCGATGTCCTTCATCAAGAACTTGGTCGCGACCTGGTTCTCTGCCTCGACGAGCTTTCGCTTGGCGTCGGCCTCGGCCTCGCCCTTCTTGCGGGTGGCTTCGGCGAGGGCGATGAGCGCTTCGGCTTCGAGCTGCGCGGCCTTCGCGCGAGCCTCTGCGCTGATGCGAACGCGGTCTGCCTCGGCCTGCGCCTCGGTGCGAACCACGGCTGCGGCGGCGTCGGCGCCGAGCTGCTTGGACTTCGCGGCGCCTTCTGCCCGCGCGATCTCGCCGCTCGCCTCGGCGGTCTTGGCAGAGGCCTCGCCGTCGGCGTGAGCCTTCACCGCGGCGGCGCTGGTCTCGGCGTCGAGCTTGCGTGCGAAGGCCTCGCGCTCGGCGTCGATGCGGGACTTCTGCGCGGCCTCTTCGGCCTTGATGATGGCGATCTCGCGCTCGCGGCGGGCCTTGGCGGTCTCTTCGACGGTGATGATCGCCTGCGTGGCTTGCTGGCGCTCGGCCTCGGCCGTGGCCTTGAGGGCCTCGGCGCGGGCCTCTTGCTCCATCGCGTTGGTGACGGCGATCTGCTTGGCGACGCGCGCGGTCTCGATGGTCTTCTGCTTCTCGATCTCGGCGGCCTCGATGGTCTTGCGCTTCTCGACCTCGGCCGTCTCGATGGTCTTCATCTTCTCGACGTTGGCCGCCTCGACGGTCTTCATCTTCTCGATGTTGGCCGCTTCGATCTCGCGCTCCTTGGCGATGAGCGCGGCTTGCTGGGTCTTTTCGCTGGCGATTTGCGCCTCGCGGGTGGCGGCGACGCGCATGGCTTCGGCGATCTCGACGGCCTTCATCTGCTCGATGCGGGCGGTCTCGACGAGCTGTTGCTTCATGAGCGCGGCGGTCTCTTGCGCGCGCTGCTGGTCGTAGACGACGGCGGCGGTGGCCGCTGCTTGGGTGGCGGCGTACTCCTGCACGCGGCGGCCCTGGTCGGCTTCGTTGCGGCGGTCGCGCTCGTCGGCCTCGAGGACCTTCTGGTGCGAGATGACGTTTTGCTCGCGGATGGCGACGTCGGCCTCGCGCTCGATCTGGTTGGTCTTGCGGGCGTTGGACTTCACCTGCTCGGTGATGGTCATCAAGCCTTCGCTGTCGAAGAACTCGCTGGCGTTGAGGTCCTTGACGGGCACCATGGCGAGCGAGGTGATCGAGACGTTCTCGAGGGTGAGGCCGTTCTTCTTGAGCTCTTCGGCGAGGACCTTTTGGATGCTCTCGGCGAAGTCCTTGCGGTTGGTGTGCAGCTCCATGAAGGACGAGTTGGCGGCGACCGAGCGGAGGGCGTCGGTGAGCTTTCCTTCGATGAGGTCACCGATGGCGTGCTCGTCGAGGTTGCGCTCGCCGAACGAGCGCGCGGCGGCCATCACGTCGTCGGCGATGGGCTCGACCTTGATGTAGAGCTCGGTCGTGACGTTCGCGCGGATCTTGTCACGCGTGACGAGGGCCATCGCGCCCGAGCGATCGACGCTGAGCTTGAGCGAGCGCAGCGAGACGCGCAGCAGCTGGTGCAGGATGGGAAACACCGTGACGCCGCCGCCGATGACGACCTTGTTGCCGCCGGCGCCTGTGCGCACCAGCGCTTCGTCCGCGCCACAGCGGCGGTAGAAGCGCGCGACCGTGACGAGCAAGAGCGTGACGACGAAGACCGATCCCAGCGTGATGAGCGCGGTGACGATGAACTGCGGGCGCTCCCAAAACGGGCTGCTCGCGGCCTGGGCCAGAAGCGAGAGGACGGATGATGGCTGCATGGTTGGTTCACTCCCTCGAAGAGCGTTGTGCTCTGTAGCTGTCGAACGTGCGTGGTCGATGGCTGCCGCGCGCGGCCGCCGTTGAGCGCGGCGGTCGGACGTGGTCAGTGAGTTGGTGTCGTCGGTGCAGCGCGCTCGCTCTCCCGCGGGCGCGGCTGCGGTGGATCATGCGGCGCCGCTGCGTCTGCGGGCGCGGTCGTCTTCGTCGAGCGCTGCCACGACGAGGCGGTCTCGCTCGCGGTCGTACTCGGTGACGACGACCTGGTTGCCTTCGGCGATGGGCTGCTCGTCTTCGGTCGAGACGATCACGCGGACGGTGACGCCGGTGGGCGTGCTGATGCGCACTTCGCCGAACTCGCGGTCGACGCGGGACGAGATCACTACGCCGGTGCTTCCGACGAGCTGCGAGCGGCGCGATGCTTCTTGGCCTTCGGTCGAGAAGATGCGGCCTGCGACGCGGGCGAGCGCGGAGGTGAGGGCGAGGGCGATGGTGATGGCGAGCGGCGCGGACCAGAGCAGCGCGCGGGTGGGCGGCGCGGCGATGCCGTACGCGATCGTGTGGATCGAGAGGCCCGCGATGCCGAGGGCGATCGCGAAGCTCTGCAGCAAGAACGTGAGCGGAACGCGCCCCACGCCGAGCAGCCCGGCGATAGAGAATCCCTCGTGCGTCGCGTGCGGCTCACCGTCGCCGTCCGCGTCAGCGTCGCCGTCCGCGTCACCGTCAGCGTCGTGGTCTCCATCGTGGTCTCCGCCGGCGAGCAAGCCGAGCAGACCCGTGGCTTGCAGGGTGGCGAAGAGCACAGCGATCGCGAGCGCCGACAAGAACGGCACGTTCGCCCACGAAAGCCACGAGAGGAGTACGGACATCGAGTGCCCTCCGTGCGGTCAGCGGAGGGAACACCGCTGCAACCGCACTGACGACGAAAAGAGACGGGTGGGACGGTGTGCAGTCCGCTTCGCACCGTCAACGGCAACCGGTCATCGGCAGTCCGATTTTCTCCAGCGAAAGCAGGGCAATTTGGATGCCGTCGGCGGTGCAACGCCTGCGTGGCATGCCAAAAAGTTGCCGAAATTCGCCGGGTGAGTGCTTCGTCGGCCCTGACACTCGGAGCCGCCATGAACCCTACCAACGCTGTCGCCACGGTCCTTACGCAAGCCTCTGCGCTCGACACCAACGACGACTCGCTCGACGAGATGGACGCGACCTCGACGCAGTTCGAGGGCGAGGCCTCCATCGCAGGACCGGCGCTGATCGAGCTCGCGCAGCGGGCGGTCGCCGAGCGCGACGCGCTGCGAGGCGAGGTCGTTCGGCTGAGGGACGCGCTGACCAAGAGCGAGGCCAACGCGCGCCGGGGGCAGGGCAGCACGACGCGCGAGGTCGCCGAGCTTCGCGAGGGGCTCGAGCTGCGCGAGCGCGAGGTGCGACGGCTGAAGGACGCCAACGTGGCGCGCGAGCGGCTGCTGGTGGACGCGCGGATCAAGCTCGACGAGGCGATGGGCGCGCGGCAGGCGGCGGTCGTTCGCATGGAGGTGCGCGATCGCGCCGCGAGCGAGGCCGAAGCGCAGCGCGACGTGGCAGTGGCCGACGCGCAGAGCTGGCGCAAGAAGTTCGAGGCGGTGGACTCGGAGCTGTCTCGCGCGCTCGCCTCGGAGCGCGCCCTCACGGGCACCAACGACGACGCGCGGCTGCAGCTCGCCGAGGCCGAGCGGACGATCGTCACGCTTCGCGCAGAGCTGGCCGAGACGCGGCAGGCGCTCTGCGAGCTCGACGCCATCGCGAGCCGACGCGAGATCGAGCACCGCGCCGAGCTCGCCGCGATCGAAGAGCGCCACCGCGGCGCGCTCGCGACGATCGAGCAGCGCACGAGCGGTGAGCGCGAAGGACGCGAGCTGGCGCTGCGCTACGTGGCGAGCGAGCGGCTCGAGCGCGAGCGGCACGAGTGGGAGCAAGCGCGGGCCGCGATGCGGGCGGAGCTGCGCGCGTCGCTCGACGACGCTGACCGGCTCCGAGAAGAGCACGCGCTGGACATGCACGCGTGGAAGGCGCGCAACACGGCCGAGCGCGAAGCGGGCGAAGCCGCGGTCGAAGGATGCGTGAAGGGCGCTGCGTTTCGCTACGCAGAGCTCGCGCGGGAGCTCGAGCTCGAGCGCGCCGCGCGCATGTGCGAGGCGTCTCGGCAGGGCCAGTCCTTGAACGCCGTGCGCGAGGCCAACGAGTTCGCGGTGAGCGCGCTTCGGGCGCGGGTCGCGCGCGAGCAAGAGCGCGCCAAGCGTGCGGACGATGAGCTCGCCGAGCTGTGCCAGGTGCGCGACGAAGCTGCGTCAGCGATCGCTGACGTGCTGGCCACGCTCGAGGCGAAGATCGAGCGCCTCGAGGCAGAGCGCGGGCTGCTTCGGTCGATGTTCGACGAGTGCGACGCGACGCGCGAGGCGCTGGCGCAGCACGCGGTCACGGCGAGCCAGCGGGCCAACGAAGCGCGGGCGAAGGTCGAGGAGCTCGAGCGCGAGTTCGAGCAGCAAACGCGGCAGATGGCCGAGCTGGTCGGAGTGCTCACGCGCACGACGGTCGAGCAGCACGCGATCGCTGGCGCGCTCAAGCGCGGCAGGGTGCTGCCGACGATGGCCGACGTGGACGCTGCGCTGGTGGCGGTGAGCCGTCGGGTGCCCGAGCACATGAGCTCGGTGCTCTGGGGCGCGCGGGACGCGATCGCCGGCGCGGTGTTCGCCGGGCCCGAAGCGGCAGCCGCGCAGTGAGCTCAGCGTCCCTGAGGGGAGCTCAGCGCTTGTCCTTCCACGCGGGCATGGCCTTGAGCGCGCGGTGAGCAGAGTCCTCGGCGCCCTTGCGGGGCATGCCGTTGACCTTCATGAAGCGCTCGACGGCCATGTTTTCGTGGACGGTCTCGTAGGGCAGCAGCGCGCCGCTCTTGTCCGCGCAGAAGCGGCAGTACTGCGAGTCCTCGCGGCCGCCTGCGTGGTCCTTGGCGGTGGGCATCGGGGCGCCGCAGCTCTGGCAGGCGGCGGCTCCGGGGGTGGTCAGCTTCATCGTGCGAGGGCTCCTTGTAGTCGGTGCGGTCGCGCGCAACGCCGCGCGCGGCGAAATGCTGGCACGACTCGCGGCCTCGCGCACGCCAACAGCCGCTCAGGCGCGCTTCTTCTTCTTCTTCTTCGCGACGAGCGCGGCGGCGAGCTTGTCGTGCTCGTTGATTCCTCGTTGGATGATGCGCTCAGCCTCGCCGATGCCGCGCCAGCCGAGCAGCTCGTGCCGCGTGGCTTCGACGTCGAGGATCCACGAGAAGAACTGCTCGATCTCTTTGAGCAGCTTGCGCGGAAGATCGCTGAGGTCTCGGTGCGTGGCCCACGTCTTGTCGTCGGTCGAGACGGCGATCAACCGATGGTTCTCTTTGCCGTTCTTCGTCGCGCGCAGCACGCCGATGGGCCGCGCGTAGATGAGGCAGCCCGTAAACGCGGGCGCGTCCATGAGCACCAGCACGTCGAGCGGGTCGCCGTCGCCCGCGCGCGTCGCTGGGATGTACCCGAAATCAAAAGGAAACGACGCCCCTGCGAAGAGCACCCGGTTGAGCCGAAACAGGCCCAGCGTGGTGTCGTACTTGTACTTGTTGCGCGAGCCGCGCGGCGTCTCGACGACGACGTTGATCAGGCCCGGGCCCGGCCGGGCCGCGAGCTTGTCCCAAGGAGTCAGCTTCGACATCGATCAGCCCGCCGCGCGGTCCTTGAACAAGTGATTGCGCCACTGCGTGGGTAGATCCAAGAAGCCCTCGGTGTACAGGTAGTCGTAGATCGCGTCGCACACGACCGTGCAAACGTCGCTGAAGATCTGCGGGTCGGCGACGAACTGCACGGTCTCGTCGCGAAACGTGTCGCGCATCGAGGTGGCCTTCTGCACGAGCGGCCCCTGCACGTTGAGCACGAGCCGCTCGAGAAAGTGCTTCTCGAACACCTCGCGAAAGGACATGAACACGTCGGGCGCGAGCTTGTACCCGTGCGGCCTCCCGAGGCCCACGCGAGACTCTTTGATCACCGCCCAGCAAAAATCCCCGAGGCCTGGCTTGAACTCTTCGAAGAAGAACTTCAGCAGGACCTCACGGTAGATCCCGAGCAGCGCTTCGAGCTCGGGCGTCGTGCGCGAGAGAAAGTCCATGCGAAGGCCCTTCTCGATCGAGTCGAAGCGAGAGAGCGCCTCGGCGAGCACCTTGGGGTCCGTGTATCGCTGCGAGCGGATCGTCGCGAGCATCGCGTCGCGGTGCATGCGGATCGCGAGGTACACCGCTTGATCGGGGTAGGTGACCGAGAGCGCCTGGCGCGCTTGCGTCGAGAGCTTGATGTACAGCGCCGAGTTGAAGAACAGCGTGGTGATCTTGCGCTGGATGTCCTCGATCTTGCGGCGCATGAAGCCCTCGCGGCGCGGCGAGAAGAGCTTCTCGAGCAGCGCGCGCAGGGTGCCGATCAGCTCGATGGACACGTCGGTCGTGGGCGCAGCAGAGGCGCTGGTCGTCACGACCTTGATGCCCGCGAGCTGCAGCGATTGCAGCTCGGCGACGACGGCCTCGGTGATCGCGTCGAGCTCGGCGTTGGTCTTCTGCCCTTCGCCGTAATAGACCACCTTCGCTTGAATCTGCTCTTCGCGCAGGCGCTTGGCGGTGATCGCGAGGTCGATCAGCGCCTTGGTGGACGACGAGTTGAGCAGCGATCCTTTGTCCCCGCCCTGCTGGCTCGCGCCGTCGGGCGCGGCGGGCGGCGCGGCGGGCGGCGCGGGCGGGCGCGTCGCCACGGAACCTGCCGTCACGCTTGCTGCCGCAGGGGTGGGACGGGGGAGGGGCGGGCGCGCTCCAGAGGGCTTCGAGTCGTCGGTCACGCGCCGATGGTGCCAACGAAGTGCGGTCGCGACAACACGCGACGCTGCAAACCGTTCGTCGCGCGGGTCACTCGGGCAACGAGCGGCGGCCGAGGTCGTCGCGCACCTGCGTTGCGAGCGTGACGAGGCCCGCTTGCGAGAGGCCTGCGCTGTGGGCGATGCGCTCGAGCACGGCGAGCTCTTTGCGGTCGAGTCCGTTGGACGCGTACGCGATGGCCGCGGCGAGGTACAGGCCTTCGTCTGCGGCTTTGTGCGCTGCGAGCAGCTCGCCGACGGCCTTGCATCGCGCGGCTTCTCCCTCGCTCGCGCGCAGGTCGATCAGGTCTTCGACGAGCGCGTCGAGGTCGTCGCTGCGTAGATCGTCGCCGGCGAGCGCGAGGATGGCGCGCTTGAGCGTGCCGAGCTCGGCGGCGTCCACCGTTCCGTCTGCGGCGGCGACGAGGTAGCCGCCTTCGACGGCGGCGTTGAAGAGCAGCGACGGGTCTCCGCCTTCGGGGACTTGGCCCTTTCGCAGCGAGCGCGCGAGCGGAGCGAGGTGATCGAGCACGGTGCGTAGCGACATGCGCGAGAGCGTGCCACACAACGCGGCACGCGCGCGAGGCGAGGTCAGCTCGCGTCAGGCGCAGCGCTGGCGGCGTCCGGCTCGTCGGCGCGCGTCGCGGCGTCTGGCGTCGGAGCGCTGCCTGCGTCTTCTTCTTCGGTCGCCTCGAGGGGGATGCCTCCGTCGCCTGCCGTGAAGAAGCTGCTGAGCGCGCTCGCGCCGGCGTCCGTCGCGGCGACGGCGATCTGGCGAGGCTCGGTTCCGCTGAGAAACAGCTCGTCGATCGCGTCGGACTGGCCGGGGCGCGCGAGCATCCCAGTGGCCGGGTCGATCTGCGCGACGATCACGCCGTCGGGGCGAACGAAGTCGACGGCCGGCGGGTGGCGCACGCTGACGTACTCGCGCATGAAGCGCACCCAAATGGGCAGCGCCGAGCGCGCTCCCTCTTCGTTGCGGCCGAGCGGCTGGCGATCGTCGAAGCCCACCCACACGCCCGCGACGAGGTCCGCCGTGTAGCCGACGAACCATGCGTCGCGGCTCGCGTTGGTGGTGCCCGTCTTTCCTGCGATGGGGCGGTTGAGCGCCCGCGCGCGTTGGCCGGTGCCGCGCTCGATCACGCTGGTCATCATCGAGGTCACGAGGTGCGCTTCGGCCGGCGAGAGCACTTGTCGCGGCGCGGGTCCGTCGGGCAGCGCGACCTCGCGTCCGTTGGGGCCGACGATGCGCGCGATCAGCCGCGGCGGCGCGAAGCGACCAGCGGCCGCCCACGTCGTGTACGCGTTGGTCATCTCCATCGGCGTCACCGACGCCACGCCGAGCGCGAGCGACGGAACAGCCTGCATTTCTCCAGGCAAACCAACGGCGTGCGCGTGCTCGACGAGCGCCTGCGGCGTCACGTCCATCACCACTTGCGCCGCCACGATGTTTCGCGACTGCGCGAGCGCTTCGCGCAACCGCAGCGGCGGCTCTGGACCGAGCGCGGGGTCGTGCGCGTGCGACTCGCGCGGACACCACGAGCCGAAGCACCGCGGGTTGGGGTCGAACGTGCTCGCGAGCGTCACGCGCCGGGTCGAGAGCGCCAGCGAGTAGAGAAAGGGCTTGAACGCCGAGCCCGGCTGACGCTGCGCTCGCTGCGCTCGATCGAAGCCGCCAGCCAGCACGTCGTAGCCGCCGATCAGCGCGCGCACTTCGCGCGTCGTCGGGTCGATCGCCACGAGCGCGGCTTGCGGTCCGAGCTCGAGGCGCATCGTCGCAGGACTGGTCGGCGTGGCGACGCGGTCGACCGAGACGCGCACGGTCGCGCCGTTCGGAGCGAACACCGACGGGGCGTCCTCGGCGCGAACGTAGCGGGCGACGGAGTTCCAAGGGATGGTGCCGAGCGTGTCGCCGACGCGGACGGTGATGTCTCCTGCGGTGCGCGTGCTCGGGTCGGGGTCGCGCGTCGACTCGACGATCCCGACGTAGATGCGGCCCGGCAAGAGTCTTCCGTCCCTCGGCGCGGGCTCTGCGTCGACCACGTAGCCCGGCCGTCCGCGAACGCGCCGCGCGCCGGCAGCGAGCAACGGCCCGCGAAATCCCTGGCGATCGTCGAGCTCGCGCAGCCCTGCTTGCAGCGCGTCGCGCGCCGCTCGCTGCAGAGCCGGGTCGATGGTCGTGTGGATCTGGTAGCCGCCGCGTCGGACTGCGTCTTCGCCTTCGATCTGCAACAGCAGCGCGCGCGCGGCTTCGACGACCTCTGGCGAGGTGCCCTCGTCGTCGTTGACGTCCCGCAAGCGAAGCGGCTCGGCCCCGGCGAGGTCCGCTTGCTCGCGCGTGATGAACTGGTTGGACACCATCTGTCCGAGGATCCAGCGACGACGGTTGAGCGCGGCTTCGGGGTGCGACCGCGGAGAGTACAGAACGGGAGACTTCGGCGCGCCTGCGAGCAACGCGCACTCGCCGAGGGTGAGCTCGCGCGCGTGCTTTCCGAAGTAGAAGCGCGCGGCCTCTTCGACGCCGTAGCGGCCGTGGCCAAAATTGATGTGGTTGAGATAGAGAAACAGGATCTCGTTCTTGCTGAGCTCGCTCTCGATGCGTCGCGCCAGCACGACCTCGCGCACCTTGCGCGCGAGCGATCGCTCGGAGGTGAGCAAGATGTTCTTGATGAGCTGCTGGGTGATCGTGCTCGCGCCTTGCGCGGTCGTTCCGCGGCGGATGTTGACGTAGAGCGCGCGGAGCATGCCCGGGTAGTCGAGCCCTCGATGGCCGTAGAAATCCGCGTCCTCTGCGGCCAGCAAAGCCATCACGAGGTTGCGCGGGATCTGCTCGATCGGGACGACCGTGCGGCGCTCGGTGAAGAGCTCGGCGAGCACCGTCCCGTCGCGCGCGTAGATCCGCGTCGTCTGCGGCGGGCGCCACTGGGCTCGAAGGTTGTGAACGTCGGGCAGGTCGCGGCCGTAGTACACGAAGAGCCCGACGATCCCGCCGAGCGCGAGCAAGACCCCCGCGATCGAGAGCGCCAGCATGCGCACGATCCACACGCGCGCGGCGGACGGCGTCGGCTCGTCGCGCACCGTGTCGGGAGCGGTTTCTTTGCTGCTCGCGCTCGTCGCGCGGGTGTGTCGCGCGGACTTCGACGAGGGCGCGACCTCGTCGTCGATCAGCGATTCGCGGGTCTCGGGCTGCTGCGAATCCGTCGCGCCGCCGCGCCGAGGACCGACCGGAACGCGTGGCTTCTGCCCCATGCCCCCGGTGGATTTGCGCCCCGTGTTGTCGTCGTTGGCCATGAGAGACGCGCGCAGTGTAGCTGCCCGCGGGCGTGCTATGCACAGATCACTCGACACGATGAGCGAAGACGCTGAGATCACCGTACGCGACGCGTGCGAAGAGGACCTCGACGCGGTGAGCGTCCTGGCCGCGCGGCTCGTGCGCATGCACTACGACTGGGACAACGAGCGCTTTCTCAAGGCCGGGCCGTCGGTCGAGACCGGCTATCGTCGCTTTCTCGCGGGAGAGCTCGGCAGCCGCGCGAGCATGGTCCTCGTCGCGACGATGGGCGATCGCGTGGTGGGCTACGCCTTCGGCCGCCAAGAGCCCCGCAACTGGGAGATGCTCATGGACGAGAGCGGCGTCCTGCACGACGTGTTCGTCGACGACAGCGCGCGCGCGAAGGGCGTCGGCGTCGCGCTGGTGCGCTCGTTCGTCGAGCGGATGCGCGAGCGCGGGGCGGCGCGGATCGTCCTTCACACGGCGGCGCAGAACGCGGCGGGGCAGGCGCTCTTCAAGAAGCTGGGGTTCAGGGTCACGATGTTGGAGATGACCCTGTAAATTCAGCGGTTGAGCGCGCGATCTTCGATCACTCGACCGCGACGAGGTCGACGGCGAAGATGAGCGTCTCGTTGGGGCCGATGTCGCTGCCGGCGCCCCGCTCGCCGTACGCGAGGTTCGGCGGAATGATCAGCTCGCGGCGGCCGCCGACGCGCATCCCCGCGACGCCCTGATCCCAGCCGGGAATCACGTTGCCCGCGCCGAGGCGAAACGCGAAGGGATCGCGGTTGCGGTCCCACGACGAGTCGAACTTGCGGCCCGTCGACCACGCCACGCCCGTGTACTGCACGCGGATGTTGCGGCCGCTCGTGGCCTCGGCGCCGGTGCCCACGATGATGTCGCGCTTCTGCAGGGTGGTGGGCTTGGGCGTCGAGGGGACGGTGATCGTCGGCGGCGAGCTCGGCGGCGTCGAGGAGCCCGTGGTGGGTGCGGTCGAGGGTTGCGCTGCCGGCTCGCTCGGCCAAACGACGGGCGGCTCGGGGGGAGCCTTGTTGCACGCGGCGACGACGAGCGAGGTGAGGCAGAGGGCGATCAGCGATTTGCGCACGAAGTTCCTCGGTGAAATGACGGTGAGGGAGCGTTGGCGAGGCGGTCTCGCATCGGCGTCCGGCGGCGCGATGGCACGAAGCGCTCGCGGTGATGCCGGACGACGCAGAGGCGTCGCGGGGACAGCCGCCTCGAACGGGCGCGCAAGCTACTTCGCGCCGTGGCTCGATGCAATTCACCCCCGTGAACCGACCCCTGAAGGATCGCGATCGACCGCGAAGAACACGCGGTTTTTTAGCGGAGAGCTAGGGATTCGAACCCTAGGTACCGTTTCCGGTACACGGCATTTCCAGTGCCGCGCCTTCGACCACTCGGCCAGCTCTCCAAAGATGTGCGCAGAGGTATTGGATTTCGCGTCGCAGTGCAACGGTTGTCGCACCGTTCGCGTCGGCCGCTCGCCCATGAGCGCGAACCGCGACGCAGCCCTCAAATGCTCCACCGCCCACGTTCATCGTCGCTCAGTGAGCAGCGGATGAAGTGGGCGGTTTGTATCGGAGCGACACTGGCGGAGAGCGAGGGATTCGAACCCCCGATACCGTTTCCGGTACACCTGATTTCGAGTCAGGCTCCTTCAACCACTCGGACAGCTCTCCAGCGGGCGGCGCGGAAACTAACAGACGTCTTCGCTTTGTCAATGGTGTGTTCGAGGTCTTTGTCCTTCTCGGCACCGGCTCACGCAGCTGAAGCGGTTGAAGTCGCAGCGGCTCTCGCAGTGGCTCTGCATCGACTGCATGTTCGGCGACCACGCCTGGGGCTGGCAGCCGACGCGGCAGGAGTCGTACGAGGGCGAGCAGAACTCGTCGCAGTTGATCTGCACCTGCACCGAGGCAGTGACTTGCGTTTGCGTGGGCGGCTGCTGGACGTACACGACCTCGCGGGTGACGCAGGCGGTGAGCGTGAGCGCGGCGAGCGCGAGGCGGTGGTTCATCGGTGATCTCGTTGGGACGGGCGTCACAGCCCGTCGATCTCTCGTCGAAGGCGGTCCGTAAACGCCTGCAGAAACGCGGTGCGTTCGGCGGCGATCGCGCGGGCTGCGTCTGTGTGCAGCACCGACGCGATGCGCGAGAGCTTGAGCGCGAAGTGATCGAGGCCCCACAGCTTGTCGTCGAGCGCGCGCTGCGCGGCCCACGGGTCGTCGAGCTCGTAGAACGGTCGCCCCATCGAGGCGCACGTCGCGAAGCAGCGGGCGACGCCGATGGCGCCGATCGAGTCGAGCCGATCGGCGTCCTGCAGGATCTTGGCGTCGGCCCTGGTCGGAGTGATCCCCAGCGAGAACGGATGCACAGCGATCGCATAGCGGATGGCGTCGATCGAGTCCGTGCTCCACCCGTGTGAGCGCAGGAGCTCCGCGGCGCGCTCGCCGCACACTTCTCCAGAGCGCTTCGAATCCGGGTGGCCTTTGGGGTAGTTGAACAGCTCGTGCAGCCACGCCGCGGTGACGGCCACCCGCGGCGGCTGCGACTCACGTTGACAGAGCGCGACCGCCGTTCGCGTCACGCGCACGACGTGCAACAGGTCGTGGGCGGGGTCGGCGCCCTCGCACGCCGCGGCGACGGCTGGGGCGAGCGCGCGCAGGTCGTCGTCGAGTCCTGGGTCACCAGTATTCAAGTGGATCGTCGATTCGCTGG